>NZ_VBSP01000016.1 GCF_005864045.1 Ruoffia tabacinasalis | reverse complement strand
TCGTTGACCGATGGCGCCCGATTAATTGAGCAATGCGATTAATTTTATAGCCTTCTTGATAGAGTATTTCTATTTTTGAACGTTCCTCTATGGTAAGATGTGTGTAGCTCATAACAGACCTCCGTGTTTATGTTTTTGTCATTACTAACATTTTACACGAACCTGTTATGGGTTTCTTTATTTGTCGCACTTAATTTTACAATTCATCTTTACAAAAAAACACGAGTGAACCGTAGACCACTCGCATTGTGTATATTATTCAAAATAATAAACAATTAAATCATTCGTTTGATGCAATACTTTGTAATCAGTTAACTGATACTTCTCTAAGACTGATTGGATTAACTCTTCTTGCTTAAGTTGCGTACTATTAGTATAAATCGCTAAAGGCTCACCTAGGTCATGCGCCTCCATCACAGGCATGTAACTAGCGTCTGTCGACTCCAGTATCATAGGATAGACCTCATCATGTAAGGCGAGTTGGGGTGAGTATTCTGCGATTTGCCAGCGTGAAGCACTGAAGACCATCGCCGAATTGGTGGGATTTTCAAGAATACTTTGTGTTAAAGCCCCTTGATCTGAATATTGAAAGTAAACTGTCTCACGCTTGAAACCAAGTAAGACGATTAAACTTAAACCAAGAATGGTCATGGCAGTACTCCAAGGCTTACTTAAAATCGCCCGCAGGGAAAAGTAAATCACTAACACAACCGCCACAGCGACGACTGAATAAATTGGGTAAATGTAGCGGGCGGTATGATAATGAGATAAATCTTGAACGAGAAAGATATATAAGCCCATAGGCAGAATAATCATTGCAATTTGTAAGAAAGTCACTCGATTAATTAAGGTCTTGCTTTGCACACAAAGTAGAATAATACAGCCAATTAACACACCGATAAAGATTGGTAGCGACACATCAGCAAGTAAATCCTTTTGCACAAAACTTAAATATAATTTCAAATTCTCTGTGAAATTCGCATTATTGGCATTATTTAATACTTCAACACCTTGATTCGAAGCGAAAATATGTGAAAAGACCGCTGGGAAAATACCCCAAGCAACCCCAATTGCGCCTACTTCTATAACGCCCAGTATAATTGCTTTTTTAAATTCCTTAATCATTAGAAGGCCAATACATGCGACCGCCACAATAAAGAAGGCATACAAATAGAAATAATAATGAGTCAAAGCGCCCAATAAAGTAGCGATAAATATAGGTATCAAAAGAATTGTCGTATATGATTTATTAGAACGGCTATACCGTAAAAGTAGATATAACAAACTAATGACGAAAAAGCCCATCAGATGATACATCCGAATAAATAACATCGAACTTAACCCACCGATACTCAACCCCCAGAACAAGCCAGCAAAGATACTTAAATAAAAATTCTTCGTTAAGTAATAGATTGAGAAAAATAATACAATCATTGTCGCTATATGCGCCCCTAGATTAAGCGTTAAGCCCACCATCGGTGAAAAGCCACCTTGCCAAAAAGAGGCAATCGTGTGGAATAATAAATAATATAGCGGTGGATGCACGTCATTGACTTGATTAGACATTACCGACCCATATTCGAACGCTGTTGCGTGGTTAGGCATCAAGTAGTTTTGATAATACGTACTTGGCGTCCATTCATTGATTGCAGTTGGAAAGGGATTGTAGTAACTGTTGCTGAGACCATAAGAGTATATTTCATCAATATGAAAGCCTTGTTTAGCAAAAGCAAAGTGAAGCATTACGTAGACTAAAAGACCTAAAGATACGAGGACAGTCCCCCAGCGGAATAAATAATGTGTTCGTTTAATAGGTTGACCCTCCTTTCAAGCGTGTTTTCAAATGCAGTCATTATAAAATATTTAAAAACCTTATGCAATAAAATATTTTATCCAACAAAAAAGCGTAGAACAAAGGGGCTATCCCTTATATTCTACGCTCAATGTTTATTCAGAAACTAATTCAACAATCACACCTAAACCAGAGGCATCATTAAAGCTCAGTGAATTATCCTCTAGAGTATAATCAGCTCCTAAAGAATCTAAGTTACTGATCACTTCATTAAAGAAATCTTCGGATTGAGTTTCCCAAATCGTTGCACGAAGTCCTTGTTGGCCTTCTTCTGGTTGTGTAATCCCTTGATCGGCGAACCAATTATTATTTGCGATATGGTGGTGATATCTTCCAGAAGCTTGGAAGAATGAGTCACCTTCAACATAACTTTGCGTATTTAAACCAAAGACATCACTGTAAAACTCACCTGCAGCGTCAAAGTCATCAGAGACTAAATGGAAGTGACCAATTTTAGTACGTTCATCTAATTGAGTGAATTCCTCAGTCGCCGATTCCATTACTTCAACATAATCAAGTGGCTCGTTTAACATGTCAACAGAGTTGTCGCCTTCGCCTTGAGGCCATTCTTCTTCAGGATAGTCCCAATATAATTCAATCCCGTTACCTTCAATATCAGCGGCATAAATCGCATCACTGACACCGTGATAAGTAAAGCCTTCAATGGGTGACTGAGTTTCCATGAGATGGTTTAATGCACTTCCCAAATATTTGCGGTCATTGAATAGGAAAGCAGTGTGGTATAGCCCTGTTGATAAGCTTTCCCCACGAGGGATATCTGTCGGGAATATCTCAAGTAACGTACGTTCATCCGAAGTTCCTAAACGGTAATACCCATCTGCTTCTTCTAGAATCGTCATCCCCATGTTATATTCATAAAATTCAGCTAAGTTAACAGAATCGATTGAGTTAAGTTGGTAACGAGCTGGATAAATAACAGCGTCAGAAGTGGCACCTTCTTGCGCCATGGCTGTGAGTGGACTAGCGATAAGGGCAAGTAGGAATAGAGCGATAATTGTTTTCAGTGTGTTCTTTTTCAAAGTAGTCATCCTTTCGATTATATGTAAATTAATAAACATCTATAATAGGCGTACAAGCCATAGCAAGTACACCTTTCAATGTTTTACTATTTTATGACTTTTAGGATAATACCTGTTCCGGCCGGATCTTTAAAGTAAAGAGTCTCGCCATCTTTAGTAAATTCATGTCCAATGTCAGTTAATTTTGCTTGAATCGCTTTTAAATCTTCCGCAGAACCTGACCAAACAGAGTTACGTAAACCTTGTGTTGCGTCTTGAGCAGCAGGGATATTATGACCATTCCAAAGGTTGGCACCTAAATGATGGTGGTAGTCTTGTGTAGCCATAAATAAAGCTGCTTCATTCATAATGAATTTAAGACCTAAGCCCATCACTTCATGATAGAAACTTAAAGTTGATTCAATATCATTTACGTGTAAATGAATATGCCCCATCGTTGTTCCATTTGGTATACCGGTGAAAGGCACCTCTTGTGATGAAAGTACGCCTTCAGCGTCCAATGCGATAACGATACCACCAATTAGGCCATTATCTTTAATGTCCCATTCACTTCTATCTTTATCAGCGTATATTTCAATACCGTTTCCTTCTGGGTCAGGTAAGTATAATGCCTCACTGTACCCGTGATCTGATGCACCTTCAACATTGACTTGGTTTTCTAGTAAGTGACGTAACATACCACCTAAGTCACCGCGTGTTGGTAATAATAAAGCTAAGTGATATAAACCAGTCGTTCTTTGTGATTTTTCAGTTGTCGCTGGGTAAATTGAGATAAGTACAGTTCCGTCTGGTGTTCCTAAGTGATAGATTTTCCCAGCGTCATCTTTGCTTAGTAAAGTTAAGCCGATTTTTTCCTCATAAAAACTTGCTAATTCAGTTGGTTTTAACGCGTTTAATTCAATTCCAGTTGTTTGGATGGTTGTTGCTGATTGTGTAATTGCTTCGGTTGTCATATATGTATCTTCCTTTCAGTTGTTGCTTTTCTTTAATATCATTCAAACGTCAACTTGATGATATCATGATAAAAAGCAGACATCAATACGAATTCGAGATAAACAACACTTAAGAACACATTGACGATTAAGTCTATTTTTTAAGAGGGAAAACGAGCTATAGGGGATAATTTTCGACAATGAATCAATTATTTAATATAATGTATAGTAGAAACTATTAAATGTCTTGGAAGGAGAATATATATATGAATATCATGTGGATAATTATCGCCGTTATCGTGGTCATCGCGATTATCTGGGTACTTATTTATAATAATTTAATTAAACGTCGTAACTGGGTAGATGAATCATTTAGCCAAATCGATGTACAGCTACAACGTCGTAACGATTTAATTCCAAACTTAGTGAACACGGTAAAAGGTTATGCGAGTCACGAAAGAGAAACTTTAGAATCAGTCACTCAAGCAAGACAACAATTGATTAACTTGCCAAGTGATGCGGATCCAGCTGAAATTAATGCTAAGTCTAATGAATTATCAGGAGCTCTATCAAGACTATTAGTTGTCGCAGAGCAATATCCAGATTTAAAAGCGAATACGAACTTTACACAATTGCAATCAACCCTTGAGAAAACGGAGCAACAAATTGCGACGGCACGTCAACTGTACAACTCAACTGCAACCCAATATAACACAACCGTTGAAACAGTGCCGACGAATATTGTGGCAAATGTTCATGGCTTTAATCGCCGAAGCTTACTAGAAACTCCAGAGGAAGCACGCCAAGTACCAGAAGTTCAATTTTAATAATCATTATAAATGATGCGACTTACCTAATAAGGTAGGTCGTTTCTTTGTTATTAAATAATTCATACAAACATGCTAAGATGGATATACGAAGGTCAGTAGGCGTATCTCTAGCAATTGCTTGTTAACTATTATAGAATATTTTTATGGAGAGATGTCAATGAGATACTCATTTGATACTATTAAATTCGGATAGTAAATAAATAATTGCATAATAATGCTTAGTTATTATTGTGCTGATTCATATAACTGCCATGGAATATAAGGGGAGTTTAATAAAGGAAATATGTAACATAAATGTCACATAAACTCGTGTTTTAACACTATTAATTTATGAATAAAATGGGTAGAATGTAGTATATTATGTTAAGAAATTAAATTGGAAGAAAGGAGGATGCGAGTGTGAGTCGTGTAAATTTATATGTTCATTATGATTCTGTTACTAACCATATTATGACTCGAGGTATTGATCTAGTCCTTGAGGATTTTGAATTCCAGTATATGCCGAATAATATAATACTTGCTCAAGCACCTCCTGAAGTTGGACGTTTTGACGCGCAAACAAATTTCAAAGTTTTACGAAATAAAACAGAAGTAGCGAACTACTTCGAAGCTAGCAGCAACGCAGAGTTGCGAATGTCAAATTGGATTGATTTTGAAAATATGGAATCCATGCACCAATTAACAGCCAATGAGATAGCTGAGATTTTATATTTGTTCCACGCAAATAAAGGCTTAAAGTCAGCATTTTTCTATAAACTTCAAAACAACTACGTATTTTTAAGGTTACCTAATGGCCTACTGAAAGTCTTTTACCGCTTTGTTTCACACTTCTATTCACGTTTTCAAAGAGTTATCCAAGCTAGAATGGTTGCGTTAGTGAATGAATCCCGTTCACTCTTTTTTATGCGAAAAGAAAAAGTAAATCCTTTACCCTTGAATGTTGTGGAGCAAATCGCTCCGCTATTCTCTCGTGGATTAAAAATTAACTTTGTTCAAGCAATTCAAACGGGTACGTATTGGAAAGTGCCATTAAATATTATCGAAGACGAATTGACCTTATTAACGCAAGATCAAGTACCAAAAGAACACATTGGCTTTCTAGTTTATGATACGAACGCACAGCGCTGGACGTTAGAATTAGAAGTTATTGAAGACATCGATGATTTTGAATTACGAAGTCAAGGGGTTCCATCAAGCAGTGTGGATGCTTAGTAAGCTTAGATAGTAACTTGCTTTATTCCATTATATAAATTAATATATAGTATTATGAATTGAATAGAAAAAAATATTATTTTTACAGTGGAAATATGGTATATTTACTATTGTTAAAATTAAAAAAATTTTATCTATTAGACGAGTTTACTATTGGAGGTTTAGACAATGAAAATCACAATGCTTTATGGCGGACAAAGCGCAGAGCATGATATTTCGATATTATCAGCACATAATATCGTGCAACAAATTATGTTCGATGTATATACAGTTCAACCTATCTATATTACCCGCCAAGGGAAGTGGATTAAGGGACCTTTATTGGAAGAGCCAAGCGCGTTCTCGGAACAGTTACGCTTAAGTTCCGCACAAGTAGAATCCTGGTGTGATAATGAAAAAGGTTCTTCGACCGGTATTAACATTAATCCTGGTGATATTGCGGAAGAGGATACAGTTGTCTTCCCAATTCTTCATGGACCAAATGGAGAAGATGGAACAATTCAAGGATTCTTAGAAATTCTAAATCTTCCATATGTAGGAGCAGGCGTAGCTGCAAGTGCTGCTGGAATGGATAAAATTATCAGTAAAAACTTATTTGAACGTGCAGGACTACCGCAAGTTCCTTACATCGCTTTCGATCAAAGAGAATGGCAATCAGATAAAGAAGACTTAATTGCGCGTTCAGAAGGTAGCTTGTTATATCCATTATTTGTTAAACCAGCGAATTTAGGTTCTAGTGTCGGGATATCAAGAGTGACTGACAGCAGTGAATTAGTTGAAGCTGTGGAATTGGCTTTACAATTTGATCGTCGTATCGTTGTTGAGCAAGGAATTCGCGCAGAAGAGTGTGAAGTGGCTGTCTTAGGGAATGATGATGCGCACGTCAGTGTGATTGGACAATTGGTGAAGCAATCTGATTTTTACAATTATGATGAGAAATACCTCAATAATACCGTTGAGATGCAAATTCCAGCTGAAATTCCTAACCACATCGCTAGCCAAGTTCAAGAATACGCGCTTGCAGCCTATCGTGCGATTGATTGTTCGGGCTTAGCTCGAGTAGATTTCTTCTTAACAAACAATGGAGACATCTATATTAATGAAATCAATACTATGCCAGGCTTTACCCAATACAGTATGTATCCGAACTTATGGTTAGGTACTGGCTTAAGTCAACGTGATTTAATTGATGAATTAATCCAGTTAGCCTTACGTCGCCATGAAAGAAATAGCCAATTAAAAGTCGATTTTTAGTCGAATACGAATCATTATTTTGCTTTGCAATAGTGATTCGTATTTTATTTTGGACAAAATATGATATATTTAACTAGATATGATAAATAACGAGAAATGTGTGGTAGGTGAAACATGAAGAGTATTAAATTAATGGATGTAGTTAAAGCAGTACATGCGATTGACTACACCGCAGAAAATAGAGACATTGAAATTAATAACGTAGAATTCGATTCCCGCCAAATAACTTCAGGAAGCTTATTCGTTCCGCTAACTAGTGGAAAGACAGACGGCCATGACTATATCCAAAAAGCGATTGAGAATGGTGCTATCGCAACTTTTTGGTCTAAAGACCAAGCTGAGGCTCCTTCGGAACAGATTACCTGCATCTTTGTAGACGATACTTTAGAAGCGATGCAAGCCTTAGCGAAATACTACCGTGACATTCTAGACCCAATCGTGATTGGAATTACAGGAAGTAACGGAAAGACAACGACCAAAGATATGACAGCCAACGCGCTCATGGCAAAATACCAAGTGCATAAAACTCAAGGGAACTATAATAATGAGATTGGTTTACCTTATACGTTACTGCAAATGCCAGAAACAACTGAAGTTGTAGTGTGTGAAATGGGTATGAGTGGTTTCGGAGAAATTAAAGCTTTGAGTGAAATTGCCCAACCGGATATTGCAGTCATCACGTTGATTGGCGAAAGTCATTTAGAGTTCTTAGGATCACGTGCAGGAATTGCTCAAGCCAAATTAGAAATTTTATCTGGCTTAAAAGAATCTGGTCTATTTATTTATCCAGGTGACGAGCCTTTAATACAAAGTGAGATGCCAGAATTAAATAAATCCATTGATACGCTAAGTATCGGCTTTGACGAGACCAGTGATGTTTATGCGAAAGAATTAATTGAAGAACAAAGTAAAACTTACTTTAAAACAAACTTAGACGAAAATGTTCTATGTATGATTCCGGTTATGGGAGCGTATAACGTATCAAACGCCTTAATTGCTTTAAGTATTGCTAAAAGCATTAATGTTCCAATTGAGCAAGCGATCTTCCAATTGTCTCAGTTTAAATTAACGGCGAACCGTTTAGAATGGCTAGAGATGAAGAATGGCGCTCAACTATTAAATGACGCCTATAATGCGAGCCCAACATCGATGCGAGCAGTATTACAAGCTTATTCAACACTTCAAACAAAACAGAACGGTCGTAAAATTGCTGTCCTAGGAGATATTCGCGAATTAGGTCCTCACAGTGAACAATTCCACCGTGAGATTGCGAAAGATATTGACCTGCAAAATATCGATGTCGTTTACTTGTTTGGTGAGCAAATGCAATATTTATACGAAGAATTAAAAGAAGTTTATGATGACACACATCTCATCTATGAACCAGAAAGCCATCAAATACTCATTGAACAACTTGAAAATACGGTTACTTCAGAGGATATGGTCTTAGTTAAATCAAGTTTCGGCGTTGATTTATTAAAAATCGTGACACACTTAACAAGTAAGGAAACGCAATCATAAACAAAATAGTTGTGACGTAAGGATTAACATGTTACACTAACAAAGGTTAAAGTGAAAATTTACATAGCATCGCCTAATGACACATGCCCATTGCTTGATACTGAGTTGTGTCTAGGCGTTTTTTCTTTTTAAACAAACATATAACAAACAGGCAAAACAGAAAGAGGTAATACCTTAGTGAAATTTAATGAATTTAATTTAAAACCCGAACTAATCCATACTTTAGATGATATGGGGTTCGAGGAACCAACACCTATTCAACAACAAGCAATCCCACATGCACTAGAAGGACGCGACGTTATTGGTCAAGCTCAAACTGGTACTGGTAAAACAGCTGCATTTGGTCTTCCAATGTTGAATAAAATCCACAATAATAATAAAGGAATTCAAGGAATTGTTATTGCACCAACTCGTGAACTTGCAATCCAAGTTCAAGAAGAAATTTTCCGCTTAGGAAAAGATGTTCGCGCACGCGTATTCACTGTATACGGTGGAACATCCATTCAAAAACAAATCGAACGTATCAAACGTAATCACCCACAAATCATCGTTGGGACACCAGGACGTGTTCTAGATTTAATTAACCGTCGTGTCTTAAACTTAAAAGACATCGAGACAGTCATCTTAGACGAAGCAGATGAGATGTTAAATATGGGATTCATCGATGATATTAAATCGATTATCGAAAAAACTCCTGCAACACGTCAAACATTATTATTCTCAGCAACAATGCCAGCTGCAATTAAAAAATTAGGAGAGCAATTCTTAACTGACGCAATTCACGTGAAGATTGAAGCGAAAGAAATGACAGCTGATTTAATTGAACAATACTTTGTTAAATTAAAAGACAACGAAAAATTCGATGTCTTAACACGCTTCATGGACGTACAAAATCCAGAGCAAGCCATCATCTTCTGTCGTACAAAAAAACGTGTTGATGAAGTAGGACGCGGTTTAACATTACGTGGTTACAACTCAGAATTAATTCACGGTGACGTAACACAACAAAAACGTTCAAGCGTAATTAACGAATTCCGTCAAGGACGCATTGAAATCTTAGTGGCAACTGACGTTGCAGCTCGTGGTTTAGATATCTCAGGTGTGACACACGTTTATAACTATGATATTCCACAAGACCCAGAAAGTTACGTTCACCGTATCGGACGTACAGGACGAGCTGGTAAAGATGGCATGTCATTATCATTCGTTACACACAACGAAATGTCTTACTTAAAAACAATCGAGAACTTAACTCGTAAACAAATGAAACCATTAAGCCCGCCAACATCAGAAGAAGTAGAGCACGGACAAGTTCAACAATTAGTTGACCAAATTAATGAGATTTTAGAATCGAGTGAAGCAAACAAACACCGCAACACTGCGAAAATGTTATTAGCGCACTACGAAGCAAATGATTTAGTTTCGGCTTTATTAAAAGAAGTTTTATCAGAAAATAACGATGTTGAGGTTGTTATTTCTCCACAAAGACCATTACCAAATGCTGGTGGAAAGAAATCTAAAAACAACAAAAAATACAACAGACGCCGTAGTAACAACCGTAATGACCGTGGTGGAAACAACCGTGGAAAACAAGGTTACAAAGGCAAACAAGGTAACAAAGGGAAACAACAAGGAAATAATTCTGATCGTAAAAGCAAAAACTTTAAAATCAAGTCCAAAAACGACTAATTAGCACATTCTATGAAATGTTTGTTAAAAAAGCACCAAATTCATTTTAACGGAATAAACTAAACACAGTTTATCCTTTTATTCAGCTTTTCTAATATAGTAAAAGCTGACTTTTAACCAAAAAATACATATATAAATAATATAAGTAAAGCAATGGCGGAAGCTAACGCATTTTGCTGCAGAAGCCGTATGACACTATGTTCATACGGCTTTTAATGTATAATGAGATAAATATATAAATTCCAAAGGGAGAACTAGAATGCAATTAGGGACAGATATAATAGAAATAGAACGCATTGTAGAAGCTTCGGTGCGACAGCCTCGTTTTGCGGCAAAGATTCTGACGGAACTTGAGTTGGAAATCTACAATAATTACTCGCAAGTCAGGCAAGCCAGCTTTTTAGCGGGACGATTTAGTGCTAAAGAAGCCTATGGAAAAGCGTTAGGAACGGGTGTAGGGAGTAAATTAAAGTTCACTGATATTACCATATTGCCTGACGAACGCGGTGTGCCGGTGATTACGAACGCACCCTTTACTCACCCAGAAGCGAAAGTTTCCATCAGTCATTCACGCTTTCATGCGACAGCAACCGTGATTGTTGAATTGGATGAACATACATTAAGAGACAGATTAAAAGAGTATTTTTCTAATAAGAAGGAGATAAATTAATGATAGATTATAGCGACCATAGACCCACACAAGCAATCGTCGATTTAACTGCGATTCGCCACAATATTCAATTAGTTGAAAGTCAGTTAAAAGACAATCAACAAATTTATGCCACTGTCAAAGCTAATGGTTACGGACACGGAGCTGTGCCAATAGCTCGAGCAGCACTTCAGGCTGGAGCAACTGGATTAGCTGTTGCGACAGTTGATGAAGGTATTGAATTACGTAGCCAAGGATTCTCACAAGTGCCCATTCTTATATTAGGCCTAACAGATCCGCGTGGTATCGCAGAAATTTTACATTATAATTTGACCATTACTGTGAGTCATTTAGATTTCTTCAAACTGGCTTATGAGCAATTAGAAGAGACAAACCAACTTGGTTTATTAAATCTATCTAAATTAACGTTCCATCTGGCTTTAGATACAGGTATGGGACGGATTGGATTGCGCTCTGTTGAGGAAATTGAAGCATTTAAAGCTGGCATTAAAGCCTATCCTTGGACAAATTGGGAAGGTGTCTTTACCCACTTCTCAACAGCCGGTGGTGGACCAGAAGAATATATTGAAGAGCAATATAATAAGTGGGTGGAATTAACTGAGGCCATTCCCGAAGAAGTTAAAGTGCGTCATATAGCGAACTCTGGTATGGGTATGTGGCATTTGAATTATCCAACCGATATTGTGCGTTTAGGGATTGCGATGTACGGTATTGATCCTAAAGATGATTTAGATAATCCAATCACTAAAGAATTGCGCCCAGCTTTACAATTAGTGTCAGAATTAATCTATGTGAAGAAAGTAGAGAAAGGCTCTAAAGTAAGCTATGGCGCTACGTATGAAGCAAGTGAAGATGAGTGGATTGGAACAATTCCAATTGGTTATGCGGATGGTTGGTTACGTCACTATAAAGGGATTTCTTTAAATGTTGACGGCCATGCTTGCCCAATTGTTGGGACAATTAATATGGATCAATTAATGATTCGCTTACCACGTGAATATCCTATTGGAACAAACGTTACTTTGATCGGAACGGATTATAAAGGGACAAACCATGCGTCAACAATCGCAAAAGAAGTTGGAACGATTGGTTATGAAATCCTAACGTCTATCGGTCCTCGAGTGACAAGAGTTTATTTAGACGATTCTTATTAAAATTTTCTAGGAGGCAAAATTATGTTAAAAGTAGCAAAATTAGTTGTCGGTCAAATTCAGGAAAATACGTATGTCGTCTATAATGAAGTCAACAAAGCATTGGTTATTGATCCAGGTGATGATGCAGACCGTATTATCGCTTGGATAAAGGAAAATGGTTGGGAGCCCGAAGCGATTCTGATTACTCATACACATTTTGACCATGTCTTAGCAGTGGATTCAGTGCGAGACGAATTCGGTATTGAAGTATATGTCCACGAAATTGAATCGGAGACATTCCAAACTCCGAACCGTAATATGCAACCAAGTACAGTTGTAGTGAACCGTCCAGCGGATCATCTATGGTCAGAACTTGGAGAATATACAGTCGGATCATTTACCTTTGACATTGCGTTGATTCCAGGTCATAGTCCCGGACATGTCGTGTACACATTCAAAGAAGATGGCTTTGTGATTTGTGGCGACACTGTATTTAACGGCTCGATTGGTCGAACAGATACACCTGGTGGCGATTTACAAACGTTATTAGTTGGAATTGCCCGTGATATCTTAACTTTACCTGGAGACTTTGTCTTGTTCCCAGGGCATGGTGGACCAACGACTGTGTCACAAGAAATCCAATCGAATCCTTTCTTACAAGGCTTTAAAGCTTAGAACAATTAAATATGCGTAAGCAAAAAGTGTCCAAAAATCTGAGAAGATTTTTGGACACTTTTTAATTTGTGATGAGTGAATGAGTTGGGGTGGAACTAGAGCCAAATGGGGGATCCATTTGACTTGAGTTCGTGCAACTAGAGTCGAACGGAAAACTCATTTGTCTTGAGTTGGTGCAATTAGAATCGAACGGCTAATCCATTTGTCTTGAGTTGCCGAAAATCGTGCCAAACAGCACAGCCACCTAACTCAAGTGCTCTCTCAAATTTTCACTATCCTACAACGTAACCACATTGACATCGTATTTGCGGCGAGTCAAGTCATTAACTAGTGCACGGACTGACGATACATCCAAGTACTCTGGTAGCGTTACCATTAAGTAAGTGGACGTATCATAGGTCGTTTTCTCAAAGGTAACGGCAGATTGAATATCTGCCTTACGATTCACAAGTCGAGCTAACTTTTTCAGCTCGCCTTTTTCCCCACGTGTTTGAATAGCAAGAACGTAACCTGACTTGTCTGCGACCCAAGCTTGAGCTAAGTAATTAATCATAACATCGTGTTGGATGACTCCTGTAAAGACATTTTCCTTATCTAATACGGCAATAAAAGGTAAATCACGAATCTCAAAAATTAATTGGTAAAAGGTATCATTCTCGTGAACAACTCGCGTCGTGTTTTTAAGAAATTGAGTCACTTTTACTTGCGCAAGATCAGCATCTGGGTGATGAAATTTGTATTTATAAATATGATAACGGTAAATATTACCGCGGTATAATGTATTAGTAGCATCGACGACCGGCGCATTTCTTAAAGAATGCTGCTCTAAAATTTCGATCGCGTCGAGACAATTCATTGTTTCATTAATCGTCACAATATTGTCTTTATGATGCACGAGGTTTTTTATCATAAAGCGAAACTCCTTGTAGTAAAATTCACTGTAGTTTGATAGATTCATATTAGCAAAATGTGATTCAGAATGCAAAGATTTCTAATTGTTTTTTAATATTAAATTAATGTTAAATCTGCGTTTCTCATTAGCACAACATATAATATTAACATATATGCATAAAATTATCTAGTTTTTATTAGAATTATTATGCAATAGAAATATGTTAAAAATCATTCATATTTCATTCAGGAAAAAATAGAAAAGAACACTGATTTTACAAGAAGATGAAGGTTAAACTTGATAAAAATTGCTTACATAAAAAAAGGGGGGAAAGACAGGATAAATTCATCGTTTATTTCTTGCAATTTGTTCGTTTTTTTCTTATATTTATAAGTAAAGAAAAAAATTGAATTATTAAAAGGAGAGAAAATAATGGGTTCCTCGGGGTCCTTGTGGACACAAGTCATAGTAATTATAGTCTTGACGGCAATTAACGCGTTTTTCGCAGCAAGTGAAATTGCCTTCGTATCAGTCAACCAGTCAAAAATGAAAGCATTAGCAGAAGAAGGTAATAAGAAAGCTCAAAGGGTTTTGGAATTATTAGAGAATTCTGATGATTTCTTAGCAACTATTCAAGTTGCGATCACTTTAGCGGGATTCTTATCCAGTGCCTCTGCAGCGACTTCATTTGCTGACAGATTCTCAGCTTTGCTACCGACATTTCCTGGAGCAGTAACAGTTGCGATTGTTGTCGTTACGTTAATTTTGTCATATATTACTTTAGTGTTCGGTGAATTGTTTCCAAAACAAGTGGCATTACAAATGCCAGAAAAAATCGCCATGGGTACAAGTGGTATTATTGGAACGATTCAGAAAATTTTCCGTCCCTTTATTGCATTATTATCAGCTTCAACTGGATTATTACAGCGACTAACACCTCTTGATTTCTCGGAGAATGATGAAAAATTCACTCGTGATGAGATGAAAGTGTTAATGGCTGAAAGTCGAAAAGAAGGTTCTATTGATTTAGCTGAATTTTCAATGCTTCAAGGTGTTCTATCTTTAGATGATAAGATGGCTAGAGAAATCATGGTGCCACGTACGGATACAATCATGGTTGATATTGAAGATGACTACGATGAGAATATTGAAGCGTTGCTAGATACACCTTACTCACGAATTCCTATCTATGAAGGTGAAAAAGATAATGTTGTGGGTGTTGTTCATATGAAGAATTTATTGAAACACGCACGAACAGTTGGTTTTGATAATATTGATATTCTTGATATATCAAGTGAGCCACTATTTGTACCATCCACAGTCTTTGTTGATGATTTATTAGTTGAATTCCGACGTGAAGAAACTCACTTGGCTATACTGCGAGATGAGTATGGTGGGGTTGAAGGGATTGTTACATTAGAAGACGTGTTAGAAGAGATTGTTGGGGATATCGAAGATGAGACAGATATCTCAACAGCAGGTGACATACGTAAAATCGATGATAACAATTATTATGTGAATGGTATTTTACCAATTGATAAATTTAATCAGTATTTTGATGTTGAATTAGAAAATGATGAAGTAGATACAATTGCTGGTCTGATTATTTATCATCTAGGCTATGTGCCAGACGATGACGAGCGAATTGTTCTAAGAGCAAGTGATTATGTGATTACGACAAGTCATATTGATAACGGTCGAATTCGTGGAATCCACGTGGAATATGATGACGATCACAAAATTTCGAGTGATTATAACTTATACCATGACGTCACTGCAGATGCGAGTGATATAACAGTAGAAGAATTATTGGACTTAGACTCTGTAGAGAGTGACCAATAATCAAGTATGTCTAACGAACTTTCGGTACTCTTTGAGTCGGCCAGCTAGGACTGATCAAGCGCCAAAGTTCGTTTTTTTCTGGAGAATATTGAATAGAGGAGTAATAACATGTTAAACGAAATGATGCACCGCCCAATCGTGATGCAAAAAGTTGTTGACTTTATGCGTGAAGGCCAACTTGACTTTGAGGGAGGACTTGGTGAGATTGAAGCTTATGCGAATGAATTAGGCATTCCGATTGTACCGCACGAAACAGCGAAGTTTCTTGATTTCTTTACTGCAACCATGCAACCAAGTCAAGTTCTAGAAATCGGAACAGCCATCGGCTTCTCAGCAAGTTTAATGGCACAGCATTTACAAGCAGATGGGCATTTAACGACCATTGACCGCTATGAAAAAATGTATGAACGTGCCAAAGAAAACTTTAAAAAGTTGGGTCTAGAAGATCGCATTACTTTAATTGAAGGGGACGCAGCGGATGTCTTACCGACCTTAGAAGGTTCATATGATTTAATCTTTATGGATAGTGCCAAAGCGAAATATATCGAATTTTATCCTGAATGTATGCGTCTACTTCGTCAAGGTGGCGTATTAATTATTGACGATGTATTTCAAGGTGGCACAGTATTAGATGATGAAGCAGAAATTCCAAAACGCGTTAGAAAAATTCATCGTAAATTAAATGAATTGTTTGATACTATATTAAATGATAAATCAAACCGTTCAACACTTGTTCCACTTGGCGATGGCCTTTTAATGGTCAGAAAGGAAGCAGCATAAATGACACGTGATATTCAACTCGTAGCAATTGATTTAGATGGGACTTTACTAAGAGATGACAAATCTTTGTCGCAAGAAAATGTAGACGCGATTAAAGAGGCGATTGAACAAGGTGTTCAAGTCGTTATTTGTACAGGACGTACGCTACCGAGTATTCAATATTTGTCTAAACAATTGCCACAAGGGGATGGCGATGAATATTTAATCTTACAAAATGGGGCAGTTATCCATCAGTTACCTGACTTAAATATTGTTCATGAAACAATCTTAACTGAAGGAGACCGTCAAGCAATTTATGATATCTTTAAAGAGTACCGAAGTGAAGAAGTTCAAATGGTTGCCTTTGATCCAGATAAGCTGTATTTAGTTGATGATGAGACAGCGAATCCAACGGTTGTACAAGACGCTAAAACGCTAAGTACTGATATTACATTGGCAAAATTCGAAGAAGTTCTAAACTTAGAGACACTCTATAAAATTGTTGTCTTTGGTGGAGTTGAATTTATCGATGATTATTTAGAAAAAATTCCTAATGAATTATATGAACAAGTTCATATTGTCCGCTCTTTACCCGTTGCAATTGAATTTATTCCTAAATTAGCGAATAAAGCTAATGGTCTAAATGCTTTAATCCAACTATTAGATATTAAAGCTGAAGACATTATGACCATAGGAGATGAATTAAATGATTACGAAATGGTTAAAATGGCTGGTTTAGGAGTCGCAATGGAAAATGGCCATCCAGAAGTAAAAAGAGTGGCCGATGAGCTGACTTTAACGAATAATGAGAATGGAGTCGCACACGCGATTAGAAAATTTGTCACACAACCGCCACACAATAGTTAAGTAATATTTATACTTTATTCACATTTACATGCTAAAATATATATTTGAATGAGGTCTTGTTATTTAAAAGAACGAATATTAAATTTTTTGAGGTGAACAAATGAAAAAACTAATTATCTCTGTGGTATCGGTACTAGTCATCATAATTGTGGCATATAGTGCAGGTATCGGATATTATGCTGAGAAATTCCAAGCAAATACAACTTTTGGAAGTGTTGACATTAGTAATTTAACACTCCCTGAAGCGGAAGAAAAAATTCAAGAGGATATCTACAGCAAAACTTTCCAAATTACTGAGAACGGCCAAGAAGTTGGTTCGATTCAATTAGGTGAATTGGAACCAGAATTACAAACGGGTGAAGTTTTAACAAAAACTTACAATAGCCAAAACCCAAATGAGTGGATTACAGGTTACTTCCAATCTGAAAACCATGATGGTGGCTTAATGGAAACAATGAATTTAGACGAGCAAAAATTAAACAAACAATTAGCGGATCTAGGTTTAAGTAATGAAGACCGTACAGCGGCTCAAGATGCAACGATTGAATATACTGAAGCGCAAGGTTACTACGTTACTGAAGCGGAAGAAGGAAATCAATTAGATATTGATAAAGTTCAAGAATTAATTATGAACGGTGTTCAAAATGGTGAAGAATCAATCGAAATTAATTCAGCTTACTTAGAACCTGAAGTATCAAGCCATGACGAAAAAATTGATTCAGTCATGGAACAAATTGAAACAGCTAAAAACACTGAAATTAATCTAGAAATTGCTGGAAACAATGTCACAATTCCTCAAGAAACAATTGAAGAGTGGATTTACTTTGATTCAAATAACGAGATTGTTTATGACCAAGAATTAATTTACGAATATCTTGGAACATTAAACGATGAATACGCAACTTATGACAAACCGCGTCAATTCCAAAGTACTTCAGAAGGTGAAGTAACGGTTGAACCCGGAACATTAGGTTGGTCCATTGACCGTGAATCAGAAACGCAAAACATTTTAGCTGATTTACAAGCTGGCGAGAATGTATCACGTCAACCAACTATTGTGGGGACGGGTTACAATACTGGAGGCAATGATATTGGGGATAGCTACGTTGAAGTCAGTGTTGACCACCAGACAATGTGGGTTTATGTTGATGGACAAATCGTAGTTGAAACACCAATTGTAACAGGGCAAATCGGAACAGATACTGTGCCAGGTGCTTACTCAATCTGGGATAAAGAAGAAGACTCAGAATTAAAAGGATATAACCCTCGTACAGAGCGTGATTATGTACAACCCGTAAATTACTGGTTACCATTTGATGATACTGGTCAAGGTATCCATGATGCTGGTTGGCAAAGTAACTTTGGTGGAAACACTTATCAAGTATCAGGATCACTTGGATGTATTAATACACCACCTGATGTGATGGCAGATGTTTTTGCTCATGCATACGAAGGTATGCCCATCCTTATCCATTAATCTTAAGGGCTTAAAAATGACTTTTTGAAAAAATTAGGTTAATATGCAAAGTAGGGGAATGAAATATTCGACTACTTTGCATTTCTTATTTAATCATAAATAATTAAGAAAACCTTAATTTATTGTGGCAATTTTGACTATATTTAATAAAACTGTATAATTAATACGATATATATTTAATTAATATTTGACTATCCTAAATATTAATCCTTTATGTAAGGAGGAAGAAAACTATATGAAGAAGATACTTGTTGTCGACGATGAGAAGCCAATCTCGGATATCATTACATTTAATTTATCAAACGAAGGTTATGAAATTGTCACAAGTTTTGATGGCGAAGATGCAATCGAAAAATTTAAAGAAACAAAACCTGACCTCGTTATTTTAGATTTAATGTTACCTAAAAAAGATGGCTTGGAAGTGTGTCGAGAAATTAGAAAAGAAAGTGCTGTGCCGATTATTATGTTAACGGCAAAAGATTCTGAGATTGATAAAGTACTCGGTCTGGAATTAGGTGCTGACGACTATGTAACGAAACCATTCTCTAACCGCGAACTAATGGCTCGTGTAAAAGCGAACCTACGTCGTAACGCATTAAAAGAAGTTGATGAAGATGAAAATAATGCCAATGAAATCAAAGTAGGCGAATTAATTGTTCACCAAGATGCTTACATTGCATCAAAATTAGGTAGAGAAATAGAACTGACACATCGTGAGTTTGAATTACTTCACTACTTAGCGAAACATATTGGACAAGTCATGACCCGTGAACATTTACTAGAAACAGTCTGGGGCTATGATTATTTTGGGGATGTCCGTACAGTAGACGTAACAATTAGACGATTACGTGAGAAAATCGAAGATCAACCGAGTCACCCGACGTATATTATTACCCGTCGTGGTGTTGGATACTTTTTAAAAAATCCAGAACAAGAATAATTAAATACATGATAAAGTGCCTGCTATATGCAGAAGGATTCCTTCGCGTAGCAGGCACTTCTTGTATATATAGTAAGAACACAATGTTCTTGATTCAAAGCAAATTAAATGAGATTCTAGCTTGTAATTATAGTTAAAAATCAATAAACTGAGTCTATATGTTTTTTAGAATTAAAATGTTTGAATTAAGGAGACACCAACATGTTATTATTGTGTTCAGGACTTAAAAATTTAGAAAGATTGGAGCAGATACGACGATGAAGCAAAGACCTTTTCGCTTTTTCCAATCAATATACTTTAAAATACCCTTACTATTTGTATTTATCTTAGTGATTACTTTCCAATTTATCGGAGTTATCTTTATTGATCAGTTAGAGACACAAACAGTAGATAATTTTAAAGTACAAATCAATACGCAAGCGGACTTTTTAGCGAATAATATTACACCGATATTATCGAATTCGGACCAAGAGTCACAAAGTGTACTCAACCAATTGCGTCAAACTTTAGAAACCTTTAGCTCAACGGCGCCTGCGCGTCTTGAGGTGATTAATAATGCGCAAACGATCATTGCGACGAATCAGGGTTTAGATCAAAGTTCGATTGGGAACCAAACAACAGATGCTGATGCGCGCAATGTCTTACTCTATCAGAATGAATTACGCAGTGAGTATACAGATCCAGAAACAGATGCACCGATTTACAAATTAATTAAACCTATCTTTGGAACAACGCAAACGACGTTACTCGGAGTGTTAGTCATTGAGGCTAATATGGAGCAAATTTATAGTCAGAATAATAATATTATTGACCTATTTCTCCAGTCCTCGATTTTAGCCGTAGGAGTCGCTTTATTGATTTCCTTTGTCTTAAGTCAAGGTTTAACTCGTCCGATAGAGAATATGCGACAACAAGCCTTGCGTATTTCGGAAGGAGTCTATAATTACCCGGCCGAAGTGTACGGTTATGACGAGTTGGGTGAGTTAACGATGACCATTAATGAGTTAGCCGTCAAAGTAAAAGATGCCCAAGAATCGACCGAGTCAGAAAGACAACGTTTAGACGGAATTCTTCGTCACATGACCGATGGTGTGATTGGGACAGATCAACGAGGACGCGTCCTATTAGTAAATGACCGTGCCTTGCAATTGTTAAATATTCGTCAAGAACAAGCGATTGGTCATTCGATTTTAAGATTATTAAATATCGAATCGCAAATTGCTTTAAAAGGATTACTACAAAAAGATACTGAAGTCATGATTAAACACACTGATAAAGGTGTGGATTCGATTTTAAAAGGTGAATTCTCGATTATTCGTCGAGAAACCGGCTTTGTTACTGGAGTTGTGTGTGTGTTAACAGACGTCACAGAACAAGAGAAGACCGAACAAGAACAACGCGATTTCGTATCAAATGTGTCGCACGAATTGCGTACACCTTTAACCAGTATTAAAAGTTATAGTGAAGCCCTATCTGATGGTGCTTGGCGTGACGAGAAGATTGCGCCGCAATTTTTAGAAGTCATTCAATCAGAAAGTAATCGTATGATTCGGATGATCGCAAACTTACTGGATTTATCTAAGATGGATGGTGGCCAAATTACACTTCAGACCGACTACGTTGATTTGAAACGGATTATTAACCATATCATAGACCGGTTAGTTTTCACTTTAGAATCGGATTCAAATGCAGGGAACTATAATTTTGTGCGTGAATTTACAACACGGGATATCTATGTCGATGTTGACCAGGACCGAATGACTCAGGTGATTGATAATATCTTAAATAATGCCGTGAAATATTCACCCGATGGGGGAACCATTACAGTTAAAATTGAAGATAACCACCGCAGTGTCATTGTACGTATCACCGATGAAGGGTTAGGAATTTCTAAGCAAGACGCTGAGAAATTATTTGATCGTTTCTACCGCGTTGATAAGGCGCGGTCTCGTGAACAAGGTGGTAGTGGACTCGGCCTTGCGATTTCTAAAGAGGTTATCGAATTACATGGCGGTTCAATTTGGGTAGATAGTGTTGAAGGTGAAGGCTCAACCTTTATCTTTGAATTACCTTATACCGAATTCACCGAGCTAGATGGGGAGTGGGATTAATTGATGAGAAAACAAAATACGGGGATCACAGTCGTGCTCGTTATATTAGTTGCGATTAGTTTCTTATTCTCATACTTTATTCTTTATGATATCAACACATTTGAAAGTATTATTGGTAATGAATCAGCTCCGACAGACGAAGAGATAGCGACTGAAACCATTCAACCAACTGCTAATTACTACTCACCCACGCGATTAAGTTTTCAAGATGTTGTCTCTTCAGATGAGTATATTATTCGATTAGGCCAACAGTCTTACTTCATTCGTGATGAAGCAACTATCAACACATTGCGTTCTTTAATTGAAAGTAGACCCATCTCAGTTGATAATGTGTCATATATGGAAGATCCGCAGTTACTTAATAATTTATTAGATGTTGATCATCTGCAGATGGAATTACCGACGCGTATTCCCTTAGGAGCATACACGCGAGTATTATCCATTGAAGACGAGATACCGACAGATATTTTAATTGATCGAATTATTATTCCGCTGACTTCGCAAGAAGAGCGTGGAGTTTACTTAATTGATTCTAAGACAGAACGTGTGATTGAAGCAGAATTATCATCGAATTTAAGAAAAGATGAATTGCGTAATGCTATTACTTTAGAGAACTCAGATTTGCTTGAAGTGGTTCGTTATCAAGGCGCATATAAGCCAATTTACCTGCCAGTCAATAATGTAAACTTACAGTCGCAACTCTTTACCCTGGATGTATTGCCAGAAAATCTTCATGTCAGTGATTTGTTTGATAATACTGGCTTTAATACGACTGAAGTAGCAAATAGTGATGATGACGAAGTATTCCGTTATCAAAACTATATTAATACACTAGATGTGAACCGAACGACTCAGCAGTTTGACTTAACAATCAGCCGGGCAGATCCGGGTGAGCCAAGAACGACTGTTGAGAAATTCCGTAATGCCTTTAGTATGGTGCAACAATTTGAGTATTGGGAAGGCGATATTCGTCTATTCCATCAAGAGAATAACTTCATTACTTTTAGACGTTACTACAATGATTTACCCATCTTAACAAGCTCAAACATGCCTGATTATGGAGCGAACTCCGTTCAGATGCGTGGCGATTTGAGTGGGGATATCTTCCGATACCACCAACCGATGTTGACTTTTTATACGCATATCGACACGGCTTCACAAGAGTATGAATTGATGAATCATGAAGAAATTTTAGCAGTGCTTCAAGAACGAGGTTATACAGTGAATGGCTTTGAAGATATCTTTATGGCTTATGAATGGCAAGAAGATATGGAAATGTTTAGAAAAGCAGAGCTCATTCCGACTTGGTTCTTCCAATTAAACGGTGAGCACTATACTTTAGAAGAAATTCAAAGCGACGACTTTGTGGATATTTGGAATACTCAAGTACTTGGTGAAGGGGGAGCTGACTAGTGGACTTTAAACGCATTCAAATCGTATTAGTGTTTTTCTTTCTAGTATTCGATATTTACTTACTATTCATGTTGTTTAATCGAGCTGAAGTAACCAGTTTACCAACTGAACAGATTGAGTTATCCATTGAAGAAAATCTATCAAATCGTGGCGTTACTTTTGATGAATTATCGACTGAAAAATATCAACTCCCATTCGTCGTATCAGAGACTAATAATCATCTTGCTGAAAATATTTCACAACTTGAAATCGAAGATGTATCTGTGAATCAAGAAGGCATGCTGACTGGGACTTTATCAGAACCGATGGATTTAGGACTCGGCTTAACAGCTGAAACAACGGGTTTTTCAAATGAACAACGGCAAGCCCTTCAAGACTTTTTGGAGAACCCAGCCTTATTTATCTCTGGAGATGTTTACCGAAATATTTGGTATGTTAATTCAGAACAAGTCATCTATGCTCGAATGACCGCCTTTGACGGGCGTCCGATTGTGGATGGTACAGCAGAAATCCGAATTAATTTGGATGAAAACTTTATGATGACTGGTTATACGCAAACTTTCCAAAGCAATGTTACAGAGCTTGACCGAGACCGGACCATCTTATCCGAACGTGAAGCTTTAGAAATTATTGATCGTCGTGTGGAAACTTTAATCCCAGACGGTTCGGTAATTCATTATTCGATATTAGTTTATTACCGCCAGACGCAATTAGACGGCTTAAACGTCTATTCACCTGCCTGGCAAATCGTGTATGACAATCCGAATGGCCGCTTTACTTTATTAGTCGATAGTATTCGAGGAAATACAGTTAACCGGAAGCAATTTAATTAGTAAGAGCCGTTCGCCACTATTGTGGTGGAGCGGTTTTTTTGGGGATCGTGATTTAAAATGCAACTCGCGCCAAATGGCTGTTCGGTTTGTCTTGAGTTGACGCAACTCAGGTCAAATGGGTGATCGGTTTGTCTTGAATTGACGTAACTCGCGCCAAATGGGAGTTCGGTTTGTCTTGAGTAGACGTAACTCGCGCCAAATGGGTGATTGGTTTGTCTTGAGTAGATAAACTTTTTAAATAATTACCCGTAACACATGTTCAAAAAGAAGTCTTTAAAAAGTAATTCATGCTTTAGTGTGCGAATGCATCCTATACATGGTAAAATGCTATTATAATGAATGGAAAGTTAGGTGAGCCAAATGAATTTAAATCGTTTGAGCCGAAATATATTGAGCTTGTTACTCTCGCTCTTTATTCTTGTGCCGCTGATGACAATTTCAACCGTGAGTGCCCAGGATATTAGTTTTGATATAACAGAAGCAGATATTACAGGACAAATTTCGTCGGATGGCGATGTGTCTTTTAAAGAAATCTACACATTCGATGTCGATTATATGAATGGAGCTTACCACAATATCGATTATGGGGGTTACAATCTAACTGAATATCGTGTTGGGATTTTAGATGAAGAAACCGGCGATATTAATTACCTCAATGAAAGTTTTAACGAAGCACCTGGAACGTTTAAAGTATCCGATAATGGTCAGATTTTTAGACTACAAGTATTTAATCCAGCAGAGGACGAGACGGTGCATTTTGTATTCGAATACACACTAGAAGAATTAATTACTAACTATAATGACACTGCCGAGATTAACCGCAAGATCGTTCCGGAAAATACAGACGATGACTTTGCGGTCGATGCAAGAATTTACTTACCCGGAAGTGTCTCAAACCCAGATGATTTCCGAGCGTGGGGTTATGGACCTTATAACGGAGAAATTCAGCCGGTCACTGAAGGCGATCAAAGTTACATCGATATCACAGTGCCAGACAATCCACCAAATCAATTCGTGGAAGTTAATGCAATCTTCCCAATCGCATTAACACCAAATAACCAAAATATCGTTCAAGCAAATATGAAAGATGAGATTATTGAGCAATCTGAAGCAACCGTCGAAGCAGATAGAGAGGCGCATGAAAGTTCACAACAACGCCGTTGGTTGTGGGTCATCTTAGCTTTAATTGGCTTCCCACTCGTGACTATCTTTGCTTGGGTGTATTACTTCCGTAATCATCGTAAACTAAATCCAAAGCCAGCGCATATCCCAGAACATGTCTATTCTTTACCAGAAGAGTTAACGCCAGCGATTATGGCAACAGCGGTTTTACGTGATAAGCCAATTGCGGATGACTTCTCGGCAACAATTATTGATTTAGCCCGTAAAGGATATATCAAAGTAGAAGAAGTCAGTCGAGAAAAACGCGGTCTTTTAAAACGCAAAAGCGCGTCAACCATTCGTGTATCGCCGGCTGAAGAAGAAGCTGACTTATTTGATTTACAAAAGCATGAACGCTATGTTTATGAATACTTACTTCCAAACAATGAACCGACAACACTCAGTCAAATCGAAGAAGATATTCAAAGTAATCGTAATGCGAAAAAGCAAAAATACCGTAAATGGACACAGTTTGCTAATTACGTTGAAGTCAAAGGTGAACAAGTTAGAAATCAACCCAAAGAATATAATAATTCCGTTGGTTACGCTGTTCTAGCTGTTATTGCAAGTGTGATTATGTTATTTGTTTTACTATTTTTAACTTTAGATTCACCACTACAAGAACATATTATGCCGATTTTACTAGCTTTCGCAGTGAATTTGATCTTAGCCATTGTCATCTTATTATTGACGACACTTCGACCTATTCGCACTTACGAACAAGATAAGATGATTAAAGAATGGAAAGGCTTTGCGAATATGTTAGATGATATAGGGAATTTCAATATGCGTGAAGTTGCTTCACTGCCTCTCTGGGAAGAGTTTTTAGTTTATGCGATTTCCTTAGATGTGGCAGATAAAGTGATTGAAGCCATGAATAAAGAATATGGTATGGAAGAATTAAGTCAGATGGCAATGCCAATGGTTATCTACAGTAACCCTTACTGGATTAACCAAGTTGTCAGACCATCGATTAGCCAATCCGTGACAAGTAGCGCTCCAGCACAAAGCAAATACTCTGGGTCGAATACGGGAGGTTTTGGTGGTGGCTTCTCTAGTGGGTCATCTGGAGGATCAGGTGGCGGTGGGGGAACCGGTGGTTTCTAAACCAAACTAGCCAAACATCTATCAGGCACATTTTGCTTGATAGATGTTTTTTTGTGAGCAATAAGCATTGCCAATCTCGAGTTGTAATGATAAGCTATCTAGTACGTTAAAATGAAAGTAAAGAGTGATTAAATGACTGAAATAATTATACCTGGATCGACGCCAGGTAAAGAAGAAAAGAAAAGTGTCCAAGACGCATTTGATACATTGCAATACTCCATTTTAGCAAGTGGAAGTAGTGGGAACTGCACTTATGTCGAATCGATGAATCATCGAATTATGATTGATGCCGGACTCAGTGGCAAGCGAATCGAAGCCCTATTTGCTCAAATTGACCGTCAGGTGAGCGATATTGATGCGATTCTCGTGACGCATGAGCACAAAGATCATATTCACGGTGTCGGCGTCCTATCGCGTAAATACAATATTCCAATCTATGCCAATGCTAAGACATGGAGCGCCATGGAAAATATGATCGGAAAAATCGCACCCGAGAACCGTCAATATATCGAACCAGATACACTTGTATCGATTGGTGATATTGATGTGTTAAGTTATGGTGTCAGCCATGATGCGATTCAACCACAATTTTATGCTTTTCAAAAAGGCAAAAAACATTTCGCGATGCTAACAGATACAGGTTACGTCAGCGACCGCTTACGCAGCCAATTAAAGAATCTTTCGGCTTACTTAATCGAGAGTAATCATGAGATTGAACTGCTACGCTACGGAAAATATCCTTGGTCTGTTAAACAAAGAATCTTAAGCGACAAAGGGCATTTAAGTAACGAAGACGGTGCCTTAGCGATGAAAGACTTAATCGGTAACAACACGACCGATATTTACCTAGGTCACTTAAGCCGTGACAACAATACAAAAGAATTTGCGATGGCTTCAATGGAAGATATCTTACGTTACAACAACTTTGCAGTAAACGAAGATTTCTTACTACACATGACCGATCCCGGCGAAGCAACCCCCTTAAAACGCCTATAAACGTATAAGCAACCCGTCTGAGTTAGCCAGAGCTAACAAAGACGGTTTTTTGTATGGAAAATGTGCGCTGCTCTGGCTCACGCGAAATGAACTGTAGTTTGATTTAAGTTGCCTCATCTCAAGCCAAACCAATCACCCATTTGGCTTAAGATACACCTAAAAAGTGTCACAGCAATCTTATATTAACGCGATGTCATAAAGATTAAGACGACTTAAGATTATAATCCAAATTTTATTGATAAATTTTCATAAATGCTTCATAAATGGTTGCTAAAATATATTATGTAATAAATATTAGAAAGGAAGATGCTAGTGAAAAAGAAAAACCAACAAACCGAAACTCAATCATCAAGCTTTTGGCGTAGTGTGTTCGGCGGAATTATGGGAACTGTCCTTGTATTATCATTAGTCAGTGTCCTAGGATTCGGCT
Source organism: Ruoffia tabacinasalis (assembly GCF_005864045.1). Classification (GTDB taxonomy): domain Bacteria; phylum Bacillota; class Bacilli; order Lactobacillales; family Aerococcaceae; genus Ruoffia; species Ruoffia tabacinasalis. The sequence goes on along the minus strand of NZ_VBSP01000016.1, from coordinate 22,546 downwards.
TATTGAGTGATGATCAACCAACCGCATACTCGCAAGAAGACTTAATTGAATTCGAATCAACAATTACCCAAACAGTGCAAGATACACAGGAAGCTGTCGTATCAGTCGGAAACTACCAATCAGTTCAAACTAGTCCATTTGGCCAAAGAGGCTATGTTGAAGGGCAAGGATTACAACTGGAAGATATCCAACAAGAACCAATTCTAGTGGGAACAGGTAGTGGTGTTATTTATAAAGTTGATGGAGAGATAGCTTACATTGTTACAAATAACCATGTTATTGATGGACATGACTCTTTAGAAGTCACTTTAAATGACGGAACTCAAATTGAAGCAACCGAAGTAGGATCAGATGCGCTAAGTGACTTAGCAGTTTTACAAATCTCATCTGAAAGTGTTACTGATGTGATTGAATTTGCGAACTCTGATGAAATCCAAGTTGGTAGCATAGCAATTGCTATCGGATCACCTTTAGATTCAGCAACATTCGCCTCAACAGTAACGCAAGGGATTGTCTCAGGACTTAACCGTTCATTACCAATCGATACAGATGGTGATGGGGCAGAAGACTGGGAAATGACTTTACTACAAACGGATGCAGCGATTAACCCAGGTAACTCTGGTGGGGCTTTAGTTAATTCAAGTGGTCAGCTGATCGGAATTAACTCAAGTAAAATTGCTACATCGACCGTCGAAGGAATGGGCTTTGCTATCCCAAGTAACGATGTGACTCAAATCATCGAGCAACTTGAAGCCAATGGTGAAGTCATCCGTCCAGTACTCGGAACAACAACTGTTAACTTGAACTACTTTGCCCTTGAAACACGTGTTCAAGATTTAGGTTTAGCTGAAGACATGACTGACGGAGCTGTTGTTATTGATGTAGCAGCCAACTCATCAGCCGAAGCAGCAGGTATTGAACAATTCGATGTCATTACCGCAATCAATGACGAACCTGTTACTGATGGCCAAGTATTACGTCAATTACTCTATGAATACCAAGTTGGCGACACAATTACCCTAACACTTATCCGTGGTGGGGAAGAGCAACAAATTGATGTGACATTAGAAGCATCATCCACTACAAACTCTCAACCAGTACAATAAAAACTCACAACGTTAAGTGAAATAAATTGAATAAACCTACCCATTATTTCAATTTTTCTCCTCAAGAACACTTTTCCTAAGCGTCAGTGAAACAAAGAAACGGTTTAGCGTCATGCTAGACCGTTTTTTTTTGTAAAAACGAAGTTAAAGGATTCTGCTTGTGAATAAAATCTATGTGTATAAACATGCAAAGCTAAGTTATCAACAAATAAACAAGTTATCAACAGAAAACACCCCGATAATTGTGCATAACTCTTGAAAAGTGTGGATAAGTACACAAAATGAAATAAAATTACATCTATCAGTGTGAAAAAATAATAAACAGATGATAATTATGGGGTTTTCAACAGAAAAATGACTTATGCACAGACTTATGCACAATCTGTTAGTGGATAAGTCGCAAAAACGACTCTTATTTACATAAAATCCGAAATAAATACACAAAATTCAAAATAATACCAACCATGAATTGTGGATAACTTTCTATAAAAACAAAAAACTCACTTCACAAAGTATGAAGTGAGTTTTAATCATATTTACAGTTGACCAAGATAGTCAAATTTTTCAAACGTATGCGTATTCGCAATCCCAACTAAGATAACATCTTCTGGCAAAGGCTCAGCGATATTAATCCCAGTTAAATTCTCTCCACGCTCAGATCGTTGTCCAATCAGGTTAATCTCGTATTTACGACGCAAATCAAGATTAGTCAACAGCTTACCAATCCAAGCTTCAGGAATTTCAAATTCTATAATCGATGTATCATCATCCAAACGCAAGACTTCATCAATTTTATTTCGTAATATTTTCGATGCTAAGCGGTGACCAGAATCACGTTCCGGAGCCACAACCGCACTCACACCCACTTCATACAAGACATCTTCAAACATCAAACTACGAGCCTTCGCAACAATTTGAGGAACGCCTAATTTCTTACAATGCATCACTGCAAGAACGGCACTTTCTAAGTGAGTCCCCGTTGCGATCACTACAACGTCACAGTTATTAATCCCGACATTTCGAAGTAATTCAATGTCTGTAAAGTCACCAATCGTCGCATTTGTCACTTGTTCTGAAATCTTTTGAACTTTAGTCGCGTCAGTATCAATGGCGATGACTTCACACCCATACTCACTTAACTCTGTTGCGACGCGCTCGCCGAAGATACCTAAACCAAGCACACCTACAATTTTTTTCTTCATTTTGAACCCCTCTCATATTAACCAAGGAAAATATTCGTCTCTGCGTAATGTATTTCACGATTACGTCTTTGTAAAATACCTAACAGTAAGGTAATAGGCCCAACACGCCCGGCAATCATCAGAACAACCATGATAGATACCCCAAAAGGATTTAAATAATCAATCGTATTAAAAGAAATTCCGGCTGAACCTAGGGCATTTGCTGTCTCAAATAAAATATCCAAAGAATCAAGGTGAGGATGAGTTAATAAAATCGCCCCATACCCAACAAATAATAAAATGACAAAGAATAAAACAATAATCACTGCTTGTTTCACTATACGTGATGGAATAATTCGTTTAAAAGCCACGACATGGTCATAACTTTGAACCTCAGATTTAAATAATAAGACCAAAATCGCAAACGATGTGACCTTAATCCCGCCAGCTGTCCCACCCGGTGCACCACCAATAATTGTCTGCACCATAGAACTTAATTTTGTAAAAGGATTTAACTCAAAGTAATTCACCGAAGTATAGCCAGCCGTACGCGTATTTGTAGTATTAAAGAATGCGTTCAAGAGCTTCAAGCCCGGAGACATGTCCCCAATCGAATTAGGATTCGACCATTCAGCAGCTAGAAACAAGACTGTTCCTAAAGCGATAATCGCGCCTGAAAAGACCAAGACTATACGAGTATGAACGGATAAATGTTGAAAAGCGAGCTTCAATGACCGTGGACGACTTTTAATATAATTGCCGACACGTTCAGATAATTCAAACCAAACAGAAAAACCAATTCCACCAGAAATCACTAAAAACGAAACAGTTAATAGAATCAATGGGTTGTTGTAAAAGCCTTCTAAACTATCTGTGTATAAATTATGAAAACCCGAATTACTAAAAGAAGAGATGGATAAGAATAAAGCATTAAAAGCCCCTCTAGCAAAGCCAAAACGAGGTACAAAATCATACATAATAATTAAAGCCCCAATAATCTCAGCAGAAATCGTAAATTTATAAATTGATAATAGAAAATCCACTAAATTACGGTTAGTATCCCGACTTAGAGACTGTTGAAGTAAATACTGGTCCTGCAATGACAGTCGTCGGTTAAGATAGAAAATCCCTACGTTTAAGATCGTAATCACACCAAGCCCACCGACCTGGATAAGTAAGAGAGCAATCACTTGCCCAGCTAAATTATACGTCTCAGCAATGGGTAAAGCCGCCATACCTGATACACAAACAAGCGAAATCGCTGTTAATAAATGATCAAAATAACCTACATCTGTAGAAGGCTGGTGAAAAATCGGAAGTGATAAAACCAAACTCCCAATGAATGCCACAAGCACAAAACTTAATGTTAATTGAAGAGAAGTCGAAATTTTTCGGTTCCCAATCGTAATGGCCAAACCTTATCGCTCCTTTCGATAATTAATTCAATGTAAATATCATACAAAATATATCTGATAAATGCTATGATAATTCAGACAAAGGAGTGAAGCAATGAATATCGAAGTGATTGTTGTTGGTAAACTGAAAGAAAAGTACTTAAAGATGGGTATTGCAGAATACTTAAAACGACTCGATGCTTACGCAAATGTAAAGGTTATTGAACTAGCCGATGAGCCCACGAAAGAGAATATGAGTCAAGCAGAGGAAGAGGTTGTCTTAGCGAAAGAAGCCGACCGAATTAAGGCCAAATTAGACCCAAGTCGTAAAGTCATTGTCTTAGCGATTGAAGGAAAACTTATCTCATCAGAAGAACTAGCTAGCCAATTAGACGATTACGCCACTTACGGGCAGAGTAAAGTAACCTTTATTATCGGAGGATCACTAGGCTTACATAAATCATTAAAACAATCGGCAGACTTATCCATTAGCTTCGGCCGAATAACATTACCTCATCAGTTAATGCGATTAGTGTTAGTAGAGCAAATCTACCGAGCGTTTCGGATTATGAAGGGGCATGCGTATCATAAATGATGATAAAAATTACATCTGTTTGGTAGATGAGAGTGCTTACTCAATGCATCTCTACCCTCTAAAATCATCGGGGTTTCGGGGGATTACTAGATAGTCCTTAGTTGAAGTAAGTAAGAGCCCATAGATAGGAAAACCCAACTTGATCATCTATCTAATCAAAAAAAATAAAGCAGAGTTTACAGGAAAACCTGTGAGCTCTGCTTTGGTGTGTTTGCCGAAGAGGAAATAAGGTCCTCACTCAAACTCTTATCCTTCTAAAATCGTCGGGAAATCGGGAAGTCTCCTATTATTTGTAATATTTATCATTATATTGAATTTTAATATTCTAACATGCTAACTCAGAATCTGAGTCGACACATTGGGTGACTTAATGTGTCAACTCAATTTAATAGTCGATACATTAAAAGCAACTTATAACTTTTATTAGAACTACCTCACCTAGTTATCTATTGAGGTTTTTAAAGAAGTAAAAAGCAATCCATCGCTACTAATAGAATAGTTTGCTGTAACTATGAGCAACGCGATTTCATCCTTAGAGTCTATCCGATTAAACTTGAGAAGCACGAACTTAGGAAAGGCTTTGAAAGCAATCATCACCTTGTAAAATAACAAGCAGATCGAAATATTAAGCTTGGTAAATCAATACAAAACTTTTACGTTCACAAAAAAACGAACATTAACTCAACATCACTAATCAATGTTTATTTTTTATTTTGTTTATAGCGCTCTTTTACTTTATAGTATTTATATAAAATATTTTAATTGGAGTGAATAAATTGCATTATATTCAAGATATATTGGCAGCAATCGGAGTAGTTATTAACGGAATCCCACAAGGCATCCTTGCCTTATCGTTCGGGTTTGCAGCTTTTCCAACTGGTTTAGGTTTTGCCTTCTCAGCCATTGCAAATGCGGTAACAGGATCTGTTGCACCCGTTTCTTTTCAAGTCGAAACAATTACTGTGGCCGGCACAATGGGTGATAACAAAAGAGAACGAGTTTCCTTAATTTTTTATGCAGCAATTATTATGACTATTATTGGTCTTTTTGGTTTAATGGATAAACTTGTTAGCTTTGTCGGAGTAGAAATCACCTCTGGTATGATGGCTGGTGTGGGGCTCATCTTAGCTAAAGCGGCAATTGATATGGCTCGAAGCAATCGCGGTGTTGGTATTATCTCGTTTTTTACCGCTCTTATTGTCTATATTTTCACCCATGATTTAGTTTATACAATCGTTGCTTCTGTTGGGCTAGCAACTTTCTATTCTTCGTTTTATAAAAAGCAAACATTTGACTTAGTAGGAGATGTTGCAGAAAACAAATTGAGCTTTGTTAAACCGCTTGGACTTAATTGGAAAATTATACGTGGCGCTTTAGCGCTAGCATGTTTAAATATCGGTTCAAATATTTCTTTCGGAATGATTACTGGGAGCATGACCGGTTCCGATACAAACCCTGTAGATGTGGATGTATTGACTGTCGTTAGTTCAGTCGCTGATTTTATTACAAGTTTATTTGGAGGCGCACCTTTAGAGTCGATTATTTCAGCAACAGGTAGTGCCCCTAATCCAGTGTTCTCTGGTGTCTTGATGATGACTTTGATGGCTTTACTACTATTCTTCGGTGTTTTACCTAAATTAGGTAAATTCGTCCCTATGGAATCAATCGCAGGCTTCTTATTTGTTTTAGGAGCAATCGTAACGGTTCCGTCAAACTTTTCTTCTGGATCAGAAATTGACCCTATGACAACCGGTATTACAATGATTGTTAGCTATTTCTTTGATCCATTTTTCGGAATGTTAGCTGGCGTTGTCGTGAAATTTTTATTACCATTATTAGGAGTGAGTTTATAAATGAAAACATTCGACTTAACGATTGCAGGTCTAAAGCGTTCTCTACCGATTGTTCGCTTGTCTGAAAATTTAGCCATCGCATCATTTGTGCTACTAGGTGACACTGAATTAGCAGTTTTAGGTGCTGAAGCATTAGCAGACAAAATTAATACGGAGTTTGATTACTTTTTAACCGCAGAAGCAAAAGGTATTCCACTCGTTCAATGTATTGCCCAAGAATTTAACCATCCTAAGTTTTATGTCGCAAGAAAATCAGTTAAAGCTTATATGGATAATCCACTCATTACCGAAGTGTTGAGTATTACAACTCAAGCATCTCAACAATTAGTATTGGACGGTAAAGATGCAGCAGAATTAAAAGGCAAAAAAGTTATTTTAATTGATGATGTCATCAGTACTGGCGATTCACTTGCTGCCTTAAAACAATTAGCTGAAGAAGCTGGTGCCATTGTTGTAGATCAGCTTGCACTCCTCGCTGAAGGTGATGCAGCTAAACGAACTGATATTCAATTTTTAGAAGAACTCCCTTTGTTTGATTAATCGCTTAACCCCCACAAAAGCTCTTTTTAGAGTAATTTGTGGGGTTTAATATTTTGTCTGTTAATTTAATTGGCTCAATGTTTTTGCAAGACGCTCAATAAATACATCTGGCGGATTTTATAATGAAGTTAGCCACTTCTAAAAGTCCATAAAAAAACGCCACGTGAAATTCATGTTAATATTGAAGTTACCACAACTCTCAATAGAAAAGGATGAATTCACATGACGCAAGAACAGTTTAACACGAACTCACGAAATTGGAGATGCAATTATTGTGGAGCAAGTCGTACTCTATCATATCGTCCTATGGCCGGTGAATGCGGTGCTAGACCAAAAAAAAGTAACGGAACTCGTCCCCCACATGTTTGGTCACGCAGCTAGAATTAAGAACAAGATTCGATTAATGAATCTTGTTCTTTTTCTTATAATACTGTAGCTAGTGCCGATTTACAATTCCTGTTATGTTATGGGTATCATGAATGTAGCGATTAATAAACCGCAGTGACCAGTGATACGTACATGCGTACCATAAATGATGATAGAAATCTCACTTGTGAGTTCGGCATGCGTACCATAAATGATGATAAAAATATCATCTAAGAGATAGCCAGGTAGATTTTAATTGACAATAATGATAGGTGTATAAGGGGAATAAAAATGAATAATGAACAAATATTAAAGTTAATCTCAAAAAGAGAAGACGAATTTCATGATTTTAAACAAGAATGGTATAAACCTTCCGAACAGTCAGAATTTATTAAAGATATCTTTAGCTTTGTTAATACTTCACATCATCAGGACTGTTACATTATAATTGGTGTTGATGATAATCAGAATATTATTGGATTAGATGAGAATGATGAGAACAGAAGAACTCAACAACAATTAATAGACTGGGTTAGAACTTGGCCAACAGCAAACTATATGCTTCCTCCCATTGAAATTAATTCTCTAACTATTGATAGTAAACTAATCGATGTTATCACTATTAAGGATACAAAAATTTTCCTCTCTATCTTAATAAAAGATACAAAGGTGTAGATGCGTGGCAAATTTTTACGCGTAATAAAGACGTTAATACTCCTCGTAATGATACTTCCAATTTTTGGGATATTGAGGAATTATGGAGAAAAAGATTTTCGTTAAATCAAACAATACAAAACAGGTATATCGAAGTGCTCAAAGATACGAAAAATTGGAGCTATTTTGTAAATAATGACCAATCAGGGTTCCTTTACAATCTCAATCCAGATTTCCATATTATTATGGAAGAAGATACTCAAGATAGACATGAGATATTAGCTTATAGCCTAGATTGTATTAGGAAAAACTTATCATGGATAAATTTAAATTTTAATTATAGGAATATAACTATTGATTATACTTTAGGCAATCATTTAGATGGAGCTAGAGCACTAATTGTTGCTCCTCATTTAAGTTCATTATATGATATTGACCCTAAGAATAGAACAGGTAGATTGACATATTATTCTTTTAAAAAAGATTCACTAGACTACCATTTAAATCGTTTAATAGTGGATTCGGACTTATATCTTCCAAGAGAAACCACACAATACCTAACTTCTAGAATCGAAGAAAGTATCGTTTTTTTTGATAACCCCAATGAAGAAAAGATAATATCTGATAATATCTTTACCTTGTTTCCCGATATACATGAAGTGGTTATTCCTAGCGAGGAAGAGATTGAAAACTATATTTCTATAGTATCTATGGATATAAAGGACCAATCAAGTAATAACAGTCATTATCTAAAATTAATATTAACGGAAAATAAGTTGGGAAAATTTATCAATAAACATAAAAAGGAATTACTATCTTATAATACAGATTGACAATATCATAGTTTAAAAATATTAGAATTATGAGTAACTCGTTCTTCTGATTGATAAGATAAATAAAGTTCATATGACAATTGCACGGTATCCTAAATGATGATAAAAATTACAACTATATGCTTCATAAGAGTGTGTATTGAATGTCTTCCTCCCTTCTAAAATCATCAGGGAATCTGGAAAACCTATCTTTGAATAGAGGTTCACCGATAAGAAGCCCCCAAAGCCTAGTTTATAGACATTGTTGGTAACTAACATGGTAGTGGTATCGGTGATGACCAGTTCTGAGCTAGAGGGGTAGAGCGTAATGACAGCCACAATCGGCTGTTTGTCATACCAAATCCGCTCTAACACATAGCGGTGAGCACCTGAATCTTCTTCGATCACTTTGGTGACCATCTCTTTGCTTAACTCTTTAACCATCTTACTTGCCACCTCCTTTTCTTCGTTCAAGTTCTTTTGCGACTGTAGAGGCGATAAGGACGATGGCTTCTAGTATCATGATAGTTATCTGCATCTTAAACACCTCCATTTAGTAATCAATAGCGAATGAGCTCATAATCATCGAGTAAGCCCATTAGTGTCATGGCTGGTAACTCACTCCCAAGGGGTTCTAGCAAGTAAACCATCGTGTCACCATAAGCATACAGATACGTCAGGACTTGTTGATCCGGTTTAAAATAAGAAACATAATTAGGAGGGATGAGAGAGGTATCTAACTCATCTCCCTCGAACACATAGGACTCATAGCCCACGTCATCTATGCTTATAGGACGACCTAAGTGTTCGCTTAGCCATTCAAGGGCAAGTGCTTCCTTACTCATAGATAATCCCTCCATTATCTAAGAACCCTTCACCAAGGAAGGAGAAATAGTCGGTCGGTGTCACGATGAGGTGGTCCACCAGTTCAATCCCTATTAAAGCGCCCGCCTGTTGAATGCGACGTGTGAAATCAAAATCAGATTTTGAAGGCGTCGTATCATAGGATGGGTGGTTATGAGCGATAAATAAGCGAGCACAGTTTGACAAAATAGCATGCTTAAAGACTTCTCCTGGTGTCGCAATCGTTGAATTCAGCGAACCCACTGAAACGGTAGAGATAAAGTTCATGGCTGATTTTGTGTTGATCCCAACGACAATCAAGGTTTCTCGGTCATTACTCCCAATGTAATCCCGGGCAAAGTTCGCGACCGTTCCCGTAGAATTCAAGTTCAAACCTGCAAACTGAGGCTCTGCAACCACGATTTGTTTCAATTGGACAAATGATATAGTTTCCATAGTATTTCCTCCTAAATAGCAAATAAGGACAAAGAACCCCCATCGATTGGTATCGATGGGGGTGTTTAACGTCCTGTAAATGAATGATTGTCTATAATTAAGCCAGCCATTCAAATGTATAATATATACTCAACTTCTTAACAGATTACGCTAAGTAAGATAGGGAGAGGGACTCATAAATTGGTAAGGGTTATCAGTGAAGGATATGCTATAATTGCTATGATGTGTAAAAAGGATTTTTTTTAGTAACACTATACAAAGATAAGTAATTAAAATCACAAGGGCAACTATCATAAAAAATGGAGCTATATTAAGGCGTGTAAACTACGGATAAAAAATGGTTAGTAGAAAGGAAGTTTAAATTGAATAGAGATTGGACTAAGCTCAAACTATCTTCGAATGGGATTCCTACATATGATTCATTACTCCCATTTGTATTAGAGGTAACAAAAAATGAAGAAGAGACAACAAATAAAGTAATCAAGCAAAGGTTATTCGACTTTCTACAAGTTCCAAAAGAAGTAAGAGAGAAAACCTACCCCGACTATCCAGACACCGAGCCTATTCTACCGAATAGAGTGAGTTTTACGATAAGTGATTTATTTAAAGCGGGGGCACTAAAGCGTGTTAAAAGAGGCGTATATCAAATAACCGATTCAGGGCTAAAGTTATTAGAAAAATATGGAGGGAATTTAAGTAAAAAACATTTAGAAGCTCAACCCGAGTATATTCAGTATATGTCTGAACTCCAATTAAGAAATCAAAGGACAGACGGTGATTCTGAAGCACCAAATACTGAACAACCTGAATTAAATATTACAAAAATAATTAATACTAAGAATAACGAAACAGCCATCGAATTATTAGACAAGATTAGAGACAGTGATCCTTTTTTCTTTGAGCGTTTGGTAGTAAACTTGTTAGATAAAATGGGTTACAGTGGCGAAAACGGAGATGCAAAAGTTACGAGTCGTTCAAACGATGGTGGAATTGATGGCATAATAAACCAAGACCCACTCGGAACGAGCACAGTATATTTGCAAGCCAAGAGGTATAAAGAGGAGAATGTTATTGGTAGGGCAGCTATCCAAGGGTTTTATGGGGCTTTAGCTGGTGTAAATGCAGACAGAGGTGTTTTCATCACAACCTCAAGCTTCAGTAAAGGATCAAAAGAGTTTGCTAAGGGTCAAGGGATAGTTCTGATTGATGGAATTCAATTAACTGAACTCATGCTGAGGTATGAAGTAGGTGTGGAGAAAGCAAATGAATATATTATTTATAGAATTGATAATGACTTTTTTGAATTGGAAGAGTAATTGCTAAATGTTTGAATGAAAGTAGTAAGAAAATACAAAGGTAAATTCATAGTAGTTAAGTAAAAGGTGGAATGAAAAGTGAAAACAAAATTATCATCATTAGAAGAACTGTTAGAAGAAATAGATAAGAAAGACGGTATCCAAAGAGACCGAGGAACCATGTTTGAAAATGTTTCATTAGTTTACTTTAAGAATGAACCAATGTACAAGCAACGTTTCAGTGACGTTTGGCTTTTGAAGGATGTTCCTGATGAATATGGTATACCCAAAAGTGATGTGGGTGTAGACCTTGTCGCAAGAGAGCGTATCACTGGAGACTTAGTAGCTATCCAATGTAAGTACTATGACCCAACAACGACCATTCAAAAAGGGCACATCGATTCATTTTTAAATGAGTTAGGGAAGAAGTACTATGCGAGTGGAATCATCGTAGCGTCTTCTCCCCTTTGGTCAAATAATGCAGAGAATGCTCTGAAAGATAGAGATAAAAAGATTGCTCGCATTGGTTTTGAAGATTTAATTAATAGTCACATTGATTGGTCCGAGTACTCACCAAGTAAAGCACAAGCTTTTGCACCGTTAAAGCCTGCAAAAAAACCAAGACCCCATCAAGAGGAAGCGATTGATGCAGTCTTGGAAGGATTTAAAGAACAAGATCGGGGTAAATTAATCATGGCACCCGGGACAGGTAAAACTTACACCTCTCTTCAAATTGCAGAAAGGTTAGCTAAAGAAAAAGCAGAACAATTTCGAGTGTTGTATCTAGTGCCTAGTATCCAATTGCTGTCCCAATCCTTAAGAGGATGGACAGGAGATAGTATCTATGCGAACGATATGAATACCATTGCTGTTTGTTCAGACCGCAATGCTTGCTTGTTCACAACGAGGTTTAGGGGAATATTATATTAAACAAAATAATCGAGATGAAGCAATAAGGCATTTAGAAGAAAGTATCCAAAACTTTAACGCAGCTGTAGATTTTATAGGAGCTTATGAAGTTAAGCAAATCATTGAAGCGATAGATGATAATTAAATTATTGGAATAAAATATGGAATCCAAAGGTTTCAAATAAGTGTCAGAGTCATAAAAGTACGCATCTAGCTTAATGACCTTAAAATTAAAAAAATACACACTTTAACAATATCGGCTAATTGTTGAAGTGTGTATTACTTGAATGAATGTAAACTAATTAATATTTCAAGTGAGCTAATGGTACTCGACTGTATATTCATCCGTATCATAAAAACTATTAACGGTTGAATTGAGAATTGTAATGGCGTTTTCTCTTGCTGCATCAAGTAAGCCGTTTTTAACAGCATCCTTTTTAGCGGTATCTTTCAAATCTGCTACAGATAAATTCATATCACTAAAGGTAAAAGTGTTGAAAGGGCTATAAGATTCGTCATAAACAATTAAGCTATCCTGAAAGACTTCTTCACTTAAAATTTCTGTTTCAGGCAATTCAACGAACACCGTTTTATCTGTCTCATTGACGTGAATGGTAATCTCACCAAACTGAATACCTGCTTTAATCACACCTTGATAGCTGTAGAGGACATGACTGCTAGTAAAGGGAATTGAGATGCCTATAAGTTTAACGTCATCTTTCTTAGCGGTTTGAGAAATAGTATAGCGGTATTCGGAAGTAGCGAGTTCTCCAATATCTGAGATGGTTGCTTCAATATCATTCGTGACGAATTGTGGTGTGATATCTGGCTTTGGTCTTAAGAAAAAGATAGCGCCTCCAATGACTAATAGAAACACCAGAAACTTCAATATACTAGCAATATTCTTCATAAACTATTCTCCTTTAGATACTATTTAATCTCTTTTATAAAATCATAGAGTTCTTTTTTCATTATTTCTAATTCTTCATCAATAGTAATGGAAAGTAGAGGATTATTGGCTGCGATAATCCCTAAATTATCAACGCTTGAATAATTTAAGTCGATCACTGGGATTGAATATTCTTCAAGCTTTTCTCGATTGAAATTGGTGTTCAATAAGCCCTTTTTATCTGAATAAACGACATAATCTCCTAATTTCTTATATTCACCAAAAATCGTTAATGTATCACCAACAGAAAGGATGGGTTCTTTAACTTCTCGTTGATCTGATATGTGATAAAGATCTTGCTGATTTGCACGGTCTTTAACTATAAAATAATCCGCGGTAATGATATTTCCTTTATGTATTTCTAAAATTTCAATCTCCAGTGCAACTTTTTGATCTTTGTAGGATTCTGGAAATTTCAATAAATCAGTATAAGGAATTGTTGTGCTCAATTTTATAAAGTTTTGTCTTTTATATAGGCGGTCCTTTTTCTCACGATCATTGAAATACTCTTTATATTCTTTAATTGTGTCATCAAATTGTTTTTTATTTACTAAAGACTTTGTCTCATTCTGGCTGAGGTCGTTATAAGATTTAACCATAGCAAAAATCCGTTCAACTTGGCTTTCACTTGGCTCACCCGAAGTGTAATTAACAGAACTAATTTGTTTGTCTAAAAGATTAATTTTAAACGTACTAATCAATTCATCCGGACTCTGAATATCATCGGATAATTCAATGATTTGTTTTTCGGATAATTTGTTATAGACAGTTTGGAATTCATCAACTACAGAATAGTCATTGACGGTTAAGTTTTTCATACTAGCAACTAGCTTCTGGGCTGTGTCCGTCAGTGTTTGTGTATATTTACTTTCTGCATCTAGTAAAGTTTTTAGATTAGGAACATGTTTTTGTTGCTCACGACTTAATGCTTCAAAAGCTGTTCTAGCTTTGGCAATCAGTTCATCACTATTGACATTAATCGGTCCGATATTATTAATTTCAACAACCACTTCATCAATCATTTGCTTATCCAACAAGTCTTCTGCAGCGAGTAATTCTTTGTAGTTAGTCACTAGTTTTTGATCAGACTCTCCTAATTCATCAAAAGCAAGACGTGCTTCCCTTATTTTTTCAGTATCGCTCTCACTATCTAGAGTAACTTGATTGATTTGTTCTTCTACAATAGCAACTTGGTCACTTTGACAGGCTGCTAATAAGAATAAGGAACTAGTTAAAATAATAAATTTTAAAAACATTTGCCTCCCCCTAGATATAAATATTATAAACTTATTATACACCTTTGAATCCGCATTATTCAATTTGATTTTATATACTTTACTATAATATATTTATCATTTAAAGCTATGACAGTTTAGTTGAAAAGGTACAGTAGTAAAGTGTATATAGATTAAAAATAAAAAACCAACAGAATATGACTGTTGGTTTCAAGGTTATAGCTCCTCTTTTAACGGAATAATTTTTTCATCTAATACTTGTTTCCAGTATCTTCTCAACATTGGGCCAAATTTTAGAGGTTTTGCTTCAGGATGGTCTAACTTGAATTTTTCAAAGTTTTGGTGGATTATATAATGAACTTAGCCACCCTTAAAAAGGCATAAAAAAAATACGCCCTGTGAATTTTCATGTTATATTGAAGTTACCACAACTCTCAATAGACAAGGATGAATTCACATGACGCAAACTAATTCTAACACAAATGCCCGTAAAGGAAAACACTTGACCGACGGCGAACGTTATCAAATCCAGATTCTCTTAAAGGAAGGCTACTCCCATCGTCATATCGGCCGTGTTTTAGGCCGCAATCACCAAACTATTAATAATGAAGTCAAGCGAGGCACTGTGACCCAAATTGATCGCGTGACGTCTAATGGTAAGCTTTATACTTACTCGAAAGACATTTATTTTGCCGATGTCGGGCAAACTCATTATGATGAACAGCGTTTGAAGAGTGGATGTCAGCCTAAATGGATCCAAGCCACACAATTTATGGAATGGGCTGATCAAAAGATGCTGGAAGAGAAATGGTCCCCCGACACCGTCGTTCAAAGAGCGCGCAAAGATGGCCTCTTTGAGGACGCCCTCATTCCGTGTACAACCACCCTCTATGACTGGATTGATCGCGGGGTGATGCGGACTAAAAATATGGATTTACTTGAAAAATTGTCTCGCAAATCAAAGTCCCAATCTCAAGGCCATCGTCAGAACAAGCGTATACTGGGTCCTTCCATTGACCTGCGTCCGGAGGCAATTAATGACCGGTCCGAATTTGGTCATTGGTAAATTGACACGGTGATTGGCCAAAAAACCAAATTAGACCCTGTCTTACTCACCCTGGTCGAACGCCAAACCCGCTTTGAAATCATCCTGAAGTTGAAGGGGAAAGATGCCCAATCGGTCAACTAAGCTATCACAGACTTAAAGGAACGTGCGGGGGATGCCTTTCCTCAGCTCTTCAAAAGCTTTACGGCGGATAACGGATCGGAATTCTCGGATTTATATGACCTGCTCAAAGAAAACATCGATGTCTACTTTGCCCACCCTTATGCCTCTTGGGAAAGAGGGTCCAGTGAGAACCAACATAAGTTGATTCGGCGATTCCTTCCAAAAGGCTGTTCATTGAGGGATATCACAGAAGAGCAATGCTTAAGAATACAACAGTGGATGAATGCTTATCCACGCCGCATCTTGGGTTATGACACACCCTATGAACGCTTTATTCGCGCCTTCCATCAGGAACGTGAGGCAAGATAAGCAAGTAGAGGTCAGAAAGTGTAAAGTTAAAACAAAATAAGAACAATCATAAATTATTTGAGGCTAAGTGGCTAACTTGAACTTGAAATTTACAAAAAATTATAAAATTAAATATTTTATATTTAATGGAAGAAAACTATTTTTGTTTTTAAATTGTGCTAGAATTAGGGGATGGTTTTAATTTTATTTGAAAAGAGTGGTCGGAGTGAAAAAAAGAAGTAAAATATTGCTAGGCTTAATTATACTGTTAAGTCTTGGTTTAGCGCAGGGTAAGATTGGCTATGCTCAAGCTTTAGATGAACAGCGTGAGCTTGTGATTCAAAACTTAATGACGGGTACCACTGAAAATTTTTCCTATGAGGAAGTGGAGGCTTATCTGGCTTCGGAAGAAGTAGCACTCTTGGAGAGCGGAGAATTTAAAAGTTATGTAAGTTATGGCATGAATCATCAACATTCCACGGTGCAAGGGATGCTGGTTGAAGCGTATTTACGAGATTACTTAGAGGTTAACAGTGATATCGAATCGCTTTATCCTTATGCGGTGGACTTCGAAGCTTTACCGGATACTTTAAACTTTTATGGGGTCAACGATGATGATTACAGCTTTGAGGATTTTATAGTATACAATCGTTCCGACCAATTGGAAATTCATCACAATTATTGGAATGCGCATCAAACCCATTTAAGGGGAGATGTCTATCATGGCAGTCCAACTTTAAATGGAACGCAAGAAGTGTTGGTATTTGTTCCCGATGCCATGGATGACAAGTATGTTAAGGTTAATTCCCAAGTGATTATTCAAGAAGAGATTGTTCACCGCAAAGATTACATTTTCTATTTCTTTTATAACGACCAGGGCGGTATTAGTTTACTGAAATGGGATGCATTAAATAGTCCTAGAGTGTTGAAAGAATATGTCACTTTAGAAACGCGTGCTGAATTAGAAGCGATGGTTGTTGGCTGGAGTGAGTGGAGTTTACCAGAGGATTGGCGTATGTTATCTCCTCGACGTCTAGATGTACCGCCGGTGACTTGGGTACTTACCTCTGTGGGGAATGGAGAAGATATTGCGATTGAACCCATTTTTGGTCAAGAAGGGATTGTGTCCGGTTATATTAATCCTAACTATACAGTAGAAGTTAAAACAGTTAACGTTTATGGTGATAATGCCACTTCTTTTTATACAGGCCAGCCGAATCAAGACGGCTATTTCTCGATTGATCCGGATGTGACGTTTGGGATGGAACCTAGTATAAAGATATTTGATGGAAATGGTAGAGTGGTTTATGAATCGGATTTAGAAGTTTATCAATACCGTCCAACTGCATTAGAACACGAATCTGGATATCTGACCCTGGAACGTTACTTTATCGGTCAAGATTATATGGAAGGTTATACTTATCCAGGAGCGGAAGTTTCTTTCTTTTATTTAGACGGTTACGCCAGTACAGGACGACCTTCCGTAACAGCAGATTCTACCGGCTATTTCTATGCGGAAGTGCCTGGTCATCAAACAGCTAAAAAAACCACTCTTGTTTCGGTTATGCATCCTGAAACAGGAGAAGAAATTACAGTAGCTCCTTACCCGTGGACACAGGAAGAATTGGATAATGCTCAGTGGTAAGATTGAAGAAATTATATAGATGCTTAACTAATTAATAATATTTGATTTGTCTAGCTTAATTTGACAAATCAAAAGATTAAATGGATAGTTTATTGATTATGTGTAAGTTCATGGTTCCCATGGCTTTCTTCACTAACCGCTATAATTGGTAAAAGCCCCGTAACGCGATGTATGATATTAATAAACCGCAGTGGCGAGTGATACGGACATGCGTATCATAAATGATGATAAAATTGAAAACAATTTACAGACAAATGTTAGCGAGACCTTTACGAATCTAGCTTTTTTGTCTTCCGGTTAGGAGCAGACAAGATAGTTGCCTGGAACACAAAATTAACGTCATGTTTAGTAACAAAACTAAACAGAAAAAGTGAAATGGATCGACATGAGGGGGGGTAACATGGCCTTTGATTATGAACTGGATTTCGCTCAGATAAACTTCCGGGACCAGCCTGAATTGTATCGAGTGGGCCGAGGAGAACAAGGGGTGCTTCTGGTAGAACCTTATAAAAGCGAGATACTACCACATTGGCGTTTTAAGACTCCAGAAATTGCTAAAGTATCTTCTGACAAAATCTACCAGCTGTTTTTGGATTACCAGGCAGCCGGTGATTTTGTGGGTATGGATATGAGTCGGAAGTTTCTTCAAATGGGCTACACTAGATCTAGACGTTACGCCAATTACAAAGGTGGTCGCAAATATGATGAAAATGGCGACATAAAAGAAAGAATAATAGACGAAGAAAAAGCAAAGTCAGCTACCATTTTTGAAGAGAAGTGGAAAATTGTGAGGGAAAATGAAGCGTATTTAAAGTTGAAGAAAGAACATCAGAAAAAGTACGGCTGAAAAGAAGACATTCCTAAGGAGCGAGTGGTATAATAGAGAAAATAATTCTATCAAAGGAGGGGTTATAGAACATGGTCAAGGCATTTGGCTTATTTTTTGAAGATAAACGTATTTGGCTTATTCTAGGAGGGAGCGTGCTCTTTTCTTTCATTTTAGCGATTGGTGTTATCTTGCTCGACACCAGAATGATAAATGTGGTGGACTATTTCCCGACTGTTTTTCTAACGAGCGTCAATCTGGCCAAATCAATCTTGAGCCTGCTAGCGGGTTCCCTTTTTTCAGTGGCAACCTTCACGTTTGGGACGATGTTATCGGTCATTTCGTTCTACTCATCTAATTTCAGTCCCCGGACTGTTGAGAATTTTCTCTTACAGAAAACATCTATGCAAACTTTGGGGATTTTTCTTGGTGGTTTTATTTATTGTCTTTCCTCTTTGTTTTTTATGCGCAATTCAGAAGATGAATATTTGGTTGTTTCGGCCTCCATTGCCTTATTGTACGCCCTTGCCTGCGTTTTTTATTTTACGAAGTTCGTTTATAATGTGGCAATATCCGTACAATTGAACCATCTTGTGACTAAATTGTACAAGGAGGCCGAGTCAGTTGCGGATGAAACGATTGAATACTTTCAAGAAATGCCTTTGTTGGATCATCTTCCTCAAATAGACACGCTACACATCTTCACAGTAAAGGCTAACGAGAGTGGTTATGTTGAATATATTAATTTTAATCGACTAGTTGAACTGAGCAAGGAATTCAAAGGCACCATAGTGCTACATCTAAGAATAGGAGAGTTTATTTCCGCAAATCAGCCGCTAGTCGATTTATACACTAACCGAAAAGTTAAAGATGAATCACAGCTCCAAGCGGCAATAAACCGCACCCTAACTTATGAAGAAAAACCTTCTTCTATGTACGATCCAAATTTTGCTCGAGCTAAATTGATTGAAGTAGCTCTGAGGGCGGTTTCGCCAGGTATAAATGATCCTAATACCGCCATTTATATCTTAAACTACAAGGCTTTGTTGGATTCAAAATTTGCCAGTATACCAGGAAGGTTTGTGGTGATGGGCGAAGACACTGATGAGACATTTTCTTCGGGAGGTAACGTGATTTATGATTTCAATAATTTTCCAAAAGACTTATATGAAAGTTATTGGCAATTAATTCACTATATGAAGCAAGATATTTCTGGAGTGGTGGCACTGTTTGACTCTTTGTTGACAGTTGCTTATTCTGCACATCCGAAGAAGCTAAACTATATTAAGGATTACAGTAATTATCTGTTTAATCTAACGAGTCCCAATTTTACGGAAAGACTAGATATTCAAAATATCGAGGAACGCCAACAACGTATTCTAGGGATTAACCATCCTGAGCTAGAGGAATGAGCTTGAAACTGAAAACTATCTGTGTTATTTTTCGCTGAAAGGTTTATAATATTCTCTTTAGTTCAAAACACAAAGAATGCCGGTTTAGTTCAGTTGGTAGAGCATCGCACTCGTAACGCGGGGGCCGTAGGTTCGATCCCTATAGCCGGTATCACATTAATTTAGAAAGTACATCAAGGTTTAACCCCTGAGATGTACTTTTTTTCTGGCTAATATTTCCCAAAACCAAACCGTCACACATCCGTCGGTAAACTTGCTGGAAAAGAAGGTGTCGCATTATAATGGAACATGCGTACCATAAGTAATGCTAAAAATTACAGCTAACCTAAAAGGCAAAGATGCTTGATCAATGTATCCATCATCGAAGTGCAATTGTATATCGAACGTCTTAGTGTTTTTATCCTAGAGAATCACTTTTATGAAGGCTGGATAGAAATCTTTTAACTGAGTTTTACCCTTTCAACCGAAAATTATTCTTAAGTTCATATTGTAGTTGTAATATAAATTTAAAAAAGAGGTCCTAAATGCTAAATAAAATTAAAGTTAAATTAGCCCAATTCATGCAAGGGCGTTATGGGATGGATTATCTTTACGTTGCAGGTATTATCCTTTACTTTGTGCTTTCTATTGTCCAGATTTTTGCGCAAATCCGACTATTAAATATATTGTTATCTATTTTTATCATATGGATATTTTACCGTGTGTTTTCTAAAAATATATCATCACGAAGAGCAGAAAATCAAAAGTTTATGAAGTGGATAAGTAAGCTTCAAAGGAAAGTAAAGCCAATATGGCAAAGAATTCGTCATATGGGAACGCACCGTTACAGAAAATGTCCTGAATGCGGTGTTACTCTACGGTTACCTCTTAAGAGGGGAAGAAGGCAAGTAGTCTGTCCCAAGTGCCAGAATCGCTTTGAGGTAACGATTAGACTATAGTGTCACTTGTTAGATTGCCTATTTTAAACTGAAATTAAAAAACCCCATGATAGAAGTCTGCTAACATAGACCTTTATCATGGGGTTGAGTTTTACCGAAATACTTAGAAATGAGTTATTTAATGTGAATCGTGACTCTCTTCTTCGTGACCCTGTTCGAATAGATGAGTAAACTCAACATAAGCCTCTACAAATGAGCGACCAGCTTCTGTATCCTCTACATCGAATTCTTTACGTTCAAGTAAGCTACTAAAAACCTCTTCAACATGGGCTTTATTATCCTCTGTGATGTACCCAGCGTCTTCCAATGGTTGTAGTGATTCTTCAGCGATACTCTGGTCAGCTAATGCAATACCTTCTTCTGTAGGCTCATCTGATATTCCTGTATAAGGTGCCCCTTCACCAGCGCGGTGTAAGCGAACAAAGTTTTCGAATAGATAATCGTGAGCAAGTTGGTCAGTCTCTTCGTCATCTGATTTGTCCATAACACTCATAGATTTGTCGAAAGTTTCTTTTAATTCTGCTTCGCTTTCTGGAAGAACCCAGTACGATATGTGATTAAAGTCATTTTTTTCGATGGCTGTCTGAAGTGCATCGTAAGTAGGACCTGAGGGAGTGTCACAGTGTGCTTCCGCAGTAATAGGAGCAATTAAACTAAAACCGAGACCAGCAATAACTAATGGGATATACATTTTTTTCTTTTGTAGCATTTCAATCCTTCTTTCTCTATTTGATAGCTTAATACTATCCAAAGAAAAGAAAATTACACTTGATGACAATCAAGTTTAAACAAAATCCCTGTGTAATAAAAAAGGACAACGTCCTGTGATATACTCCCCCTAAAGTAGTTTGCTTTTAAAAGTGTCTACTTTAAGGGGGACATATCAGGATTATCCTGAGCGATCTATTATTGTGTTTTGATTTTTTTATAAAAAATCCTTCAAATACTTTTCTCTTATTTCTGTATATTCATCTTCACTAACAATACCTAAGTCAAATAACTCTTTTGTTTTCTTCAGTTTTTCAAAAGCTTCATCTTCTTCGCTATTAGTAACTTGAGTGAAAGTTACATCTTTAATGATATCCTCTTGGACGATTGGTGCATAAGTCCCTTCATGCAAAGCTTTTTGTAATTTATAGCCCATGGGTCTTAAGGTAGCTAAAGTCAGTCCACCAGAAACAACTCCACCAACGACTGGAATGACCTTTGATACAGATTTTGCAAAGGAATTCTTAGTCACTTTTACGGCAAAATTAGCTAAAGTTTTTTTGATAATTGGATAATAAACAGTTTTTGTGAGTGCTTGTTGTGGGAGCTTCTTAGCTGCTTGACCAGCTAGAGCTGATGAGATCCCTTTAACAGCTGTTCCAGCCCCACTGACTCCTAACATCACACCAAGAAAAACGATTAATGAGTTTTTCCCTTCTTGGGTTAGCTTATCATCATTGTACATATCAGGATAACCATATAAATACATCAGTTTTTGAGCTAAATTAATCGACATGCCGTAAAACTGTAGAATATCAGCAGGTATTGAAGCAACTACTGCGACACCTCCAGGCAGTCCTGAAACGAAGGATGCAGCAGATGATTTCATTGTCGTATTGTTAATGGCTTTTTTAGCTATGGAAGCAATTTGTTTCTCATCAATAATTTCAATGGGGCCATTTTCAAGTATTTTTTCAATTTCTGGTTCCTCCTTGAATAATTGATATAGGAACTCTTTACGGTCTATTTTTAAGATGCGATTTGATAAGAGAGTAGTGACAAGTTCGTTTCCTCTGTTTATATCTTTGTTATCAATTTTATCTGACATGTCATCATTCCTTTTTGTTATTTGGTAATACAGGCAGGTGCTTATAATTGATGTTAAATTTATATTTAGTAAATATATCCTGAATAATTCATACTTCTAAATTTTTCGATTAAAAATACATTTTTTGTCGTAATTTTGCTTTGGTTCTAAAATTTATATGTTTTTTGAGATTTTACAGAACATTTTTATCGAGATTCGATTTTTA
>NZ_VBSP01000015.1 GCF_005864045.1 Ruoffia tabacinasalis | reverse complement strand
GGCTTAGTTCCACTAAGCGAATTGGTAGAGTCTGCTTACGCAAGGTATTGAACCGCCGTGTACGGAACCGTACGCACGGTGGTGTGAGAGGTCGACTAGTCAAATAATGGCTAGTCTCCTACTCGATTTCTATTTGCAATCTTTTTGCGAACAAATGTTTGAGTTTTGTGTTATACTTACAAAAGGTAAATACAACATTATTGAGGAGAGAAAGTTATATATGGCTCAAAAAAATATAATCGTAAAAGGCGCAAGAACACATAACTTAAAGAATCTCGATGTAGAAATTCCTAGAGATAAATTAGTGGTTATGACTGGTTTATCTGGTTCAGGAAAAAGCTCGTTAGCTTTTGATACCTTATATGCCGAAGGACAAAGACGATATGTAGAAAGTTTATCTGCATATGCTAGACAGTTTTTAGGACAAATGGATAAACCAGATGTAGATTCTATTGAAGGTTTGAGCCCAGCAATCTCAATTGACCAAAAAACAACCAGTCAAAATCCACGTTCTACTGTCGGAACAGCAACAGAAATTAACGACTACTTAAGACTTCTATATGCTCGAGTGGGGACACCTTATTGTCCAAATCACGATATTCCAATCGAACGACAAAGCCCAGAGCAAATGGTAGATCGAATCTTAGAATTACCAGACAGAACACGTATCCAAATTCTATCACCTGCTGTGCGTGACAAACGTGGACAACACAAGAAATTATTAGAAAGAATAAGCAAGGATGGCTATATCCGTGTGCGTGTTGATGGGGAAATCTATGATGTATCAGAGGTTCCCGAATTAGAAAAGAATAAAAAACATACGATTGAAGTGGTTGTTGACCGTATAGCTATTAAAGATGGCGTGAGATCACGTTTATTTGATTCAGTTGAACAAGCACTTTTATTCTCTGAAGGTTACATGGTTATTGATGTTATCGGGGAAGAAGAAATGTACTTTAATGAACATTTTGCTTGTCCGTTTTGTGATTTCTCCATCGATGAATTAGAACCTAGACTTTTTTCTTTCAACGCACCATTTGGTGCTTGTCCAAGTTGTGATGGTTTAGGCTCACGTTTAACAGTCGATGAAGAATTGATTATTCCGGATGATAGCTTAAGCATCGAAGAAGGTGTTTTTGCACCTTGGAATCCAATTAGTTCAAATTATTATCCATCAATGATCGATCAATTTTCAAAACAAAATAATATTCCAACGGATGTTCCATATAAAGATTTAACCAGTGAACAACAAGAAGTGTTAAAATACGGTGCTCCGGACGCAACTTTTTCGTTCACATTCAAAACAATGCGAGGTGAAACGAAGACGACTGAGAATACGTTTGAAGGTGTCTTTAATAACGTTCAAAGACGTTATAATGACACAAATTCAGACTATACACGTGATGTTATGCGAGAATATATGCATGAATTAACTTGTCCAACGTGTAAAGGTACTCGTTTAAATGAAGAAGCCTTATCCGTTCGTGTATCAGACAAAAACATCGCCGAAGTAACAGCAATGTCTATTGGTGATGCTAAAAAACACTTTGAAACTATTGACTTCTCAGTGACTGATACGATGATTGCCGATCCAATCATTAAGGAAATTGATGATCGATTGACTTTCTTAAATGAAGTGGGACTGGATTATTTAACAATGAGTCGTGTAGCAGGTTCACTCTCAGGTGGAGAGTCACAACGGATTCGTTTAGCGACACAAATTGGTTCGAACTTAAGTGGGGTATTATATATCCTGGATGAACCTTCAATTGGTTTACATCAGAGAGATAATGCTCGTTTAATTCAATCATTACAAAGAATGCGTGATTTAGGTAATACGCTCGTTGTTGTTGAACATGATGAAGAAACAATGATGGCTGCAGATTACTTAATTGATATTGGGCCAGGTGCCGGTGAATTAGGCGGAGAAATTGTTTCTATTGGAACGCCTGAAGAAGTTCAAGCTGATGAGAATTCTCTAACAGGTAAATACCTATCTGGAAAAGAAAAAATTGAAGTGCCTAAAACTCGACGCAATGAAGATAAAGGTTGGGTAACAGTCAAAGGAGCAGAAGAAAATAATCTGCAAAATGTTGAAGCGTCTTTCCCAATCGGGCGATTTACATGTGTTACTGGAGTGTCTGGTTCAGGTAAAAGTAGTTTAGTGAACAGCATTTTAAAAATTGCATTAGCAAAACGCTTAACAAGTACAAAAGAACGACCAGGTAAATTTGAATCGATTGAGGGCTTTGAAGGGCTTGAAAAAGTCATTGATATTGATCAAAGTCCAATTGGACGTACACCAAGAAGTAACCCTGCAACATATACTAGTGTATTCGATGACATTCGCGGGTTATTTGCTCAAACAAATGAAGCGAAGATACGTGGATATGACAAAGGCCGTTTTAGTTTTAACGTTAAGGGCGGACGATGTGAAGCATGTAAAGGTGGCGGAATTAAGCAAATCGAGATGCATTTCCTTCCAGATGTGTATGTTCCATGTGAAGTTTGTCATGGAACGCGCTATAATTCAGAAACACTTGAAATCAAATATAAAGGGAAATCAATTTCAGATGTGTTAGATATGACGATTGATGAAGCTTTAGTATACTTTGATGCGATTCCGAAAATCAAACGCAAAATCCAAACCTTAGTCGATGTTGGTTTAGGTTACGTGCGATTGGGACAATCAGCGACAACTTTATCTGGTGGTGAAGCACAAAGAATGAAGCTTGCCTCTGAACTACAACGTGTTTCAACAGGAGATACATTCTATATCTTAGATGAGCCAACGACTGGTTTACACGCACATGATATTAAGAAATTACTTACAGTATTGAATCGCTTAGTAGATGTAGGTAATACCGTCGTTGTGATTGAGCATAACTTAGATGTTATTAAGACAGCTGACTACATTATCGATATGGGTCCTGAAGGGGGGATCCGTGGTGGAGAAGTCATCGCTACCGGAACTCCTGAAGAAGTGGCTAAAGTTGAAGGCAGCTTTACAGGACAATATTTAAAATACGTCATGGATAAAGATAAATAATCGAAATGATTGAGGCGTTCAACAATGTCCTCATATCAAGAACCCAACCTAGTGGTGGCACTACCACTAGGTTGGGCTTTTTTATGCGGAGATTCGAACTTTTAGAAGCCTCCCATTTTTATGACTAGCTGAATTCACTTAATCTTCTTTGAACAAGTGACTCGAGGAATTCGCTTTGTTATACTATAAAAGATAGAACAAAATTGGAAGCGTTACACATATAAAAGGGAGTGGTAAGCTTTGAATCATGCAGAAATAATTATCATTGGCTCATCCTTTGCTGGAGTATCGTCTGCCTTGACAGCTAGGCAATTATATCCCAATAAACGAGTACTCATCATTGAGAAAGAAGGAAATATTGGACATATCCCCAGTAGTTTAAATTTATTGTTAAAAGAAGAATTAAAACATTTAAGTGATAAAACATTTATTAACGAAGAACAATTAGAAGCTAGTGGGGTTGAGTTATTACTAAACAATGAAGTATTAGATATTGATTTGGCAAATAAATCACTCTTAGTAGAAGATGAAAATACACATGAAAGTTATCACTATGACAAGCTGATTTTGGCTATGGGCTCAAGTCCAATCTCAGAACGTATTTTGGGTTCAAATCATCCGCAAGTGTTAACGACGAAAACGTTAGAAGCGAGTAAGAAGGCATTGCAGGAAATTGAAGGGTCAGAACGGATTCTCATTGCTGGTGGAGGGCAAATTGGTCTTGAAGCAGCGGATGCTTTCAAGCAAGTTGCTAAAAATGTGACCATAGTTGAAGCTTCTGATCAACTGGCTTTCAAATATTTTGACTCAGATATGACTCAATTATTAGAGGAAAAAATACAAGAAAGTGGCGTCAACGTGATTAAAGGACATTATGTCGAAAGCATTCACTCACAGGATACAGAGTTTAACGTTATATTATCACAAGATATTGAAATACTGACAGACCATGTGATGCTCGCTGTGAATTTCCGTCCCAATACAAAGTTAATTGAAGATCAAGTTCATTGCCATTTAGATAAAACAATCGAAGTGGATGAATATTTACAGACGAGTATGGCTGATGTGTTTGCAGTGGGGGATTTAATTCGAGCGCCTTATGCTTATACAGAGACAGATTATTATTTACCATTAGTGAACCATGCCTATCTTAGCGGGAAAATTGCGGCGATGAATCTCTATCAAAAAACAAGCACCGTGCCCCAATCTTTACGAGTGACCGGAAGTCAATTATTCGGCTTATACATGGTCAGTGTGGGCTTAACAGAGCAAGAAGCTGCATTGTTTTATCCAATTGAAACAACGATGCTTGAGAAAGAATTGTCAAAAGAAAATCCATCTCAGATAACGGTTAAACTCATCACAAAGAAAGAAACAGGACAGTTGATTGGAGCGCAAGTTTATTCACAAAGTGATATTTTAACTCTGGCTGATTTACTCGCGATTTCGATAAATGCACAAATGACAGATGAAGCACTGGCTTTTCAAGATCGACTTTTTTATAGAGGAGAATTTTCAATGAGTGAGTGTATTTATGCTTGTGCCTTAAAGAGCTATCAAAAGCGTATGAGTGAGGTGTTTTTAGATGGTAATTGAAGATTTATTTGAGAAACGTGAGCGTGGCCTATGGGTTCTATTATCTACATTAATTAATCATTCGACGGATCTCGAAATTAAAGAGGCAATGGCGCAAACAGCCTTGTCGAAAGTGACTTTATTAAAATACGTCGAAGATTTGAATGAATTAGCCGATTCACAAGGTTTTCCATTATGTATTCAGCTCATCAATGACCGCCTAGGATTAAACTTAGGACCACATGTTACAAAGCAAGATATCGTGCAACTATTCTTATCTTATTCTTTAAAATATCAGATTCTGGACTATTTATTTAAAATCGAAGAGTATACGGTTCAAAAGCTATCACAAGAATTACTCATTAGTGAAGCGACGTTTCACCGTCAATTAGTTTCTTTGAATGTATTACTAGAAGAATTTTCTTTAGCCGTTCGAAGTGGGCGTATTAGAGGTCCTGAACATCAGATTCGCTATTTTTACTTTCGTTTATATACTCTAGTCGAACCTAAAAAACGATTAAGTAAATTAGCACAATCAAAAGAAAGTCAACAAGTGATTCGTTCTTTTCAACAGCTTTGGGGGCAGGATACTTTTGCGGATAGAGAAGCAGAAATAGGTTTATGGCTCATGATAACGCGTCAAAGAATGGGTGTTAAATATAAGGATTTTAACGCTTTAAAAGAGTTGATGAAACCTTATTATTCACATCGTTTCTATCAACAAGTTCGACAGAACACGCTAGTATTTTTAAGTCGCTATGCCCTAGAAAGTGAAGAGGAAGAGGCTATGTGTCAGTTTACGTTTATGACAACAATGTCTATTCTACCTGCATTTGTCATGGAAAGAAGTTTAGGTTACGGTGGGCCAGTTAGTGAGGCGACAACAACGGGCTTGCAATATATTCGCTCAACGGTTTCAAGCCAAGAAAATCTAAATGAACAAGGAATGTATTCATTAAACCAAATACTTGGGAGATTATACTTCTTTAAAGGTGCAATTATTGAACGTAGCATTGATTATGAGTTAGATCGATCACTCATTAAACATGGCATGAATCTAGAAAATGAAGACCTAGCGATCCCCTTACTTGAGGATGTCATCACAAATATCTATCACTACGACCATAAAGAATTAGGTGATGCTTATAAGGAGGCAGAATGGACCTTAACAGAAGTGCTGTCTTATGTTGTTTACCAGATGCCTATGACAATAAGTATCGGGCTAGATCTCATTGGTGATGAGACTGAGAAGTTGCCGATCATATCAGTCATGCGTCAACGACTTGAGGTCAATCGGTTAGTAAGTGTAGAAATATACGACAAGAGAAGAAACTTTAATTTGATTGTCTCCAATGCTTACGACAGAGAGTATCCCGTTCCTTACTATTACCTCAAAGGCTTACCAAATCACTTTGATATGAGGCAATTAGAGAGTATCATTAATGGATTATTTAATGATGACAATTAATTTTTATTTGAAACACTGACTTTAATTACTGAATCCAGTGTTTTATCTTTTTTTTTCAGCGCTCTCAATTTTTTAAATAATTCTAAAAAACGCGATAGTTACAAATTAACTTTAAGAGATACAATATAATCACAAAGAAAGCGATTTCTAAACATAAATAATAATTGCTTACAGATTAATAGGGGGATTAAGATGGAAGAAAAGTATATTTTGTCGATTGATCAAGGTACGACGAGTTCACGAGCGCTGATAATTAACAAACAGGGCGGAAAAGTAGCGAGTTATCAAAAAGAGTTTACTCAAATATTTCCTAAAGCAGGTTGGGTTGAACATAATGCGAATGAGATTTGGAACTCAGTTCAATCAGTCATTGCGGGGGCATTTATTGAAAGCGGTATTAAACCATCAGATATTAGTGCAATCGGAATTACGAATCAACGTGAGACGACTGTTATTTGGGATAAAAAGACAGGATTACCTATTTATAACGCGATTGTTTGGCAATCTAGACAAACAGCGGATATCGCTGAACAATTGAAACAAGACGGTCATGCAGATATGATTCACCAAAAGACAGGTTTGATCGCAGATGCGTATTTCTCAGCGACAAAAATTCGTTGGATCTTAGATAATGTTGAGGGCGCTCAAGAACGGGCTGAGCGAGGTGAATTATTATTCGGGACAATTGATACATGGTTAGTTTGGAAATTAACAGATGGAGCGACTCACGTCACTGATTACTCTAATGCTTCTAGAACGATGCTTTATAACATTAAGGATTTAGAGTGGGATGACGAGATTTTGGAGTTGTTAAATATTCCTCGTAGCTTACTACCAGAAGTGAAATCTAACTCGGAAGTATACGGGACAACGAAACCGTTCCACTTCTATGGTGGAGAAGTGCCTATTAGTGGTATGGCTGGGGACCAACAAGCAGCCTTATTTGGTCAATTAGCTTTTGAACCAGGAATGGTCAAAAACACGTATGGAACAGGTTCATTTATTATTATGAATACTGGAGAGGATTTTGAATTATCTAAGAATAATTTATTAACGACAATTGGTTATGGAATTAACGGAAAAATCTATTATGCTCTTGAAGGGTCAATCTTCATTGCCGGAAGTGCCATTCAATGGTTACGTGATGGAATGCGTATGTTTAGCGATTCAGTTGAGTCTGAAGATTATGCAAGAAACTCAAGCAATAATGATGAAGTATATGTTGTTCCTGCCTTTACAGGTTTAGGTGCGCCTTACTGGGATTCAGATGCGACCGGATCTGTCTTTGGATTAACACGCGGGACAACGAAGGAAGACTTTATTAAAGCAACACTACAGTCCATCGCGTATCAAGTGAGAGACGTTATTGACACCATGCAATTGGATACAGGGATTAAAATACCTTTATTAAAAGTAGATGGTGGGGCTGCAATGAATAATTACTTAATGCAGTTCCAATCAGATATTATCGGAACAGAAATTGCTCGCGCTAAAAACTTAGAGACAACTGCTCTAGGTGCTGCCTTCTTAGCTGGTTTAGCCGTAGGATACTGGGAAGATTTAGATGAAATTAAGAAATTAAACGAAACAGCCGAAACATTTACACCATCAATGAATAATGCACGTAAAGAACAATTATACAAAGGTTGGAAAAAAGCAGTTCATGCGACACGTGTCTTTGCACAAGATGAAGTTGAGATGGAAGAAGGAGAGGAATAATCATGAGATTTTCTAAAGATACACGCCAAAGAGCGATTGAGAAGTTACAAGACCGTACCCTTGATTTATTAATTATCGGTGGAGGAATCACTGGAGCAGGAGTGGCGATTCAAGCTGCTGCCAGTGGGTTAGAAACAGGTCTAATAGAGATGCAAGATTTCGCTGAAGGAACAAGTAGTCGTTCAACGAAACTCGTTCATGGAGGCATTCGTTATCTGAAACAATTCGATGTTGAAGTTGTATCAGATACTGTGCAAGAACGTGCAGTTGTACAACAAATCGCGCCTCATATTCCTAAAGCAGATCCAATGTTATTACCGGTTTATGATGAGCCAAATGCGACATTTAATATGTTCCGTTTGAAAGTAGCCATGGATTTATATGACTTATTAGCCGGCGTTAGCAATTCACCTTTGGCAAATAAAACTTTAACGAAAGAAGAAGTACTGGAACGTGAACCTCAAATTAAAGCCGAAGGCTTAGTTGGTGGTGGGCAATACTTAGATTACAACAATAATGATGCGCGTTTAGTCATTGAGAATATCAAGCGCGCAAACCAAGATGGCGCACTCATTGCTAGTCGTGTGAAAGCTGAGTCGTTTTTATTCAATGAAGAAGGACAAATTAACGGTGTGGTTGCTAAAGATATGTTATCAGGCGAAACATTTGAAATTAAAGCACGTACGGTAATTAACACAAGTGGGCCGTGGAGTGATTTAGTACGTAATTTAAATAAAGAAGATGACCAAATCCAACAAATGCGTCCAACTAAAGGAGTTCATTTAGTCGTAGACAATAGCAAGATTAAAGTACCTCAACCAACATACTTTGATACTGGCTTAGGTGATGGGCGTATGGTCTTTGTCATTCCAAGAGAGAATAAAACATACTTTGGAACGACCGATACAGATTACACAGGTGATTTAGCTCATCCAACAGTGACTCAAGAAGATGTTGATTACTTATTAGGCATTGTGAATAATCGTTTCCCCGAAGCGAATATTTCAATTCATGATGTTGAGAGTAGCTGGGCAGGGTTACGTCCGTTAATTTCAGGGAATAAAGCATCCGATTATAATGGAGGGAATAATGGTTCAATCTCGGATGAGAGTTTTGATCATTTAATTTCAACTGTAGGTTCTTACTTAAATAAAGAAACAACGCGTGAAGACGTTGAAGAAGCTATCGGACAAATTGAAACAAGTACGTCTGAGAAAGCTAACGACCCTTCAGCGGTATCTCGTGGAAGTTCTTTAGATATTGATGATAACGGCTTAATTACACTAGCTGGAGGAAAAATTACGGATTACCGTAAGATGGCTGAAGGAGCAATGAAAGCAATTATTGAGATCCTTTCAACACAATATCAAAAGCAATTTACTTTAGTTAATTCAAAAACTTATCCAGTCTCAGGTGGAGAATTAAATCCAGCAAATGTGGATTCAGAATTAGAAACTTTTGCTCAATTAGGTGTGAAACGTGGTTTAGACAAAGAAGACGCAAGATATATCGCCAGAGTCTTTGGCTCAAATGCACCGCGTGTATTCAACTTAGTTACAACCCTTGAAGCAGCTGAAGGCTTAAGTTTACGCGATACACTGGTATTGCATTATACAATGAGAGAAGAGATGGCTTTAACTCCTGTAGATTATTTCTTAAGAAGAACAAATCACTTACTATTCATGCGTGAAACTCTGGATGATTTAACACTTCCAATTACGAATGAAATGGCAAGATACTTTGAATGGTCTGAAGAAGAAAAACAAGCACACTTAGATGAGTTAGCTGCTGTATTAGCTGAAAATGATTTAAAAGAATTAAAAGAAAACGCCAAATAATAAAAATTAAATATGTAAAAGGGGAAACAGATGGGAACAGAGCTAGTTGGAGAATTTATTGGAACGTTAATCTTAGTCTTATTAGGAGACGGGATTGTTGCTGGGAACTTACTTAAAGGAACAAAAAGCAATGGTGCGGGTTGGTTATCAATTACGATTGGTTGGGGGATTGCAGTAACATTAGGAGCTTTAGCTTCAGGTTATATGAGTCCTGCGCATTTAAATCCAGCGGTAACGATCGCTTTCGCTATTGAAGGAAGTACACCTTGGAGTTCAGTCATACCTTATACAATCGCACAAATGCTTGGTGCATTTTTAGGAGCTGTCTTAGTCTGGGTACAATACAAACCACATTTTGATGTGACTGAAGATTCATCAGCCATCTTAGGAACGTTTGCTACAGGACCAGAAATTTACAATACAGTTTCAAACTTTATTGGTGAATTATTAGGGACATTTGTATTAATGTTTGGTATCTTAAGCTTTTCTAAATATGATATTGCCCCAGGTTTATCAACAATTTGTGTTGGTATCTTAATTATCGGAATTGGTTTATCATTGGGAGGAACAACGGGTTACGCAATTAATCCTGCACGTGACTTAGGTCCACGTATTGCTCACGCGATCTTACCAATTAAACAAAAGAGAGACTCTGACTGGGGTTACTCTTGGATACCAGTATTGGCGCCGATTGTTGGAGCAGCATTAGCAGCACTTGTATTTGGCATCATTAACTAAATATATTTACTAAAGCTAGCGGGAAATCCGTTAGCTTTTTTCTTTTGATGAATTGTAAAATTAAATGCGACAACAAAGAAACTCATAATAGATTCGTGTAAGATGTTAATAACGATAAAAACATACACACGGAGGTCTATTATGAGCTATACATATCTTACCATAGAAGAACGGTCAAAAATAGAAGTGCTTGTTCAAGAAGGTTATAAAATTAACCATATTGCGAATTTATTAGGTCGCAATCGTTCAACTATTTATCGTGAACTTAATCGATGTTCGACTCCATCCTATGTTGCGAAAGCTTCTCAAGCAGATGCGAATCAACTTGCTTCTCACAAAGGCAGAAAAGCGAAGCATACGCCAAAGTTGCTTGAGGATATTCAACATAAATTAGAACTGACCTGGTCACCCGAACAGATTGTGGGACGAGATTATCAAGAGAAACTCTGCTTTAAAAAAATCTATAACTGGATTTATGAAGGCATCTTAAACGTTCCCTTACAAGTGCTAAGACACAAAGGTAAAAGTCGCCAACCTCATGAAACACGTGGTAAGTTCAATATTGGGCGCTCGATCTCCAAACGACCTAAGTCAGTTAGAAACAGACAAGCGTTTGGGCATTGGGAATTGGATACAATGGTTTCTTCACGCGGAAAGAGTAAAGGTTGTTTAGCGACCTTCGCAGAGCGTAAAAGTCGTTTATACCTTGCTTTTCTGATACCCAACCGCACTAAAGACGCTATGCACAATGCAATTGAGCAGTTAACAAGTAATCTGCCTGATCACACCTTAAAATCATTTACTTCTGACCGCGGGAAAGAATTCGCTTGTTACCCAGATGTAGAGGCATCAGGTATTGATTTCTACTTTGCGGATGCTTACAGTGCTTGGCAAAGAGGGACAAACGAAAATTCGAATGGCTTAATGCGCGAATTCTTTCCGAAGAAAACTGATATAGCTAAAGTAAGTGAAACTGAATTATTCACAGCTTTATGGCTGATGAATAATCGACCAAGAAAATGCCTGAATTATCAAACACCTTTAGAAAAATTCATTCACGAAACTTCATTAATTGAGTAAAAAAAATTGTCGCAATAATTATTGCAATTCGTCTTTTATTTAAAATATGGGTCTATAGTCCAATGAATTTATATCCATTTGCTTGCACAATATAGATAGAACGAAAGTAAAAGATATGTCCGTTAACAAATTTGGATATACTTTAACTTACAACTAAGTAAAGATAGGGCTCTGGACCTATGAAGTCCTTGACAATCGATGACATAATAATAAGTGTAGAGAAGCAAATAGATAAAAATCATTGGAGGTAAAATGATATGAATGAAAAAGAGCGTATAATTGAACTAGTAAAACAAAATGTTATTTCCATGGAAGAAGCACTTGATTTATTAGAAGCTGCATCAAATAATGATACTTTATCAGAATCAACGAACACAACAGATGAAGAAACGACTCAAACAACTCAAACAACAGATGACACTGAGAAAGAAACAGAAGCAAGTATTAATCAAACCTTTGAAGAGGTCTTTAATCAAGGAAAAGACTTTGCTAAATATATGGGTGACTACTTTAAACAAAATACTGAGAAAAAGGCTGACTTTGAAGAATGGTCTGAGTTTGAAGAAACTGAAGATACTGAGAAAGTTAAGAATAATCAAGCACGTTTAGCAGAAATTAATACTGAAATTCAAGCATTGAACGATAAGATAGCTAAAGAGAATGAAAAATTAGTAATCAGCAAACAACGCATACGTGAGATTGAGATATTTGAAGAATTAGATGATTTAACCCCTGAAATGATTGAACAAAAAGCAAATACTATTGAAAAAAGAGATCACATTCAAGCTGAATTAGATATTTTACAAAGTAAATTTACTGAATTACAAAATGAAAAAGAAACCTTAGGCTGGAGTAAAGAATCTAACAAGCAAGATTTCAAAGAATTCTTCAATAACCGTTCAGAGAAATTTGCTGAAGCAGCAACACATTTTGGAAAAGAAGCATCCCGTGAAGGAAAAAAATGGGGTTCATTCTTCACAGAGCAATCTAAATCATTTTTAGAGAACTTCAACTTAAAAGATGTTAATGTCTCTTTCCAAGTACCATGGATTAAGACAAGTTCACAAGATTATGAATTTACGTATCCCGTTGAAGGAGTAAATCTCTTTGAGATTGAATTATATAATGGTTCCGTTGAGGTGGTGAGCCATGACGGTGAAGATATTGTCGTTGATGCAGAAGTACGATTCCATGGTAGCCATGAAGAAACGTCGAAAGAGCACTTTGAAGAAGTAAATACGATCGGTATCATTGATAACCGCTTTGTATTGAAAGTGACATCACCGAAATTCTCAGTTGACGGTACAATTAAAGTGCCTCAAGGAGATGTTGATCGATTCCAAATTCAATTACTGAACGGCGAAGTCAATTTAGATGGTTTAACTAGTAAAGAAATTGTAATTAAAGACAAAAATGGAGATATGTCCTTAAATAAAGTTACAGCAAATGAAGTATCATTAGATTTATTAAACGGTGATATTGATATTCAAAACTCACCGATTGATACACTAGTGATGAATGATTTAAATGGGGATGTTCGAGTGAATGGTTACATCCGAAACTTATCAGCAGACACTTTAAACAGTGATTTCTATCTAACGAAAAAAGATACGAATGATGCGAATGTTAAAATCAAGACAGTGAGTGGAGATGTTAAGTTATCGCTGCCAAGTCAAATGAATTTAACCATTGATAGTAAGACTACCCACGGTGAAGTGAAAAACCGTTTATCAAATCTTGAAAGTATTGACGAGCGTCCAACTAAACAAAAAGCACATTACCACCGAATTGTATCAGGTGATACAGATAATGCAGTGGTTAACATCACAACAACTTCTGGCGATATATTTTTAAAAGATAGTAAAAAAGAGTTATAATAAACATAACAAGACATTAAAAATTATGGAGGGATATAAAATGTCAAATCAAAGTGAAAAATTATTTAAGTCATCAACAGATAAACATATTATGGGTGTGTGTGGGGGATTAGCTGAATATTTCAATATTGACCCGACAATTGTTCGAGTAATCTTCTTTATCCTACTTTGGGTAGGGTCATCAGGATTTTGGTTATATATTCTTTTAGGGCTACTCTTACCTTATGACTATCAAGTTAATGGTGGTCAAAGTAGAAAATCGAATCCATTCGGTTCAGATAGATCTTCTTCGAATAATAAACCTAAAGATGTAACACCCGAAGATAATGATAATTGGGATGACTTCTAATTAAACGAAATTAAATAAATTGAACTAAGTCTACACTTGCTTGTATTAAGCAGGTGTAGATTTTTTTACTATATAAGTTATGATTTAATATTTGGTTCGTGATTGTTGGGCAGTTGTGTGATAACATTTAGAAGTAAATAAGATCATTCACAGGAGGAATATACGTCATGACTAATGCAGTAACTGTACAAGAGTTAGTAGACACGCTAGATATCAATTTAATATATGGTGAAGAGTATAAAACAAACAAAATTTATTCAAGTGAAGTTTCAAGACCTGGGCTTGTTTTAACAGGTTACAAAGAATATTATCCACATGAACGTATCCAATTAATTGGACGCACTGAGATGTCGTTTTTAAGTGAAAAGACATCCGAAGAAAGATCAAATATCTTCTCATTAATGTGTACGGATGAGACGCCAGCGATTGTCGTATCACGTGAGATTGATATACCTGAAGAATTAATCCCAGTTGCGGACTCTTTAGGTATTCCTATCTTATCAGCTAGATCCAAAACAAGTCGGGTGTTAGCAAATATTACGAATTATCTCGAGAGAAAACTCGCTGAAAGACTTTCAAAGCATGGTGTCTTTTTGGAAGTCTTTGGTATGGGGGTATTGTTAGTTGGATCCAGTGGTATTGGTAAGTCTGAGATTGGTTTAGAGCTGATTCAGCGAGGGCATCGACTTATTGCGGATGACCGTGTAGAGCTGTATCAAATTGATGAATTGACTTTAAACGGTGAAGCCCCAGAAATCCTACAAAACATGATTGAAATTCGTGGCTTAGGTATTATTGATGTTATGAGCTTGTACGGTGTATCTGCGATTCGTCGTAGTAAACGATTAGAGCTCATTATCAACTTAGTATTGGATGACGGAAACACACAATATGACCGCCTTGGTTATGATAAAGAGTATGAGCAAATATTCGAAGTTCAAGTGCCTTCGATTCGTATCCCAGTTAAAACCGGGCGAAACTTAGCTGCGATTGTTGAATCCGCGGCAATGAATTTTCGTGCGACTCAAATGGGTTATGATGCGAAATTAACGTTTAATAGTAAATTACGTGATTTAATCCAAGAGAACCGTGGGGAACAATAGAATGGGATTGAATTTTTTAGCGATTGATCCGATTGCCTTTGAATTATTTGGCTGGCCGGTCCGTTGGTATGGAATTATAATTGGGTTGGCTATTTTAGTCGGATACATTTTATTTACGCGTGAAGCAAGCCGTAAGGGAATTGATTCAGATACGTCTTTTGATTTGCTCTTTTGGACAGTGATTTTTGGTTTAGTAGGGGCTAGAATTTATTATGTCATATTCTCTTCAAACTCATATCTGTCTGATCCATTAAGTATATTCCGAGTTTGGGAAGGTGGAATGGCCATATACGGTGGTGTTATCGGTGGTGCGATAACAATTTATGTACTTTGTCAAAGATACAAACTCAGTGTCATTAATGTCTTCGATATTGCGATACCCGCACTTTTTGCTGGTCAACTGATTGGGCGTTGGGGTAACTTTATGAACCAAGAAGCCCACGGGGGGTCGGTATCGAAAGCTTTTCTAGAAAACTTAGCTCTGCCTAATTTTATTATTGAACAAATGAATATTAATGGGACCTATTATCACCCGACGTTTTTATATGAGTTTTTATGGAATTTAGTCGGTCTAATTGCCTTACTCCTACTAAGACCCCGTAAAGATTTCTTCAAACGTGGTGAACTCGTTGCATTCTATATGATTTGGTATGGTATTGGACGCTTTTGGATTGAAGGCCTAAGAACAGATAGTTTATATATCGGTCCATTAAGAGTTTCTCAAATATTATCGCTTATTCTAGTAGTTATTGGTATTAGTCTTGTACTTTGGATTCGTCTAAAAGGAAAAGACCGCGTGCCTTACTACACAGATGACCGTTCAACGGTTGTTAGAAATGAGGGAGAATAATGAAGATTGCTGTTATTGGTTCAGGATCATGGGGAACGGCTTTAGCCAAAGTATTAAGTGAGAACAAACATGACACAGTTCTTTGGGGTAGAAAGCAAGCGATTATCGATGAGATTAATCAAACACATACAAATGAAAAGTATTTACCCAATGTCTCTTTACCAAAAGAAATTAAAGCGACGACGTCTTTATCTGAAGCAGTCTCTAAGGCAGCGATGATAATATTAGTTGTTCCAACTAATGCCATGAGACAAATGGCACAAGATTTAAATCCCTTACTTAAAGAACAAACACAGGCACCCATTATCGTGCATGCCTCTAAAGGTTTGGAAATGGATACGCAACTGCGAATCAGTGAAATTTTAAAAGAAGTCCTTAACAAAGCAAATTACCAAGACATCGTTGTCTTATCAGGACCTAGTCATGCTGAAGAGGTTGCTCGCCAGGATGTGACAACTTTGACAGCGGCAAGTGATAATCTTGAAGCTGCTCAAGCAGTGCAACAAGCATTTATGAATCGATATTTCAGAGTGTATACCAATACAGATGTCATCGGGGTTGAATTAGGTGGCGCATTAAAAAATATTATTGCCGTTGGCGCAGGAATTATATCTGGTTTAGGTTATGGTGATAATGCAAAAGCAGCCTTGATTACTAGAGGTTTAGCTGAAATATCAAGACTTGGTACTGCTCGAGGAGCAGATCCATTAACCTTTATTGGCTTAAGTGGAGTAGGAGATTTAATTGTAACTTGTACAAGCCCACATTCCCGTAACTTCCAAGCTGGAACCTTGATTGCTAAAGGCTATTCGAGAGCAGAAGTGAGCGAGAAGATGTTCATGGTAGTTGAAGGGATATTAACTGTAAAAGTGGCCTATGAATTAGCAAAAGAATATGGCATTGACATGCCGATTACGGAAATGCTTTATTTGGCTCTATACACAGATAAGAAAATATCTGTTGAAGATGCGATTGAATCATTGATGTTACGTGAAGGTAAACAAGAAGAGTCGCTTGACAAATAAGATATAATAAATAGTATTAAGCAAATAGATTGATTAAGAACAATCAAAGCTCTATGATATACAATACTAAACAGACGAACCTAGGAGGTTAGAGCGAGTGGTAGAGATAACAAAAGAACGTCTTGAAGCAGATGTAATTATAATCGGAGCAGGCCCAGGTGGAATGACCGCTGCCTTATATGCATCGCGCGCAAATTTAAAAACAATTATAATTGAAAAAGGTGCACCTGGTGGAGAATTAATAAATACGGCAGATGTCGAAAACTATCCAGGCTATACTAAAATTGGTGGACCTGAATTAGCAGGGAAATTCTTTGATAGTTCGATGGAATTCGGTGCAGAGCACTTATACGGTGATGTGACTCATATTGAAGTATCAGGAACAACGAAATATGTTCATACCGCTGACAAAATTTATATCGCACCCGCAGTTGTTATTGCAACAGGTGCCCATCACCGTGAGTTAGGCGTTCTAGGTGAAGACCGTTTAAGCGGTTCAGGTGTGTCATACTGTGCAGTATGTGATGGTTTCTTCTTCCGTGACCGTAACTTAGTTGTTGTTGGTGGAGGAGATTCAGCTGTTGAAGAAGGAAATTACTTAACGCAGTTCGCTGATAAAGTAACAATCATACACCGACGCGATCAATTAAGAGCGCAACAAATACTTCAAGACCGTGCCTTTAATAACCCTAAAGTTGACTTTATTTGGGATAGTGTCGTTGAAGAGATTAATGGTGAAAATGGCGTTAATTCAGTCACAATTCGTAATGTAAAAACGAACAAAGTAGAAGACTTTGAAACGAATGGTGTCTTTGTCTACATTGGTCTAATACCAAACTCATATATTGTTGAGAATTTAGGTGTCACAGATGAAGAAGGCTGGATCATTACCAATGAGCGCATGGAAACAACTGTTCCAGGTTTATTTGCAGTTGGAGATATCCGTCAAAAAC
Organism: Ruoffia tabacinasalis; assembly: GCF_005864045.1. Lineage (GTDB taxonomy): Bacteria > Bacillota > Bacilli > Lactobacillales > Aerococcaceae > Ruoffia > Ruoffia tabacinasalis. The sequence goes on along the minus strand of NZ_VBSP01000015.1, from coordinate 32,587 downwards.
ACCTACGCCAAATTGTTACAGCTGCCGGAGACGGAAGTATTGCTGGACAAGGCGCGTTTGACTATGTTCAAAGCTTGAAAGATCCAATTAACCAAGTAAACTAATTTATAAAGCATGACCAACGGATTAGACTAACCTCTAATTTAGTTGGTCATTTTTTATGTAAAAATTTATGGAGTATTTACTAAGAAAAGTGATAAAGATAATAAAAGATATCGCGGATTAAAGTAATATATTGCCTAAAACGATAAATAAAATTTGAGAACTGTGAAAAGGCTTTAATTCAGAAAAGGTTAACCTTTGTTGTATTATAAAATGATGTTATAATAAAAATAACATTAGAAAAGGTGGGATAATTATGTCTTGGGAAGAAATATATCAACTATGGAAAAATCATAAGTCACTTGATACACATTTAAGCGAAGAGCTGAATCAATTATCACGCGAAGAAAGCGAAGATGCCTTCGGAGCGAACTTAAGTTTTGGTACTGCAGGGATGCGTGGGGTATTAGGACCAGGTACAAATCGCATGAATATCTATACTGTTCGCCAAGCGACAGAAGGCTTAGCGAAGTTAATCGAAGACGCCGGGGAAGATGCTAAAAAACGCGGGGTAGCGATTGCTTACGATTCACGTCATTTCTCACCTGAATTTGCTATGGAAGCAGCGATGGTGTTAGGAAAACATGACATCAAGAGTTACGTTTATGAAAGTTTAAGACCAACACCTGTCCTTTCATTTGCAGTGCGTCATTTAAACACATATGCTGGTATTATGATTACTGCGAGCCACAATCCAGCCGAATACAATGGATACAAAGTTTACGGCGAAGATGGTGGGCAAATGCCACCAGAAGCAGCAGATAAATTAACAGAATATGTTCGCGCAATTAATAATCCACTTGAAGTAGCTGTCGGAGATAAGACAGACTTGCTAGGATCAGGAACCATTGAAATTATCGGTGAACGAGTAGATAATGCTTACTTAGAAGAGATGAAGGCTGTCACAGTTGATTTAGACTTAGTGCAATCAATGAAAGATGAAGTCAATATCGTCTTCACACCATTACACGGAACAGGTTTAATGATTGGTCTAAAAGCATTAGAGCAAATCGGCTTTGATAACATTCAAGTTGTTAAATCACAAGCAGATTCTGATGGAAACTTTCCAACAGTTAAGTCACCTAATCCAGAGTCCGCAGATGCTTTCGTTCAAGCAGAAGAATTAGGCCGTTCAGTTGATGCTGATATCTTATTAGCAACTGACCCGGATGCTGACCGTTTAGGCGCAATGATTCGTGTCGCAGACGGCTCATACCAATTACTTTCAGGGAATCAAATTGCATCCATCATGTTAGATTATATTCTGAATGCCCGCCGCGAAAAAGGAGAATTACCTGACAATGGTGTTGCTGTAAAATCAATCGTATCAACTGATTTAGCCGATACGATTATTGAAAGCTATGGTTTAGAAATGGTCGAAGTATTGACTGGATTCAAATTTATTGCTGAGAAGATCAAGGAGTATGAAGAAACAAATGAACATACATTCTTAATGGGATTCGAAGAAAGTTATGGCTACTTAGTACAACCATTTGTGCGTGATAAAGACGCGATTCAAGCTTTAGTTATTCTAGCTGAATTAACGGCTTTCCATAAAAAAGCTGGTCGTACTTTAGGTGACGCATTAGAAGCTATCTATGATAAACATGGCTTCTTCGTTGAAAAGACCATTTCAGTTTCATTCCCAGGCTTATCTGGAAAAGAGAAGATGGCAAGCATTATGAGCCAAGTTCGCAAAAATACTCCGTCTCAATTAGGTGGTTTATCTATCGATAAAGCAGCAGATTATCTAGAAGGAACAGTGCAATATGGTGACGGTAAATCAGCAGGCTTAGACTATCCTTCATCAGATGCATTAAAATATACGTTAGAAGACGGTAGCTGGGTTGCTTTTAGACCAAGTGGTACAGAACCTAAGATTAAATTATACTTAGGAGTACGCGGTGACAATCGTGAGACGGTTGATCAAAAAGCAGAAGCGATTGAAGCAGATATGCGTAAATTAACTGAGTAACAATTGAATTAGTCTAAATAAGAGTATCCAAATGATAATTAGTCTGAATATTGGCTTCAATCTGTGCATATCGTTCAATTAGAATGCTGTGGTGAAAGGAGTTTGTATTCGATTAATTATCGTTTGGATTTTTATTTAAAGAAATAAAATAAATTGCTTTTACTAGACGATTACTGATAATATAAGGAAGCAAATTTAGACAAACAGAATATTCAAACGATAATCATAATAAAATCAATGTGATTGTGATATAATATATTAAAATCAAGGGAAAGAGGCGAGATGCATGTCTGATACATTAGAATTAGTAATAATTACCGGTATGAGTGGGGCAGGAAAAACTGTCGCAGTCCAAAGTTTTGAAGACTTAGGTTATTATTGCATCGATAACATGCCACCAAATTTACTTCCTACATTTTGGGAATTAATGAAAGAATCAGGGAAAATTACACGAATCGCACTTGTGATTGACTTAAGGACACGCGAATTCTTCAGTGAATTAGAGAATGTTATTGGCAAGATGGATAACACTCAATTCATTACAACGCGTATTGTCTTCTTAGAAGCCGATGACCAAGCCTTAGTATCTAGATATAAAGAAACACGCAGAAAGCATCCTTTGGCAACACAAGAGAGAACCATTACAGGAATTCAAAAAGAACGAGAAATGTTAAGTGACATTCGAGCACGATCACAAATGATCGTTAACACAACAGATTTATCGCCAAGACAATTAAGAGAGAAAATTATCGAAGTCTTTGCTTCTGATACTTATCAACCATTCCACATTGAAATGGTCTCATTTGGCTTTAAATTTGGGGTGCCCATCGATGCAGATATTGTCATGGATGTGCGATTCCTTCCGAATCCACATTATGTTGATGAGCTAAGACCTAAAACGGGCTTAGATACGGAAGTATATGACTATGTCATGAAGCAACCGGAGACAGAAGAATTTTATTCACGATTTATGAATTTAATTAAATACTGTTTACCAGGTTACAAAAAAGAAGGTAAATCTAGCGTGACAATTGCTATTGGATGTACCGGTGGTAAACACCGTTCAGTTGCCTTAGCTAAGAGAATGGGTCAAGAATTAGAAAATGATCATTACGTGGTGAATGTCTCGCACCGCGATAAATTAAAAAATAAGGAATCGGTCAATCGATCATGAGCGAAAAAGCCAAACCACGCTATAAAGTGGCTGTTATCGGAGGAGGGACTGGCCTCCCGGTAATACTTCGAGGGTTAAAACATTTGAATGCAAGTATTTCTGCTATTGTTACTGTTGCTGATGACGGTGGAAGTAGTGGAGTGATTAGAGACTATATTAATGTGGTACCTCCCGGAGATATTCGAAATTGTATGAGTGCCTTATCGGCACGTGAACCAGAGTTTATTGATTTATTTCAATATCGCTTTGAATCTACGGATGATTTTTTAGCTGGCCATGCGATCGGTAACTTGTTGATTGCCGCTTTAAAAGAAATGCATGGTTCAATGCAAGATGCTATCGACATGTTATCAAGGTGGATGCATATTCAAGGACAAATATTACCAGCAGCTCAAGAGCCTCTGGTACTAAATGCTTTATTTGAAGATGGAACTATTGCGGTTGGAGAATCAAGTATTGCTTCTCACCGCAAGAAGATAAAAGAAGTATTGGTCACAACCACAGAAGGAGAAGAAGCTTTAGAAGCTTCGCCCCGTGTGGTTGATGCTATCATGGATGCAGATATGATTATCTTAGGTCCAGGAAGTCTTTACACAAGTATCTTGCCAAACTTAATGATTAAAGAGATTGGTGAAGCCATTGTCAAGACAAATGCTGAAGTTGTCTACATCTGTAACATTATGACTCAATTAGGTGAGACTGAGAACTTTACCGACGCCGATCATGTAGAAGTTCTCCATCAACATTTGAATAATAAATTTATTGATACAGTTCTAGTGAATACAACGGAAGTCCCCGAAGATTATATTAGAACACAACCAAACGAAGAATATTTATTACAAGTTAAACATGATTTTGAAGGCATACGTAAAGAAGACTGTCGCGTCATCTCTAGCGAATTTTTAAGTATGAAACATGGTGGGGCATATCATGATACTGAGAAAGTTGTCGAAGAATTAGGCTACTTGTTAAATTCTTTAAAATTAGCCCCCCGAAAAGTAGAAAAGACACAATGGTAATAAAGATAGAGAGGTGAGGCACGATGACATTTGCTTCAGACGTAAAAAAAGAATGTACGCTATTAGAAGTACACCGGGAGCATGCAAAAGCGGAACTTACTGCGCTGATTCGAATGAATGGTGCTGTAAGTATATATCAACAAAAGTTCATTTTGAATATTCAAAGTGAGAACGCAGCAATCGCGCGCCGAATTTATACACTTTTAAAGGATCATTATGGAGTCGAAGGTGAATTAATTGTTCGACGCAAGATGAAGCTGAAGAAGAACAATGTATATATAGTACGTTGTCGTATTAGAGTGAAAGAAATTCTAGAAGACTTGAATATTCTGGATATGTTAGGTATTGGCTTGAATACAAAAGTCACAAGTGATATTACCGAGAATGAACAAAAGAAACGTTCATACTTACGAGGTGCATTCTTAGCTGGAGGTTCTGTAAATAATCCTGAGTCAAATAATTATCACTTAGAAATTTATTCAAGTTACGATGAACATAATAAAGATATTTGTCAAATGATGAATGATTTTGATTTAAATGCCAAGACAATCAATCGTCGTAATGGCTTTATAACTTATCTAAAAGAAGCGGAGAAGATTTCCGATTTCTTAGCGATTATTGGCGCATCAAGTGCTGTGTTACGCTTTGAGGATATTCGCATCGTTCGTGACATGCGTAATTCAGTGAATCGTTTAGTAAATTGCGAAAATGCGAATATGAACAAAACCATTGATGCATCTCAACGCCAGCTTGAAGCGATTCGTTTAATTGATGATTATCAAGGACTAACAACTTTACCTGACAAGCTAAAAGTTATGGCAGAATTTAGATTAAGTAACCCAGATATGAGCTTAAAAGAACTTGGAGAGCAAATACCAGGTGGACCGATTTCAAAATCGGGTGTGAATCACCGCTTAAGAAAAATTGTAAAAATGGCAGAAGAAATCGGTTAATTGTAAATTTTATGTAAAATTTGTGTAAATTTGAAAATAAAATAATGGAATCGCCCCTTTTTTACGTATATATATATAGACCAAAAAGAAAGGGGTGATTTTTTTGAATAAAGCAATGTATGTTGGAAGAATTGTACGAGATGTTAAACGTAATAAAGTTGGTCAAAATGGTCGTGTTGTTAATAATGTTATTGCGATCAATCATTACCAAAAAGATGCAAACGGTGAACGCCGAGCTGATTTTATTCCATTTGTCGCTTGGAACCATCTTGCTGATTTGTTGCATAACTATACAGCCAAAGGGCAACAAATTGCCATCACTGGTAAGATGCAAAGTCGCAAATACACAGACAGCGATAATAATGACCGTTACGTTATTGAATGTCTTGTTGAAGAACTAACCTTATTGCAATCACGGGATTCAGACGACTCAAAACAAAAGCAAACCGACAATAATCAAGTTGAGCAAACTCAAAGTGCGGATATACAAATTGATGAAGAAAGCATTCGCGCTGTGATGAACTAATAAAAAATGTAATTCTGTATTTTCATTCATAAACCCCAGTAAAGTATATTATTCAAAAGTACCAAAGCCTAATTTATAAACCTCTAAAGATGCTTAATATAATCGATACCTTTTTATTTACGTATATTCCAACCTCCCAAAAAAGTGACGTAGGTAAATACGAAGGTAGATTATATTGAGCATTTTTTTGCGTGCAAATATGACGAAATTGTGAATATTATGAAGAGATGGGGGATAATGGATTCAAATTGCTTAAAATCATCAAATTCATGTATAATAATGAATACAAGGCACAAGGACTGTGCAAAAGGAGGCAGGAAACAATGATGAACGTTTTAATGATAGAAGATAATGAATCAGTGAGCGAAATGATGTCGATGTTTTTTGAGAATGAAGGCTATGAAGCAACCTTTCATCAGGACGGGGCAGAAGGCTACGAAGCGTATAAAAGCAATCCAACGAAGTGGGATATCGTGATATTAGACTTAAATCTCCCTTCAATGGATGGCATGCAAATCTGCCACAATATTCGAAAAATATCTAAGGAAACACCGATTATAATGTTAACAGCAAGAGATTCAGAAAGTGATCAAGTGATTGGGCTTGAAATTGGGGCAGATGATTATGTAACAAAACCCTTCAGCCCGATTACATTACTTGCTCGTATGAAAGCATTACACCGTCGAGCTCAAGTAACACCGACTCAAGAAGCGGAAGTTGAGACAGCTTCAGAATTTGATGTTGAAACAGAAATTATCCATATCAATACATCAACACGCGAAGCTTATTACAAAGACAATCCTATTGAGAATCTTACACCGAAAGAATTTGACTTACTTGTCGCATTTACAGAGCATCCTAAACGAGTATTTAGCCGTGAAGATTTATTAACAAGTCTTTGGGAAGACCCATTCTTCGGCGATGAACGTACCGTTGATGCACATATTAAGAAATTACGTCAAAAAATTGAACAAGTGGGTCCACAAATTATTCAAACAGTCTGGGGAGTCGGTTATAAATACGAAGCACCTGGTGAGGAATAATGAAGGTTTTATGGCAACAGCTGATTGCATTTTTATTAGTCATTATTGCAACGGTTGCGCTTTTCGCTTATCGAATTGAAGATGAGATGACGACTGAGATTGAACAAACACGGGAGCAACAATTACTAAATTACGGGTATAACATCGTTAATAATAACTTTTCACGGAATGATTTAGTGAGAACATCGCAATTATTAGCCAGTGAGAATATTGTTATTCAAGTGTATTTATCTGACGGAAGAACGATTTACCCGATTTATGATCAACGCTTTGATGCAAATTTATCACAAGAAGAGTTGCAATTAATTCAATCCGGCCAGTATCTTGGTTTCCGAACAGTAGACCGTTATAACCAAAACGGCGAAGTCGAACCTTACTTAACTGTTTATCTACCCCATCATGATGTTGGGGAATTTCCATCAGGCTTTATTAGTTTGGCGGCTCCATTAGATGACCTACAAGCAAGACTCGATGCAGTCAGACAGAATATCTTTATATCACTTATCTTAGCGATTATTATGGGGATTATTATTAGTACTGTCTATTCAATCTTACAAACACGTAAAATCCATCGACTCCAATATGCAACAAGGCAAATTGGTCAGGGGAATTACGATGTAACGATAGCAACGGATGGCCAAGATGAGTTTGGGGATTTATCAAGGGATTTCCAAAAGATGTCACATTCATTAATGGAGTCCCAAGAAGAAATTAAAAGGCAAGAAGGTTTAAGACGTCAATTCATGATGGATGTTGCGCATGAGATGCGAACACCACTGACGACCATGAGCGGTCTTCTGGAAGGTTTACAACACAATATGATTCCAGAGAAGCAACGAGGACGCAGCTTAGAATTAATTCAACGAGAAACGAAGAGACTGACCCGATTAGTCAATGAAAACTTAGACTACGAAAAAATTCGAAGTCATCAGTTCGTCTTAGCTAAACAAGAAAATGATGGAAATAAACTTCTTGACCAAATTAAAGAACAATTATCACGCAAAGCAGCTAAGAAAAATATAAATATATTAGTTGAAGCAGAAGAGGGCTTAATTGTGTGGGCAGATTATGACCGGATTATTCAAATTCTAATTAACCTCGTCACCAATGCCATCCAATTCTCTGAAGACAGTGATATTATTCTTCAAGGGAAGATGCAGGAAGAATATAGTGAAATTAAAGTTATCGACAAAGGGATCGGAATCGACCCGGCACATCTGAAGAGTATTTGGGAAAGATTTTATAAAGTAGATGAATCAAGGAAAAATACCGAATTTGGCGAATCAGGCATTGGTTTATCTGTCGTTCAATCACTTATTGAAGCTCACCAAGGTAATATAGAAGTCGACAGTGAATTAGGTAAGGGTTCAGTATTCACTGTGAAGTTACCACATAAAAAAGAAAGTAAACTCTGAAAGGAACCGTCATGACGAAGCAAGCAAAAATTTTAGTCTCATTGGCCTGTATTATACTTGTTGCGGTAATCATTCAATTAAGTTTCTTTTTGTATTCACAACATCAAGTGAAAAACATCAATCGTCAAGAAGCTTATGCACAAGGAGTTACACAACAAATTGATCAATATTACGTTGAGCAAGAGACAGTCTTTATTATTGAAGATATGAACGAAGAGGATCTTGTGAATATCCGCTCGCACTTAAACGACTTAGAGGAATCAGAAGCTCTTGGACCGAAACAAATCCAAGCGTATAATGATTTACATCGGCGGTATTTCGCTCGCGATGAAGTAAATGCAATGTACGTTGAACCTGTAATCACTGGTGGACACGTCAATAGTAATGTCCCTTATGTTGAAAATATTGACTATTACACTTTACTTGAAACGGTTGATCCTTACCGCTTTCAAGAGACAGAGGATTACTTTCAAGAAACAATCAATTTACTCATTGACGATGCTTTAACCCAAACGTTAAATTACGAAACAGCGATAACGACTTTAAATAATTTAAAGTTTATTCCTGTGACGGATGGGTATTTCGAAGTCATAGCCCGTGGAGTGAAGGAAGCAGAAGAGGCATATGCCTTAGTGTACAATCAAACGTTATTGACTAAACTAAATGATGCTTTTCAAAGCTATGCAAGAGAGTTAATCGAGGAAATAAATACCAGTAATATTGATGTAGCGAACCATCAAGAATTACAAAGCGCTATGGAGATATCTCCATATTTAAAGCGCCTATTTGTAGGAGAATAACTTAGGAGGATTGAATGAGTAAAACGATTGTTTATGTAGCCCACCCAGATGTTGCGACTTCGAGTAGTCAGCAGTTTTTATTAAGTTCAGGTAAACATATCACAGAGGCTACCTATGTAGATTTACAAAGTGAATTTGACCAAAATGGGTTATTCAATGTTGAATCAGAACAAGCGCGTTTATTAGAGTATGACCGAATTATCTTTCAATTCCATCTTTATTGGTATCAAGCGCCAGCAATCATGAAACTGTGGTTAGATACGGTCATTGAAGATAGACAAACAAACGACCGGTTTGCTAGACAATTAGCGCACAAGGAATTAGGTTTAGCCGTTGTGGCAGGTGTGAAGGAAAGTCAGTATCAAGCAGGTGGGCGAGAGAAACGGACATTGTCAGAAGTACTATCACCATATGAATCACTGGCAAACTACTTTAATATGACGTACTTACCAATCTTCTCTGTTCACCAATTTGCTTATATGAGCGAACCAGAGAAGATGGAGTTAATGTATCAATACGCTTGTTATTTAGAAGAAGGCACGCATTTAAGTTATTTAACTTATCAGCGCTACTTGTTAGAAAAATTAGAAACCATTGAAGCTGAGCAATTAAACTTATCAGCAGAAAACGAAATTCTATTTGATTTGTGGAAGCAAACTCTAGAAGATCAAGCGGATGAAGTAAGTGAATTATTCACTTTAACTGATCGTTGGTAGGGAGGGTGATTCAATGAATACACAATATGATGATTACCATAGTGATTGGGTGGAGAAAGCAACAGATTATCCAACCAAAGCTTTATTAGTCGCTGCGATGAGTTTGTTTAAAGAGCAAGAGAAACGCATCGAAAACCATAAAGGGAAACTTGATGGTGCAAGTTGGAGTCCAGAAAATTGGAACGAATAAAAAAAGAAGTCACTTACTAAAAAAGTAGGTGACTTCTTTTTGTTCTGAAGTATTAATCTTCAAAAATAACTAAATGATATTTCTTTTTACCGCGACGAACAATGATGTATTTACCATCAATCGCATCGTTTGGGCCAATCTCATAATCAACATCATTAATTTTCTCTCCGTTGATTGAGATGGCATTGTTATTAATAAATTCACGTGATTGTCTTCTCGAATCAACAATTCCAGTATCAACTAACCAAATAGCTAAGTTCTCTGATTGTCTAGCAACTGTCGATTGTGGCATGTTTTTGAAACCTTCTTCGATTTGTTTCGCTGAAAGTTGGCCAACCTCACCGGTAAAGAGAGCTTCAGTAATTTGTTGCGCTTCATCTAGTGCTTCTTGACTGTGGACAAAGCGTGTAATTTCTTCCGCTAAACGGCGTTGAGCGACACGTAAGTGTGGATTTTCTTCAATTTCTTTCTCTAAAGCCTCAATCTCTTCTTTAGATAAGAAAGTAAAGTATTTAAGGAATTTAGTAACATCTGAGTCTTGTTGGTTAATCCAGAATTGGTAGAATTCATAAGGTGTTGTTTTCTCTGGGTCTAACCAAATCGCATTTCCAGCTGATTTACCAAATTTAGTTCCATCAGATTTAAGCATTAACGGAATGGTTAATCCATAGGCTTCTACTTCAGAACCTTCCATACGACGAATAAAATCAAGTCCCGCTGTAATATTACCCCATTGGTCTGCGCCACCTACTTGTAATTGAACATCTAAGTTCTTGTATAAATAATGGAAATCAATGGATTGTAATATTTGGTATGTAAACTCAGTAAATGAAATCCCTGTTTCTAAACGAGAAGCCACGATATCTTTAGCAAGCATTGTATTGATGTTAAAGTGTTTTCCGTAGTCACGTAAGAAATCTAATAAAGATAATTCACTTAACCAATCGTAATTATTTACAACACGGAAGCCACTATTTTCAGCGTCCGCTTTTAAGAATAATTTATCCATTTGTTGAGTTAATTTATTAGCGTTCTCTTTAACAACGTCCATAGTTTGTAATTGACGTTCACTACTACGACCAGATGGATCACCAATAGAACCCGTCGCTCCACCAATAACAACCACCGGATTATGACCAGCTAATTGGAATCGTTTAAGTATCATGAATGGAATTAAATGACCGATATGCATTGAATCCCCAGTCGGGTCAACGCCACAATATAGACCGATCGCTTTTTTATGTGTTAATTTTTCCAGACCTTCGGAGTCTGTTTGTTGATTGATGGCTCCACGCCACTCTAAATCTTCTAGAATATGCATTATGAGTCTCCTTTTTAGAAATGAATAGATAACCTTATTATAGGGATTTAAGTTAGTTTAATCAAGGTTCTGTTACAAAAATATTGTTGATGACAGTATCCAAGTACTCAAAGTATCCGAATATTATAGGATAGAAAAAATACTTAAATGACAAAAATAGTGATATTTTACAGTAATGTTACAAACAGTATACGAATCAAAGAAAACCAACTATTCGACTCAAAGGTGTGTTATTATCTTCTCAGGTCGAAAAAGAGAAGATTTAATGAATATAATATGAATATAACAAAACTAGTAATAACAAAGGAGCAATAAACAATGAAGAAAACTTTTTCTAAGAGCTTATTCAAAACTTTATTTACATCTGCATTAGCATTAAGCTCGGTTGCAGCACCAGTTTTAGCATCAGCTCAAAACTATGACGCACTGATTAATGAAGCAGACGTACAAATCGAAGGTTTAAGTGCTCAACAAACAGCCTTATACGCACAATTAGCTACAGCATATGCTGAAATTGATACAATTCAAGCAGAGGCAACTGCAGTCCTTGAAGCAGTAGCAGAAGATGATGCGTTAATTGCTGAATTAGAAGAAGAAATTACTCAACTTGAAGATATTATCGGTAAACGTGAAGGCTTATTAGCTGATCAAGCACGTGCTGTTCAAGTAAGTGGTGGATCATCTAACTATTTAAACTATGTAGCATCATCAGAATCAGTAAGTGATTTTGTTGGTCGTGTAGATGTTATTAACAAAATGGTATCTGCAAACAAAGATTTATTAAACGTTCAAATTTCAGATAAAGAAGCGGTTGAAAGCAAAAAATCTGAAACAGAATCAACAAAAAATCAAAAAATCGAAAAAATGGTTGAACTTGAAGCATTAAAAGAAGAGTTGTCAGCACAAACTGCAGCTTCTGAAGAAGTTTACAACCAATTAACAAACGATATTTCATTAGCAGCTTCTCACCGTGAAGCATTAGTTGCTGAACGTCAAGCTTTCGAAGAAGCTCAACGTATTGCAGCTGAACAAGCGGCAGCAGCTCAAGCGCAAGCAATCGCTGAAGCCGAAGCACAAGCTGAGGCGGAAGCTCAAGCAATCGCAGAAGCACAAGCGAATGCAGCAGCTCAAGCTGAAGCAGCGGCACAAGCGCAAGCAGATGCTGAAGCGGCAGCTCAAGCAGCAGAAGAAGCTCAAGCAATTGTAGAACAAACTCCAGTAGTTGAAGAGACTCCTGTAGTTGAAGAAACACCAGTTGTAGAAGAAGCACCTGTTACAGAAGAAACTCCTGTAGTGGAAGTTCCTGTAGAGGAAGCACCAATCGTTGAAGAAACTCCTGTAGTGGAAGTTCCTGTAGAGGAAGCGCCTATCGTTGAAGAAACTCCTGTAGAAGAAGTACCGGTAGTTGAAGAAACACCAGTTGTTGAAGAGCAACCAGTAGAGGAAGAAGTTATTGCAGATACACCTGCATGGGAAGCTGTAGAAGAAGCACCTGTAGTTGATGATCAAGCAGCAGCTGAAGAAGCAGCTCAAGCACAGGCAGAAGCTGAAGCGGCAGCCCAAGCAGAAGCCGAAGCAGCGGCACAAGCTCAAGCAGAAGCTGAGGCAGCAGCCCAAGCGGCGGCAGAGGCGGAAGCCCAAGCAGCAGCTGAAGAAGCGGCGGCACAAGCTCAAGCAGAGGCAGAAGCAGCAGCGCAAGCGGCAGCAGAGGCCGAAGCTGAAGCGCAAGCAGCTCAAGGAAGTGTTGATGCATTATTATCAAACGCATCACAATACTTAGGAACACCATATGTATGGGGTGGGAAATCACCTTCAGGCTTTGACTGTTCAGGATTTGTACAACACGTATTCCAAGAAACTTACGGAATTAACGTAGGTGGCTGGACTGGAGCACAAGAAAACGCTGGAACTAAAATTGGTGTTGGCGAAGCTCAAGCCGGAGATTTATACTTCTGGGGAACACCTGGATCTACTTACCACGTTGCAATCGCAACAGGTAACGGAGACTATATCCACGCGTCTCAACCAGGGACTCCTTTAGAGTACAACTCAGTAAGTTCATACTTCATGCCAAGTTTCGCATTACGCGTGAACAAATAATTAATAGAATTTAACGACCAGGTCAGTCCACTCTGATCTGGTTTTTTGTATTTATAATGTTATTTTGTGTGGGCGAAAGATTTTAGGCGAACTCAAGCCAAACCGTGATGTCATTTATCTTAAGTTGCTCGAACTCAAGCCAAACCGCATATCCATTTGGCTCAAGTACGTGTCAAAAAATCATGTTCAAATAAAATCCACTACCAATTCGTACCGATTCTCTATGAATAAAGCATAATAAGTGTGAGTATGCTATAATGTATTAAAATTATATTATGTAGGAGGCACTCATTCATGACCGAACAAACAAAACCAACTTTTTATATTACAACGCCAATCTATTACCCAAGTGGGAAATTACATATCGGTAATGCCTATTCAACTTTAGCCTGTGATGCTATGGCTCGCTATAAACGATTAATGGACTATGATGTTTACTTCTTAACAGGAACAGATGAACACGGCCAAAAAATCGAAACTAAAGCTGAAGAATTAGGTGTTGAACCGCAAGCTTATGTAGATGGAATGGCAGAATCAATTAAAGAATTATGGAAATCATTAGAGATTACAAATGACGGCTTTATTCGTACAACTGAAGAGCGTCATAAACAAGCGATTCAAACAATCTTTGAACGTTTAATTGAACAAGGAGACATCTATCTTGGAGAATACTCTGGTTGGTATTCAGTGAGTGATGAAGAATACTTTACTGAAAGCCAATTATCAGAAGTTTACCGCGATGAAGATGGGAATGTGACGGGTGGGGTTGCACCCTCTGGACACGAAGTGGAGTTAGTTAAAGAAGAATCTTATTTCTTTAAACTGAGCAAATACGCTGAGCGTTTAGAAGCATATTACGATGCCCATCCAGAATTCTTACAACCAGCATTTCGTAAGACTGAAATGGTTAATAACTTTATTAAACCAGGTTTAGAAGATTTAGCTGTATCAAGAACGTCATTCTCTTGGGGGATCCCAGTAAAATCAGATCCTAAACACGTCGTTTATGTATGGATTGATGCATTATCTAACTACATTACTGCCTTAGGTTACGGAAGTGATAACGATAGTCTATTCAAACAATTCTGGCCTGCAGATGTGCACGTAATTGGTAAAGATATTTCTCGTTTCCATATGATTTACTGGCCAATTTTATTAATGGCATTAGATATACCATTACCTAAGCAAATTTTTGCTCATGGTTGGCTATTAATGAAAGACGGAAAAATGTCTAAATCAAAAGGAAATGTCATTTATCCTGATACATTAATTGAACGTTATGGTCTAGATGCAACGCGTTTCTATCTATTAAGAGAAATGACACAAGGAAACGATACGGTCTTTACACCAGAAGATTTCGTTAACCACATTAACTTTGAATTAGCGAATGATTTAGGAAACTTATTAAATCGTACGATTGCGATGATGAACAAGTATTTTGATGGGAAAATCCCAACGGATTTAACAGCTTTTGATAAAACAGAATTCGATGCGTCAATTGAAGCATTTATCGAAAAAGAAATCGCAGACTATCATACAGCAATGGATCGTTTAGATTTCCATTCTGCGTTAAATAATGTCATGGCAATCGTATCTCGTACAAATAAATATATCGATGAGACAATGCCTTGGACATTAGCTAAAGAAGAAGAAAGCCGAGCGCAATTAGCTTCTGTGATGTATCATTTAGCAGATTCATTAAGAGTTGTGGCGCATTTATTACGTCCAATTATGCCAAATTCACCTGCTCAAATCTTTGAACAACTGGGTATGCCATCAGAAACAGACCGTTTACTGACAGACCTTGCGCTAAACCAAGTGCCTGAGAATACGACCGTGATTAAAAAAGGTGTACCAATCTTCCCAAGATTAGACACTGAAGAAGAAGTTAAATTAATTCAAGAAGCAATGAATGGCAAAGGTAGCAATGAAGCAACTGGTAAAGTTGATGATGAAGACTGGAATCCAGAATCAGTTGAATTAGTTTATGACGAAACGGAATCAGTAGAGTTTACGGACTTCATTAAAACTGAAATGAAAGTGGCTGAAGTGATTGATGTTGCGCCAGTAGATGGCTCTAATAAGTTACTTAGATTCCGCTTAGATGCTGGAGATAAAGGTCATCGTCAAATTTTATCTGGAATTGCGAAATATTATCTAGACCACGAAGCTTTAATTGGTAAAAAGGTTATCGTTGTAGCGAACCTGAAACCACGTAAGATGATGGGATATATTAGTCAAGGAATGATTCTTTCATCTGAATCAGATGGCAAGTTATCATTACTGTTTGCTGATCCAGAAGCAGCTAACGGAAGTTTAATCGGATAATTTATATATATAAAACCTTAGTCTCATTTATTGATTGAGATTAAGGTTTTATTCAGTTATTCTGTATAAGAGACTTTAACAAGGAAGGTAAGATATTTTGAAGTTATTTGATACCCATACGCATCTGAACGCCGATCAATTTGAAGGCATCGAGTCAGAAATCATCCAACAAGCTAAAGACAATGACGTAGAATATATGGCGGTGGTGGGCTTTGATGAGAAGACCATTGAAAAGAGTTTATTACTCAGCCAAGAGAATGAACACATTATTAGCGTCATCGGTTGGCATCCAACAGAAGCGTCACGTTATAATCAAGCCATCGAGAAGCAACTCGAAGAAAAACTCGCAGCACCGAAAGTACAAATGTTAGGTGAAATTGGGCTTGATTACTATTGGCCAGATTCTACTAAAGAAGATCAGCACCGAGTATTTAGACGATTAATTGCGATGGCAAAGGAACATAATTTGCCAATTACCATTCATAACCGCGATGCGACGGACGATGTTTATAAAATTTTAAAAGAAGAAGGTATTCCTAAAGCCGGCGGTATCATGCATTCATATGGTGAAACTAAGGAAGAAGTATATAAATTCCTAGATTTAGGAATGCATATCAGCTTTAGTGGTGTTTTAACTTTCAAAAAGACAGAAGACGTACGTGAAGCGGCTAAAGTTGTCCCAAATGACCGACTTTTAGTTGAGACAGATGCACCTTACTTAGCTCCTGTACCGAAACGAGGTAAACGTAACGAGCCAGCCTATGTTCGCTATGTGGCGGAATTTCTTGGGCAAGTGAAAGACATGCCACTTGATGAAATTGCGACCTTAACAACGAATAATGCCTTTGAAGTATTTAAGTGGTATCCAGAGACGAAGCAACATGAAAAATAATAAGCATGCCAATCCGCCCCGTGAAGTCATTGTTGTTGAAGGGCGAGATGATACGAAAAGATTAATCGAGGCGTTCGGTAAAACTGTCCAAACAATTGAAACGAATGGATCTGCCATTGATCAAGCAACACTCGATCAAATCAAAGCTGCTCATGAAAAGTTGGGAGTCATTGTCTTTACGGATCCTGACTTTCAAGGAGAGCGTATCCGACGAATTATCGAACAAGCGATCCCTAGCGTTAAACACGCCTATATTAAGCCAGAAGAGGCGAATGCAGGGAAGCGAGGAAAGAGTTTAGGTGTTGAACATGCGACCAGAGAAAGCATTATAAAAGCACTTGAAGCTGTTATGACACCGAATACTGTCGAACCGGTATTTATTCACAAAGCTGAATTAATGCGACTCAAACTCATTGGTCACCCCGAAGCAAAAGTCCGTCGAGAATATATATCAAACCATTACCATCTTGGACACATTAATGGTAAACAATTACAGAAAAAGCTAGCAATGTATCAGATTACTTTAGAAGAATTAACAAATCAATTGAAAGCAGGTGAACAAAATGGAAACATCTAAACGATTAATTGCCACACCCACAAGAACTGCCGAAATCATGAATCAATACGATATAAAGATGAAAAAGAGTTTAGGACAAAACTTCTTAGTTGAACCATCAATCCTAGACAAGATGATTCAAACAGCGGATATTACTAAAAATACAACGGTCATCGAGATTGGACCAGGAATTGGTGCGCTGACAGAATTTTTAGCCTTATCAGCCAAAGAAGTACTGGCCTTTGAAATTGATCCCCGTTTTGTAAAAGTATTAGCCAACACCCTATCTGAATATGACAATGTGAACGTAGTTCATGAAGATATTTTGAAAGTGAATTTTAATAATCCGGAATTTGCTCATTTAAAAGAAGCTGAAGATTTAGTTGTTGTTGCGAACTTACCTTATTACATTACAACACCGATTATTATGCACTTATTAGACACAGATTTGCCTTTCAATCGCTTAGCAATGATGATGCAAAAAGAAGTGGCAGAGCGAATGACTGCAGAAGTGGGAACGAAAGCATACAATTCATTGACGATAGCCATCCAGAATAAAATGGAAGCAAGTATTTCCTTTATTGTTCCAAAAAGTGTCTTTATTCCGAAACCAAATGTTGATTCGGCCGTACTAATGTTAAGACGCCGCGAGAAACCTTTAGTCGAAGTGGATGAGCCAAGAGAGTTTGAGAAATTCATTCAAATGGCCTTTACTCAACGTCGGAAAACAATTTGGAATAATGTCAGAAATTATTATCAAAATGGTGAAGCAGACCAAACTAAATTAGCTGAAGGCTTTGAACAAGCTGAAATCGATCCCAAACGCCGTGCAGAAACACTGACAGTTTATGAATTTGAAGAATTATTTAATAAATTAAGCGAAATTTAATTTGAAATTTACTTGTCACCTTTCGAGAGTTGTGGTATCATTGATTTTTTAATCACTATGTGTTATAATGATACGGTGAGGTGATTGGGAATGCCAAATGAATTATCAGAGATAAAGACTTATTTGGAAGATCGTGTTGGTGAAGAGATTAGTGTGACTGTTCAGATGGGGCGCAAAAAGAAAGAAGAACGTAAAGGTGTCCTTAAAGAAACATATCGTTCAGTCTTCATTGTAGATTTAAATCAAGACGAAAATGATTTTGATCGCATTAGTTATAGCTACCGTGATGTATTAACGAATACAATTGAATTAGAATTCAAGTAGCCTTATATATAAATACTGATAAATACCTTAGCTATTCGTTCTGAGTGCGAATAGCTAAGGTATTTTTAGTTATATTAACAAATAAATTACCAGACCGCTGAAGGAGTCTTATCCTTATCTTCAGCGGTCTGGTTCTAATTTTGTGAATTTTTATTCTTCTAAGTTTGCGAAGCTTTCATTAATGATATCACGTAAAGTATTTGCAGAATGGTTCATACGATCTTGTTCTAATTCGTTTAAAGGAATTTGAACAGTAGAGATAATACCTTTTCGGCCTATCACCGCAGGCACTCCGATATAAACATCCTCTTGTCCATATTCGCCGTCTAGATAAGCAGAAACAGGGTAGATAGAATGTGTATTATCTAAGATAGCACGACAGATAGCAGTTAATGAAGCAGCAATTCCGTAATAAGTAGCGCCTTTACGTTTGATAATCTCATAAGCAGCGTCACGAACTTTAAAGAAGACATTAGCTAATGCTTCCTCATCTGTTCCAGGGTGATCTTTAATCCATTCGTAAATTTGTAACCCACCAATGTTTGCATGAGACCAAACTGGGAACTCTGTATCCCCATGTTCACCAAGAATATATCCGTGAACATTACGTGCATCAACATCAACTAATGAAGCAATTTCTTGACGGAAACGTGCAGTATCTAAAGATGTTCCTGAACCAATCACGCGTTCTTTAGGGAAACCACTAAATTTCCATGTTGCATAAGTTAGAATATCCACTGGGTTTGTCGCTACTAAAAAGATTCCATCAAAACCTGAGGCAACCACTTCACCAACGATTGATTTAAAGATTTTTAAATTCTTGTTAACTAAATCTAAGCGAGTTTCACCCGGCCTTTGAGCAGCTCCAGCAGTGATGACAACAATATCAGCGTCATGACAATCAGAGTATTGAGCTGAATAGATTTTTTTAGTTGAATGATAAGCCAATGCACTTGATAAGTCCATCGCATCTCCAACTGTTTTATCAGTATCGATATCAATAATACCTAATTCTCGTCCAACCCCTTGAAGCGTTAATGAGAATGCAAAACTTGAACCGACCGCGCCGTCGCCAATTAAAATAATTTTGTCTAATGTTTCTGTCATAATAAAAATCCCCTTTCATTATATGCTCAGTATATCACAATAAAATCCTATTACTCAATATCAATTATAATTTAAACGTTTCCAAATTGAAAATAATTCAAACTCAGGATTTATAAGTAGGTTTGTGATATACTACCGAAGAGATTTTATTAAGAAATGATAGGTGATAAAAGTGAAGTTAGTAATAGGTTTAGGCAATCCTGGTAGCAAATATAACGGCAGCCGTCACAATATTGGCTTTGATGCCATTGACGAGATTTTGAGACGTCATCATTTAGAAATGACCGAACAAAAATTCAGATCAGACTATACAATTTGGCATCGAAATGGGGAAAGAGTTTTGCTAATGAAACCTTTCACATATATGAATCTTTCTGGAGAAGCATTACTACCAATAATGAGTTATTATGGTGTTGATATTGATGATATATTAGTTATTCATGATGATTTAGACTTGGATCCTGGCCGTGTTCGTTTCCGTAAAAAAGGCAGTTCAGGTGGGCAAAATGGAATTAAAAGTATCATCGATATGCTAGGTACTAACGAATTCAAACGAGCTAAAATCGGTATCGGTCGTCCTCAAGGCGGTTGGAAAGTAGTCGATCACGTATTGGCACGATTTACAGCAGAAGATCGCATTGCTGTCGATGAAGCGGTTGATCAAACTGTCGATGCTATTGAAGCTTGGCTTGATGGCAAGGATTTCCAGCACGTTATGAGTGAATATAATAAGTAAGATATGGTAGAATAAGATTACTATAGATATATGGATTAAAGGGGGTCAGTTACTGAGCCCCTAAATCCGTATTTATTCTTTTAAAAGAAAGGAGCAGACATAAAGAATGACAACAATGTATAAACAACCTTTTAGTCCAATCATCAATCAAATTAACAATTCAACGGATACAGATGCCAAACTCATTACTGGCTTGGACGATAGTGCGCGTTCTATATTTATTGCTCAACAATATTTGAATCAACCACAACAATATTTAGTCATTGAACCGAGACACAAACAACAAAATGAATTATTTGAAGATTTAGTAAGTTTATTGCCGGATGTTCCGGTATTGTTATTCCCTAATGAAGAGTCATTAGCCGTGATGTATTCAATTTCATCGATGGACAATACTGCTGATCGTGTTAAAGCATTAAACGCATTAGCTAGCGGAAAGCCATGCATTATCGTTGCATCTTCAGGTGCTCTACGCATGAGGCTCACACCAGTTGAACGTTGGAAAGATGCTTTATTTACAATGGAAATTGGGATGGATATTGAAAGAGAGGACTTAGAAAAGTTATTCAATCAATATGGTTATCGCCGTGAAGGGATGGTTCAATCACCGGGTGAATATAGTATTCGCGGGAGTATCGTTGACTTCTATCCCTTAAACGCAGATCACCCAGTTCGATTAGACTTCTTTGATACGGAATTAGATTCAATCCGACTATTCAATGCAGAAACGCAAGAATCGATGGAGAATATTGAACAGACTGAGTTTTACCCCGCACAAGATGTCATATTTACACCCCATGATCAAAGAGAAATTTTGGATAAATTAAAGAAACATTTAGATAAACATCTGAAGAAAATAGAAGACGAAGAATTAAAAATGCAATTGAAATCTGTTCAAACGGAGCAATTTACATTATTGGAACAAGGTGAGCCTTTAAAGTATGCCAATGCCTACTTAGGTTTCTGGGATAAAGAGGGCACGTCGCTCATTGATTACTTACAAGATGATGCACGCTTAATCGTCATGGAGATGGGACGAATTCAACAGAATGAATTTCAAGCCATTGAACAAGATCAGTTTTGGATCGAACAAGAAATCAGTAAAGGACAGCTTTTGCCAGGGGTCTCTATCCTATTAGAAGCCTATGAAGAAATTCGCCAAGCGAATAGCCAAGTAGCGGTCCAATATTTCTCACTAATGCAAGGTGGTTTAGCAAATATTCGCTTTTCAGATGTCTTTGCTTTTCAATATCGAAGCATGAATCAGTTCTTCCATCAAATGCCTTTAATTAAAGCAGAGATGGAACAATGGTTGAAGCAAGAGAAATTAATTCAAGTGACCGTGTCAACGAATAAAGATGCGGTTAAAGCGCTGAATTTATTCGAAGAATATAATATTCATCCAACGGTTATCCAAGAGGGAGACGAGCCTCAAACGGGTGCCATCAATATCGTGACGACTTCTTTAGCCAAAGGGTTTGAATTACCGAATGAAAACTGGGTTGTCGTGACAGAGCTTGAATTATTCAATCAATTAAGACGTAAAAAAGCAACGCCACAAGGTTTATCAAACTCAGAGCGAATTAAGAGTTATAACGAGTTAGATGTTGGCGATTACGTTGTCCACTTAAGTCATGGTATTGGACGTTACGTCGGGATTGAAACGATGGAAATAAGCGGCGTTCATAAAGATTTAGTTGCGATTGAATATGAAGATAATGCGCGTGTCTTACTCCCAGTTGAGAATATTAACCAACTACAAAAATACGTCGCGTCAGAATCAAAACAACCGAGACTAAACAAATTAGGCGGAAGTGAATGGAAGAAAACTGTTAGAAAAGTTCAAGCGAAAGTTGAAGACATTGCTGACGAACTCATCGCCTTATATGCAGAACGTGAAAAACGAAAAGGTTATCCATTTACTCCGGATACCCCAGAGCAAAAAGAATTCGAAAACGCCTTTCCTTATGTTGAAACGGCAGACCAATTAAGAAGTACAAAAGAAATTAAAAAAGATATGGAAAAAGATAAACCGATGGATCGTTTACTTGTAGGAGACGTTGGTTACGGTAAGACCGAAGTAGCGATTCGAGCAATTTTTAAAGCTGTCATGGACGGGAAACAAGTTGCCTTCTTAGTACCAACAACAATTCTAGCTCAACAACATTTCAACTCGATTCAAGAGCGGTTTAGTGATTGGCCGTTTGAGATAGGTATGTTAAGCCGATTTGTCTCGCGAGCAGAGCAGACTAAGAATATTAAAAAGATTAAATCAGGCGAGTTATCCATTATCGTCGGAACTCACCGTCTACTTTCAAAAGATATTGAATTTAACGATTTAGGGCTATTAATTGTCGATGAAGAACAACGATTTGGTGTGAAACATAAAGAGAGACTAAAACAATTGAAAGCCGATGTGGACGTATTAACATTAACAGCGACACCGATTCCAAGAACATTACATATGTCGATGATTGGTGTGCGAGATTTATCACTAATTGAAACACCACCACAAAACCGATTCCCAGTTCAAACATATGTGATGGAATTGAATGCAGGCGTCGTTAAAACAGGTATTGAACGTGAGCTAGCCCGCGGAGGACAAGTCTTTTACTTGCATAACCGTGTCGCAACCATCCATCAAAAAGCTGAAGAGATTTCGAATCTCGTACCAGAAGCAAGAGTAGCCGTTGCCCATGGGCAACTATCGGAAGTGGAATTGGAACGTGTGTTAGTCGACTTTATTGGAGGCGAGTATGATGTTCTAGTGACAACTACCATTATCGAAACAGGTGTAGATATACCTAACGCAAACACACTTTTTGTAGAAAATGCGGACCATATGGGCTTATCAACCTTGTATCAACTTAGAGGACGTGTCGGTCGTACACACCGTTTAGCCTACGCATATTTAATGTATGAGCCATTTAAACAACTCAATGAGATTAGTGAGAAGCGTTTAAACGCGATTCGTGAATTTACTGAATTAGGCTCAGGCTTTAAGATTGCTATGCGAGATTTATCGATTCGAGGGGCAGGAGACTTACTTGGTAAGCAACAATCCGGTTTCATCGATTCTGTCGGATACGACCTGTATACACAAATGCTTAAAGAAGCAGTGGATGCTCGTCAAGGCAATAGCGCGAAAACCTTTGGTGAATCGACTTCATTTGAATGGCAAGTCAATATTGATGCCTATATTCCGGGTGAGTATATTGATGACGATATTCAAAAAATCGGTGTCTACAAATCCATTCAAAACATTAGTTCAGAAGAGGATTACCGTAGCTTACAAGACGAGCTGATTGACCGCTTTGGCGAATTCCCAGATGAAGTTTCAGACTTATTAGATATTGCTTTAATTAAACATTACAGTATTGAAGCAGGTATCCTATCATTTACACGTAAGCGTCAAGAAGTGATTGCGACGTTTAATGAAGAAGCAACGAAGCATCTACAAGGAGCGAACATATTCCAAGCCTTACAGAATGTTCCACTACAAGCTAAAGTACAAATCAATAAAAATAAATTAGAAGTCAGTTTAAATGTATATAATAAAGATAATGATCAGTGGTTATCTGCCTTGATTCATTTCACGAAAGATACGGCTGATGTCTTAAATCAAGTAACACAGGAGGTGTAAAGATGCGTCTAGACAAATTTTTAAAAGTGTCTCGTTTAATCAAACGTAGAACCGTAGCAAAAGAAGTAGCAGATCAAGGACGAATTACAATTAATGGTAACGTTGCTAAATCAAGTTCAGCCGTTGCAGTAGGTGATGAATTAACGATTCGTTTTGGGAATCGACTAATGACGGTTGAAGTCAATGAATTACAAGAATCAACTAAAAAAGAAGATGCTCAAAACATGTACAAAATCATTTCAGAAGAACGATTAGAACAGTAAAATTTAATCGAGTCAGTTCACTAAATTTTATCAATTAAATTGGATATTTAAGGGAAATACTGTTATACTCGGATATGAATAAGGGGTGAAACGCGTGCAACAATCGAAAACAAATAATCATAGAAATAATGAGAAAATTGTGTATCTTCCGAATCAACGGGGACAACATCGGAATGTATCTGCTGACCCCGCTGAAGTAAACAACAAACCTAAGAAAGCATTCAAAATGCAAACATTAGGTGTTCTAGCAATAGGTATTATCGGAGTAACACTAGCCACTGTCCCTCTCGTGCAAGCATATCTGGAATCAGATGCGTTAACACAAGAGTTAGCTACTGCAAAAGAACTGGAAAAGGAAGCAATGCAGGAGAATATTCAGGCTCAAGAAGAGTATAAACATATGCAAGATCCTGAATACCTCGCGGATGTTGCAAGACGTGACTATTATTATAGTAAACCAGGTGAAATTATTTTTGAATTAGATGATGTTCAAGAATAATCCCTTACTCATTACAATAGATAGATAGAAAATCAAGGAGGAAATTGTAATTAATGTCAGTTGAAGTAGGTCAAAAAGTTTCAGGTAAAGTAACAGGTATAACAAACTTTGGTGCATTTGTTTCATTACCAGAAAATAAATCAGGACTCGTTCATATTAGTGAAGTTTCAGATGGATTTGTCAAAGATATTAACGATATCTTATCAGTAGGCGATGAAGTCACAGTTAAAGTTCTTAAAATCACCCCAGATGGAAAGATCAACTTGTCAATTCGTAAAGCGAATGAACAAGCACAACCAGATCAAGCAGCTTCAAGACCTGCACCTTCACGCGATAAAAAACCGAGTGAACATAAAGGGCAAAGTCACAGCAATAAAGGTAGCTATAGCAAACCAAACCACAGTTCAAATAGCAGACCACAACAAAGTAGAAGCAATAACAGTAACAATAGTGGTGGGAATGACTTCGATTCATTAATGAACCAATTCCTAAAAGATAGTGAAGATAACTTATCATCTTTACGTCGTAATACTGAAGGTAAACGCGGTGGTCGTGGCGGCCGTCGTAACTAATCTACTTATTCAATCAAAAAGAGCGGACACCATTGCAATATGGTGCCCGCTCTTTTGCTGTATACAGATTCATGCGCGATATATGTGAGAGGAAGATTCAAATGACTTTTCAAATGAAAAGTATAAGGTACGCATGAATTGTTTATTTTGAATGTTCAATTTTCTTATGAGGTAATGTAATGATGACTTTCGTTCCATCACCAAGTTCACTTTGATATTCGATAGTTCCTTCGTGGTTGTCAATAATACGTTTAACAATCGCTAAACCAAGTCCATTGCCTGAACTAAAGCGACTACCGTCAACTTGGAAGAAACGCTCAAAAATAATATTTAACTTCTCTGAAGGAATACCAATCCCCGTATCTTCGATAATCACTTCAACCGAATCTTTTGAGTCTTTCAAGTGAACGATGATTTGACCTTCTTGTTCACTGTATTTGATTGCATTGTCTAAAAGGTTCATCCAAACTTGATTCAATAAATCTTCATTAGCATAAAGCACGGTTGAATCTAAGTCGATCGTCATCGTCAAGTTTTTCTCCATCCATTGGTTATGGAGGCTTAAGATACTTTCGCGAATTTGCTCATCTAAACGATACGACTTTCTTTCAATTGAAATGGACTGATTATCAAGTTTAGATAACTTTAATATATTATCAGATAAACCAGAAAGTTGTTTAGTTGCAACGATAATTCGATGTTGATAAGTTTCTCGTTCACTTGCGGTCAAATCAGGAGACTGCAAAAGCTGTGCATAACCTTGTATCGAAGATAGAGGCGTCTTGAACTCATGCGAGATAACGGATGTAAAGTCACTCTGTAAACGTTGAATACTACTTAATTCATTTACCATTAAATTAAAAGAATGATACAATTCCGATACTTCAGCAATACGTTCATCTTCATCCAATTGAACAGAAAAGTCACTTTCAATCACTTTAGTCATCGCTTTTTTAAGTTTGATGATAGGATTCAGAATTTGTATCATAACAATTCCAGATATAACCAATCCCATGAGACTACTAAAGATGATGGGAATGACCCAAGAAAGTTTAGGAGATCCTTCCAAACTTGGCAAGAGGGCAAACGCTTCTAATAATAGAATAATGACAATTAAAGCAACCGCAATGACGATTGTTAATATTAAAGTTATGAATGAAAAGTAGATCCATAAGCGTGATTCAAGCCACTTTTTCATTGTGCGACATCTGCCTTGTAGCCTAGTCCGCGTATGGTCATAATCTTGAAGTCCTCATTATCAGCAAAGCGATCACGTAATCGCTTGATATGTACATCAATCGTACGTTCGTCTGTTTGCGTATCTAATCCCCAAATTTGATCCATTAATTGTTGACGTGTAAAAATCTTATCTGGGTAGGACAGCAGTTTTTGTAAGAGTAAAAACTCTTTTTGTGGCAATGATGAAACGTCTTCGCCAGTAGTTACTGAGAAGTTATCTTGATTCAAAGTTGTGTCTCCAATAATTAAATGACGACTGTTCGCTATCTTAGAGCGACGAAGTAAAGCTTCAACTCTCAGAACCATTTCTTTAACATCAATGGGTTTAACCATATAATCATCAACGCCGATTCTAAAGCCGAGTTTCTTATCTTCATAATCATCTTTGGCTGATATAACTAGAATAGGGACTTCGTCTCCGATTTGACGCATGGATTCCGCAAATTCATAGCCATCCATTTCTGGCATCATAATATCCGTTATAATTAAATCAACATATTCTTTATCTAAGTAATCCAGTGCCAGGACACCGTTACCAACTGTTTTAACGTCATAATCCGCATGTTCTAAGACGGATTGGAACATATTTGCTAATTCCAAATCATCTTCTATAATTAAAATTTTAGTCATTTGAATTCCTCCTATATATTAGGCTTAATCTAGCATGGATGTATTAACTATTTATGAAGCAATATGAATTAATACGAGTGCTTAAGAAAAAAGATTGATAATTTCAGAAATATGCTGAATCGTCGTTGGATGATTTGGATTGTCACGTCTGTGTGTAGGGTGTGTATAATGAATCGCATGCCATCCTGCTTGAGATGCACCTAGAATATCGTTAGTGTAATTATCACCGATATAAGCAAATTCATGGCTCAGGTAACCTAGCTCTTCTGCGACATGGTTAAATATTTCAATATCAGGTTTTGAACTATTTAATTCTTCTGAGATAAACCAACGATTTTCTGGAATCCATCGGTTGATTTGTAAGGTGTTTAATTTATTTCTTTGATCGATGGAAGGGCCATTTGTAAGAATGAATAAGTCATATCCAGCTGTTTGTAAATGCTCAAAGACATGAATGATTTCTGAATCTAGAGTTAAATGTTGACGGTAATATTCATTTAGTGCTTGGAATATCGTCGCTTGCTCAACACTCATTTCGCAATTGAAATATTTATAAGTAGAAAGGATTCGGTCAAGTTGATATTGCTCCTTAGCTTTTTCTTCACGAATAAATTTCTCATATTCAATATCGGATTGCACTTCAAAGATACGATAGAAAGTTTCAAACGATTGATGAATATGAATCACATTTTTCTGCATCGTTTCGAATGCAGCACGGTAAAAATCACTTCTTTGATAAAGTGTATCATCTAAGTCCCAACCAATGGCTTTAATCTGTTTCATGATGTCTCCTTTGTAAATCTACCTTATAATATCAGGATTTATGTTTATGTAAGTATATGATAGCATGTTAATAGAGAGTTCCAAAAAAATATGACGAAAGTTTAATACACTTAATGTATAGTTAATATATTTATTCTATACTTTATTTCTAATCGTGTTAAAATATACTTCGTTACTGAGAAAGCGAGGTGATGACGCATGAGTGATTTATTATATAACGTCAAACAATTATTGAATGAATGGCCCGAATGGTTTAAAAGTAAGCGTATCTTACTTGCCGTGTCAGGTGGCATAGATTCGATGGTATTATTGACAATCATGCTTCAAATAAATGAACAATTACCTAAAGAAGAAAGAAAAGAATTAATTGTTGCCCACTTTAATCATCGATTAAGAGAAGATAGTGATCAAGATGCCCAATTGGTAAAAGAGTATTCCCAAAAATATAAGTTAACTTACTTTATTAGTCATTGGGACAAACCAGCTTCAGTGAATGTTGAAGCAAGTGCGAGAGATGCGCGTTATCAATTCTTTGGGGATGTCATGGTTAAGACGAATAGCGATACGTTGATGACAGCACATCATTTGAATGATTTAGGTGAAACGGTATTAATGCGTTTAATCCGAGGAACTTCATTACGAGGTGTTCGCGGAATTCGCTCTAACTACCAACGTATATTAACTACTTCAACGAAATTTTCGAAGTCTGTTCGTGTCTTAAGACCTTTTAATTCAACTAAAAAGGAAAAAATAAATGAATATGCCAAAGAACATCATATTCCTTTTAATGAAGATCAGACGAATACGGATATGACTTATATGCGTAATCGTATGAGATATAAGATGTTGCCTTTTTTTGAAGAGGAAAACCCGCAGTTTTTATCTAATTTACTTCTTCTGTCAGAACAGTTAGAAGCAAGTTATGATGCGCATTTTAATCAGTATTTACAGAAAGAACCCGAACTGTTGATGCAATTGTCACAGGGACGGTGGCTTTTATATGTACCTAAGTTTCTAGAATTATCTGATGATTTAATGCAGATATACTTAGCTATATTTTTGGAGGAAAGATTAATTCACCAAATTCAATCCTATAATAAAGCAGCTGTTAAGCAGTTAGAACAACTCATTAGACAAACAGATGCTCCAAATATGTTGATGAATATAGCGAATAACTGGGTAGCTTTAAGAGAGTATGATTATATTTGGATTCAACCTCAAGATTACGGCGTTGAAGAAGCTGAACAAAGTGAGATTAAGATTGAACAGTTTAATCACTGGTACGAATTGAATGAGCAAGAATTAGCAGGTGTGTTTGATATGGATGCGATTGCGACAGACTTAAAGAAAGATTTGTATGTTGAAATACCTTTATCTTTAACCGAAGGAAAACCAAGTATAACGTTGCGACATCGAAAGAATGGAGACACGTTAACTTTGCGTCGCCCAGATGGAACAAGTTATCATAAGAAAGTATCTCGAATCATGATCGATCAAAAAATCCCAAAATCAAAACGTGAAGATTATTGGGTCATTGAAAATCATGAAGGGACGATACTAGGAATGTTACCACCGATTAGTAAGGATAAAACTTACGTTAATTTGGAAGAAAAGCAAACTCATGTATTTATATATCAAAAAAGCGAGAATATTTCTTGATAATATGGTAACATTTACTTCATAACATCAATAAAATGACGCTTTCGCTTTTATTTAAACGTAAAAGAATGAGAATTGGCGTTAAGAATATATGATAATACAAAATAAAGGAGAAACTAAATGTTAGAACAAGACATAAAAGAAGTATTAGTAACCCGCGAGGAGATTCAAGAAGCTGTGAATCGCTTAGGTGAACAGTTAACGAAAGAATATAAAGACAAAGAGGTAGTAGTTGTTGGAATACTACGTGGGGCTTCAATTTTTATGGCAGATATTGTTCGAGCAATGGATGTCTATTTAGAGATTGATTTCATGGATGTATCTAGTTATGGTGATGCATTTGAATCTTCTGGAGAAGTAAAAATCATTAAAGATTTAGACACACATCTAGAAGGACGTCACGTTCTAGTCGTGGAAGACATTATCGACACAGGTCGTACATTGAAGTACTTAGTTGATTTATTCAAATACCGTAAAGCTGCATCTGTGCAAGTATGTACGTTATTAGATAAACCAGTGCGTCGTGTTGTGAAAGATATTATTCCAGATTACGTAGGCTTAGAAGTACCAGACGAATTCGTTGTTGGGTACGGTCTTGACTTTGAACAAAAATATCGTAACTTACCATACATTGGTGTACTAAAACCTGAGATTTATCAATAATTTTAAATTCAATGAAAAAGCAATATTGTAGTGTAAATCCGCTCAATTATGCTATTATAACTAAGATACATAATAATATGTATGCAAGGAGGAGATAGATAAATGAATAATCGAAATCCAAACCCGAATCGTAATTTCTTTCGGGGAACTTTACCTTACATCCTAATATTTTTAGCGATTATTGGTATGTTTCAAGTATTCTCAGGTAACTTAGGTTATGCTGGGCAAACTGAAGAGATATCATCGTCTGAATTTATGAGTGAATTAGAAAGTGGGAACATTGAAACTTTCGAAATTCAAATTGGATCTGGGGCTTATTCAGTTCATGGGGAATACCGAACACCTAATGAAACTGTAGAGCAGGAAGAAGATAACTTTTTACAAGTTATTCAAGGATCTAACGAAGTAAGTTTATTTGAAACAACTATTTTAGGTAATGACGCAACGTTGAACATGGTGACGGATGTTGCTTTAGAAAATGATACTACAATTCAAACAATTCCGGAATCAAGTGCAGGTTTATGGTTAAGTTTCTTACCATTCTTAATCTTATTAATCCCGACATTTTTCTTAATCTATTCAATGACTCAACAAGGTTCTGGCGGCGGAAAAGGCGTGATGAACTTTGGAAAGTCTAAATCAAAAGACGTTTCAAAACAGAAAGTCAAAGTACGCTTCTCTGATGTTGCAGGTGCAGAAGAAGAGAAACAAGAATTAGTTGAAGTGGTTGAATTCTTAAAAGATCCAGATCGCTTTACAAAGTTAGGTGCGCGTATACCAGCGGGTGTTCTTTTAGAAGGGCCTCCAGGTACTGGTAAAACGTTACTAGCTAAAGCTGTTGCGGGAGAAGCGGGCGTTCCATTCTACAGTATCTCAGGTTCTGAATTCGTTGAGATGTTTGTCGGTGTTGGGGCGAGTCGTGTAAGAGATTTATTCGAAAATGCTAAGAAAAATGCACCATCGATTATCTTCATTGATGAGATTGATGCCGTAGGTCGTCAACGTGGAGCTGGTATGGGTGGAGGACACGATGAACGTGAACAAACACTTAACCAATTACTTGTTGAGATGGATGGTTTCGAAGGTAATGAAGGTATTATCGTTATGGCTGCAACAAACCGTTCTGATGTTTTAGACCCAGCTTTACTGCGTCCGGGTCGTTTTGATAGACAAATTCTTGTTGGTAACCCTGATGTTAAAGGGCGTGAAGAAATCTTATTAGTTCACTCACGTAACAAGCAATTAGCCAATGATGTCGATTTAAAAGTGATTGCACAACAAACACCAGGTTTTTCTGGTGCGGATTTAGAAAACTTACTAAACGAAGCGGCTTTAATTGCGGCTCGTGTCGATCATACATCTATCCATGCGGAAGATATTGATGAAGCACATGACCGTGTCATTGCTGGACCAGCTAAAACAAACCGTGAAATGTCAGTGAAACAACGCGAAACGGTTGCTTATCACGAAGCAGGACATACAATTGTTGGTATGGTATTAAGTGATGCGCGTGTCGTGCATAAAGTAACGATTGTTCCTCGTGGACGTGCAGGTGGATATGCGATTATGCTTCCTAAAGAAGATCAATATATCATTACCGAGAAAGAATTATACGAACAAGTTGTTGGTTTATTAGGTGGACGTGCTGCTGAAGAGATTGTGTTTAATCACCAATCAACTGGGGCAAGTAATGACTTCCAACAAGCAACTCAAATTGTTCGTTCAATGATTACAGAATATGGTATGTCTGAAAAATTAGGAACTGTTCAATATGAGGGGAATCAAAAACCTTTTGCTGGCCGTCAATATGGTCAAAGTGTGACATATTCTGAACAAATTGCTTATGAAATCGACTCAGAAATTCGTCGTATTACAGACAAAGCGTTAACTGATGCACATAATATTATTAATGAACACCGTGAACAGTTGAATACTATTGCTGAAAAGTTATTAGAAATCGAAACATTAGATCAAAGAGCGATCAAATCTTTATTCGAAACAGGCGAAATGCCTGCGCCTGAAGATACAGATTCAAAGGATAAACCAGAATTACCAGATGAACCTGATAGCTTCAAAGATGCGAAAGAAAAAGCAAAAGATGATGAAGATCATTCTGAAACTTATGATCGTGCAAAAGAAGAGACAACTTATGTTGAACCAGATGATTTAGCACCTTCAGACGATACAGAAGAAAGAAATTCTCACATTAATCAAGACAGAGATTTATAATTAGCGAAAGAAATCGGTTCTTGAATTTTTGGTGTTGGTGAGAGAAATCTCACTGACACCTTTTTTTGTATGTACACAAAAAGCCAGTGAATTCCTATATAATAAAGTTACCACACATTACTAAAAGGAGAATTCACTTGGCTCATATGAATTATATCGCAGACTTACTAAATATTAAAGATAAACATGTTCAACTTCAAGATGACATCATGGAGGAAATGCACAAGGGGGTGCGGTGTAA
>NZ_VBSP01000014.1 GCF_005864045.1 Ruoffia tabacinasalis | reverse complement strand
AGTTCATCCGTGGTAAGATGGGTGTAGGTCATTTGTGGTCACTCCTTTGTATTCTTTGGTCGGAATTACAAGTTGAGTGTACCACAAATGGCTGTTTTAGTTGTCTAGCTTAATTTTACAATCGGCGAAATGAAAAAAATAAGTAAAATAATTTTAGCTTTTGTTGTAGGGATGTTTTTAACTTCTGCGGTAAATATTAAGGCAGCGACGTTAGCTGAAATCAAAGAAAAAGGTCAGATAGTTGTTGGAATGAATGCTGAGTATCCACCGTTTGAATGGGTGGAAGTTGTGGACGGAGAAGCTGTTGTAGTCGGCATTGATGCCTCACTTGCCCAAATGATTGCCGATGAGATCGGAGTCGAGTTAGTCATTGATAACCGGGCTTTCGATTCATTGATCCCGACATTGAATACAAATAAAATTGACTTAATTATTTCTGGTATGTCGAACACAGAAGAGCGTGCCAAAGTCGTAGATTTTTCAGTTTCATATTATGAGCCTGTGAGTCAGTTTGCAGTTGCAAGTGATCAAGTGGATAATTTTAAATCCTTAGAAGATTTTAATGGTAAACGAGTGGGTGCTTTGTTAACTTCAACGCAAGAAATTTTCTTAAAAGAGAATATGCCAGAAATAGAACTAGTATCTATGGGTAAAAATGGAGATTTAATTGAGGGGCTAAAAGCCAAAAAGGTAGATGCCATCTTTATGTCAGATTTAACGCTGCAACAATACTTAACAAATTATGGAGATGTCGTTTCAGTCGTTGAAGGTATTGAAATTAATAATGAATTGCTAGGAACGTCAGTAGCAATGACAAAAGGTAATTCAGAGTTACTTGAAGTCGTAGATAAAGTAATTACAGAAGCAAAAGAAAATGGCGACTTAGATAAAGTTTTTGAAGATAATATTGATAAAGCAAGTAAAGCTCAAGAACAGTAATAGGAGAGATAAAGATGACACTTGAATATTTTAATAATTTAGAACAATACACAGATGATTTACTTGAACGTAGACGGTACTTACACCAACATCCTGAAACCTCATTTAACGAATTTAAGACGGTGGAATACATTGAAAGCTTTCTTCAATCCTTAGATCATGTTGAGATTATTAAATCCACCCAAACAAGTGTCATTGGCGTTTTTAAATCGAAGAAACCTGGGAGCCGTATTGGGTTACGAGCAGACATCGATGCCCTCCCTATACAAGAAGAATTAACAGATTTAGATTATTGCTCAACGAATAATGGTGTGATGCATGCGTGTGGTCATGATGGCCACACAGCCATGTTAATGACAGCATGTCAGTGGTTAGATGATCACTATGATAGGTTAGTGGGTGAGATTTACTGTATCTTCCAACACGCAGAGGAATTACCACCTGGTGGAGCAAGTCAAATTATGGCAACGGGAGCTTTAGATAACTTGGATTATATATATGGTCAACACGTCTTACCTGAACTTGAGGTCGGTACGGTTGATATAAAAAAAGGACCTGTTACAACCAACTCAGATGGTTATAAAGTGATTATATATGGACTAGGCGGACATGCATCAACGCCGTCTAAAGCAATTAATCCTATAAACATTGCGAGTAAACTCATTCAAGCATTTAATGAGATTCCGTCACAACATATTGATGCGCAACAATCAGCGGTTGTATCAAACACATATATTAAAGCAGGAAATAGTATTTCATTAAATATCATTCCCGATACTTTAGAGTTTGGAGGGAATATTAGAACCTTTGATGCAGATGTTCCAAAACACATTGAAGACAGCATGAAACAAATATTAGAAGGAATCTGTGGAGCCTATGGTGTGGGTTATAAGTTTAGTTACGAAGTAGGTGCTCGATCAGTGCATAATGATGATGTCAAGACCACACTCTTACAGGATATTGTCAGAAATTCTTTAGACGTCAATGTCATTGAAAGAAAGCCTGATATGTTCGGTGAGGACTTTTCAGCCTATAGCCAAGTCATACCAGCTACCTTTGCAATGATTGGAAGTCATAACCATACGAAGGAAACGCAATACCCTCTTCATCATCCAAAATTTAATATTGATGAAAGTGCATTAACAGTAGGTTTAAAGATGTTACTTACCGTCGCAATAGAATATGGTAAACAATTAACAAACATGAAATTAAAAGGAGAATGAATATGTGTAAAGATAAAATTGTATTAGCCTATTCAGGTGGATTGGACACGTCGATTACTATTCCATGGTTAAAGGAGAATTATGATGCGGATATCATTGCGGTGTGTGTTGATGTGGGGCAAAAAGAAGATTGGGAAGCAGTAGAGAAAAAAGCCATCGCTTCAGGAGCAAGTAAGTTCTACAATCCGCATGTAGCAGATGTTTTAGCAGAAGAATATATTTATCCGGCAATCTCAAGTAACTTGAAATACCAAGGGACTTACTTATTAGGTACTGCGCTGGCACGTCCATTAATTGCCAAAGAATTGGTCGCTGTGGCTCATAAAGAAGGCGCTACTGCAATTTGTCATGGCTGTACGGGTAAAGGGAACGACCAAGTTCGTTTTGAAACTGGAATCGCAGCTTTCGATCCAGAGATGAAGATTGTTGCACCTTGGCGTATTTGGGATATTAAATCTCGTGAAGATGCACTTAAATATGCTGAATTAAAAGGTGTGCCAGTGACTTCAACAATTGAGAAGATTTATTCTGAAGATGAAAACTTAATGCATATTAGCCACGAAGGCGGAGACATCGAAAGTCCTAAGAATGCGGTCGATTACTCAAGCATTCTTAATATAGCGAACGCCTTAGAAAATACACCGGATGAAGCTGAAATTGTTGAAATTACCTTTGAACAAGGGAAAGCAACGGCAGTCAATGGCAAAGAATTGAAACCTCACGAAGTCTTAGAAACTTTAAATGTAATTGCAGGAAAACACGGTATTGGTGTCCTTGATTGGATTGAAGACAGAACGATTGGAATGAAATCCAGAGGGATTTATGAGACACCAGGAGCGACTCTATTAATGGGGGCCCATGAGCGTCTAGAAAGCTTAACACTAACAAAAGAAACGATTAAATTGAAGCAACACTTGGCCGTTGAATTCGCTGAATTAATCTACAATGGACAGTGGTATTCAATGGCAAGTGATTCGATATTAGCCTTTATGAATCATACACAAAAGACTGTTACCGGTGATGTTAAATTGAAATTATACAAAGGCAATATGTTACCACTCGGCTTAAAGAGTGAATTTGCTCTATTTGATGAAGATGTATCAGGCTTTGGTGAAGATGATTTATTCGATCACCATGATGCCCAAGGATATATTAATGTGATTACGTTACCAACTAAGATTCAAAAGAAACTAGGACTTCTATAAGTTTTATTCAAAAAAAGGAAGAGGATATATGGCACTTTGGAGTAATGAATATCATCAGGAAATGTCAAATTCAGCTTACGAGTTTAATCAATCAATTTTAATCGATATCCGATTATTTGATGCAGATTTACGGGGAAGTATGGCACATGCCCAGATGTTAGGCAAACAACACATCATAGAATCGGATGAGGCTAAGCAATTAGTAGCGGAACTATCATCAATGCGCGAAGAATACGCAAATCAGACACTTCAAATTGATTTAAATGAAGAGGACATTCATAGCTTTATCGAAGCAGAATTAACACGAAGATTAGGTGATATCGGAAAGAAAATACATACAGGCAGAAGCCGTAACGATCAAGTAGCTACAGCGATGAAAATATATGCCTTAGATGAAGTTGAGTGGATTATAGAAGCCTTAGAAAAAGTGATACTTGCCTTCACTGATGAAGCACAAGAGCATCTTGAGACGATTATGCCAAGTTACACACACTTACAACGGGCACAACCGATAACCTATGGTCATTATCTAATGGCTTACGTTGAGATGTTCTACCGAGATTATGGACGAATTAAAGATGCTGCCAAACGGATTAAAGAGACGATGCCTTTAGGTGCGGGTGCCTTAGCAACGACGACTTTTCCTCTAGACCGTGCATATACAACTGAATTGTTAGGGTTTAGCAATTATTCAAATAATAGTTTAGACGCAGTGTCGGACCGAGATTATAGTTTGGAATTATTATCGGCATTCTCTATATTAAGCATGCACTTAAGTCGATATAGCGAAGAAGTGATTATTTGGACTTCACAAGAGTTTAAGTTTCTGGCCTTAAAAGACACATTCTCGACGGGTTCATCGATTATGCCTCAGAAAAAGAACGCGGATATTCATGAACTATTTAGAGGGAAATCCGGGCGTGTGTTCGGTGATTTAATGAGTGTGTTAACGATTATGAAAGGAATACCTTTAGCATATAACAAGGATATTCAAGAGGAGAAGGAACGTTTATTTGATGCGATTGATACTGTGAAGATGATGCTTTCTTTATTACCTTCAATGATTGATGAAACGATTGCTAATAAGGAAGTAATGTACAAAGCAGCAAGTACGGGTTTCATTAATGCAACGGATTGTGCGGACTACTTAACAGCTAAAGGTTTGCCGTTTCGTGACGCCTACCAAGTAACAGGTAATATTATTCAGTACTGTGAAGAAACAAATCAAACCTTAGAAACTTTGAGTCTGGCAGAGTATAAAGAAGAGCATGCTTTATTCGAAGAGGATATTTATGATGCGATCGATTTAACAGCTTGTGTTAAACGTCGACAAGTGGACGGTGGACCTGCACCTGAGAAAGTACAGGAGCATATTGATAAGATTAGAAGTTTACTTATTTAAAAATTAAATACCTCCTTAAAGATTAAAATATGAGTATACCAGCCGTTAAAACGCTTAAAAATTAAAAAAAAATGACAATTCCCCTTGTTAAACTCTCATATATACTGTATATTATTAGATATAAATTAAAAGGAGGAACATTAATGAAAAAGTTCTTACGAGTACTTACATTAGTTAGTTTATTTTTATTAAGTGTAGCGCCGTTAGCACAAACAACTGCATCTGCGCAAGATGCTGCAACACTTAACTTATCCCTAGGAACAGAGCCACCTACATTAGACCCTGCTTTAGCAACAGATTCGACATCAGGATCAATCATCCGTAACGTTTTTGAAGGATTAACACACAATAACCATGGTGAAATTGAACCAGGTGTTGCTGAATCATGGGAAGAGAGTGAAGATGGCCTTACTTGGACATTCACTTTACGTCAAGATTCAACTTGGTCAAATGGAGACCCAGTTACTGCAAATGATTTCGAGTTTTCATGGAAGCGTGCTTTAAACCCTGAAACTGCTTCTCAATATGCTTCTATTCTTTACCCAATTGCTGGTGCTGAAGAATTTAACTCAGGTGAAGGCGAAGAAGACGCTGTAGGAGTTACTGCTGTAGATGACTACACATTAGAAGTAACATTAAACAACCCTACACCATACTTCTTAGAATTAACTTCATTCTACACTTACATGCCAGTTCATCAAGCAACAGTTGAAGCCGACTCTACTGGTTGGGCTGCTGAAGCTGGTGAAACATATGTAACTAACGGTGCGTTCAACTTAGATACATGGAACCACAACAGTGACTTAGTATTAGCTAAAAACGCTGAATATTGGGACGCTGATAACGTTGCTTTAGAAACAGTTAACATCCAAATTATCGAGCAAGAATCAACAGCTAACGCTGAATTCCAAGCTGGTAACTTAGATTACTTAGGTACGCCTTACGGAACAGTTTCTCTAGACTCAATCGACATGTACCGTGCTAATGAAGAACTAAACACAGTTCCTTACGCAGCAATCTACTGGTACAAATTAAATACGACAGATGAATTAATGCAAAACGTTAACTTACGTAAAGCATTATCATTAGCAATTGACCGTCAAGGTTTAATTGATAACGTAATTAAAGGTGGACAATTACCTGCATTAGGTGTTGTACCTCCAACAATCGAAGGATTCGAGGAAGACCGTGGCTACATGCAAGATGCAGCATTCGACGAAGCTAATGAATACTTAGCATTAGCTATGGAAGAATTAGGAATTTCAGATCCTAGTGAAATTACTGTTAACATCTCAATTAACGACAGTGAAGCTCACTCAACAATTGCTCAATTTATCCAATCTGGCTGGGCTACAAACTTAGGAATTAACGCTGAGATTGACTCAACTGAATGGCAAGTATACTTAGACCGTCTAAACGTTCTTGATTACCAAGTAGGACGTATGGGATGGATTGCTGACTTCAACGACGCTATCTCATTCTTAGACATGTACCGTACTGCCGATACTGGTAATAACGATACTGGTTGGGAAAATGAAGAGTACAAAAACTTAATTGATGAGTCAGCTGCAGAAGAAGATCCAGCAGCTCGTACTCAAATGTTATTAGATGCTGAAGCGATTTTCATGGAAGAAATGCCAGTTATCCCAGTATACTACTACACAAGTAACTACGTTATCCAAGACCACGTACAAAACTTAGAGCCAGATGCTTTAGGTAACGTAAGCTTGAAAGACGTATCAGTTTCTGCTGAATAATACTCAGATAAATTAACGACTAGATTAACCTAGAAATTAAATAATACCGCTACAAACAATTGTGCTGTTTGTAGCGGTATTTTTGTATAGAATAATTGAAATTAATCAATTCACTTCAATAATCCCCAAAAGTTAACAATCCAATACGTGTGAATTTACACAAAATTTACATAAAATCAATAGCGCTTGATTATCGAATGGTTTATAATATTAATGTTATAAAAAAAGGGAGGAATTATCTTATGTTAAAAAATTGGATAAAAAAAGCTGCTTTAACTTTAGCATCTGTGACAACACTTGCTTCAGTAGCGATGCCAGCTGTCGCTGCGCAAGAAACAGCTCAAATTGATGAGTTATCAATCGGATTTGTACCATCACGTGATCCGGAAGAAATCGTAACAGCAACAGAACCATTAGAGCAATTGTTAATTGATGAATTAGCAACTCTTGGTTATGAAGTAGGTTCAGTAGACATCTCTGTAGGTACTTCATATGAGGCAGTTGGAGAAGGTTTATCGGCTGGAACCATCGATATCGGATTTATTCCAGGAGGAACATATGTTTTATATGATGATGGCGCAGAAGTTATTTTAACTTCTACACGTGCTGGTCTAAGTAACGACTCGGAAGACCCAGCTGATTGGAATGCGAATGAACCAACTGAAGCAACGGACGAACAAGTAACATATTACCGTGCTATTATGATTGCTGGACCTTCAGAAAAAGGGCGCGAATTAGCTGATAAAGTTAATAATGGTGAAGAATTATCTTTTGAAGATTTAAATTCAGCTAATTGGTCTGTTATGAGTCCATCTTCTTCAGCAGGCTACATTTATCCAACAATTTGGTTACAAGATAATTTCCAACAAAACTTAAGTGATTTAGAAAATGTTGTGCAAGCTGACTCATATTTAAACTCATTTGCACGTCTAGCTTCTGGTCAAGTAGATATCTTAACAGTATTTGCTGATGGACGCCGTGACTACGTTGATCAATGGCAATCTGAATTAGGTGGCGAAAATGATATCTGGACAGATACTGATGTTATTGGAGTTACGCCAGGTATCTATAATGATACAATTTCAGTAAGTAACAATTCAGATAACATGTCTGATGAACTAAAAGCTGCTTTACAAGAAGCGTTCATCAATATATCTCAAACTGAAGAAGGTAAAGAGATTATTGCAATTTACGCTCATGAAGGATACGAAGTTGCTGAGAGTTCGGACTATGAAGTTGAGCGTCAAGCACAAGAAATTTTACGCGAACAATCTAACTAATACTCAATTTATATTATATATTTTAAGGCTAGGATAAATTCTGGCCTTTATTTGTTTGAAGAAAGGTTTGTAAGAGATGATTAAATTTGAAAATGTAAGTAAAAAATACCCTAATGGCGTAACTGCGCTAAAAGATGTGAATCTAACCATTGAACAAGGCGAATTTGTTGCGATTATTGGGCTATCCGGAGCAGGTAAATCGACATTGATCCGTTGTATTAATCGCATGCACAGTGTTTCGGATGGAACACTCACTGTTGATAATGAAGATGTAACTGCCCTAGGCTCAAAAGAATTAAGACGTTTCCGTCGAAAAATTGGAATGATTTTCCAATCATTCAACCTAGTCACTCGAATTAGCGTATTAAACAACGTATTAGTATCGAGTGTGCCAGAGTTATCATTTTGGCGTAAATTAACAGGTAGTTTTACAAAAGAAGATAAAATACGAGGATTAGAAGCTTTAGATAAAGTTGGTATCTTAGATAAAGCCTATATGCGTGTAGACCAATTATCAGGTGGTCAACAACAACGTGTAGCTCTTGCAAGAACGTTAGCACAAAATCCTTCTATTATACTAGCTGATGAACCTGTTGCTTCTTTGGACCCAGTGACAGCTAAAGTAGTTATGGATGATTTTAAACGCATAAATAAAGAATTGGATATTACAGTCTTAATTAATATTCACCATGTTGATTTAGCGTTAGAGTACGCAGATCGTATTATTGGAATTGCAAAAGGGGAAATCGTTTATGACGGTCCTTCGAGTGATGTTGATCAAGAAATATTAAATAAAATCTACCAAAACCAACCTATTGAAGTTGTTGAATCTTCAGTATCACCAGTATAGGGGGATTTAGTTTGGAAATGAAATTATATGATCGTGTTTTTAAACCCAAAGAAATAAGTCTATCTAACGGAAAAAAAGTCTATCAAAAAACTTCAAGAACCCCATTAATTGTTTTGCTATTATTAATATTTACATATATTTCAATTAAAGTAACTGAGACCGAATTTTCAGTCTTAGCTGAACGTGGGGAACAATTCTTTGTCATTTTGGGACAAATGATTCCTCCAAATTGGAGTTATGCTAGTAATATATGGAGACCCATGATTGATACTATTCAAATGTCATTGCTTGGATCCGTCTTAGGGGCAATCGTAGCAATACCTATTGCTATGTTATCTTCGTCAAACTTAATCCAAAGTCGTTGGATTACTGGTCTTTTCAAGCTGTTCTTATCAATTACGCGAACATTACCAACGTTGATTACAGCATCCATCGCTACATTTATATTCGGAATTGGAACAACAGCAGGAACCATTGCAATATTCATATTTACGTTTTCTTATATAGGAAAGCTAATGTATGAAAATATCGAAAATATTGATATGGGACCCTTTGAAGCAATGGAATCTATGGGGTTATCAAAAGTAGAAGCGTTTCGATATGCTGTTGTTCCTCAAATTATGCCAACTTACTTATCAGTATCACTTTTTGCGTTTGAAGGAAACATTCGTTATGCCGCAATCTTAGGATATGTGGGGGGAGGCGGGATTGGACTAATCTTAAATCAAGAATTAGGATGGCGAGATTATGCAAATGCCGGAATGATACTATTAATATTAATGGTTGTTGTATTCATAATAGAACAAATTAGTGAATACTGCCGTCAGAGACTCACTTAGGAGGTGACAATAGAAATGAATAATATGATTAATAAACAACTTGAGCGTGAACCTAATCGACGAGTATATTACTTTACAATATTCGCTATATTAATAACGCTTCTGATTTGGTCAATAACAGGCGTGCAATTTAAGGGAATTGATAGCCGCGGTTCAACCATTGCCGGAAATATTATTTCAGGAATACTTTCTCCAGATTTAGATTTTCTATTTGAATTCTCTGATGAGGGGGTACCATATTTATTATTTGAAACAATATGTATTGCATTTTTAGGAACAATATTCGGATCAGTACTAGCGATACCTGTAGCATTTTTAATGTCACAAAGTATTGTCGGACCAGTCCTCTCCTTTATTACACGTACATTGCTCGTAGTTATTCGAACAATACCATCTTTTGTATATGGTCTGATGTTTATTAGAGTTACGGGGCCCGGAGCATATGCAGGAGTTTTGACAATGTCAATTACTTCAATTGGTATGGTTTCGAAACTATACTTGGATACTATAGAAGAAATAGATGATGGAATTTTAGAAGCAATGGAAGCTGCTGGATGTAATACATTCGAAAAGATTAGGTATGGGGTTATTCCTCAACTATTTACAAACTTTTTATCTACGACAATTTATCGTTTCGATATGAACTTAAGAGATGCAACAGTTTTAGGTTTAGTAGGAGCAGGGGGGATTGGTGCTCCATTGATATT
Source organism: Ruoffia tabacinasalis (assembly GCF_005864045.1). Classification (GTDB taxonomy): domain Bacteria; phylum Bacillota; class Bacilli; order Lactobacillales; family Aerococcaceae; genus Ruoffia; species Ruoffia tabacinasalis. Next base: position 42,717 of record NZ_VBSP01000014.1, on the reverse strand, counting down.
TGCAATGAACTCATATCGATGGGGTGAAGTTGGATCAATTTTAATTGGATTAATTATACTAATTTTAATTATCGAATTCATCTCGACTAAGTCCAGAGATAAGTTAGCAAATGGATAGACATTGACTACACTTAGCCAAGAAAATTCTTCGGAGTTTCCTTGGCTTTTCTATTCCTTCCATTATATATACAAAAAATAAGTAATAATAAATAAATATAAAAAAAGACTTCCATCCACCAGGATTTTCCATTAAAATGTTACAAAGCTTAAATAGAGACACAAAACGTGTATATATAATAGAAAGAAATATTATTTTGAAGTTTTTTAAAAAAACTGCGAAAAAAGCTTGCTTCTAAGTGTTGTGTGCGTTATAATATTCGTTGTGTCATAAGTAGATATATTTCTGCTGAACGTAACACAGCCCCCTATATTATAAGGTGGCGAGCTATGAAGCGAGAGGTTGCGACACGCTAGGTTGAGTTGCCAATGACCAGTGTAGTCGGTAATTCTTGCGGAGCAAGTCAATTTAACAAATTTGACGGAGGAGGAAAAACAATGGCAAACCAAAAAATTCGTATTCGTCTGAAAGCTTATGAGCACCGCGCTCTTGATGTATCAGCGAACAAAATCGTAGAATCTGCACAAAGAACTGGAGCACAAACTGTAGGGCCAATCCCATTACCAACAGAACGTTCGGTATATACAGTTATCCGTTCACCGCATAAATATAAAGATTCACGTGAGCAATTTGAGATGCGCACACACAAACGTTTAATCGATATCGTTAACCCAACTGCTAAAACAGTTGATGCATTAATGAAATTAGATTTACCAAGTGGTGTAGACGTAGAAATTAAGTTATAAAATAAAAAATAAAATGGAGGTGTACTCATGACCAAAGGAATCTTAGGAACAAAAGTAGGAATGACGCAATTCTTTACGGAGAATGGTGAGTTAATCCCTGTAACAGTAGTGGAAGCTCAACCAAACGTTGTATTACAAGTGAAATCAAATGAAACAGATGGATATGAATCTGTGCAATTAGGTTTCCAAGACAAACGTGAAGTATTAGCAACAAAACCTCATAAAGGTCATGTAGCGAAAGCAAACGCTACTCCTAAGCGCTTCATTCGCGAATTTCGTGATGTCGAGCTAGGAGAATATGAAGTTGGGCAAGAAATCACTGTAGAAACATTCGCAGTCGGAGACATCATCGATGTAACAGGAACATCAAAAGGTAAAGGTTTCCAAGGGGTTATTAAACGTCACGGCCAATCTCGTGGACCAATGGCTCACGGATCTCGTTTCCACCGTCGCCCAGGTGCGATGGCAATGGCAGCTTCACCATCACGTGTTTTAAAAGGTAAAAAATTACCTGGACAAACCGGTAGTGAACAAGTAACGATCCAAAACTTAGAAATCGTTGCAGTAAATCCTGAAGATAACGTTATCTTAATTAAAGGTAATGTACCAGGTGCTAAAAAATCTTTAGTACAAATTAAAAAAGCAGTTAAATCTAACTAATTAAGAGGGGAGGAACGAGAATGACAAAAGTTACTTTATTTAAACAAGACGGATCGCAAGCTGGAGAAGTTGAGTTAAACGAATCGATCTTCGGTATCGAACCAAACGAAAGTGTTATGTTCGATGCAGTTATTATGCAACGTGCATCATTACGTCAAGGTACACACGCAGTTAAAAACCGTAACGCAGTTCGCGGTGGTGGACGTAAACCTTGGAGACAAAAAGGGACAGGTCGTGCACGTCAAGGATCTATCCGCTCACCACAATGGGTTGGGGGAGGAGTTGTCTTTGGTCCGACACCTCGTTCATACAGTTACAAATTACCAAGAAAAGTACGTCGTTTAGCAATTTTATCAGCATTATCACAAAAAGTTGTTGAAGATAAATTTGTAGTTGTTGATGGATTAAGCTTAGATGCACCAAAAACAAAAGACCTTAAAGGGATTTTATCTAACTTAAACTTAGACACTAAAACATTAATCGTTTTAGAAAATAACAACGATAACGCATACTTATCAGCTCGTAACATCGATAACGTTAAAGTTATTGACGAGAACAACATCAACGTATTAGACGTTGTTAACTATGACAAAGTATTAATCACTCAAGCAGCATTATCAACAGTAGAGGAGGCATTAGCATAATGGAATTTTCAGAAGTAATCCTACGTCCAGTAATTACTGAGCAATCTATGTATAACATTGACGATAACAAATACACTTTTGAAGTAGATCGTCGTGCTAACAAAAACCTTATTAAACAAGCTGTTGAAGCTATGTTTGAAGGCGTTAAAGTAGAGAAAGTAAATACTATCAACGTTGAAGGAAAAGCAAAACGTATGGGTCGTTACCAAGGATTCACACGTAAATACAAAAAAGCAATCATCACATTAAAAGCTGATTCAGCTAACATCGAATTATTCGAAACAGAAGAAGACGAAGAATAATTCACAAAATAAGATAAGTAGGAGGGAATTCGAGTGGCAATTAAACACTACAAACCGATAACTAACGGTCGTCGTAATATGACTGGTTATGACTTCTCAGAGATTACAACAAAAACTCCTGAAAAATCATTATTAGAATCGAAAAAACAAAGAGCTGGCCGTAATAGCCAAGGTAAAATCACAGTTCGTCACAACGGCGGTGGACACAAACGTGCTTACCGTGTTATCGACTTTAAACGTAACAAAGACAACGTTGTCGGAACAGTTAAAACTATCGAATATGATCCAAACCGTAGCGCGAATATCGCATTAATTAACTACGAAGATGGAATTAAAACATATATCATCGCACCAAAAGGACTTAAAGTAGGTCAAAAGATTGAATCAGGTGCTGAAGCAGATATCAAAGTAGGGAACGCATTACCATTAATCAATATCCCAGTTGGTACTGTAATTCACAATATTGAGTTAAAACCAGGTAAAGGTGGACAATTAGTTCGTTCTGCTGGAACAAGTGCTCAAGTATTAGGACAAGAAGGTAAATATACATTAGTACGTTTAGCTTCAGGTGAAGTTCGTATGATCTTATCAACTTGCCGTGCAACAATCGGAACTGTTGGTAACGAACAACACGAATTAATTAACATTGGTAAAGCAGGTCGTAAACGTTGGTTATCTAAACGTCCAACTGTTCGTGGATCTGTAATGAACCCTAACGATCACCCACACGGTGGTGGTGAAGGACGCGCTCCAATCGGACGTCCAAGTCCAATGTCACCTTGGGGTAAAAAGACTCTTGGTCTTAAAACTCGTAATGCTAAGAAGAAATCAAGTAAATTAATCGTTCGTGGACGTAAGAAATAATCGTATATAGATTAAATTTCCGAAGGGAGGCTACACTGTGAGTCGTAGTTTGAAAAAAGGGCCATTTATTGATGCACACTTAATGAAGAAAGTAGAAGCTCAAGAAGATGCTCAGAAAAAACAAGTTATTAAAACATGGTCGCGTCGTTCAACAATCTTCCCAAACTTCATTGGGTTAACAATTGCAGTATATGATGGACGTAAACATGTCCCAGTATACATCCAAGAAGATATGGTAGGACACAAATTGGGCGAATTCGCACCAACTCGTACATATAAAGGTCATGCAAATGACGATAAAAAAACAGGAAGACGTTAATAAAGGAGGGAAATTAGATGTCAGAACAAATTACATCTGCAACAGCAACAGCAAAAACAATCCGCATTGCCCCTCGTAAAGTTCGTCTAGTAACTGATTTAATTAGAGGAAAAAGCATAGGTGAAGCAATTTCTATTCTGAAATTCACACCAAGATCAGCATCACCTGCTGTCGAAAAAGTGTTAATGTCAGCTATTGCTAACGCGGAACACAACTATGATTTAGATTTAGAAAACTTATTCGTAAGTGAAGCTTTTGTTAACGAAGGACCAACTATGAAACGTTTCCGTCCTCGTGCTAAAGGATCAGCTTCACCAATCAATAAAAGAACAAGCCACATCACAATTGTGGTATCAGAGAAAGAGGAGGCATAATACATGGGTCAAAAAGTACATCCAATAGGTATGCGTGTTGGCGTAATCCGTGATTGGGATGCTAAATGGTATGCTGATAAAAAGTATGCCGACTTCCTACATGAAGATTTACGCATTCGTGAGTACATCTACGGTAAACTTTCAGACGCTTCAATTTCAACAATTCAAATTGAACGTGCTGCTAACCGTGTAATTGTTTCAGTTCATACTGCTAAACCAGGAATGGTTATTGGTAAAGGTGGATCTGAAGTTGATGCACTACGTGCACAGTTAAATAAATTAACTGGTAAAAAAGTACACATCAATATTGTGGAAATTAAACAAGCAAACTTAGACGCAAAATTAGTAGCAGAAGATATTGCTCGTCAATTAGAAAACCGTGTTGCATTCCGTCGTGCTCAAAAGCAAGCTATCCAACGTGTTATGCGTGCTGGTGCACAAGGAGTTAAAACACAAGTATCTGGTCGTTTAAACGGTGCTGATATGGCACGTACTGAACACTACAGTGAAGGTACAGTTCCATTACATACACTTCGCTCAGATATCGACTACGCTTGGGAAGAAGCAGACACTACATACGGTAAACTTGGAGTTAAAGTATGGATTTGTCGAGGAGAAATCCTTCCTGAAGTAAATGAAAACAACCAGAGAGGAGGAAATTAATCATGTTAGTACCTAAACGTGTAAAACACCGTCGTGAATTCCGTGGTAAAATGCGCGGAGAAGCTAAAGGTGGAAAAAACATCGACTTCGGAACATACGGATTAAGAGCCATTGAATCTAAATGGATCACAAACCGTCAAATCGAAGCAGCTCGTATAGCTATGACTCGTTATATGAAACGTGGTGGGAAAGTATGGATTAAAATCTTCCCTCACAAATCATACACATCTAAACCAATCGGTGTTCGTATGGGATCTGGTAAAGGTGCACCTGAAGGTTGGGTAGCTCCAGTTAAACGTGGTAAAATCTTGTTTGAAATCGATGGAGTTCCAGAAGAAGTAGCTCGTGAGGCTTTCCGTCTTGCATCAAACAAATTACCTATCAAAACAAAATTCGTAAAACGTGAAGAATATGGTGGTGAATCGAATGCAAATTAAAGAAATTAGAGAATTATCCGCTGCTGATATGGTTAACAAAGAAAAAGAATATAAAAAAGAATTATTCAATCTTCGATTCCAATTAGCAACAGGACAATTAGAAAACACTGCCCGTTTACGTCAAGTACGTAAAACAATCGCTCGTATTAAAACTGTCTTACGTGAACAAGAACTGACTAAATAATAAAAGGAGGCAGATGTTAAATGACTGAAGAACGTAACAAACGTAAAGTTTATCGTGGTCGTGTCGTTTCAGACAAAGGAGACAAAACAATCTCTGTTGTTGTTGAAACTCGTGTAGTACACCCTAAATACGGTAAACGTGTTAAATATTCAAAAAAATATACAGCACATGATGAAAATAACAGCGCAAAAGAAGGCGACATCGTCCGCATTATGGAAACTCGTCCATTATCTAAAACGAAACGCTTCCGTTTATTAGATATCGTTGAAGAAGCTGTAATTATCTAATACATAAAGAAGAAATCGGAAGGAGGACATCGGAATGATTCAACAAGAAAGTCGATTAAAAGTTGCCGACAACTCTGGTGCACGTGAAGTATTAACTATTAAAGTACTAGGTGGATCAGGTCGTAGAACAGCTAACATTGGTGATGTAATTGTTGCAACAGTTAAACATGCAACACCAGGTGGAGTTGTCAAAAAAGGTGACGTAGTAAAAGCAGTAATCGTACGCACAAAAACAGGAGCTCGCCGTAATGATGGGTCTTATATAAAATTTGACGAAAATGCATGTGTCATTATTCGTGATGATAAGACACCTCGTGGAACACGTATTTTTGGACCAGTTGCACGTGAATTACGTGACAACAACTTCATGCGTATCGTATCATTAGCTCCAGAAGTTCTTTAATCCAATTACGAAGGAGGAAACAATTCATGCGCATTAAATCAGGAGATACAGTAAAAATTATTGCTGGTAAAGATAAAGGCGAAACAGGAACAGTTCTTAAAACTTTACCTAAGCAAGATAAAGTGATCGTTGAAGGATTAAACATCCATAAACGTCACCAAAAACCTACTCAAATGGCGACAGGTGGAATCGAAGAATTCCCTGCTCCAATTCATGTATCAAACGTAAAATTAGTAGATTCTAACGGAGAAGCAACACGCGTTGGTTACCGTTTTGAAGATGGTAAAAAAGTACGTTTCTCTAAAAAATCAGATACAACACTTAACTAATCATTTTGGGAAGGAGGACAAAGTTTAATGGAAAGCCGTTTAAAACAAAGATATAATAACGAAATCACTAGCAAATTAGTTGAACAATTTAACTACTCTTCTGTTATGGAAGTACCAAAAATAGATAAAATTGTTGTTAACATGGGTGTTGGTGATGCAGTTTCAAATGCTAAAAACTTAGATAAAGCAGTTGCAGAATTAACATTATTAACTGGACAAAAACCAGTTATTACTAAAGCTAAGAAATCAATTGCAGGTTTCCGTCTTCGTGAGGGAATGCCAATTGGAGCTAAAGTTACTTTACGTGGACAAAGAATGTATGACTTCTTAGACAAATTGATCACAGTATCATTACCACGTGTACGTGACTTCCAAGGTATCTCAAACAAAGCCTTTGATGGTCGTGGAAACTACACTTTAGGTGTTAAAGAACAATTAATTTTCCCAGAAATTAACTACGATAACGTAGATAAAGTTCGTGGAATGGATATTGTAATCGTAACAACAGCAAACACTGACGAAGAATCACATGCCTTACTTAAAGAGTTAGGTATGCCGTTTAAAAAATAATAAAGGAGGCGAATCGTATTGGCTAAAAAATCAATGGTAGAAAAAAATCAACGTACACCAAAATATAAAGTAAGAGAATACACACGTTGTGAACGTTGTGGACGTCCGCATTCAGTTTACCGTAAGTTCAAACTTTGCCGTATTTGCTTCCGTGAACTTGCTTATAAAGGACAAATTCCTGGCGTTAAGAAAGCAAGCTGGTAATTCAAATACTTTTAAACTAAGGAGGTAAATACACATGGTAATGACAGATCCAATTGCAGATTTTCTAACAAGAATTCGTAATGCAAATGCACAAAAACATACATCTGTAACAGCACCATCTTCTAATACTAAAGTGGCAATTGCTGAAATCTTAAAAAACGAAGGTTTCATTAAAGGTTATGAAGTAACTGAAGATAACAAACAAAATGTAATTAAATTAAACTTAAAATACGGACGTAATAACGAAAAAGTTATTACAGGTCTAAAACGTATTTCTAAACCAGGTTTACGTGTTTACGCTAAATCTGAAGATATTCCTAAAGTTTTAAATGGCTTAGGAATCGCAATCGTCTCAACTTCTCGTGGCTTAGTAACTGATAAAGTTGCAAGAAATGAAAAAATCGGTGGAGAAATTTTAGCATACGTTTGGTAATTTGTAGATAAATATTATAAAATATAAGGAGGTGCGGTACTGTGAGTCGTATAGGTAAAAAACCTGTAGTAATTCCATCAGGAGTTACCGTAGAACTAAATGGTACTACAGCAACTGTTAAAGGCCCAAAAGGCGAATTAACTCGTGAACTATCGCCAGCAATTTCATTAGAAATCGCGGATAACGAAATCACTTTCACTCGTCCAAATGACAATAAAGCTAACCGCTCAATCCATGGTACAACTCGTTCATTAATTGCTAACATGATCGAAGGTGTGTCTACAGGATTTAAAAAAGAATTAGAATTAATCGGTGTAGGTTATCGTGCACAAAAACAAGGTAACAAACTTACATTGAGTGTTGGTTTATCACACCCAGTTGAATTCGAAGCTAGCGAAGGTGTAGATTTTGAAGTTCCTTCGAATACACAAATCATCGTTCAAGGATTCAACAAAGAAAAAGTTGGAGAATTAGCAGCAAACATTCGTGCAGTTCGTCCACCAGAGCCGTATAAAGGTAAAGGAATTCGCTATGTTGGTGAATTTGTTCGCCGTAAAGAAGGTAAAACTGGTAAATAATAAATAAAAAATTAAAGAGGTGACAAAATGATTTCAAAACCAGAAAGAAATAAATTACGTAAAAAAAGACATTTACGTATCCGTAATAGAATCTCTGGTACTGCAGAGTGCCCACGCTTAAGTGTATTCCGTTCGAATACTAACATCTACGCTCAATTAATTGATGACGTAGCGGGTGTGACGCTAGTCAGTGCCTCTTCACAAGACGAAGAAGTTAAATCAAATGGATCAAAAGTCGAACAAGCTGCATCAGTTGGTAAATTAGTTGCCGATCGCGCAACAGCTGCTGGACATAAAACAGTAGTATTTGACCGTGGTGGATATGTATATCACGGACGTGTACAAGCATTAGCTGAAGCTGCTCGTGAAAACGGCTTAGAATTTTAATAGAAAGGGGAACATTGTTTAATGGAATTTATTAATCCAGAAACATTAGGCGAAATTGAAGATCGCGTAGTTGCGATTAACCGCGTAACTAAAGTTGTTAAAGGTGGACGCCGTCTACGTTTCTCTGCTTTAGTAGTTGTTGGTGATAAGAATGGTCACGTTGGTTTTGCTACAGGTAAAGCTCAAGAAGTACCAGAAGCGATCCGTAAAGGTATCGAAAATGCTAAGAAAAACATGATTAAAGTCCCTACATCAGGAACAACTATTCCACATGAAATCGTTGGTGAATTCTGTGGAGGACAAGTATTACTTAAACCTGCAACAGCCGGTTCTGGGGTTGCCGCTGGTGGACCAGTCCGTGCCGTTATTGAGTTAGCTGGTATTGCTGACGTAACAAGTAAATCACTTGGATCAAATACACCAATTAACATGATTTCTGCAACTGTTGAAGGTCTAAAAAATCTTAAAGAAGCCGATGAAGTTGCTGCATTACGTGGCAAATCAGTCGAAGAACTTTTAGGTTAGGAGGACATTCAATGGCCAACTTAGAAATCACATTAAAACGTAGCTTTATTGGACGTAAACAAAACCAAATTCAAACAGCTAAAGCGTTAGGCTTAACAAAACTTAACAAGAGTGTTGTGAAACCTGACAATGAATCTGTTCGTGGAATGGTTCGTACAATAAGCCATTTAGTAGAAGTCAAAGAAGCTTAAGTATAAAATCTAATATAAGGAGGTGCCGAAGGAATGAAACTTCATACATTACAACCTGCTGAAGGATCACGCAAATTACGTAACCGTGTTGGGCGTGGACAAGGTTCAGGGAACGGAAAAACAGCTGGTCGTGGACAAAAAGGTCAAAAAGCACGTTCAGGCGGTGGAGTACGTTTAGGATTTGAAGGTGGACAACAACCTTTATTCCGTCGTTTACCAAAACGTGGTTTCACTAACATCAATCGTAAAGATTATGCTGTAGTGAACTTAGAAACATTAAACCGTTTTGAAGATGGCACAACAGTTACACCAGCTTTATTAATTGAATCTGGCGTTGTGAAAAACGAATTATCAGGAATTAAAATTTTAGGTGATGGTAACTTAGAGAAAAAATTAACAGTTCAAGCTGCTAAATTCTCTAAATCTGCAGAAGAAGCTATCACTGGTGCTGGTGGATCGATTGAGGTGATTTAATGTTTTCCTTCTTGAAAAATGCATTCGCTGTTAGAGATATCCGACGTAGAATTTTATTCACTCTGTTTATCTTCGCAGTATTCCGTTTAGGGTCTCATATCCCAGTACCAGGTGTTAACGCTGGTGCTTTACAATCATTAAGCAATACTGGGGTATTAGGTTTATTGAATACTTTTGGTGGGGGTGCACTTCAAAGATATTCTATCTTTGCGATGGGTGTATCACCATACATTACTGCATCAATCATTATGCAATTATTGCAAATGGACTTAGTTCCTAAGTTTACCGAGTGGGCCAAACAAGGTGAAGTCGGTAGACGTAAGCTTAATCAAGCTACTACTTACACTGCAATAGTTTTAGGCTTTATCCAATCTTTAGGATTATCATTTGGATTTAACCAGTTATCTGGTTTAGGTTTAATTAATAACCCTACAATGGCAACTTATTTAACAATTGCTTTAATCTTAACGGCAGGAACAATGTTCTTAGTTTGGTTAGGTGAGCAAATCACACGTAATGGTGTCGGAAACGGAGTATCTATGTTGATCTTCGCCGGTATTGTTGCAGAAGTGCCGAAAGATTTTTATGGATTTTTCCAATCATCTATATCAGGTGTGACAGGTAATGAACTGACACAAAACTTACTAATATTATTAGCCATTGTACTAGTAATCATCGTAAGTATTGTTATTGTAGTTCTAATGGAAAGAGCACAAAGACGTATTCCAATTCATCACTCTAAGAAAGCAACTGGTGCCCGACATACAGCGCACTTACCATTAAAGATTAACTCTGCGGGTGTTATTCCTGTAATTTTCGCAACGTCGTTTATTACAACACCACAAACGATCTTTTCTTTCTTAAGTACTGACAACGCAGGTCCAGTGATGCAATTTTTCGGAAACTTGTTTAACTTACAACATCCATTAGGAGCAGTATTCTATACTGTATTACTAATTGCCTTTACTTATTTCTATTCATTAGTACAGGTTAACCCTGAGAAAGTAGCAGAAAATTTACAGAAACAAGGCGCTTATATTCCAAGTGTACGTCCTGGTAATGATACCGAGACATTTATTACACAATTAATTAATCGCTTAAGTGGTGTCGGTGCATTATATCTAACATTAATCGCCGTATTACCGATCGTTGCTGGATTTATCTGGGAAATACCAATGAATATTTCATTAAGTGGAACAAGTATTTTAATTGTTGTAGGTGTTGCAATAGAAACAACTAAACAAATCGAAGGTAGAATGGTAAAACGTCGCTATAAAGGATTTCTTTATCAATAGTTCATCGATATTAAATAAGTAAGGACGATTTATATGAATATTTTATTAATGGGCCTTCCCGGAGCAGGGAAAGGAACACAAAGTGAACATATCTCCAAAGATTATTCAATGGTACATATTGCAACAGGGGATATCTTTCGTGAAGCAATTAAGAATGAAACGAAGTTGGGATTAGAAGCTAAATCATATACAGATGTTGGTAATCTTGTGCCGGATGATGTTACGAACAATTTAGTTCGTGAACGTTTATCAGAATCAGATGTCCAATCTAATGGATTTATGCTAGATGGATACCCAAGAACGCTTCAACAAGCACATGCACTAGAAGAGAATTTAAAAGAGATGAATTCTGATATTGACGCTGTTATTTATATCGATGTTGATTCAGATGTCCTTGAAAAACGTCTAAGCGGTAGAATTATTTGTCGTAATTGTGGAGCTACTTATCATAAAGTATACAATCCACCTTCAGTTGATGGTGTTTGTGATAACTGTGGTTCTCATGACTTCTATCAACGTGAAGATGACAAACCAGAAAAAGTTAGACACCGTATTAACTTACAGATGGAATCAATTAAACCAATCTTAGAATTCTACGATGATAAAAACATACTACACCGCATTAGTGGTGAAAATCCGATTGAAGTAGTTTATCGTGAGATACGTAATATTCTTGGAGAATAGATACCAAAGCATTTCACTAACTGGTAAAAAAAGGAGGAAGTATTAATGGCTAAAGATGATGTTATTGAAGTAGAAGGAATTATTTTAGAAACCTTGCCAAATGCAATGTTCAAAGTTGAATTAGAAAATGGCCACGAAATTTTAGCTCATGTTTCAGGTAAAATTCGTATGAACTATATCCGTATTTTGCCAGGAGATAAAGTAACAGTTGAAATGTCTCCTTATGATTTGACAAAAGGTCGAATTACATATCGCTTTAAATAGTCGATGGTTAAGAAGTTTAAGGAGGGAAAATGATGAAAGTTAGAGCATCAGTAAAACCAATTTGTGAAAAGTGCAAAGTTATCCGCCGTAATGGTAAAGTAATGGTAATTTGCGAAAATCCAAAACACAAACAACGTCAAGGTTAATTTTAAGAAAAAGGAGGAAACTAGTCTATGGCTCGTATAGCAGGAGTTGATATTCCACGTGACAAACGTATTGTTATTTCATTAACATATATCTTTGGAATCGGGAACACTACAGCAAAACAAATCTGTGCAGATGCTAACGTATCTGAAAACACTCGCGTACAAGATTTATCTAACGATGAATTAGACCGTTTACGTTCTATTGTTGACGGAATCAAAGTTGAAGGTGATTTACGTCGTGAAGTAAGTTTAGACATCAAACGTTTACAAGAAATCGGATCATACCGTGGTAACCGTCACCGTCGTAACTTACCAGTTCGCGGACAAAACACTAAAAACAACGCTCGTACTCGTAAAGGTCCTAAAAAAGCAGTTCAAGGTAAGAAATAATTAATTTAAAAGGGAGGTTAAGACTTCATGGCAAAAAGACAACAAGCTCGTAGACGTCGTCGCGACAGAAAAAATATTGAACGTGGAATCGCACATATTCGTTCAACATTCAATAATACAATCGTTATGATTACAGACGAGAATGGTAATGCACTTTCTTGGTCATCAGCAGGATCATTAGGATTCCGTGGATCAAAAAAATCTACTCCATTTGCAGCTCAAATGGCATCAGAAGTTGCTGCTAAAGGCGCAATGGAACATGGTATGAAATCTGTAGAGGTTGCAGTTAAAGGACCAGGATCTGGTCGTGAATCAGCAATCCGTTCATTACAAGCAGCTGGATTAGAGGTTTCAGCAATTCGTGACGTAACCCCAATCCCACATAACGGTGCTCGTCCACCAAAACGTCGTCGTGTTTAATGATAATTCCTATATTTAAAAACTTTTAATGTTGCTACAAAATTATCATTGAGACATAACGTATTGAAAGGGGAAAATTACTAATGATCGAGATTGAAAAACCAGAGATTACAACGGTTGAAGTCAGTGAAGATGAAAAATTTGGCAAGATCGTGATTGAACCATTAGAACGTGGATATGGAACAACTCTTGGAAACTCATTACGTCGTATTCTGCTATCTTCATTACCAGGTGCAGCAGTAACTAATATTCAAATTGATGGTGTGCTTCATGAGTTCGCTACAGTCGATGGTGTAGTGGAAGATGTTCCTACGATCATTTTAAATTTGAAGAAGTTAGCCCTTAAATTGCACACGGAAGAAAGCAAAGTAATTGAATTAAATGTTGCGGGTCCAAAAACAGTAACAGCTGCTGACATTATTCATGATAATGATGTACAAATTTTAAATCCAGATTTACATATTTGTACCTTAGCCGAAGATGCAGAATTGAACATGCGTATTAGCGTGTCCAACGGTCGAGGTTATGCACGTAGCGAATACAATAAGAGTGATGATATGCCAATTGGTGTATTGCCAATTGATTCAATATATACACCAATTGAAAAAGTGAATTATCAAGTTGAAAATACACGTATTGGTCAAAAGAATATATTTGATAAATTGACTTTAGACATTTGGACAGACGGATCAATTAGTCCAGAAAAATCTTTAAGTTTAGCTGCAAAAATATTGACTGAACATCTAAATATATTTGTTAACTTAAACGATGAAGCACGCGAAGCTGAAATTATGGTTGAAAAAGAAGAAGCAGATAAAGAAAAAGTTCTTATCATGACAATTGAGGAATTAGACTTATCTGTTCGTTCATACAACTGCTTGAAACGTGCTGGAATTAATACAATTCAAGAACTTACAAATAAAACTGAAGCTGAAATGATGAAAGTTCGTAACTTAGGACGTAAATCATTAGCAGAAGTTAAAGGCAAATTAGATGATCTAGGCCTAAGTCTGAAAGACGACGAATAATAGATCAGTAGGGTTTATTTTACAAGAAATGGAGGAATCTTAATGGCATACCGTAAATTAGGACGTACAAGTACACAACGTAAAGCATTACTACGTGATTTAACGACTGATGTAATTATCAACGAACGCATCGAAACGACTGAAGCTCGTGCTAAAGAAGTTCGTAAAACTGTTGAAAAAATGATTACATTAGGTAAAAAAGGTGACTTAGCTTCTCGTCGTAAGGCAGCTTCATTCTTACGCCGCGAATTAGCTGATGCTCGTATTGAAGATGACGAAGTAATTATTGAATCAGTATTAGATCGTTTATTCGATAATTATGCTAACCGTTATGAAAACCGTAATGGAGGTTACACTCGTATCCTTAAAAAAGGACCACGACGTGGTGACGCTGCTCCAATGGTAATCTTAGAGTTAGTTTAATAATTAAATAAGAACCAAAAGTTTAGTCACTTAATGATGGAGAGTGTTATGATCAATAATTTGGTCTAGCTCTAATGCACAAGCAATGTTCATTGCTTAGATTGGAGGGGATTTTCTCCTCCAATCCATGTGCTTCTATCGTAAGTGCTTTTTTTATAGTTAAGTATATGATTCTTTTGAGAAACGAAACAAAATAAATGGTATATTTACCTATGAAAAAATCAGTAAGATGTGTCGCGAAAGGAAGATAATAATGAACAATCCTATCATCGAATTAAAAGATATATCATTTCAATATCAAGGCGTAGAGTCTTTTGCTTTGACGAGTGTTAACCTGACCATCAATAAAGGAGAATGGGTAGCATTAATCGGACCTAATGGATCCGGTAAATCAACCTTAGCAAAAATTATGAATGGTCTCTTAGTACCTGCAAGTGGAGAAGTATTTATCAATGGTAAATTATTAGATGAAGAAACCGTTTGGGAAGCTAGAAGATCTGTCGGAATGGTTTTTCAAAATCCAGACAATCAATTTGTTGGAGCAACGGTTGAAGACGATGTTGCTTTTGGTCTAGAAAACAATGGAGTCGAACGACTTGAGATGATTCAACGTGTTGATGAAGCACTTCAGCAAGTACGAATGACTGAGCATAAAAAGAAAGAGCCAGCCCGTTTGTCTGGTGGTCAAAAGCAAAGAGTGGCACTAGCAAGTGTAATCGCTTTACGTCCAGATGTAATTTTACTCGATGAAGCAACGGCGATGTTAGATCCATTAGGTCGCGAAGAAGTGATTGAAGCGATTGAGAAAGTTAAAGAACAACATGATTTAACTGTTATTTCTATCACACATGATATCGACGAAGCTTCCAAAGCAGATCGAATTATAGTAATGAAAGATGGCGAAAAGAAAAATGAAGGTGTTCCAGCTGATATCTTTAATTTAGGTAAGGGCTTGATAGATATGGGACTTGATTTACCATTCACACAGAAGTTGAAACATGCTTTAATGGAGCGTGGAGTAGATATACCGGACGAATATTTCGATGAGGAGGCTTTATTACAATGGATAATCCAATCGTATTTAACAATGTAGATCATATTTATAATGCGGGTAGTCCATTTGCCGTTTCAGCATTAAAAAATGTGAACTTAAGTATTCCTAAGGGGAAGATTACGGCTATTATCGGACATACTGGGTCTGGGAAATCTACTCTGATTCAACATCTAAACGTGTTGTTACGACCAACGCATGGTACTGTAAAGATTAATGATGTAGAAATTACTGCTGATTCTAAAAATAAAAACTTAAAAGCACTAAGAAAACAAGTCAGTGTCGTGTTTCAATTTCCAGAGTCTCAGTTGTTTGAAGAAACCGTCTTAAAAGATGTGATGTTTGGACCTTTAAACTTTGGTGTTTCCGAAGAAGAAGCTGAACGCATTGCTCGTGAGAAACTTTCTTTAGTAGGTTTACCTGAGAATCTTTACGACCGCTCTCCGTTTGACTTGAGTGGAGGACAAATGAGACGTGTCGCTATCGCTGGTGTTCTAGCCTTAGAACCAAGCGTTCTTGTCCTTGATGAGCCGACAGCTGGTTTAGATCCAGCAGGTCAGAAGTATATGCTTGAGATGTTTGTTAATTTACATCGCCAACAAAACTTAACACTCGTTTTAGTAACTCACCAAATGGAAGATGTGGCCTTATATGCCGATAATGTCATTGTGATGGAGAATGGAACAGTGGTTAAGACAGGAGAACCCTTAGAAATATTTAAAGATGAGGATAAACTAGAAACTTTACAACTTTCCCTACCTCATTCGCTGCAGTTCTTTAAAGACATTGATACTCAGTTAGATACAACTTATATTAAAGAAACCCAACCGATTACTGTAGATCAATTAGCTGATGAGATTGTAAAAATTAAACAATCTCGTACTCTAAAGAGTGAGGTGTCTCAAAATGTTTGATAAATTACTTTTAGGCCGCTATTTGCAAGGTAATTCAATAATTCATGAATTAGATCCCCGCACTAAATTATTAGGCAGTTTCTTTTTCATTGTCATTGTTTTTTTAGCAAATCATTGGCTAGCTTACTTACTCCTTGCCGCATTTGTATTCTTTGTCATCAAATTAAGTAATATTTCTATATCTTACTTTTTACGTGGAATTCGACCAATGTTGTGGATTATTATGTTCACTGTTATATTTCAGATGTTATTTACTGTGGGTGGAACGGTTTATTTCCAATTAGGTCCGGTAACGATTACATCTTTAGGGGTCATCAATGCGATTTATATCTTTATGCGATTAGTCTTAATTATAATGATGTCAACCATCTTAACTCTTACAACAGCGCCATTAGAATTAACAGATGGTATTGAACACTTATTAAGACCTTTGACTCGTTTAGGTTTTCCTTCACACGAAGTGGCTTTATTGCTTTCAATTGCTTTACGCTATGTTCCTACTTTGATGGATGAAGCACAAAAGATTATGAATGCTCAAAGAGCTCGAGGAGTAGAATTCGATGAAGGTAGTTTCATTGACCGTGTTAAGGCGATGGTACCCATCTTAATTCCACTGTTCGTTAGCGCATTTAACCGGGCTGATGAGATGGCGATTGCCATGGAAGCTCGAGGTTATAGAGGTGGAGAAGGTCGGACAAAATATAGACAATTAAAATACTCAAAAATAGATGCTTATGCACTCTTAATTTTATTATTAGTAACAGCAGCATTAATTGCGATTCGAATCTTTATTGGATAATTTGTAATTGGAGGTAAACTGAATGACGACACGTTATGCGTTAAAAATTCAATATGACGGCACTAACTATGTTGGCTATCAAGTGCAACCAAATGGACCATCGATACAAGAAGCTTTGCAAAAGGCCTTACATATTATGGCAAAGGCTAAACCTGGGGAATTAATTAAGAATTCAACATCGGGAAGAACCGATTCTGGTGTTCATGCACTCGGACAAGTCATCCATGTCGATTATCCAGCTAAAATACAGTCTAATTCAATGCGTAAAGCGTTGAACAGTATCTTAGACCAATCTATTCGAATCGTCGATGTAGCGCAAGTATCGGATGAATTTCATGCTCGCTATCATGCCATCGGTAAAGAGTATCAGTATCGGATAGATATTAATGATTTTCCCGATCCGTTCAAGCGATTATACACGAGTCATCATCCGTATGCTTTTGATTTGGAACGAATTCAAGAGGCGCTTAAGATTATAGTTGGTGAACATGATTTTACAAGTTTTTGTTCTACGAAAACTGACATTGAGAATAAAGTGCGCCATGTGTTAGAAGCTGAAGCTTGGATAGATGAAGCGAAGAACGAATTAGTCTTCCGATTTTATGGAAAAGGTTTTTTATACAATATGGTTCGTATACTGGTTGGAACTCTCCTTCAAATTGGAGATGGCTTAAAGCCAGTGGATGAGATGCAAAGGCTATTAGAAGTAAAAGACCGAAATGAAGCGGGACCAACAGCGCCACCGAATGGCCTGTTCTTAATGCGTGTTGATTATGAAGTGGATCCATTTAAATAACTTTCAAACTGACCTATGAGTGAAGCTCATAGGTTTTTTTATTCACAAAAAAAATACCTGACTGAAATATTAGCCAGGAACAAAATTATTTATAATATTGAAAAACTTCTCTAGGTGTTCCGTCTTCAATGATAATATCACCGCAATGTTGAAAACCAAATTTTTCGATTAAAGCAATCATAGAAGTATTCTTTCGATGGGTATCGATTTTTATATTGTCGTAATGATCTATGACATACTGCATACAAAAACTTCCGGCACCATTAATCTGTTGATTAGAAGCAATTCGGTGAATAGTAACATAAGGACGATCATTAAGCCACTCGCCATTGATCTCTTGATAGGTTGGATCTTCGCCACTTTGAATACACATTGTAGCAACGATTGTTTCCTCTGGTAAGTCCGTTTGGTCTTGATCGTCAATCACACAAACATAGCTATGGCTATTTAAGATATCTGTTTCAATATCACTAGCTGCCGGATAATGATTCGGCCATTGAATATTGTTCCCATTCTTTCTTTGTAATTGTCTGCCGTATTCAATCACTTTCATAACTTCAGGAATTTCACTTTTCTTTGTTTGTCTTATGTACATTATTACCCTCATTTCGATTTTTGTGGTATGTTTATAAAGTATTAAAAATAAATTTACCCATTTAAACATTCAATTAATATTTATTAAATGGTATCATATGAGTAGCTAATTATTAGTATAATTAAGGAGAGAAATTAATGCAATATATTACTGAGAACCAAGCAATCCGTTTAGCCGCTGATTATATCGAAGATCCAGCCCAAAAATATATCGTTTATAATATCCGTCGTCGTAATTACTTATTACACGATTATTATAAATACTTCTTCCGTTTTAGCCGTCGTGAATCAGTTTGGAATACACCATTATTTAATATTGAAGACATTGCATCTGATTTAACCAATGAAGAAGCTGTTGCGAAAGAAATCTTTGCAACTATCAACAAAACTGTGGATGATACATTAAGTTTAAAACATAAGAAAGAATTTTCACTAGATGATTGTGAAGTATTATTAAACTATTACTTTAATGGTAAGACTTATATCGCATTCTACGATTATTATTTAGGTCGCGTTGTATTAATTAAAGAGCGTGATAAATCGAATGATTTCGGTGAATTAATTGGAAGTCGCTACCAATTAATCGGTAACTTGCATACAATTATCAATAAATCAATTGAACTTTCGGATGGATTACTAGAAAGCTTCATGAGTGAGTTAGTCAATGATTTTACACCAATTAGAGAAATTGATGGTTTTGAAGAGTTAAATACAACGCTTCATGCATATATCGTTGAAGAAATTAACAAAATTGACTCATGGGTTAAGGAAGAAAAAGCAAAAGCATAATTATATAAGAAAAGGCAGAAGAACAGTTAAGTACTTCTGCCTTTTGTGTATCTTCGATTACTTATCTAGCAATATTTCGGACAAATTCGCGCATGTCAGAAACTTCTATAGTAGTATCGTGTAACCTTTCTGCCTCAAGTAAACCTTCAATTGCTGGTGGATAAGGGATATTTGATAATTCATTTAATTTATCTAATAATTCTTGATCCGTTAATGTTTCAGCTTCAACACCAAGCGCAACTAAAACAGCCTCGGGGAATTTGTAGGGGCTGGCTGTTGAAACGATAACAGCAGGATTCGTTGAAAGGCCTTCTTGGTTGAGATTACGCCATGCTCTAGATGCCACGGCCGTGTGGGTATCCATAATATAGCCGGTTTTTTTGTAAACAATATTAATTTCTTCTTTAGTTTGGGCTTCTGTCACATAATCAGATAGGAAACTTGAGAAATGTCCCTGTTCCTCGTCTGTTAATGTATAGTGACCCTTTGTATCTAATTGTTCCATTAAGGCGCTTAGACGTTCACTATCTTCATTTACAGCATGATAGACAAGACGTTCTAAATTACTAGAAACTAGAATATCCATTGAAGGAGAAATCGTTAATATAAAGTCACGTTGACGATTATATTCACCATCTTGGAAGAAGTCATAAAGCACTTTGTTATCATTTGAAGCACACAGTAGTTTACCAATCGGTAGACCCGAACGTTTAGCGTAGTAACCAGCGAGTATATTACCAAAATTTCCCGTAGGTACACTAAAATCAATTTCACTGCCTGCGTCAATCTTACCTTGCTTCACAAGTTGAGCGTATGCATAAAAATAATACACAATTTGCGGGACTAAACGGCCGATATTCATAGAATTTGCTGAAGAAAATTGACTGTCAGACAATTGAAGTTCGTCACGTAGAACTGAATCATTAAATATGTTTTTAACTTCAGTTTGAGCATCATCGAAGTTTCCAACAATGGAAACAACATGTGTATTATCTCCAGTTTGCGTAAGCATTTGTTGCTCCTGAATAGAACTTACACCACCTTCAGGATAGAAGACAATGATTTTAGTTCCGGGAACATCTGAGAAACCAGCCATTGCTGCTTTACCAGTATCACCAGAGGTCGCCGTTAAGATTAGAATATCATTGTGATTATGATTAATCTCAGCAGAAGTTTTCATTAAGTGCGGTAATATCGATAAGGCCATATCTTTAAAAGCAATCGTTGATCCATGGAATAATTCCAGGTGATAATGCTTCTCATCGATGCCTACTATCGGTGCAATCACTTCTGTATCAAATTTATTATCATAGGCCAATTCTATACAGCGTTTTAGCTGCTCATCAGAAAAGTCGGAAAGAAATGGTTTTAAAATAAAGTGAGCCATTTCTTGATAGGTATATTGACTGAGTAATTCCCAATCTAAGTCAAAACGTGGGAACGATTCTGGAACGTATAAACCACCATCGGTAGCAAGTCCTTGGAGTATAGCTTGAGAGGGTGTTACGATGTTTTTCGAGTTACGGGTACTTTTATAATTCATATTCTCACCTTTTTCTCATTTTATATCATTCAAATTATACTGAATATCTTAACTTTCGGCAATGTTTAATTAAAAATTTAATAGGATTACATAAAAGTATATAATTGAGTATGGAAATGCAATCGATTACACGTCGAGTAAAATAGTTCTTTTCAACGAGTGTGTATATTAGAACTAAATGTGGAATAATGCTAAAATGTACGAAATAAGAAAGGATGATTGCCATGTTAGTGTCAACAACTGGAAAAGTGAAAAGGGACTTTAAACAAAACGTATTGACTGATAATAAAGATAAAGTTATCACAGTTTGGAATGTGAGTTATGAGATTAGAAGCAAGGAAATTACGGGAACGATTGAAGCTAATTACCTAACACATCAATCAGAAGCCGACGTTACTCCAGAATTAATTCGTGGTTTTGCTGAATTTCAAGGCACCATCGATGGTAAGCAGGGAAGCTTCACAGCTCAGGAAGATGGTCGGGTACAAAATAATATCTTGAAAATCAACGGTAGAATTATTGATGTGAGTGAAGAGCTAAGTATGTTAGTCGGTCGTTACGACTATGATGGTATTCTTTCGGAAAGTGTTTATGAAATTAATTTTGATATTGAGTTTTAAGTAGGAAAGTTGGCACTTTTGTAACAATCAACTTAATTTTTTGGACTAAGTATCATGAAAGGAAGAGGAAAGTGTATGTTAAAAAAATATGATTTCGATGATATTGATGATCGCTATGACAATTTTAAACGGTCGAATCTAGGGGAAGAAATTGATAAGTTACAAAGAATCGTCCAAAGATTAAAGATACCTGTGCTCATCCTAGTGGATGGTTGGGAGAGCTCAGGGAAGGGCGACATTATTAATGATTTAACAAGAGAATTAGACCCGCGTTATGTCAAAGTTGAACTATTTGACAGTCGGTCTGATGTTGATTATCTACATCCAAGCGTGTGGCGTATTTGGCAAAAACTACCAAGTCACGAAGAAGTCGTCGTATTTGATCAAAGTTTTTACTCACAGGTTATGAACAAAGATGAACGATCGAGTGATAAATTAAAGCAAAGAACTGAAGAATTATTAAACTTAGAACATATGCTTCTGGATGATGGCACTATTGTTATTAAATTCTTTTTACATATTAAAGAAAAAACCCAAAGTAAAAATATAGAAGCTTTAGAAGATTCTAAATTCCGTCAATTTTTACTATCAGATAATGATTATAAACAAAACAAAAACTATGAAGAATATTTAGAATGGTTTGATAAAGTCTTAAAGAAAACAGATGTGCCTGAAAGTCCATGGAATATAATTAATGCAGAAGACAGAAAGTTAGCAGCTAAGACTGTTTTAGGTATTACGCTCGAAGAAATCACATCAGGGATTGAACGAGTGACTTTAGCAAGAGAGCGAGCAGATAAATCGGATCGTAAATATTATATAGAAGATACCCAGTTAGATGAGTTTGATTTATCTAAGACAATCTCAGATAAAGAGTACGACAAAGAATTAGAAATTTTACAAAAGGAAGCTGCTGATTTAGTTTATGATTGTTATACGAAAGATGTAGCTATTATTACTGCTTTTGAAGGGGTAGATGCGGCTGGTAAGGGTGGAGCAATCCAAAGATTGACGCGCCATATTGATCCTCGAAGTTATACGATTCATGGAATTAAAGCACCGACAGATTTAGAAAACAGCTATCATTATTTATGGCGTTTTTGGACCAAATTCCCCAAAGATGGAGACATGGCCATCTTTGACCGAAGCTGGTATGGTCGTGTTCTCGTTGAACGAATCGAAGGGTTTGCTTCAGAGTCAGAATGGGAACGCGCTTATGATGAGATTAATCATACGGAAAAAGTATTAACAGATCACGGAAGTATTGTGATGAAATTCTTTATGTATATTGATGAAGATGAGCAAAAAGAGCGTTTTGAAGATCGCCAAGAAGAACCAGATAAGAATTATAAAATTACCGAAGATGATTGGCGCAATCGAAGCCAGTGGGATGAATATATTGCTGCTTATGAAGAGATGCTAGATCGTACCCATACGGCTAATGCTCCCTGGTATATTATTGCGACTAATCAAAAGAAGTTTGCCAGAATTGATGTATTAAAGCACTTTATTAATCATATTAAAGAGCATTTAAGTGAGTTACCAGAGTCATAAGCATCAAAATTATAACTTAATATTAATTTAAAATGAGAAAAGTGTTGTCTTTTCTCATTTTATTGTATAGAATATAATTTAGTATACAGATTTTATAAGAAGAGGAGGATAATAATGGGAGATACAGAAAGCAACTTACAATTAGATAACGACAGTCGATTAATGGTGGCAGGCCTATTATTACTCGGCCTGCCGGAAAAATTTAACTTATAAAATTTGGAGGAAATTATGAATATTAAAATTAAACAAATCGGGAAACACATTATTACAGGAGTCACCATAGCATCTGCACTTCTATCACCAGTCTTAACTTCAGCACAAGATACCGTAAAAATTGGTGCTAACTATGAATTATCCGGGGACGCTGCGTCTTATGGGACTCAAATGTTGGAAGGTTTAGAGTTAGCTGTTGAAGAAGTGAATGCCAATGGTGGAGTACTTGATGGTCAAGAAATTGAAATTGTGAGTTATGATAATCAAAGTAACGTGACTGAGTCTGCATCTGTTGCTCAAAGGTTAGTAGCTGAAGGAGTTGTTGGAGTGGTCGGACCGGCAACAACAGGGAACACAGAGGCGCAACTGCCAATTTTCACAGAGGCGAACATTCCAATGGTATCTCCATCAGCAACCGATGATGACATTACTTTTGATTCAGCGGGAGATGTATTAGAATATTTCTTTAGAGTATGTTTCAATAACTCATATCAAGGTAGTGCCGGTGCAACTTTTGCTGCTGAAGATTTAAGTGCAACAAATGCAATCGTATTTGTCGATCAATCGTCGGATTATTCTCGCGGATTAGCTGATAACTTTAATTCTGAATTTGAAAGTCGTGGTGGAACAATTGTTAATGAAGATTCATTTACAGCTGGAGACACAGACTTTTCTGCCATTCTAACAACAGCGTTGACACAAGACTTTGATGTTATTTATATTCCAGCTTATTATACTGAAGCAGGATTAATTATTAAACAAGCCCGTGAGATGGGAATTGAACAACCAATTATTGGACCTGACGGATTCTCAAGTGAAGTTTTATTAGACCTTGCAGGAGTTGAGAATGCGAACGACATCTACTATACTGACCACTTCTCAAACGAAAGTGAAGAAGAGTCGGTTCAGAATTTTCTTTCAGCTTTTGAAGAAAAGTATGGTAAAGAAGGTGGAACATGGAACGCACTTGGTTATGATGCAGCTATGTTAATTATTGATGCTATCGAACGTAGTGGTTCAACAGATCCACAAGCCATTACAGATGCGATTGCTGAAACAACTGAATTTGCGGGAGTAACGGGGACATTCGCGATTGACGAAGACCATAACCCAGTAAAACCAGCGGTTATGATAGAACTACAAGAAGGCGAAATTGTTTCGGCTGAGAACGTATCAGCAGAATAATCAGTATAATTTACAAGCAGAAGGGCATAGACCTTCTGCTTGTAAATTTTAAAAATCAATACAAAAAAGCTGAGAAGTAAATACCTCTCAGCTTGAATAGTTAATGATTATAGTAATGATTCTGCTAAATCGATCGAAGCACGAATGCTTTCAGCTGAAGCATTTAATTTCTCAGTTTCCCATTCATTTAATGATACTTCGAAGCGTTTAGTCCAACCTTGACGTGTAACTACTGTCGGAGTACTAAATGCTACTGGGCGTTCTGTGTTGTACTCACCATCAAATAATGGTGTACTTACAGGATAAATTGAATGCTCATCTAACAGAATTGAACGTGCTAATTCGATTGATGACTGCGCCACTGCTGCGTTTGTTACTCTAAATTTGTTATCAAATACTTCATAAGCTGCTTGAACAACTTTTTCTTGAACTTCGTCAGCAGTTAATGGTTCAATATCAGGGAAATGCTCTGATAATTGGTCATAAGGAATACCAGCTACACTTACGCGACTTAAGATTGGTACTGCACTGTAACCATGCTCACCCATCATGTATCCACTCACTGATTTAGGATCAACGCCGTAATGCTTACCGATGATATAACGTAATCTTGCTGAGTCTAACATACATCCTGTACTCATCATACGTTCTTTTGGATATGAAAATTCATTCGCAGCCATATAAATGACAGTATCAGCTGGGTTCGTAATAAAGATAATGATCGCTTCTTGCGTTACTTCGCTTATGCTTTTCATAATTGAACGAATAATTGAAGCATTGTTCGTTAATAATTGTTGACGGTCCGCTGGTACTTCACCATTGGGATAAACGTGCGTTGCTGAAACAATGATAACATCCGCATCGCTCAGATCATTATAATCATTTGATGAATGGATGTTAACATTTTGACGAGAAAGTAATCCAGTAGCATGGTCTTGGTCTAAAGCTTCACCAAAAGCTAGCTCTTCTCTACTATCTACAACAACGATTTCCCCGAATAAGTCAGAAGAACTTGCGTAGGCTAAGACATGCTCTCCTACGTGGCCGACTCCGATAATCCCTAATTTTTGTGATTTCATTTTCAAACTCCCTTAAATTAAAATTTTAATAATATTCTTATTTAAACATACGAAAACCGTTTATTAAAGAAACAATTAATATAAAGTATACTATATGAGTAAAATTTAGCAAATACTTTCTTTATATGATAAAAAAATGAGATTATAGTTAAAATACTTATTGACTTAATCTCATAAATCGTATATCATAAATTTAACAACAAAAGATAAGAGGGATTCACATGAAGAAAAGTGTATTAAACGTTCAAAATATTATTAGCATTATCATTAGATAGTGTTTGTAGCTAAGTTACTTAGGTACAAACACGGCTTCGATTGTTTGTATCTATGAGGTGCTAGTTATTTTGATGCCCACATAGATTGATTTCTAGAGTGGGAATATCTGATACACTTTTTCAAAGTGAGCGAAGAAACCTGACCTAGATAATCTGTCTAGGTCAGGTTTTTTGTTGAAAAATTATTCCTGAGGAGGAGTACAAAATGAAATTAAGAAAATTAGCGTTGTCTTTATTAACAGGATTAGCAGTCGGGTCGAGTTTATTAGGAGCAGGTCAAGTATTAGCGCAAGATACTGTAAAAATCGGTGGAAACTTTGAATTAACTGGAGATGCAGCGGCTTACGGAACACCCATGTCAGAGGCGGCAAAATTAGCAGTTAAAGAAGTAAATGAAAATGGTGGAGTATTAGGTGGTGAGGTTGAATACGTAGAGTATGATAATACATCAGATTTAACTGAAGCTGCTTCAGTTGCTCAGCGATTAGCATCTGAAGACGTTGTCGGAATTGTAGGACCAGCAACAACAGGTGACTCTAACGCACAAATTCCAGTCATTCAAGAAGCAGCAGTTCCAGCAATTTTACCAGCAGCAACGGGGAATGGTATGACATTAGACGATAATGGAGATGTGTTTGAGTATTTATTCCGTGTAGCATTTGAAGATGCATTCCAAGGCCGTGCGGCAGCATCTTATGTTACTGAAACATTAGGTGCACAAACAGCAGCATTATTCGTTGACCAATCTACGGACTATGCGACAGGGCTAGAGCAGGCATTTACTGAAGAGTTTGAAGCTTTAGGAGGACAAGTTGTTACAACTGAGTCATTCCAATCAGGCGATACTGATTTTACAGCATCGTTAACATCATTACTATCTCAAGAGTTTGATGTACTTTATGTACCTGGTTACTATACAGAAGTTGGTTTATTAATTAAACAAGCACGTGAATTAGGAATTACACAACCGATTGTCGGAGGGGACGGTTTAGGTAACCAAACTTTAGTTGACTTAGCAGGTGCAAGTAACGTTAATGATGTTTATTACACAGCTCACTATTCTCCCTTAAGTGACGACGAAGATTTACAAGATTTTTTAACAAAGTTCGAAGAAGAATATGGTAAACAAGCGGATCAATTCGCAGTGTTAAGTTATGACGCGACAATGTTATTATTAGATGCTGTTGGGCGTGCTAGATCAGCTGATCGTCAAGCAGTTACAGATGCTTTAGCAGCGACGGAAACATTTGATGGGTTAACGGGTACGTTCTCAATTGACGAAGATCATAACCCAGTTAAAGAAGTTTTAATGTTGCAATTAACAAATGGTGAAGTTGCAAACGTAGAAGCTGTTAATGTGGGTGAATAGCAACACGTTTTAAGACATAAACTGTAAGCTATTAACATGTTTGTTATTAGCTTACAGCCTTTTTATTAGAATTAGATGAGGAGTATTCAATAAAATATATAATTTGTATAAGTGTAGCGTAAAAAGGGTAGAGAGAGAGTAATGAAACGATTACATTTGATTTTTTTATTGGAATTATTAGAATTAAGTTAATTCATTTAAGAAAACCGGTTGTAAAATTAGAAAGTCTATATTATACTCTTATAAATTATTAAATTTTAACAAGAAAGGAATTTTATTATGCAACTATTTTTGCAGCAACTAGTAAATGGTGTTGCTTTAGGTAGTATATACGCATTGATGGCCTTAGGTTATACAATGGTATATGGTACGATTAAATTAATTAACTTTGCACATGCCGATTTATTTATGATGGGTGCCTTTGTAGGGTATTACTTAGTCACAGTTTTAGAGATGAACTTATTCTTAGCAATGTTAATTGCTATGATATTTTGTGCAATTTTAGGAGTCGTCATTGAACGTGTTGCATATAAGCCTTTACGTAATTCAACTCGAGTAGCTTCTTTGATTACAGCTATTGGTGTGTCTTATTTTCTACAGAATACTATGATTTATTTCTTAGGTCCGGAAGTTAGAGCTTTTCCGTCACCACTTGAGACTTCAATCTATCGTATAGGTAATATTGTAATTAACTCTAAACAAATTTTAGTATTTGCTATTACAGTGATCTTAATGATCTTACTGTATATAATTGTTCAACGTTCAAAAATGGGGAAAGCAATGCGAGCTGTTGCCGTAGACTCAGAAGCGTCACAATTAATGGGGATTGATGTGAACCGCGTTATTTCCTTTACATTCGCCTTAGGTTCAGGACTTGCAGGTATTGCCGGTGTCCTAGTTGGTGTTTATTATAATTCAATCTCTCCAGGTATGGGTACAGCTTTAGGTCTAAAAGCCTTCGTAGCTGCCGTTGTTGGAGGCGTTGGGTCAATTCCTGGAGCAATGGTTGGTGGATATGTCATTGGTATTCTAGAAACAATTGTTACTTTCATGGGTGGATCAATGTATAAAGATGCCGTAGTTTATGGATTATTAATTGTTATCTTACTGGTACTTCCTTCAGGGTTGTTTGGTAAGAATGTTAAAGAGAAAGTTTAGGTGAGAACATGCAAAGAATACATTTACGAAGTATATCATGGTTAGCGCTAGCGCTCTTTGGTTTTGCGGCAATCTACTTTCTAACTTCAACAGGCGTTATTAATCCATTCTACCGAATTACATTGATGACAATTATGTTGAACGTTATTTATGCAGCAGGTTTAAACCTTATCTTAGGAGTCGCCGGTCAATTCTCATTAGGACATGCCGGTTTTATTGCTATTGGAGCTTATTCAGCTGCCATCTTTACAAAAGAAATGGACAATAGTACATTAGGTTTATTTGTTGGGATTGCAGTCGGAATGGTCATTGCAATGATCGTGGCATTATTAGTTGGTGTCCCTACTTTAAGACTGAAGGGTGATTACTTAGCTATCGCAACACTTGGTGTTAGTGAGATTATCCGTGTTCTAATTAATAATTTACGTGATATTACAAATGGTCCAGCAGGTATCAGTGGTATTCCATTAGTAACAACTTGGGAGTTAGTTTATATCTTCTTAATTATCATTGTAACGATTATTGTATGTTATACATATAGTAGTAGTGGACGTGCCACTTTAGCAATCAATCAAAACGAAATTGCTGCTGAGGCCATGGGAGTGAGTGTTACTAAATATAAAGTTATGGCTTTTGTTATTGGAGCAATGACGGCAGCTGTTGGTGGGTCACTTCAAGCGACATTCATTGGTATCGTAACGCCAAGTGATTATACATTTAACCGTTCAATTGATGTATTAATCATTGTCGTATTTGGTGGTATTGGTAGTTACACTGGTACTTTCATTGCTGCGATATTATTAGGATTACTTAACTTATTCCTTCAAGACTATGGTCAATTGCGTATG
The DNA here is from genome assembly GCF_005864045.1 of Ruoffia tabacinasalis. Classification (GTDB taxonomy): domain Bacteria; phylum Bacillota; class Bacilli; order Lactobacillales; family Aerococcaceae; genus Ruoffia; species Ruoffia tabacinasalis. The sequence goes on along the minus strand of NZ_VBSP01000014.1, from coordinate 13,588 downwards.
GTTATTTATGCCGTTGCCTTAGTGCTAATTATGATTTTCCGCCCAGGAGGGTTATTAGGAACTTGGGAATTCAAATTTGGTAGTATCGTGGACAGATTATTTGGAAGTAAAGATAAGGAGGCAGTTTCATGAGTCTATTAGAAGTCGATAAATTAACAAAAAACTTCGGTGGATTAGCAGCCGTATCAAATGTTTCCTTAGAGTTGAACGAGGGTGAATTAGTTGGATTAATTGGCCCTAACGGAGCAGGGAAGACAACATTCTTCAACCTTTTAACTGGCGTATATAAACCAACAGAAGGAACAATTAAATTAAAAGTTGATGACGAAATGAAAGAACTAAATGGTAAGCGACCAGATAAAATTAACGGAATGGGCTTAGCGAGAACATTCCAAAACATCCGTTTATTCCCAGATATGACCGTACTTGAAAATGTTCAAGTTGCGATGCATCGAGAAGATGGGAATTCAATGTTCTCAAGTATCTTTAGAACATCCGCTTATTATGAAACAGAAAAAAATATGCGTGAAGAAGCGTTTGAATTATTGTCAATTTTTGATTTGGCTAAACATGCCAATGATAAAGCGAGAAATTTAGCTTACGGGCAACAAAGACGCTTAGAAATTGTACGTGCGCTAGCAACAAAACCAAAAATCTTATTCTTAGATGAGCCAGCAGCCGGAATGAATCCGAATGAAACAGCTGATCTAACATCATTAATTGCACAAATTCGTGAGCAATTTAACTTGACGATTGTGTTAATTGAACATGATATGTCACTCGTTATGGATATATGTCAAAGAATTTATGTGTTGGAATATGGGCGTTTGATTGCTGAAGGTACACCGAAAGAGATTCAATCAAACGAAGATGTTGTTCGTGCATACTTAGGAGGGGATAGTTAATGTTAAAAGTAAATAATCTCCAAGTAAACTATGGAATGATTAACGCGGTTCGTAACGTAAGCTTTGAAGTAAATGAAGGTGAAATTGTAACATTAATCGGAGCAAACGGAGCAGGGAAATCGACGATTCTTAGAACAATTTCTGGTTTAGTTAAAGCTTCTGGCGGATCGGTTGAATACGAAGGTAAAAACTTAGAGAAATATTCACCTAAAAAGATTGTTGAAGCTGGAATTTCTCAAGTACCCGAAGGCCGTCACGTATTTAAAGGCTTAAGTGTTAAAGAAAATTTAGAATTAGGTGCGTTTTTACGTAAGGATAAAGATCAAATCGAACAAGACTTACAAAACGTTTATAAACGATTCCCAGTATTAAGTGAACGTCTGAAACAAGACGCTTCAACTTTATCTGGTGGAGAGCAACAGATGTTAGCCATGGGTCGTGCTTTAATGTCTAAACCTAGATTATTATTACTCGATGAGCCATCGATGGGACTTGCACCCATTTTCATTAAAGAAATTTTTAGTATCATTGAATCCATCCAAAAACAGGGAACAACCGTGCTTTTAATTGAACAAAATGCTAAAATGGCATTGCAGATAGCTACACGAGGCTACGTGTTAGAGACTGGTAAAGTTGTTTTATCTGGATCTGGTGAAGAGTTATTAGCAAGTGATGAAGTTCAAAAAGCATATTTAGGAGGATAAAAATGTACGTAAAAGATTATATGACAGCAGAATTAATTACGATTACACCTCAGACTTCTGTGACTGAGGCTCAAGATTTATTACGTAAACATGATATTAATCGTCTGCCAGTTTTAAAAAATGATAAGCTCGTTGGGTTAGTAACGAAAGATTTAATTAATCGTAACTTACCATCGAACGCGACCAGTTTAAGTCGTAACGAAATTAACTACTTATTAGAGAAAACAACTGCAGAAGATATTATGGCTACAAAGTTATTCTCGGTGAATCCAGATACACTATTAGACCATGCAGCAACAATTATGTCTGAGAATAATTTAGGTGTCTTAGTTGTCTTAGAGAACGAAAGATTAGTCGGAGTCATTACAGACAAAGATATCTTTAATGCATTCGTGGATATATCAGGAACGCGCGAACCTGGGACGACTATAGTTGTTGAGTTAGACAAAGACCGTGAAGGTGTGATTGAAGAAATTGGTGATGCCTTAGTTGAGTCAGATAATAACCTAACTCATATGATTGTTTACTATCATCTTGAGAATTCAATTCGAATTGTCATCAGTGTGAATACAGATAGAGTGGATAATTTAGTTCAAGCTATTGAAAAGCGTGGTTATGAAGTTAAATCAGTAACAAAAAAACCAAATTAAGATATAGAGAAAGGCCGTTCCAAACGAAGAGGTTTGAGACGGCCTTTTAAATATTTATAACAGTTCTTGAATATCTTTTTTGAAACTTATAGGTTTAGTTGTTGGTGGATATCTTTTTACTACCTTACCTTGACGGTCAATTAAAAAAATTGTGAAATTCCATTTAATATCATTGTTAAGTAAGCCGCCTTTTTCTTGTTTTAACCATTGGAACACAGGCTCAGCGTTCTTTCCATTGACATTCACTAATTCATTCAATGGAAACGTCACACCAAAATTAATCTCACAACTTTCTGCCATAGAATTATTGGTTTGATCTTCTTGTTTAAATTGATTGCTCGGGAAGCCAATGACGGTAAAATCTTGTTCTTTGAATTCTTGGTAAAGTGCTTCTAGCTCTTCGAATTGGGAATTGAGAACACATTGTGTGGCAGTATTCACAATCAATAAAACGTGATTATTGTAATCATTCAATCGATAGGGATCACCATTGCTTCGAATAAGTGAAAAGTCAGGTAGTGGCATAATATCTCCTTCTCTAATTAAAGTTATCTTATAGATCTACGTTATGATAAACCTTCTGAACATCCTCGTCATCTTCAAGTGCATCAATGAGTTTTTCAAACTGAGCTAAATCATCTTCCCCAAGTGATACTTCTGATTTAGGAAGCATTTCTAATTCAGCAACTTCGAACTTATCAATTCCAAATGCTTCAAGTGCGTCTTTAATATGGCTGAAATCTGTTGGTTCACCATAAACAACGACTTGGTCATCTTCTTGTTGAACGTCACGGACGTCAACATCAGCTTCGAGTAAAGCCATCATTATTTCTTCAGCATCTTGATTAGCAATTACAAATACAGCTGTGTTATCAAATAAATAACTAACTGAACCACTGACACCCATGTTACCGCCGTTTTTACCATATAAAGAGCGGACATTTCCAGCAGTACGATTTACATTATTCGTTAAGGCATCTACGATAACCATTGAACCACTTGGACCGAAGCCTTCGTAACGTAATTCTTGGAATTGCTCATCATCTGACCCTTTTGCTTTATCTACAGCGCGATCGATAATATGTTTAGGTACATCATAAGTCTTTGCACGTTCAATCGCAAATTTTAGTTTTTGGTTTAAATCGGGATCAGGTTCACCTGATTTTGCTGCTGCATAGATTTCAATACCAAATTTCGCATAGACACGGGAAGTGTCTTGGTCTTGTTTCGCTTTCTTTTCTCTGATATTCATCCATTTACGTCCCATTAACTTCACTTCTCTTTCTTAGTTTATCTTATATTATTATAACCATAGTTTCTTAAATTGTTAAATAATAAATTGGTGAGTGTAATTAAGATAAAAGTATACACTTAGAATGCGATGTTGACAAGTTTGAGAGTCAGTGGGTCAAGAACGAATTTTTAATATAAAATGCATATTTATATTAAAATAATGAGGTATATAAAGTAGCAGTAAAAATTAAAAGTAGGTGGATTGTTTTCTCTCTCTTAATTATCAATCTTTAATTGATAACTATAATGCTGAATTTAATGCACTTTATCAATATGAATCTTGATTATCAAGTGGTTCTAGGGGCGGGGGTAGCCGGGGCACGTCATTATTAGCCAGTCGAGTAAATAAAGCGATTAAGTTATAAGGAGTGCCCAAAGAGGCGATTATCCTAGAGAATCAGGCGACGAATACAGAAGAGGACATCTTAGTTCATATGCTAAGATGACGTCGCAAAAGCTCAAATTTTCGGTTGTAACGAGTGCTTATCATGTCTTTAGGGCTTTATTAATTATTTATAGTTTAACGACACATGTATGTAAAAATAATCATCACTTTTACAGTGATATACATATTGATAAATACGGTAATTTTGTTGCTGTTATAAGTTAATACAAAAAGGATGTTAAATGAGTCTTGAAACTCATCTAACATCCTTTTTTGTTTATAGGGCGAAGAAATTATCTGTCACCATTATAAATTGTATTACGAACTAAAACATAATCAACGTGACGAATGGCTTCCAATTTGTTACCACCTGCATAAGAGATGGCTGATTGTAAGTCTTGTTGCATTTCTACTAATGTATCAATTAATTTTCCACGTGCACGGATCATTTCGATTTTTCCTTCAACGTTTTTGTGCTCACCTTTTTGATGTTCAGATGCACTACCGAAGTATTCTTTGTACATTTTACCATCGATTTCGCGTGATTTACCTGGGCTTTCTTCGTGGGCTGCAAATAATGATCCAATCATTACCATTGAAGCACCGAAGCGTACAGCTTTAGCAATATCACCATTGTGACGGATACCACCATCAGCAATAATTGGTTTTGTTGCAGCTTTCGCACAAGCACGAACAGCAGCTAATTGCCATCCACCTGTACCAAAACCAGTTTTTAACTTAGTAATACATACACGACCTGGTCCAACGCCGACTTTAGTAGCGTCTGCACCAGCGTTTTCTAATTCACGAACAGCTTCAGGTGTACCCACATTACCAGCAATTAGGAAAGTCTCAGGTAAGTATTCTTTAACAAAACGAATCATATCGATAACATATTCTGAATGACCGTGAGCAACATCAATTGTGATATACTCAGGAACAATTTTTTCTTCAGCAAGTTGACGAACAAAGTCATATTCATAGTCTTTGATACCAACACTTATTGAAGCGAAGAGTCCTTTTTCGTGCATCATTTTAACGAATGGAATACGTCCTTCTTCGTCAAAACGGTGCATAATATAAAAGTAATCATTCTCAGCGAACCAAACTGCAAGTTCTTCATTCATGACTGTTTGCATATTTGCAGGTACTACCGGAATTTTAAATTCACGTGGACCAAACTTGATAGATGTATCACACTCAGAACGACTTTGTACGATACTTTTATTAGGGATCATTTGAACATCTTCGAAATCAAAAACTTCCATTATATTAATTAAGTCTCCTTTTAATCTGTTTTAGGCGTTGTATAAAGCTTCCAGACGATTTTGTACATCTTGATCATTAACATATTCTTCATATGTAGAGTTAATACGATCAAATGAACCGTTTGAAGTGACTTCAATCACTCGGTTACATGTTGTATTTAATACTTCAAAGTCATGTGAAGCCATTAAAATGGCACCTTTAAATTTAATTAAACCTTCGTTTAATGCAGTGATTGACTCTAAGTCTAAGTGATTTGTCGGTTGATCTAAGACTAATACGTTTGCTTTAGAAAGCATCATCTTAGAAAGTAGGCAACGGACTTTTTCACCACCAGATAATACATTCACTGGTTTCATAACATCTTCACCACTAAATAACATTCTTCCTAAGAAACTGCGTAAGAAAGTATTGTCTTGTTCTTCTTTTGAAGCGTATTGTCTTAACCAATCGACAATAGTTAATTCAACACCATCAAATTCATCACCAGAGTTACGTGGTAAGTAAGTTTGAGAAGTTGTTACTCCCCATTCAACTGTTCCGGTATCTGGTTCCATGTTCCCCATAAGAATTTCAAATAGGGCAGTTGTTGCGTTGTCGTTACGACTTGAAAAGGCAACTTTATCTTCACGGCTAAGTGTAAAAGTAATGTTGTCTAATACTTTTTCTCCATCAATGGTTTTTGAAACACCTTCAACGCGTAATAAGTCATTACCAATTTCACGCTCGGGTGAGAAGCCAACAAATGGATAGCGACGTGAAGAAGGTTGGATATCATCTAAAGTGATTTTATCTAACATTTTTTTACGTGATGTCGCTTGTTTAGACTTAGATGCGTTCGCAGAGAAACGAGCGATAAAGTCTTGTAATTCTTTAATTTTCTCTTCTTTTTTCGCGTTTTGGTCAGCTTGCATTCTTGCAGCTAGTTGGCTTGATTGTAACCAGAAATCATAGTTACCTACGAATAGTTTAATCTTACCAAAGTCTACATCCGCCATGTGTGTACAAACTGTATTTAAGAAGTGACGGTCATGGGAAACAACAATCACTGTGTTAGGGAAGTCCATAATGAAATCACTCAACCAGTCAATGGCTTGCGCGTCTAAACCGTTAGTCGGCTCGTCCAGTAATAAGTTATCTGGTTTACCGAATAATGCTTGAGCAAGTAAAACTTTGATTTTATCCGCTTCATTTAATTCACGCATTAATTGATTATGCATGCTTGTATCGATACCTAAACCTTGAAGCATATCACTCGCTTCAGATTCAGCTTCCCATCCGCCCATTTCTGCGAATAGTCCTTCTAATTCACCTGCTCGAATACCATCTTCATCTGTGAAGTCTGGCTTCATATATATAGCATCTTTTTCTTTCATTGTTTCGTATAATTCTTTATAACCCATCATGACAGTTTCAATCACCGTATGGTCTTCGAAGCCATAATGGTTTTGGCTTAATACAGCCAGACGTTCTTCTGGGTCCATACTAACGTTTCCGGTAGTTGGTGTAACGTCACCAGATAAAATTTTAAGAAATGTTGATTTTCCAGCCCCATTCGCACCGATAACTCCGTAGCAGTTTCCAGGCGTAAACGTAATATTTACTTCATCAAAAAGCTTACGATCTGGGAATTGTAAACTGACGTTAGATACATTTATCATTCTTTTTCCTCCCATTGGAATACTCATTCGTGCCCTTAATACTTTTTGGCACCACCAGATATATTAACACAAAAACTTAATAAATAAACCATAAATATACAAAAATTCAAAAAAAGCTTTGATTATTATCGGAATTTATTTTAAACACTTTAAAATAGCTTATACTCAGCCTAATCAAGCTTTATTTACACAGAAAAAAGTGCCAGCGAAATAACTCTCACCAACACTTTTCGTTTAAGAAAATTAGTTATTAAAGCGACGTAAAATACGTGTAAACCAATACTCTTTTTTCTTACTTTCAATTGTCATTGTCTGAATCGCTTCAGTAGCAGCATTCGCACGTTTCATTAATTCATTTTGAGAATTTAAATGAGTGGCAGTTCGATCTGGACGAACATAGTCTCCGTCATATTGCAAGACGCGCGCTTTCATTGTATCTGCTAATTGCAATTCAAGAATATCAAGTACTTCCGCTTCGATATCTTGATCTAAAATTGGAAACTCAATTTCAACACGTTTTGTCATATTACGTGTCATCATATCTGCAGAAGATAGGAATAGGTGTTTTTTGCCATTACGGTTAAAGTGATAAACACGACTATGTTCTAGGAATCGCCCAACGATACTGCGTACGTGGATATTATCTGAAATACCTGGTATACCTGGACGCAAACAACAAATACCTCGAACGATTAAGTCGACTTTCACACCAGCTTGACTTGCTTCATATAATTTTTGAATCAAAGGTTTATCAGTTAATGAATTCATTTTCGCAATAATACGCCCATTGCCATATTGTTTTTGATAATCAATCTCTTCATTAATGTAATCAATTAAGGAATCACGAATCTCAAAGGGAGAGACGTGAAGATGCTTATAAGTCGGTCTTTCTGTATATCCACTTAAGTAGTTAAAGAAACTAGATGCATCACTAGCTAATTCATCGTGAGAAGAGATGACTCCCATATCTGTATAAGTTTTTGCTGTTTTGTCATTATAATTTCCAGTGCCTAGATGAATATATCTCTTAATCTTATTGTCGTCTTTACGAATAATTAGCGTGATTTTACTATGTGTCTTCAACTCGCTCACACCATATAGAACGTGACAACCAGCTTCTTCTAATTCACGAGCCCAATAAACGTTATTTTGTTCATCGAATCGTGCTTTTAATTCAACCAAAAACAGTCACTTCTTTACCATTCTCAGCGGCTTTTTTCAAAGCAGAAATAATGGGGGAATTTTTTGATACACGATAAAGCGTTTGTTTTATTGCAATCGTATTCTCATCTTCTGCCGCTTGTTCCACAAAGGATATTACCGGCTTGAAGGAGTCGAATGGGTGATTAAAGAAGATATCTTTTTTATCAGCCTCATCGAATAAGCTCTCACCTAAATGTTTTGGATTTAAATGCGGTGTAAATGGTTTATATAACTGCTCAGGGTGTTCCTCACCAATTTGGTCAACAAGTGAGAACAGATAAGTAAGATCAAGCGGACCATCAACCAAGTAGATATCTTGGTCAGCTAATTCAAGAACATTTTGTAAAAATGCATGAAGCTCTGAATTATAAGTTTTTACACCACGTGTATCGATTTCTAAACGGACAGCCATTCCTTTTTTTCTACTTTTAACATAATCTTCAATCAGTGCGAGTAAGTCTGCGGCACTGTCTTCAATGATGTCGAAGTCTGCATTTCGCGTAATACGGAATGGGTAAGTGTACTTAATTGTGTAACCAGCAAATAAAGCGCTGATGAAATGAACGATAATATCTTCTGTTAATATAATTGTACGTTTCTGACCCACTTCAAGCGTTGTATAGCGATCTAATAATGAAGGAATAGGAACGATTGCAGTAAGTTCTTCCTTTTTCTTTTCAAGTTGAACAAGAATATTCAAACTCTTATTGGATAAGTGTGGGAAGGGTTTATATGCATCGACTCCCAATGGTGATAAAGTTGGAAGAATCAAGTCTGTAAAATATCTTTCTGCTTGAGCCAATTCTTCTTCATTTAATTCATTCATTCCTTTAATTGAATAATTCAAGGCGTTCAAATTGGGAATTATTTCGTTATAGCGTTTATATTGTATATCCACATTATCGTGGTTCTTCTCACTAATACCTTGTAATAAGTCTTTAGGAGTCATTTGAGTTTTGTTTTCAGCGACTTTTACTCCAGCTAAAAATTGATCATAAACTCCAGCCACGCGGACCATGACAAACTCATCTAAGTTTGAAGAGCCTATAGCTAAGAATTTTAATTGCTCAAGTAAAGGATTCTCTTTATCAAAGGCTTCATCAATACAACGACGATTAAAATCTAACCAACTTAATTCTCGGTTAAAGTAGTAATTAGGATTATCTAAGTTAATCGTTGTCTCTGATGTATTCGTTTGATTTGAAGAATCATGATTCACGACGCTATCCACCATTTTATTATCTTTCGTTTGTTTATTCACAAAATACTCCTTTCCCATTATTGACTAATTATTTTTGAATGAATTCGATTTCTAAATCTCCATCTAATGCTCTTTCAAAATGCTTGGCATGGCGCATACTCCGGTATTTTTCTGCAATCACTGGAGCAGAGTGATAGATGTCAAGTTTATAATTGTTATCTTTAGTGCGATATAGTTTTAAATCTTCTATCGGACCAGTTTTTGAGTCATTTAAAGCAGAACTAAATTTTAAGACGCCACCTAAAACTTCTAAGTCACTAATCTCATCATCTGTTAACCAATTCTCATAGTTTGTTAAATATTGCTTAAATAGTGATCGGTTACGGTAACTTGCTAGTAATGCAAGTCGTAATCGTTTTGGATGTGAAAAACCCATTAAATTCATGTTTGAAAGCAGATAGAATGTATGCTGAGAATCAGCTTCTGGACTAATAAAACCACCAAAACGGTAAATATAAGCTGCAAACTCTATTTCTTCCTGAGTTTCGTAACTGTACGTCAATAAGCCGAGAATACAAAGTTGTTGATATAAGCTAATAATAATGTCGACGATGATTTGAGAACCGACTGTATTAATAGGAAAATCACGGACAACTTGACGAATCGAACGGACGCGAATCAGTTGGTTATCTAATGGAGAATTGTAGGTTTGATTAATGTATTTGAGAATAATACCTTCCCGTAAACCTTGTGATGACAGTTGGAATGTTTTGGCTTTAACCACTTTAAAAAGTTCTAGAAAAACAATATTAGCAGGAATAATCAAATCTCTACGATCGGCACTAAGACCTTCAATGTCAGTCATATCATCAATATCCGTTGATATAAATAAATTAAGTGTTTCTTCAATGTCATCTTCATCCATAGAGTAGCCGTGAACGCCGGCCATTTGATAATCAACTAAACGTTGATGAACATTAGCAATGTTACGGGCTGACCCACCAATTGCTACAATAGGTAGTTTCGCTTTTTTTATCCAATCAAACTGTTTAAACTGCTTGCGGACATATTCTTGAACTGCTTCGATGGCATTAGGATCATTGTGGTCTTTATCTTGGAAGAATTGCTTGCTTAAACTCACAGCCCCAAAAGGAAAACTGTGGTATTGAACCATGTTTTTATCTTCGTAATAAGTAATCTCACAACTTCCACCACCAATATCGATCGTAATCGCATCATTAACGACTGTCGAATGAGTGATAGCGTACTGACCGTAACTCGCTTCCTCTTCTTCAGAAACAAGATTAATATCCAAACCAGTGGCTTCTTTTACTTGTTCAAGGATACTTGCTTTATTAACAGATTGGCGCACAGCTGCGGTAGCCATAGGAAGGATTTGAGCCACATTAAACGATTCAGCTACGGCTTTAAAACTAATTAAAGTTTCAATTAATTTATCAATACCGTCTTGAGCCATTTGAGGATTTTTACCATCCTTATCTGTAATTAGATACTGCGAAAGACGAGCAGGTGTTTTAATATTTTGGATTTCGATATAGTTGTATTGCTCATCCAACCCGAATATCACAAGTCGAATCGTGTTGGAACCAATATCGATAACCCCGATAACTTCTTTATACATAAAAGGCTCCTTTCATTTATAAGTAATTTGAAATACGTTCGATTAATTTTTGGGATGTATTGACGATTTCTCCGTTTAATTTTATTAATCCAACTGTATACAGATTAACATAAGGAAACTGAGATTCGGCAACATCTTGCAGTGCATCTAATTTTTCTTGGTTATCCGCACCCTGGTGACGTTGGTCAGAATGAAGGCCAATGACAGGTATTCCTGCTTGATAAGCAACACCAATTTCTGAAGCAACACCTGGGTCAATGACTAACCCGTCTAGTATCGCAACAACTAAATCACTTTTTAACACAGCCTCTGTATCAGCTTTAGCAATCATCATTGAATCTGCATAACTTTGTTTATCATTAATATCACCTTGTTCTTGAGGTAAGAACACAGTGCTTTCTGTATATTTTTCTCTAATTTGTTTAACTAATTGAGCGTTATAATTTAATTCCATTTCACTAAATAATGGGCTTGCAAAATAAATTTGTGACATATAAATAATTCCCCTCTCGTTTATATATTTATTATAACTGAGGAGGTCAGAATGCTCAATTGAGAAGGTGAAGTTATTACTTTTTAAGTGCAGGTTTATCAAGTATATAAATTGATATTATAAAAATCTCACGTTAAAATAATTATATAATTTATAATGAAAGAGGTGGTTTCATTGTCAAAAACTGAGAATGGATTTAATTGGTGGTCACTTATTGTTGGAATTATTTATATTATTTTAGGGATACTTGCATTTAACAACCCACTTGGAAGTGCCAGTTTTGTCATATATTTATTTGCTTTTGCGATAGCATTTAAGGGGATTGCGCAAATTATAATTCGTAATCGCTTAAAAGAATACACAGGGATGACGAATAATTGGATGATTGTGATTGGTATCATCGATATTATTATTGGTGTATTCTTATTCTTTAACGTCACTGCCGGTTTTATTGCTTTACCAATCGTATTTGCGGTGTGGTTTATCATTGATTCAGTCATTGCCTTGATATCAGCAAGAACGATTAGAAAATATAGTAAAAGAAATTTCTGGTTAATTGTGTTTTTATCTATTATAAGTATCATCATTGGAATCATATTAATCTTTAATCCAATCGCATCAATTCTGACAGTTGCTTATTTAGTTGGGATTTACTTCACGCTAAACGGCTTATCATTTGTAATCCAAGCTTTTTAATATGTTGAATTGCAATAAGTATTGCGACAATTTTTTATTTACTCAATTAATAAGAGTTCGTGTAAAAATACTTCCAAGGGTGTTTGGTAATCTAAGCATTTCCTAGGACGATTATTCATTAACCACAAAGCTTGATTGAGTTCTTGGTAAATCACTCTAGCGAGGTCTGTTTTCTTAGGAAAAAAATCACGCAGTAAACCGTTAGAGTTCTCATTGGTTCCTCTTTGCCAAGCACTATAAGCATCGGCAAAATAAAAATCAATCCCTGCTGCTTCGACCTCAGGATAACAAGCAAATTCTTTTCCTCGATCTGAGGTAAAGGACTTTAAAGCTTCCTTAGGTAAGTTTTCTCTCAAATCTTCAATCGCAGTTTGCATAGCAACTTTAGAGCGATTTGGCATGGGTAAAGCAATATATATACCAATGTCATTAAGTTAAGAAAAAGTCTGTCGAATTAATCGATAGGCTTTTTTTCTGCCATTTTTTATCAAATCTTATTCAAAAAAGACCTGAAAATTAAGCGTAAATACTTGACAACCCAAAAAACACCTAAAAAATCTCACTTGATTAGAGATTTTTTAGGAGGAATTAATGTGAATAACTATCAAAAAATAACGTATCAATATCTACAGTCAGCGATTCAATCCGTTTGTCAAAATCGGGAAGAACATGTCTATTATCCTTCCGCTGATTTTACTCGGAAACGCAAACTGCCCATGTCGGTTGTTATTGAATCGATTATTAAATTCGGCGCTCAAAGCCTTAACAGCGAATTACTTGAACAATGGAACTACCATGTCGAAACTCCCACCGCTTCAGCTTTTGTTCAAGCACGTGCAAAATTAAAACCCAGTGCTTTCAAAGCAGTGTTTGACCTATTTAATCAATCTTTTGATAAAGCCAAACGGTTTAAAGGCTATCAATTGCTTGCCCATGATGGGTCTGATTTGCCCTTACCACAGAACGTAAAAGCCCATGATAATCACTTTAAACGTGGGAATGCCAATGGCTACAACGTGATTCATGTCAATTTTTTATATGACCTCTTAAATAAACAGTTTCTTGATGTGGATTTTCAGAACAAACGTCAAACAGATGAACGTTCAAGTCTCTGCCAAATGGCCCAAAAGATAAAACCGACACAGCCCGTTATCTTTATAGGTGATCGAGGCTATCCTTCCTTTAATCTGTTTGAACATCTTCAGCGCCTTCAACACAAATACGTCATTCGATGTAAAGATGTCAATCGCAAAGGATTTTTGCGCAAATCCGATGTGCCAGATACGGATGAATTCGATACAATTGTTTCTTTAAAGTTGACCTACTCCCGAACCAAAGCGATTAAAGACGATCCATCTTTTCGGTTCCTATCAACCACGTCTAAGTTTGATTTTTTAAAACGAGGCAGTAAGGATTATTACGAAATACGTTTCCGAGTGGTTAGACTCAAGCTAAGTGAAAGCACCTACGAGTGCTTGATAACAAATCT
>NZ_VBSP01000013.1 GCF_005864045.1 Ruoffia tabacinasalis | reverse complement strand
GTGGTGAATTAACCATATCAGAAAGGGGGTCTTTTTTCATCACCTAATGGGTGATGAAGCAGATTACTTTAAAGACTATTAAATCAATGTTAGGAAAGACTATTAGTAAAACTATGAATTATTCAGGTCTAATATAAATTAAGGAGAATTTAAATATGAAGATTGCAATCTTAGGTATGGGTACAGTTGGAAGTGGAGTTATTAAGGTGATTCAAGAGAATCAAGTGGAGATCCAACAGTTTACCAATGAAGCGATTGAAGTTTCACATGTGTTTGCTAAAACGATTAATAACCAGCATGACGCGGATTTTCAAAATGTGATAGTTACAGAAAATATCGATGATATATTGAATAGTGATGTAGAATTAGTTGTTGAAGTGATGGGTGGGATTGATTTTACCTTTGGTCTTCACCAAAAATTCTTATCAAAAGGGATACATGTTGTCAGTGCAAATAAAGATATGTTAGCAGTTCATATTAAAGAATTAGCTAAAATTGGCGATGAAAATAAAGCGCAATTAGGTTATGAAGCCAGCTGTGCCGGTGGAATTCCAATTATTAATGCGTTAACGTATGGTTTACAAGCGAACAAAATCAATCGCGTAATGGGGATCTTAAACGGAACGACAAATTATATTCTGACAAAGATGACACAAGACGCTTGGTCTTACGATAGAGCATTAAAAGACGCCCAAGAAAAAGGCTATGCTGAAAAAGATCCAACCAATGATGTGGAAGGATTGGATGCAAGACGTAAGATTGCCTTACTATCTCGTATTGCTTACAAACAAAACCTAAACGTTGAAGATATTCCAGTTCGAGGGATAAGTCAAGTGAGTGTAGAAGATTTAGAATATGCTCAAGCAGCAGGGCTGACAATGAAATTATTAGGTAAGAGTGAATTTCATGGTGACAAAGTTCAAATCAGTGTTGAACCTGTATTACTACCAAATAATCATCAACTTGCAACAGTAAATGACGCAGCGAATGCGGTTTATGTCAACGGAAATGCTTTTGGTGAAACAATGTTCTATGGACCAGGTGCAGGAAGTTTAGAGACAGCTTCAGCCGTAGTTTCAGATGTGATGAATATTGCTAAGTTTGGCTTTGTAGGAAACTTAATTGTTGAAGAAGATGCAAATATTGACTTGGCTGGAGAAGCTGCGTCATACTTTATTCGCTTTACAAAAGGGCAAACAAAAGTTCAATTAGACGCAAATTATAAAGTTATAGCTGAAGAAGATGAATTAGTTATCATTACCGAAGATATGAGTGCGAATGCTTTAGAGCAATTAGAGAACAGTCATCAAGTTGAGGCAGTATACGTAGTAATTAAAGATTAGAATTGGAAGTGGATAGTGTGAACAATGTATCATTAAAGATACCAGCAACAAGTGCCAATCTTGGGCTCGGCTTCGATACAATGGGAGTGGCAGTGAATAAATATTTATCTATTAAAGCAACTGAGAGTGACAAATGGGAATTTGAATTTCTTGATGAAGAATTACGTGATTTACCTAATGGAGAAGCGAATTTCGTCGCTAGTATAGCCATTGATATTGCTAAGAAATACAATAAGGTGATGCCTGATTTATTTATTGAAATGTCGAGTGAAATTCCACTCACACATGGATTGGGAAGTTCATCGAGTGCTATTGTGGCTGGAATCGAGTTAGCAGATCATTATTGTCAACTAGGATTATCAACGTATGATAAGATTTTACTCGCATCTAAGATTGAAGGGCACCCAGATAACGTCGGACCTTGTATCACTGGAGGAGCTTTCGTAGGATATTATCAAGACGATTACTTAGCTTATCATCAATTAAACTTAGATAAGATTAGTTTGATCCTTTCAATACCTCCTTATGAGATTTCAACGAAAGTGGCCCGCGAAGCGATTCCAGATTCGTACGAAAAAGGGGCAGCCATCGAACAAAACGCTCTAAATAATGTCATGTTACTTTCAATGGTTAAAAAAGACTACAAAACAATGGGTGAGTTGATGATGCAAGATAAATTTCATGAACCATACCGCCAACCATTAATTGCAGAGTTTCCTGAGATTAAAGAAATTGCAGTGAAGAATGGTGCCTATGCCACAGTTATAAGTGGCGCAGGTCCAACCGTTTTAACACTTTGTCCAGAAGATAAAGTTGAGGGAATATTAAAAGAACTTCAACAAGTATCGACATGTAAACATGAGAGTGTTGAAGTGCATTATAATTAAGCATTAAAAGGAGTCCACCTTTGAGATATTCTTACTCATAGGGAGGCTCTTTTTGACTTTATAAACACATATAAAAAGCCGTTGAGCAGCGCTCAACGGCTTTAATATTTGATTACTAATTATTCAGCAATTTTCTTTTGGTATTTATCAGCTAAGCCTGTAGAACGGAAGATCCATTTTACAATCTCAACGATAATTACAATACTGAATGCTACACCGATAGAAATTGCCCATTCAGTTGGTCCAGGGATAGTTACCGAGAAGTATGTGTTAATTCCAGGAATTAAGATTACTCCAAGTAATAAAGCACCAGAAAGAATGAAGGCACCGTTTAAGTATTTGTTATCAAACGGATTTCCACTGAATAATGAACCAAAGATTGATTTAACGTTATATGAGTGGAATAGTTGGATAAATCCAAGTGTAATGAATGCCATTGTTTCAGCAGTTTGATGTTCTACTTTTAGAACGTATTCACCAATATAGTAAACAGCTAAAGTAAGGAAGCCTTCAAGTACACCTTGGTAAGCAATACTTGGTAATACACCGAATGATAAGAAACTATCTTTCTTAGTACGAGGTGCTTGTTTCATCGCTTGAGGTTCAGCTTTCTCCATACCTAAAGCAATAGCAGGGAACACGTCAGTTACTAAGTTAATCCATAAGATATGAACTGGCTCTAAGATTGTCCATCCGAATAAAGTTGCAACGAATAAAGTTAAAACCTCACCTAAGTTAGCTGAAAGTAAGAATTGAACAGCTTTTTGGATGTTAGAGAATACTTTACGTCCTTCTTCAACAGCCACAACGATTGTTTCGAAGTTATCATCAGCAAGAACCATGTCTGAAGCACCTTTAGCAACTTCAGTACCAGTGATACCCATACCAACACCAATGTTTGCTTGTTTAAGAGATGGTGCATCATTAACCCCGTCACCTGTCATTGAGATAGTACGTTCATTTGCTTGCCATGCTTTAATAATACGAACTTTATGTTCAGGTGATACACGAGCATATACAGAGAAGTTAGAAACATCTTTAGCTAATTCTTCATCAGTCATATTATCTAATTCAGCACCAGTACGAACATGCTCTTCGTTGTTAGGTTCGTTAGGATCTAAGATTGATAAACGTTCAGCGATTGCTTGTGCTGTAATGGCGTGGTCACCAGTAATCATAACTGTACGGATTCCTGCTTCACGAGCACGGCGGATAGCTGCCCCAGCTTCAGTACGCTCAGGATCAATCATACCAATAAGTCCAGCAAAGATTAAATCTTGCTCAACAGTTTCAGTACTAATTGTATCTGGAACTGTGTCGACAATCTTATAAGCACCAGCTAATACACGTAGTGCTTCACGAGCCATGTTTTCGTTCTCTTTAAGTATATGATCAGTATCTGCTTGAGTAATATCTGTAACTTGCCCATTGTTATCAATTTTAGTTGCACGTTGGATTAATTGATCTGGAGCACCTTTAACAGCTATAAAATAACGACCGTCTTCCATTTTGTGGATTGTTGACATTAATTTACGGTCTGAATCGAACGGTACTTCGTTTACACGAGGTTCAGAGCTTACTGCATCTTTAACATCGAAGCCTTGCTCAATCGCATATTTGATCATAGCCGTTTCAGTAGGGTCACCAATTAGTTCACCTTTACCATCGATTTCAGTATCGTTAGCGAATGTAATTGAACGTAATAAAGGATTAGTATGAGCAATCTCTTCTGATGCATCATGAAGCTCGCCATCATAGAATACTTTTTCAATCGTCATTTTATTAACTGTTAATGTACCAGTTTTATCCGATGCAATAACTTCTGTACTACCTAAAGTTTCAACAGCAGGTAATGTACGAACTAACGCATTACGATTTGCCATTGATTTTGTACCTTGCGAAAGGATAATTGTTGAAATCGCAGGTAAACCTTCTGGAATAGCAGCAACTGCTAATGAGATAGAAACTAATAACATATGAGTAATTTCAAAGTCTTGGAATGTAATTCCGACGATGAATGTTAATACTGCAATAACAATGATTGCGATTGTTAAGTTTTTACCTAATTGCTCTTGGTCACGTTGTAATGGTGTTAATTGGCCTTCAGTGTTTGCTAACATGTTAGCAATATGACCAACCTCAGTATCCATACCAGTACCAGTAACGATACCTAAACCACGACCATAAGTTACGTTTGTACTTGAGAAGGCCATGTTTTCACGGTCACCGATACCGACGTTTTCTTCATCGATTATGTCAGTACTTTTAACAACTGGAACTGACTCACCAGTTAATGAAGCTTCTTCAATTTGTAATGAGTTTGCTTCAATTAAACGTACATCGGCAGGAACAACGTCCCCAGCTTCTAATGTAATAATGTCCCCAGGTACTAATTCAGTACTTTTAACTGAGTTCATTGAACCGTCACGGCGTACATGAGCTTCAGGAGAAGCCATGCTCCTTAGGGATTCAATAGCATTTTCTGCTTGCTGTTCTTGGAAAACTCCCATAATTGCATTTAAAATAACAACGATTAAAATAATGATTGAGTCGGCAATACCTTCACCTTCAGCAATCCCAACAAAACCTGCAACGACAGCTGCTACTAATAATACTATGATCATAAAGTCTTTAAACTGATCTAAGAATTTTTGTAGAAGTGTTCGATTTTCTTCTGCTTGAATTTCGTTCGCACCGTATTTTTCAATACGCGCTTGTGCCTCAGAAGAGCTCAAACCTTGTGAAACGTTACTGTCAAGCTTAGAGACAATTGAATCTGTCGATTCACGATAGGCAACAAAATCTTTCATTAACAATATTCCTCCTATTTCTTTTGTTATAAGTTAGTTTACTTGAAAAAAGAGACTTATACCAACTATAAAGCGGATGCGATACAGGTGGCATAAGTCTCACTATTTAAGTACAGTACCAGTAGCTTAATTACTACTTATCGATGTTGATACTGACGAGGACAATTCCCCTAGTTACTCCCTTATGAACAATTATTATCACTATTATAAAAGATTACAAAAAAAATATCAAACTAAAACAACAATGGTTATGAATTTTTTTCTAATAATGTTTGCTTTTTTATTAAATTAGCGCTTTTTTCTACAATATCATTCAAATAAGTGCTATTATAAATTCGATATATGATATGTGATTTTAAAAAAATATATAATTTTTGGAGGTAAGTAGATGAGTAGTAATAGAGAGCCCAAGACAAGACGTGAAGCGAGAAGAAGTAGAAAGAAAGAGCGTAAGCGTGGCGGTGGGTTACGGATGTTCTTTGGTATCCTTTTAATTTTAGTAGCAGTTGGATTGCTAGCCTTAGATCCAATTAAAAACTACATAATTGAACAAGGAAGTACTCAAAACGCGGTTGGTAATTTAACACGTGAACAAATTGAGACAAACCAAAGTGTAGACGTAACATATGATTGGGGAGATATTAATACCTTAAATGCTCGAGAAGTTTTAGCAAGTGGTGTGAATCCAAGTGATTTACCTACGATTGGTGGAATCGCAATGCCTGAATTAGGAATGAACTTACCAATTTATAAAGGTGTATCAAATGAAGGTATGTTCTATGGTGCAGGGACGCTCTATCCTGATCAAGAGATGGGAGTATCCAACTATTCATTAGCAAGTCACCACTCAATTAATGATGGATTGTTATTTGAACCTTTAATGCGTGCTGAAATTGGTCAAACAATTTACTTAACTGACTTAGAGAATATTTATGTTTATCAAGTAGATTATATAGATACTGTTCCAGCAACTGCAGTAGAAGTTACTTATCCTACTGAAGAAGGCCGTGTAACATTAATTACTTGTGATACGGGCTTAATAGACCGTGTTGTCGTTCAAGGGGCACTTGTTGATACCGTTAGTGTTGATGATGCTTCTCCAGACATGTTACAAGCGTTTGATATTGCACAAACAATTACAAGTTAAGTATAATATAGTCGAACCGCATTTACTTATAGAGTAGATGCGGTTCTTTTTTTAAAGGCGTGTTAAATTATGAATAATTAATGAATTAACTGAGAAAGATTGCTTTTAAATTATGATATTTTTTGTACTTTAACCTATATAAAAGTGCTTTATGGTAAACTTAATATGTAGTTATTACAAATATATTTAGGAGGTAAGAAGGATGAAGAAGATAAAGTATATAATAGCCTTATTCATGATTATGTCTTCTTTTATGGGTCTGTTCGCAGGCTTACAACCAGTCAATGCACAGGAGAATGCAGTCACACCAGTTACTGTGGATGCTCAAGTGTATTTAGCAATGTATGGCGGTGAGCCGACAGAACAAACTCAAATCAGTTATGACATAATTCAAACTGATCCAGATACAGGTGAAGGGACACTCGTCTATAGTTATCGTTCTAATGAACCAAATACTGAACCATTGATGTTAACACCAGGTAATTATAAATTCAGATTGTATGATGGCGGTAATTTCCAACGTGACGGACAAGAATTAATTCCAGCACGCGTAGAACAAACCCATCCAACAACAACTGATCAAGAAATTCTAAAAGAATTAAGCCAAACCGGTGATTTAATACCATGGGGGGATGGTACTGTTGTATTAGATGTGCCATTCAAGATAGAATTAGGAGATAATTTATTAAACGAAACAACTAACCAATATGAAACTGAATTAGTTGTCACGATAGCGGATCAGCAATCGATTGCAACACTTCCAGAGAATCCTGATGAACCGGAAACACTAGGTGAAGGAGTACCTGAAGAAACGGGTACATTAATAGTACAAGTTATTGGTAGTGATAGCTCATTAGTAGCGAACACTGTACTTAGTGTAAAAGGTGAAGAGTTTACAACAAATGCGCAAGGTCTCCTTCAAGTTAACAATGTTCCAGCAGGAGAGGTCCAAGTAGAAGTACTTTCTGTACCGGAAGCTTATTCAATGGAAGGCATCACAATGCCGACAGAACCAATTACGGTAGTAAGTCAAGAAACGACGAACGTTAAAATATCTGTTGAACGTATTCCAGAAACTCCAGAAGCAAACACAGTAACCTTAACTGTTCTAGATGAAGAATCAGTGCCGGTTTCTAATGTTTCGATGACATTGAATGATCGTGAAATTTATACAGATGTTAACGGTCAAGCGGTATTCTCAGAAGTACCCGTAGGAGAATCGACTTACACAATTAATAGTGTTCCTGAAGGATATAGCCTAGAACAAACGACAGGAACAGTTGTTGTTGATCCAACCACTCACACTGAAGCAACGATTACTTTATCAGCAGATGTCGATACAAATAACATTGAATTTGTGGTAACAAATGAAGCTTTTGAACCCATTAATGGGGTGGAAATTCAAATCGCTGACAGTGTTTATACTACAACTGAAACAGGCCGAGTGGAAACTGAAGCCTTACCAGTTGGCGGTTACTCTTATGATGTAATTTTAGCTCCAGAAGGATTTGAAATACCTGTATCAGGAAGTGTAAACGTTGTTGAATCTGCACCTGCTGAAGAAGCAATTGCCTTACCAACATCAGTAGCTTATGGTTCATTATTAGTTAATGTTGTTGATGATGTACAGCAACCAATTATTGGTGCAGAACTTACATTAGGTGAGCAGACTGCAATCACAAATGGTAGCGGACATGCTATATTTGAAGATTTAGAAGCAAATCAATCTTACGAATACTCTGTTACGGCTTTACCAGAAGGTTATGTCTTAGATGGAGAAGCTGAAGTAAGAACGATTACAATTAATCCAGACCAACAAGTTGAAGATACACTGGTCATTGCGCAAGCAGAACAGGTTGGTAGTGCTGTATTTACAGTGGTTGATGAAGCTAGCCAACCCGTTGAAAATGTTGAAATTCAATTAGGGAATGAAACTGCCACAACAAACCCAAGTGGTGTAGCTGAATTTACTGACATTGGACCGGGTACTTATAACTATACGGTGACAAATTTACCAGAACAATATGAAACACCGGCGGAAGGTCAACTAGCAATTGTTGCCAATGAAGAAGCAACACAAGAAATTAATCTAAGTGAAGTTGAGCAATTTGGGAATGTGACATTTAGTGTCGTGGATCAAAATAACGAACCAGTTGATGGAGCTCAAATCACACTGAATGATAATACTTATCCATCAAATTCAAACGGACAAGTGATTATCGAAGGATTAAACGCAGATCAAACATACAACTATACTTTAGCAAGCTTACCAGAAAATTATACTGGTCAAGTATCTGGGACAGTGATAATTGAAGCGAATAATAATATCGAAGAGACTGTTACTGTAGAAAGAGAACTTGCACCCGGACAATTAACGATTACAGTCATGGATCAAAACGACCAAGCTGTGTCTGGTGCCCAAGTACAGTTAAATGAAGATCAAACAGAAACAACCAATGCCGAGGGTCAAGTTGTATTTGATGAACTGGTAGAAGGTACGTACGAATATATTATTAATGAGTTACCAGAAAATTATGAACATAATATCGCTTCTCAAAGTGTTTATATCGCTGAAGGAACAACAGAAGCTCGAACTCTACAAGTTCAACATAATGTCCAACCGGGAACAGTCATCTTTAATGTAACTGATCAAGATAATTCTCCAGTAGAAGGAGCGGTTATTTCAATCAATGACACAACGATTACAACGAATACAGAAGGAACGGCAACTATTTCGGATATTGAACCCAATACGTACACTTATTCAATCTCAGAATTACCAGAAGGATATATTGGTAATGCAAGTGGAGAAGTGACAGTCAATGAATCAGAAATAACAACTGCAGCGATTAGCGTTGAAAGAGAAATCGAATTATCAACGGCTGATATTAAAGTAGTCGATCAAAACGGGGATGCTGTTGAAGGTGCTAGTCTTGCTTTTGGTGGCTTAACTGGAACAACGAACGCTGAAGGTATCGCTCATTTCGAAAGTCTAGAGCCTGGTCGTTATAATTATTCTGTAACAAGTACGCCCAATGGTTACTATAATAATTCAGAAGAACAAGCGATTGAAATTGAAGAAGGATCGGCTTTTGAAGCAGAGATAAGGATCGAAAAATTACCAGAGACTGGTTCAGTCACAATTCAAATTAGAGATAATAATAATCAACCTGTCGCAGGCGTTGAGATTAGAATCGATCACGAAACGTATACAACAGATAATAATGGGGAATTTACAGTTGATAATTTAGAAGCTAGTTCATACCCATATGAAATCATCAGTGTACCAGAAGGTTTTGAAATTGAAGAATTATCGGGTGAATTTGGGATTGTAGCGAATGAAACAATTACCGTTAGCCCAAGAGCCACTGCTCAAGAATCTTCAAGTTCTGAGGAGTCAAGCTCACAAGAATCAAGTAGCGAGTCTTCTAGTCAGTCACAATCATCAAGTGTGATTGTTGATGAGTCTCAAAGCTTAACACCAGCTGAACAAGCAAGTATTGATGAAGAAGCATCTCAAGCGACAAGACAATTTATTGATGCTGAAACAGGTATAGAAGTTTGGGTAAACCCACAAGACGCAATGAAAGTTTCAAATATTCATGTTGAAACATTAGATAGTGCAGCAACTTTAGAGAATGCGGATGCGGATATTTACACAATTACTTTATTGGATGAGAATAACGAAGCAGTTCAATTAACTCGAATTGCCGAGATTAAGATTCCAACACGTCCTGTTAATTCGCAATTACGAGTGGTTCGTGTAAACGATAGCAACAATTCAAACTTAACATTTGCATTACATAACCAAAGAATTACCTTTAGAACTCAACAATTAGGTACATTCGGTATTGTGTATAATGCAGAACAAGCGTCTATCTCACAAGAAGAATCTGTGGAAGTGACAGTCGAATCAAGTTTAGAAGAGAATGATGATGACTTACCAAATACCGGTGAAACGTCAACAAAAGGAATTTTATTCTTAGGCGTTTTAGTATTACTAAGTGGGGCATATTTAGTCTTTACTCGTAATAAATCAACAAATAAGCATTAAAGTGTAGACGAACATCATATATTTTGGTAGAATAATTGCGGTTTAGGAGACAGTTAACCCTTGAAAGAGAGTAGATAACTTACCTCTATACAGCAAGCTGGGATGTTGAGAGCCAGTCAGAGATACCTATCGAAGCGCACTTTCATCGTACAACTAGATACTCTAGTTCGGAGGAAACTTCGTTATCAATACAAGAGCATGAATGTTAGTGATTCATGGAACTAGAGTGGTACCGCGTATAAGTTAACGCCTCTAGAGAGACATTTAATTATGTCTTTCTTGAGGTGTTTTATTTTGAGTTTTATTATAGGAGGAATATAAACAATGGATATCAAACAAATATATGTAGATGCTTTAACACCAATTGTTGGTGAGCATTTAAGCAAAGAAGAAATTACCAAATTAATTGAAGTACCAAATAATACCGAACATGGGGATTTAGCTTTCCCTGCTTTCGCATTAGCTAGAGTATTCCGTAAAGCGCCTCAACAAATTGCGAGTGATATCGCTGAGCAAATAAGTATGGATAACTTCGAGAGCGTTGAAGCTGTAGGTCCTTATATTAATGTCTTTCTTAAACGTGAAAATGTCGCTAACGAACTGGTTACACAAGTTCTAAATGAAGGCGAAGACTATGGAGATTTAAATATTGGTCACGGCGAAGCAATGACGATTGATATGTCATCACCTAATATTGCTAAACCAATGTCTATGGGACACTTAAGATCAACAGTTATCGGTAATTCAATCGCTAACTTAGCTGAGAAAACGGGTTACAACCCAATTCGTATTAACCACTTAGGTGACTGGGGTACTCAATTTGGTAAATTAATCGTTGCTTACGAAAAATGGGGCGATGAAGAACAAGTTAGAAAAGATCCTATCAATGAACTTGTTAAACTATATGTTGAGTTCCATGAAAGAGCAGAAGAAAATCCAGAATTAGATGACGAAGCCAGAGCGGTATTCAAACGATTAGAAGATGGCGATCAAGAAATGATCGAACTTTGGACTTGGTTCAAAGACGAATCATTAAAAGAATTCCAAAAAGTATATGATATGTTAAATATCGAATTCGACTCATACAATGGGGAAGCCTTCTATAATGATAAAATGCAAGCTGTTATCGAAGAATTAGAAAGTAAAAAAATAACTAAAATTGACCAAGGTGCAACCATCGTTGACCTTGAAGAAGAAAACTTACCACCTGCCTTAATTAAAAAATCAGATGGTGCCACACTTTACGTGACGCGTGACTTAGCAGCAGCCATCTACCGTTACAACACTTATAACTTTGCTAAAAATGTTTATGTAGTTGGGAATGAACAAAGTGTTCACTTTAAACAACTAAAAGCTGTTTTAGACAAATTAGGTTATGAATGGTATAAAGATATGACTCACGTACCATTTGGTTTAATTACTTTAAACGGTAAGAAACTATCAACACGTAAAGGTAAAATTGTCTTACTAGAACAAGTATTGAATGATGCGATCACTTTAGCAACTGAACAAATCAATGAGAAAAATCCTGATTTAGCGAATAAAGAAGAAGTGGCTCATCAAGTCGGTGTTGGAGCGGTAGTATTCCACGATCTTAAAACAGACCGTATGAATAACTTTGACTTTAACTTAAAAGATATTGTTCAATTTGAAGGAGAAACAGGTCCTTATGTACAATATACTTACGCACGTTCAATGAGTATGATTCGTAAATACGACAAAGAAATTTCAAAAGACACAACTGTAAATCTTAATGATGCATACAGTTGGGAAGTTATTAAGAAAATCGCTGACTACTCACGTATCGTAGAAAATGCCATTGAACGCTTTGAACCTTCTTTAGTTGCTAAATATGTTATCCAATTAGCTCAACAATTCAATAAATACTATGCAAATGTGCGTATCTTAAACGATGATGACCAATTAGAATCACGTATGGCTTTAGTTAAAGCTGTTACGATTGTGATTAAAGACGCATTAAATCTCTTAGGTGTTGAAGCACCTGAAGAAATGTAATATAGAAAAGTAATAGACCTGACTTAGCCAAAACTAAGTCAGGTCTATTTTTGTTAAAAGACACTTTGTATAAGAAACATATAAATAACGGTTCCAACTAAAATACTTAAGATTGTATTTCGTTTCCAATAATGAATAATGACAATAGATAGAGAAGCAATCACTTCAGGGATAGCATAAGGATAAGTGAGGACAGGTGTATTTCTCAACGCGAATACAATAATCAAGCCCATGGCAGCAGTGGGTAATACAGAACCTAAATAAATAATTGCCTTAGGTGGTTGAGAACCGGCCGGAAAAATAATAAAAGTTATAAAACGGGTCAGCATCGTAAGACCCGCAATTATAGCAAATGTAATCCAAAGTTGGGTTTGTGTCATTGACGAGCCACCCCCTTCTTATTAAAGCGGTATAAGAAGAAGCCAAGGATAAATACCATCGCAGGAATCATAAAATTATTTGCACCAAATAGTACTAAGCAAAGCAAACCAGATAAGATTCCAACAAGGGCAGGAACTTTACTAGAACTATTTAACCATTGATCAACAAAGATAGTAATAAATAGTGCAGTTAGAACAAAATCAATCCCTTCAAGATTAATTGTAATCATACTTCCTAAGAGGACGCCAATAACGGTTCCAGAAACCCAATACATTTGATTGAGTAAAGTAATGAAGAAATACACCCAATCTCGACTGAGATTTTCAGGAACATCAATAGAAACAAGCACCGAGAAAGTCTCATCGGTTAAACCAAAGATGGTATAGTATTTTTTTGAATCTAGTTTACTAAACTTTGTAAGCATCGCAATACCATAAAAGATATGTCTAGCACCTACCATCAACGTAAGTATGATTGCATTCATCGGATTAAAAGATGCTAAAAACACATCAATAGCAGCATACTGAATCGCACCTGAGTATATAATTACACTCATTAAAATAGCAAATAATGGTGAGAAACCTTGACTCACAGCCAATAATCCAAAGGGTATCCCTAAAAAGATATAGCCCGCCATAATTGGGATAGTATGGGGGAACGCAAATTTAAATGCTTCTTTCATTAAAGCCCTCCTAAATTAAAATAATTAGATATAGTCTAATTATTTTCTCATAAATAGTCAAATTAGTAAACATAATCATAAGATTTATCAATAAACAAACATTTTGATACAATAATAAGACAAGAACAAAATTCAAAGGAGGAGCATGGTTGCAGGAGAAAAATTCAACACTAAAAAAAATATCGATAGCAGGACTCACTGTTGCGGGTGGAATTCTAATAGCAACTAAACTGTTTCCCAAATATAAAAATCGGTCTCTTTCAAGTTGGTTAATTGAACGAGGATTATTTGTGTATGGAATGAAAGAAGAAC
Organism: Ruoffia tabacinasalis; assembly: GCF_005864045.1. Taxonomy (GTDB): domain Bacteria; phylum Bacillota; class Bacilli; order Lactobacillales; family Aerococcaceae; genus Ruoffia; species Ruoffia tabacinasalis. The sequence goes on along the minus strand of NZ_VBSP01000013.1, from coordinate 40,553 downwards.
AGCGAAAGTTATTTGAACATCAAAACCGCATTGATGGCTTCATCGAGTGGAATACTAAACCACAAAAGAAACCAGATATCATGGTAGGGCATAAAGTAGAAGAAAGCTATCATGGGCCCATGCAAGTTTTTTCATGGAATAAGAAAAAGGAAAAGCAACCCATAATATTTTACTTACATGGTGGTGGCTATGCCTTTACGCCTTATCCAACTCACTACTTCTTCTTACGTTCAGTAGTGAAGAAGACGAATGCTCAAGTAATATTCCCACAATATTTAAAAACACCGAAATACTCTTATAAAGAGTCTGTTCCATATGTCTTAACATTATACAAGCAAATGCTTAAAGAGAATGTGAATGACAATCCAATTATCTTGATGGGGGATTCTTCTGGCGGAGGTATGGCTTTAGGTCTGGCAGATGCATTAAGGGAAGAAGGTATCCAGCAACCGGATGAAATCATCGCCTTATCACCGTGGCTAGATATTGCCAACGAGAATCCAGAAATTCCAGATTTAGAGCCATTGGATCCGATGATCAGTCAAATTGGGTTGAATTTAGCAAGTGAATATTGGGTAGGAAAAGAGGGACGTATCGATGATCCACTCGTGAGTCCAATGCTTATTAGTGGTCGTGATTTAGCACGTATTACGTTATTTGTTGGGACGCATGAAGTTTTTTATCCAGATATCCTTCAATTTGCGAACCGTTTAAAAGAAGATAATATTGAACACGATTTATATATTGCTGAGAAGATGAATCATATCTATCCCGTGTACCCGACGCCAGAAGGCGAAGAAGCACGACAAATCATTAGCGCTATCATTAATAAAACTCTAGAAAAATAAGAAGGTCAGCATTGGTTGGAAAGGTTTACAACGTTTTTGGAAGTAAATCTATTTAAAACCAGTGACTAAATATGATACTATTAATACGAAATGGACATCTTATAAGGAGTTTATAATGACTGTAAAATTAATTGTAATTGACTTAGATGAAACTCTGTTGAGAAAAGACAAAAGCTACGACGTCGAACGTTTTAATCACGCACTTCATACGCTGAAAGGCCGAGATGTATTGGTTTGTATAGCAACTGGGAACAGTTATCACAAAATTATTGACTACTTCTCGCAAGAAGATCAAAAAGATTTATACTTTGCTTGTGATAATGGGAATTTTATAGTAAAAAATAATGAAGAGTTATCAACAACGACTGTGGATAGAGAGACTCTCTATAAAATTGCATCCTTTGTTGATGAATTTGAAGGTTTCCACATTATGGTAAATACTGGAAATCAAGCCTACTTTAGAGAAACCGAAGGCGAAGCCTTTGAACACATTTCTCAATATAATAATGCTTTAGCCTATATTGAAAAGTTCGAAGATTTACCGGAAGGAGAAAAGCCTACTAAACTCGCGATTTATTCAACGCACTCACTTGATCGAAATAAAATAATGACGCGTATTTTGAAAGAACGTTTTGAAGACATTGATTCGGTAACGAGTGGTGACGGTTGGCTAGATGTATACTCAAAAGATGGCGGTAAAGGAAGTGCTGTAAGAAAATTACAGACAAAATACAATATTAAAAAAGAAGATACAATGGCATTTGGCGATAGCTTAAATGATGAAAGTATGATGAAAGAAGCCCATTACAATATCGCAATGGGCAATGCTGATCATGATTTATTGTTATCGACAACCTACCAAATTGGAACAAATGAAGATTCTTCTGTGATAAATTTACTAGAGGAACTTCTTTTAAATGATTCTATGGAATTTATGAATAAATACTTAATCCATAAGAAAAGATAGAAAGGTCTGTGGAAGCGAGTTGGCAAAAAAGAGAAGACAAAAAGGTAAAAAAACTGAGCAAGAAGACTTAGTAAAAGTAGATATATTCTACATTCCTGAAGCACAAGCTGAGATGTATCAAGTATTGCGCGATGCAATCGCAATGGATGTCGAAGAGATATTAGAAAGTACTTATCATCACGTGGATCGAGTGTTCGACGAAGATGAAGGTGAGGCAGTTGCTGCATTTGATGAAAATAACAATGAGCAAGCGCGTTTATATCTAAACCCGACAAACATCTCTCAAGGGCAAACAGCGAGAGATAAGGGGCAATTGGATAAATTCTTGGATACACATTTAATTAAGAAAGCATAAAAAACTGAAGTATATGAACGGCAATAAGCCATTCATCTACTTCAGTTTTTTTCTTCCTCGAGTTTAATTTCGATGGCTTTTTGGTAGACGTCTTTTAATTGCTTGCCAATTTCGATGAGATTTCTCTCTTTAGCAACCTCATAGGCGGCTTCGCCTAAAGGAGGCAAGTCATTTAATCTAAATTGTTCGATTAATCGTTCGAAATCGTCAATGTCTCTTCCTTTATAGACATGTTTCTTGTCAACTAGCCAATCGTCAAATACTGGGATATCTCTAACAATAAAGTTTGCTTTTGTTGCACAGGCCTCTAAAGCAGGAATCCCTTCTGTTTCTTCCATCGTTGGGAATAAGAATAAATCAGATCCTTGTAAAGCGAGTATGATGGAATCATTAGGGACATAACCAGCGAATCTTAGATTTGGTAAGTCCGTTTGAATCGCTTGTTTAATATTGTCAGGCACAAGCTTTAGATCAGTATAACCAAACCAAATAAATTGAACATGTGGCATACGCTTGGCCAATTCCACGAAATCCAGAATCCCTTTTCGTTCCAAATACAAACCAATACCCATAACGATAAAGTCATCAGGTTCATAATTGAACTCTTCAAGAAACACATCTCTGGCATTATCAACGTGATCGAAACGGCGCAAATCAATCCCATTTGATACACTTACAATTTCTCGACCGATATCATATGATTCCAGTAACTTTTTTGCGTAAGGTGTAGGTGCGATGAGTATATCACCTTGACGATAAGCTTGAATCAACCATTGTTTAAACAATGGAGAGACTTGGTTAGAAAAGATGAATGAATTTCGAAAATCCTCCTCAGTTGAGTGAGCATGGTAAACGACAGGGATGCCACTATGCCCTAACTTATATGCGACATAATATGATTTTGGGAAATACGTATTAATATGAAGAACATCAAACGTATCATTTATGTCAGTTGTATATTCTATATTATTTAAAAAAAGAGCTTCTTTTTGGTGTTGAATGGCTTTACCTAAGCCAGATTTATTAATTTGTTTCAAGTTTTCGCTATATAGTAATACTTTCATAATACACCCCTTTAACTAAATTTAGTTTAGAACATGAAAGGCTTTTTAGCAAGTATTACTGTCGTCATTATTTTATTTCTTTTATTATCAAAATAATGATAGTCATAACCGGAGAAAAAGCCTATTAATTGACAATAGCACTGCTTTTTCAATAAAATATAAGGATAAAGAAATAATAAAAATTTGGAGGGGAAAAATATGTCAGAAGATAAAAAAGATCAAGTTGTAGGAAAAACAAAAGAAGTTACAGGTAAAGTAACTGGCGATAAAAAACGTGAAACAGAAGGAAAAGCACAAAAAAATAGCGGTAAAGCTAAAGAAGCACTAGATGACGTTAAAGATACTGTCAAAGGTGCGGTAGACGGTGTGAAAGATGCCTTCGATAACGACGATAAAGATAGAAGATAGTTAATTGTTTCTTGCGATTTAAATGCATACATTTTTAGTGTCTAAAACTAAAAGTGTATGCTTTTTTAATGTAAGCGTAGTAGCTGATAATAAAGAAGATAAAATTCATACTCAGTTCGAAATAATATGCTAATATATGAAGCGGAGTAAAAAGGTCAGGAGCGAATAATTATGCGTCAATTAAAGAAATTATTGTTATCTCTGAGTCTCATTTCATTCATTAATTATCCAATACAGTTTGCCCAAGCATCTGAAGATGAAGAAATGCAAGAAGAGCTCGCCATACGAGAAGAAGTTGATCAAGATTTTAAGCAAGTATTAGATAAATTAGAAGCATCAGATAAATATAAAATCACTTTGCGATATATGAATGTTGATTCGAACAAATTACTTGCTGAAGGTGAGATTCTTGCTGATTCTATCAGTGGGGATGCAAGATTAACGTTTGATATTTATGAATATGGACAAGACAATACACAATCAGTCTCAACTTATGACATCGTTTCTTATCGTGAATTTTCTTTAGCTTACATTAATACAATCAATTTATTAACGGATACGGGATTTTTTGAGCAAACGTATTTTCCTCAAAATGTTCAAAACCAACTAAATGAATTCAATAATTACTACATTGCAATTAATCAAGATGAGTTAGGTTCGATTAATATGAATGAAGAGTTAATCGATAATTTATTATACTTTCCAGATTTATCTCAAATAGAGGATATCTCTACGGATGATATCTATCAATTAAATGATAGCACGATTATTGATATGGAAAGACTTGAGATTCCACGTGGATTCTATCAAAATGCGGGCAGTTTCAGTTTGAATTATAGTTTAAATGTGGATATTAACGAAAGTGATGATCGACACATTTCTTATGATGTTATTCCGAATCAACAATTTAATATCACTGAAAACTCACGAGGACTAACATTTCAGTCGACATTGTCTTCACAAATTACAGATGACTTAATATCTTCGAGAAGATTGGATAATCGAGAGTTTCCAGCTGATTATCAGTGGGAAAGTAATATTAGTACAAATCACGTGACAGATAAATTAACCAAAGCAACTATTAGTATAAATCCTGAGGTAGGTAGTTATAACGCAACATTAACAGGTCTTTATGAACAATTTATGCTGAATATATTCAGTAATAAAACAGCAGATATCGAATCTTTTAATTATCGTTTAGAATTATCCATGACACCATCAGAAGAAAAGATACCAGAAATAAATGAATTGAATAAAATGACAATGAGTGAATTTTCATATTTGATGGAATCAGTGTTAACCGCTGAGAATCAACGTTATGACAACGACACACAGTTATTAAATTAAAAGAGAAAGAATAAGGTGTTCAAAATGGCAGAATATAAATTAAGAGAACTTGCGACAAAGCGAATTAAACAAGGTGGAAAGTTAGTTAAAGCAAAGGATTTCCAAAACGAAGATAAAGCGAAACACTTTATTGAAGGAGATGTCGTAATCTTAAATGATTTTGACAATCAATTCTTAGGGAAAATGTTAGTTGGACGCCAAAATAAAGGTGTTGGCTGGTTAATTACCACTTATCAAGATGAATATTGGAACGACAGTTTAGTCTATTATGTCTTAGAAGAAGCTTTTGAAGAACGCGAAGCATTCTTTAATAGTACAGAAACGACTGCTTTCCGTTTATTTAACGGTGAAGGGGACGGAATTGGTGGGGTGACCATTGATTGGTACGACCACTACGTTCAAATTAATTGGTATTCTAAAGGGATTTATGAATACCGTCATTGGTTCTTTGAAGCAATAAAACAATTATTACCTGAAGTTAAGGGAGTTTATGAGACGCTCCGCTTCCAAACAGATGATTTAGAACCCATTCAATTAGTCAGTGGCGCCGAAGCACCGGATCCATTAGTCGTTAAAGAGAATAATCTTAACTATGCTGTGCATTTAGGTGAAAGTTGGATGACAGGAATCTTTTTAGACCAAAGAGACGTGCGTGATTTTATTAAGACTCAAGCGAATGGTATGTCTGTATTGAATATCTTTAGTTATACAGGGGCATTCTCGGTTGCCGCAGCAGTTGGTGGAAGCGACCATACAGTGAGTGTTGATGTAGCCAACCGCAGCATTGAATTAACAACAGAACAGTTTGCGTTAAATGATATCAAAGTTGAAGATTCTAAACATGAGATTCGTGTGATGGATGTCTTTAATTATTTAGATTACGCAGCCAAAAATGACATTACATTTGATTTAATTGTTAGTGATCCTCCAAGCTTCGCTCGAACTAAAAAGAAAATGTTCAGAGTCGAAGAAGACTATTCAAACTTAGCAAAACAATTATTTAAATTAACAAATCCAAATGGGATGACGATATTAAGTACCAACCATAGTGGTTATGCTTTAGAAGATTTCCGAGATGATATGGTTGCGGCAACGCAAGAGTTGAACGGAACTTATTATTTAATCCAACAATTCAATCTTCCAGAAGACTTCCCAACAAGTCCAGATGAAGAAAGTAGTTACCTCAAAGTGTTGGTCTTTTATCGCGAAGATGAGTAATAGAGGTGAGATTAGATGAGGTATATTGAACTAATTGATGTAGTAAAAGAGTATAAAAGCGGTGAGGTTGTCACTCGCGCAAATGATGGTGTAACATTTACAATCGAATCAGGCGAATTTGCCGTAATATTAGGTCCTTCAGGAGCCGGTAAATCAACAACTTTAAATATATTAGGTGGAATGGATAAAGCGACATCAGGTGACGTTATTATTGCTGATAATGATATTAGTGATTATTCAGACAAAGAATTAACAACATTTCGTAGAAATAATATTGGCTTTGTCTTCCAAAACTATAATCTTGTGCCTAATTTAACCGCAAAAGAAAATGTCGAGTTATCGATTCAAATATCTAATAGTGATGCGGATGTGATGGATGTTCTTAAGCAATGTGGGTTAGACCACCGAGCGGATAATTTTCCAGCTCAACTTTCAGGTGGAGAACAACAACGTGTATCCATTGCTCGCGCTATTGCCAGCAAACCAAAATTATTGTTAGCCGATGAACCTACGGGTGCATTAGACTACGAGACAGGTAAGCAAATTCTTAAATTATTGCAAGATACAAGCCGTAATACCGATTCCACCATTGTTGTTATTACTCATAATACAACAATTTCAGAGATGGCAGATCGGGTAATAAAGATTAGAAACGGGAGAGTAGACGATATTGTTATAAATGATACGCCTCTAAAAGTAGATGAAATAAAATGGTAATTAGTATTAAGAAGGGGGAATACTATGAATTCTGCTTTATGGAAGGATAATTTAAGAGAAATAAAAGAATCGATTCCTCGCTTTATCTCAATATTTGCCATCATTGCCTTAGGTGTTTCTTTCTTTGTTGGAATTCGGGCCGCAGGGCCATCCATGGTAAGAACTGCTCGAGAAGTATATCAAGAGAATAATATGCCAGATGGACATATATTATCGACAGTTGGTCTTAACGAGACAGATATTGATTTGTTAGATAACCAGAATGGTGTCACTATCTTACCCATGCAGTCCATTAATGCTATTGTCAGTCCTGGTGAAGAGAATGCGAAGATATTCACTTACAATGGTGATGAGAGTACAATTTTCTTTAAGGTTTTTGAAGGACGAATGGTTGAAGACACGGATGAAATTGTCCTCGATACAAAATATCTAGAAACGCTCAATGCACAAATGGATTCACCTATCCAAATTGGTGACCGAATCACACTAGATAATTCGGATAGTGCCGGTTTCACATTGGAAACGGAAGAGTTCGAAGTGGTCGGCTTTGCTCGTAATCCACTTTATATAGAAAGAATGACCCGAAGCGGATCGGCTAATGTCTTTGGAATTATAAGCGATCAGGCAGTGAGTGGAGATTTATACTCTGAAGCATATTATTGGGTAGATGATGCGAGAGAATACGAAGCCTATACACCAGAATATAATCAAATTGTCGATCAGACTGTGGCTTCATTTGAAGAAGACTTAGAAGGTAGACCTGAAGTACGAATTGTGGAGCTGCAAGATGAAATTGCGTCTTCCATCGATGAAGGGGAAACTGAAGTGGCTGATGGTTACCAAACCTTAGAAGATGCTCGAGAAGCCTTAGAAGAAGCTCAAACAACTTTATCAGAGGGTCATCAAGAAATATTTGAAGGCCAAAGAACTCTTAATCAAGGGATTGCTGACATCGAAAGTGGAGAAGAAGAACTGAATGATGGAATCAAAGAGTATCAACAAGGGCGGTTAGAACTTGCGGATGCACGGGTACAACTGAATTATAATGAAAAAACTTATGAAGAAGGCTTGGCCCAATATGAAGAAGGACTGGCGACCTTTAATGAAGAAATCGCATCTGCTCAGTCACAATTAACAGATGCACAAGTACAGTTAGATCAAGCAGCATCACAAGCACAAGCAGGTTATTCACAATTAGTTGAAGGCCAAGCGGCACTTGATGCCGGTTATAGTCAATTGGCTGCAGGAAGACAAGAATTGCTAGACCAATTAAGTCTTGCTACAAACGATCAGATACCACCAGAGCAATTGTTAGCTGCAATTGAAGATCAGATTGATGTTATTAACGGCTTCCTTCAAGTTCTTGAGCAATCAGATACCGGAACAAATCCGGATATTGTATCTTGGATTAATTCATTAAATATTGAACGAGATATCTTAAGAGAAAATCTACAAGAACTCGCATCTATCGTCAATGAATTAGGTGAGGTTGAAGAGCTAGAGCAAACGTTAGCTGATTTGAAACTTTCGACAGAACAAATCACTTTACTAGAACAACTTGTTGGGACTGAATTGAGCCCAGCAACTTCAATTGATGATGTTCTACAATTATTAAATAATCGAATAGCTGAGTTAGAGACTCAAACAGAAACACTCCCAGAAAACCCTTCTGGAAGTGACAATGAGCTAATTAATAAAATAGCTGAAATACGTGAATTAGAACAGCAATTAACAAACATCGAAACGGAATTAAACCAACTCCAAACTGAATACAATAATATTGGAGATATTTCGGGACTTATTGCACGAAGAGATGAATTGTTAACTCAGAATGAGTCTTATAATCAACAAATGGCTGAATTATCACAAGCAATCAGTGCATTAGAATCACAATTACAAAATCCAGAATTAACTGAAGCGGAATCCATTCAAATTGAAAGTGATATACAAACACAAAGAAATGAATTTAATGAATTTAGCACTTTACTTCAACAAAATAACTCAGAACTGGCAGAGTTGAATCAACAAATTGAACGATTCAATTCTTTAGAAGCTCAAATTGAAGAGCTTAATAGTCAGCTCAGTCAAACGGAAGCGGCTCTGACGACTGCGCAAGCTGAATTAGATCAACTTCTCGAAGATGGTGGTTTAAATGAACTACCTCCGGAATTGGACTTAGGTCAAATTCAATCTGAATTGACTCAATTAGTTGAGGCAGTGAATATGTTGCAAACGGGACAAGCGACACTCGATGAACAAAGTTCTGTATTAGCAGCTGGTTGGAATGAATATTATGCTGGTTTGAGTCAATTAGAAGCAGCGCAAAGTACGATTAACCAAGGTTGGACTGAGCTGAATGCTCAAAGTGCGGCAGGTCAAAGTGAGTTAGATACAGCATATGCTGCTATCACTGAAGGTCGACAAGCTTTAGATGAAGGTATTTCACAATTTAATGAAGGACAAGCGAGTCTTGTCGATGGTAAACGGGTGATCGACGAGTCATACAATACGCTTATTGCAGGGCAAAGAGAACTTGAAACAGGTCGTGAAGATGCTCTAGCTGGTCGAATGGAATTGATGCAAGGTGACGCTGAGTATAACTTAAATCGTTATGAATTTATCTCAGAAGAAGAAGATGCCTTAGAAGATTTAGAGCAGGCTGAAGCAGATATTGCTGAAGCTAAAGAATCTCTAAATGATTTAGAAGAGCCAACCTATGTAGTGGAGAAACGTGGAAGTTCAAGTGTCTATCAAAGTTTAAATGATAATGCAGAACAACTAAATGTCATCTCTAATATATTCCCAGTGTTTTTCTTTGCGATAGCTATCTTAGTGACTTTCACAACAATTAAACGTATGGCAAGTGAACAAAGGAATTACATGGGAACAATGAAACAACTAGGGTATAACAATGGAACGATTATCCAGAAATTTGTTGTCTATGCCGGCATTGCCGGAATATTAGGTATCGTTGTTGGGTTAATCATCGGTTATGCAGTCTTTCCAGGTGTTATCTTAAATGCATATAATATGTTGTATTATTTCGATGCGCCTGAGATTGAAATCTTATGGGGATGGAATATTCTTGCAGCACTGATAGCCTTGGCGACAGCTTTATTCCCTGCAATCTATACGCCACTTAAAATGTTGCGTACCCAACCGGCTAATCTACTACAACCGGAACCACCGAAATCAGGTAAGAAATTATTACTAGAACGTGTACCAAGTATTTGGAATCGATTATCATTTAATACCAAAATGACAGTGAGAAATCTACTAAGATACAAAGGACGTAACTCGATGACACTTATCGGAGTTGCAGGGTGTACGATGTTGATCGTGACAGGTTTCGGGATTAGTAATACAATATCTGGTGTTGTGGATGGTCAGTTTAATCAACTCCAAACATATGATGGCATGGTATACCTTAATGACGTTTTAGAAGATTCTGAAGTTGAGGACATGAATCAAACACTCACAGAGATGGATGGCGTAGAGGGCTATATGCCAGCGCTACTTGAAACGTATGATGCAGAATTGGAAGATGGTCAGACACAATCCGTTACTGTAATAGTTCCTCTAGGTGATTTAGAATCATTCTCGGACTACGTTACATTACGCGAAAGAGGTCAGGAACCAATTCCAAATGCCATCGTAGATGAAGGTCCATTTATCACGGAAAGAATGGGTGAGTTACTGAATTTATCAGAAAGCGACTCATTTACCTTAGAAAATGAAGACTTTGAAGAGTTTACTGTAGAAGATTTTACAGTTGTAGAAAACTACGCTTCTCACTACCTCTATGTAAATCCTGAACAATATGAAAGTATCTTTGAGGAAGAACCAAGTCAAAATGCTTACTTAGTTCAATACACAGAAGGTGTCAGTCAAAAAGAAACTGAAGAATCGATTATGGACAATGATAATGTCTTAACGACTGTCGATTTGAATACACTTGCTGAAAGTATCGCAGATCAAATGGGAAGTTTAGATTTAATTACATTAGTTCTAATTATCTCAGCGGCTTCATTAGCCTTTGTCGTTCTGTATAACTTAACAAATATTAACGTTGCTGAACGAATCCGAGAATTATCTACGATTAAAGTACTTGGATTCTATGACCGAGAAGTAAGTATGTATATCTTTAACGAGGTATTAGTACTAACAGTCTTAGGTAGCTTAGTTGGTTTAGTGCTCGGAACGATCTTAAATACTTACTTATTAAAAACAATGCAAATGATGGACGTCTTGTTCCATCCAAGTGTTTCAATAGGCGGTTACATCGCTTCATTCTTCATATCCTTAGCATTCTCTGCAATAGTCATGGTGGCTATGCACTTTAAACTGAAAAAAATCGATATGGTTGAAGCACTTAAAGGTGTAGATTAATAACAAAATATTTTCCAAAAAACTTTCAATGAATTCTAAGTTAATTGACTTTAGAATCGTTGGGAGTTTTTATTTTGAAATAAAAATAATTTGCTTGTTAGAAGAATGTTACAAAACTAATATATATATGGAATGACAACAGTTTAAAGAATTTATCCTCTAGTTTGTAACTGACAAACTGACACATTCTATGCTACAATAGAAAGCACAAGAGGAATGACAACATTTCTAGGAGGTAGAGTTAATGCAGTGTCCAAATTGTGGTAGAAACGTAAGAAGTAAAAATCAATGTGCCTATTGTGGGCATGTCTTCAATAAACAAGAAGTAGCAGAATTAAAAGAAGAAACACGTAATGAAGACGTAGTACAAGAAACACCGCGTCGTTCTAGTGGAGGATTCAGTCGTGTGTTATGGGGAATTATTAAATTAGTTCTTGCCGTAGCTATTGTTTTCTTAGCCTTTTTATATGGCCCACGAATTATTAATCAAGTTGTAGATTATTTCCAGACGTCTGATACAGAAGTTGTTCAAAATACACCTGAAGAACCTGTAACGGAAGCGCCTGTTACTGAGGAATCTGAAGGGGAAGAACCTTCTGAAGATACACAAGATTCTGAATCAGAAACAGAAGATTCAGCTGCAACAAGTGAAACTGAAGAATCAACGGAGTCACCTGAATCAGAAGAAAGTAACGCTGACGGTCAATTATCTATTGTGAATCAAGAAGTAAACTTAGATGAATACCCATTAACGAATGTCGCACTTGAATTCAATGAGTCATTAGATAATGTGGATAGTACAACATTTAACTTTACTATTGATGCTAATGGAGAGACAGTAGAACTAGAAGATGATTATTCATTAGTTAAAGATGGCCAAATACTAACAATCAGCTTTAACGATCCTTCTGTAGCAGTACTTTCTACAGATGCTCAAGAACAAGTCCTTAACGTTGAATCTGAATCATTAGGTGTAAGTGAAAGTATTTCCTATGAGGTACCGACAACTTCATTAGATACAGAACAAGCTGAATTCTTTAACTCAACGATTACAGATAACTTAACTTCTATTGGTGATGTATCAGCAGTTGTTTACCCGCAAGATGCTGAAGTGCCATATGTTTATGATGACCAAAGCGTTGAAGCAGACGCATTAATTTCATGGTTTGTCTTAGGCTTTACATTCAATGCGATTGAAGACGGTGAATTAACACTTGAAGATCCAGTCGTAGTGTCATCTGATTTAGTAGCTGAAAATGACGAAGGAATCGTAGCCACTGCTGAAGAAGGTACAGAATTTACCATTCAAGAATTATTATCAGCAGTCGTTGAAGCAAATGACGTGTCAGCGATGAATCATTTAATTCAAGAAACAGGTGGACCAAACGCCTTTAACTTATGGTTAAATGAATCAAATTACTTCTCAACACGAGTAACACAAATGTTAACAATGCAAGAATCAGGGCAAGTGACTGGTGCAGTAACAAGCGCACAAGATATTGCTCAATTACTTAATAAATTAGCAAACAATGAATTAGTATCAGAAGAAGCAGATGCAACAATTAAAGAATTGTTATTAAACACGCCAGTGACAACAAAATATCCTGAAGGTCAAATTGCTGGATATCAAACGCGTTATGAAATTGCATCAGCAGATACAAACACTGCACAACAAAACTATGCAGGAATTGTTGAATTAGAAGACACTTACTATATTACTGTCATTCTAACTTCTAACTTCACGAGTGCTGAAGAGGTTGTCCCAGCCATTTCAACTTCTATTTCTGACATTGTGACTTACTTTGAAACTGGGCAAACACCAGAAGAAGTAGCCGAAGAAGAAGCGGCTGCTCAAGCAGAGGAAGAAGCGGAAGCACAAGCCCAAGCAGAAGCAGAGTCATTAGCTGCTGAAGAAGCGGCTCAATCTCAAGTGAATGTTGTTGATGAATCGTCACCAGAAACAGGTACAGTAGGAGAAGATGGAAGAACTTACTCAAATCAATATGTTGATAACATCGGATCTTACGTGAACTTACCTGAAGAAACAGTTTATGACGAAACAACTGGAGAAACTAGACCAGCTGAATGGTTCTTCGATGAATCAGACGGAAGATACTATTACCGTTAATTAAATACTAAAAACCGCCTAGGTATTATCTGATATAGATAACGCCTAGGCGGTTTTGTATTGTTATCAAGTCTTAAGAATCTTGTTTACGGTTTGGAAGGGTTCGGTTCACAGCAATGGCAACACCCGTTCCAAACACTGTATCTAAAATCCGGCTAATACTATAAACAAGCCAAGTGTCTTCAGGTGTACCTAAGTATACAACTAAAAATGTTGCCGTCGAATTAATAACACTTTGCTTATTACCAAATAAAGTGCAAAAATTAAGCACTAATAGGACTCCTAAACCTCCAGAAACTGAAGTATAAATATCATTATTCAGTATAGGAAAATTCCGTCTTAAAAAAATTAAAGTTGTAGCAATTAACACGCCAATGGTGTTACCAAAGATACGGTATTTTGCATATTTATAAGTGTCTGTCATATTCTCACGTATGGCAAACACTGCTGATAGAGCGGCCAAAGTTGCATGTCCTAAATTAAAGACTGAGTATACGATAATAATTAAAGAAACTGAGACAGCACTTTTTCTTGCTCGCCAACCGAGCGACAATCTATCTTTAAATGATTTGTTCTCTTCCATCAATGAATCCTTTCGATTTTTTCTAAACCTAATAGTATCAAATATTATAAATTTGTCTATAAATCATTTGGATATATCACGTATAGGGTGTATAATACAATTAAAAATACACGTAAAGGGTGATATTATGAATCCAGCATTAATTCAAATCGTAGTTCAGGTTATTCGTGAAAAGTATATGAGTGAGAAAGCATTTTACACTGAAAAACTAGGTATCTCCCCACAAAGTTGGGATCGTTGGAAGAAAGGTGAACAAGGTCTTAAATACGATAATGTTCAAATTTTATCGACATTATTCACAGATTATGAATGGATGCTTGTGCAAAAGGTTGTAAGAACCACAGAAATCATGCCAGAAGTTGTGAACAATCCAGTCAAAGAGTATAATTTCTTAAAATACCAAATCGCCAAAAAATGGGTTAATAATGGGATTGCACGCTTAGAATGGCATCAGAGTGATGAGAACACGGAAGAAAGTGTAAGAAAATCAAACATGGTTATTCTACAATTGATTGTTGATTATAATTTATGGGGTTATAATGATATTATTGAATTGAGATTACCGGGAATTATTCGCCAACAAATTGGACATGACGAGGTAAAACTTTTACAATGGTTTGTGGATGAAAGTGAGAAGTTACAAGAAAGCGAATAAAAGTGAGGCATTATGGCCAAAAAGAAGAAGAGAAAATTATTTAAATTTAAAAAACGTCCCACTCGACGTAAAAAACGCAAAACAAATTACAAACAAGCATGGAATCGATTTAAAACCGATTTTCTACAAAAGATTGGGATATTATCTATCTTTTTTGTAATTTTTACTTTATTAAGTGGGATAGTTATTTATCGATGGGTTGATACGGCAAACCAAAGGCACGGTGAATTGATGCAACGTGAAGTTGATTATGAACAACGAATCGGCTTTATCGAATCGATTGTACCAATTTCACAAAGACTTCAAAGACAATATGGTGTCTTAGCCAGTGTTTCAATGGCTCAAGCAGCTTTAGAAAGTGATTTTGGCCGGAGTCAGCTTGGGGCAGAGTATAATAATCTTTACGGTGTCAAAACGGACGCCACTGATCCAGATGGCGTAGATTTTCAAACGTTAGAATATTTTGATGATGAATGGGTTGAAATTACCGACCGATTTAAAGTTTATCCGAGTTGGGAAGCTTCGATGGAAGGCCATGCCATTCTAATCAATGAGGGTACCTCTTGGGACCCAACGTTTTATCAAGCGGTTCTCAACGGTGATAACTATGTAGAACAAGCCAATGGATTACAAGAATCCGGGTACGCAACTGATCCTACTTATGCCGACAAGATTATCGAAATGATTGAAACTTATGAATTGAATCAATATGATCAACCAATCTAATTAGAAAAATACTAATTTATCAGTGCTAGAAATTGTGTGATGTGTTATTATTATAGGTGCATTTAAATATACAATATTGAAGGGAGTAGACAGGATGGCGCAAAGACATTATCCAGGTGAGACATTAGGAATTATTGGCTCATCAATTTCTGCAGCTGTCTTGGCTCAAGCAGCAGGTAAATTAGGTTACCGAGTTGCTAGTTTGGTAACATCTGAGAATAATCCAGTGAGACAATTTGCGACGTGGCAAACAGTTACCGAATCATATAATGAGCAAGTCTTAAATTATTTTAGTGAACGGGTAGATGTCGTAACGGTTGAAATGGGTATTCTATCGAATAGAGAATTTCAATTATTGGCAGCACAAACGGATTTAACTTTATCAGAGGATTTAATTGCCATTACGACAGACCGACTGATCGAGAAGGCCTATTTAGATTCTAACAAGTGTTTGGTTGCGCCATTCTCTATGGTTACTAATTTAACAGATTTAAAAGAAGCAGTTGAATATATTGGATTCCCGTGTATTTTAAAATCAACTCAACGGCATGTTGATAATGCGAATGAGCATATTATCTTGTATGGTGAAGAGGATTATGATGAAGCAAGTGCAAAACTAGAAGCGACCACATGTATTTTAGAGGCATGGATTCCAACTGAGAAAAAAGCCAGCGTGACAGTTATTCGTAACGAACGTGGTGAAATTTTAATTTATCCTATATTTGAAGTGCGTGAACAAGGAGATCTGCTTGGAAGACAAGTGCGTTTCCCAGCACAAATATCTAAACCGGTAGAACTTGAGATGAACCGTTTAGCGCAATTATTAGCGGAATTATTAAATTTAGTTGGTTCATTGACGTTGAAGATGTTAATCACTTCAGCAGGAGTTGTTTATATAAACGAAGCAAGTATCGGTTTATCGGATGAAGCTATGTTTACGATTGGATCTATGAGTATTTCTCATTATGAGGCAGCAGCGAGAGCTATTTTAGGCTTGCCTTTACCAACATTGCATCTTAAGAGTAGAGCAGCGATTGCTTTACCGGCAACCGTCTTGAATGAAGAGAATCTCTTAACACAACTTATGTTAAGAACAGATTGGGGCTTTGCTTTGTTTAATCCAATAAATAATGACTCTAAACGTTTGATTGGACAAGTCATTGTAACAGGAGATTCATTATCAGAGTGTGAACGCCAAATACAAATTACAGAATTAACTGAATAGAAAATTAAATGTCCTTCTTGAGCCATAAACTCAAGGAGGTATTTTTTTAATGAAAGCGATAAAAATATTAGATTGTTTGTGACAAAGTTGAGTCCTATCAGTCACAGAAAAATCATCAAATGTTTGTTAGGACTATACACTGATTTTTGATATAATCTACTATGTATGATTTTTTAGAGTGAACAACCTACTAGATAAATTGGAGGTCATAATATGTCATCGTTAATCGAAAGTATTAACCGATTGAATAATAAACAACAAGAAGCTGTATATACAACCGATGGGCCAGTACTAATTGCTGCTGGAGCTGGGAGTGGAAAGACCAGCGTATTAACCCATCGGATTGCTTATTTATTAGAAGAGAAAAAAATAAAACCTTGGAATGTGTTGGCGATTACCTTTACAAATAAAGCAGCCAATGAGATGAAAGAACGTGTTGAGAAACTAGTTGGACCTGAAGCATCATCAATTTGGGTATCCACTTTTCACTCGATGTGTGCACGTATTTTACGTCGAGAAGCCACTCAAATTGGATATACACAAAACTTTTCGATTATTGACCAAGGTGAGCAACAAACATTAATGAAACGCGTGCTAAAAGAATTAAATCTTGATAGCAAACGATTCAACTACAAAGAAATGCTTTGGGTGATTGATGCAGCAAAAAACGAAGGGCAAATGCCTGATGCTTTTGCAGCTGAGAACACTGATTACTTAGGCAATATTCAATCGAATGTCTACAAGTTATATCAACAAAAACTAAAAACAAGTAATGCGATGGACTTTAATGATTTAATATTATTAACTGTTAAACTACTTCAAGAAAATGAAGATGTCCGTCTGTTCTATCAAAATAAATTTCAATATATTCACGTCGATGAGTACCAGGATACGAATGAGACTCAGTACTTATTGGTGAAGACATTAGCGGATTTACTGAAAAACATTTGTGTTGTTGGGGATGCTGATCAAAGTATTTATGGTTGGCGTGGAGCAAATATGGAAAATATTATGAACTTTGAGAAAGATTATCCAGATGCCAAAGTGATTTTATTAGAGCAAAATTACCGTTCAACTCAATCGATACTAAATGCAGCCAACAGCGTAATTGAAAAAAATATCAACCGTAAAGACAAAAAACTTTGGAGTGACAAAGCACAGGGGAATAAGGTTAAATTCTACTTAGCGGAATCTGACTCAGAAGAAGCAAGATATGTTATTCAACAAATCTTTGAAACGAAAGAGGATCAAAAACGTTCGAATAGTGAATACGCCATTCTTTACCGTACGCAAGCTCAATCACGTAACTTAGAGGACCAATTGTTAAAAGCTAACTTACCGTATAAGATTGTTGGAGGCTTGAAATTCTACTCACGTAAAGAAATTCAAGATACGTTAGCGTACTTAAGACTGATTGATAATTTAGCGGATAACTTAAGCTTTAACCGTATTGTTAATGTGCCAAAACGAGGAATCGGACCTACAAGTATTGCTAAATTAGCTGAATTTGCTGAAAGTTTAAACTTAGGTTGGTTTGAAGCTATTGACCAACTAGGAAATTCAAATTTATCTGCAAGTTTACAAACTAAATTTGTTCGCTTCAGTGATATGATCAAACGCTTAAGACAACAGGCAGAATACTTAACTTTAAGTGAATTAGTCGCAGAAGTTTGGGAACAATCAGATTACAAGCAAAGTCTTCAAGAAGAAGGGACTTTAGAGGCAACGAATCGTCTAGAAAACTTAGACGAGTTCGCGTCAGTTACAAAAGAGTTTGACCAAATGGACTTGGAAGATATTATCGAAACCGACCCTGACTTTGCTGATGAAGAAGATGGAGCAACAGAAGAACCACTTGATACACAGGCTCCAAGAATTCGTTTAACTTTATTCTTAACAGAATTATCACTTGTTTCAGATACGTCGGAAGAAGAAACCGTAGACCAAATTACCTTAATGACGATGCATGCAGCTAAAGGACTAGAATTCCCTTACGTATTCATTGTTGGTATGGAAGAAGGCTTATTCCCATTAAGTCGTGCGTCAGAAAGCGATGATGAGTTAGAGGAAGAGAGACGACTCGCATATGTTGGAATGACACGTGCCGAAGAGCAACTATACCTAACAGCAGCTAGAAGCCGACTATTATATGGTAGATATCAACATAATGCCCCAAGTCGATTCGTATCTGAGATAGACCAAAGTTTGATTGAGCATGTCGGTCAATCTTTCCAAACGGTCATCCGTTCTCAAAATACCAGACAGCAAGGGCGAAAACGATCAAGCCAAGCGGCTAGAAATGTTCTATTAAGTCAGCGTCCAAAAGGCGGTTCAACTGGAGCATTGAAGAAAAAAGTCACAAACAATTCAGATACAAATTATACAGTTGGTGATAAAGTAGATCACCGTACTTGGGGAGTTGGAACTGTCGTTAATGTTAAAGGTTCTGGAAGTAATGCTTTACTAAGTATTGCCTTCGATTCACAAGGCATTAAAGAATTACTAGCATCCTTTGCTCCAATAAGCAAAGTGGAGTAGAGAGTGAATGTTTTTACTGATAGAAACAGTAAAGAATGATATACTTGACGAAGAAATGAAGACTGCTATTAACGTAAATGGCTTTTTAGGAGTGATGGTATAAATGGTTCAATCGAAAGATTTAGAACAGGCAAAAGAAAGACTCGAGCAGCTAAAAAGTGAGCTGAATCATCACGCATATAATTATTATGTGCTAGACAAACCAAATATCACGGATGCAGAATACGACCAAATGTATAATGAACTGGAAAACCTTGAAAAAGCACATCCAGAATGGATTACATCTGATTCTCCGACTCAAAGAATTGGGGACCAATTATTAGAAGGTTTTACGAAAGTTGAACACGCCGAAGCAATGTATAGTTTGGGGAATGCCTTCAACGAGGAAGAAGTTGGAGCATTTATTCAACGCGTACAAAACCAAACCGAGCAAGAAGTTGAATTTATGGTCGAATGCAAAATCGACGGTTTAGCGATTGCTTTAACATATGAAAATGGCGCCTTCGTTAGAGGTGCAACTCGTGGAGATGGAACGGTTGGAGAAGATATTACGACAAACCTTCGCACCATTCGTTCATTACCACTGAAGTTGAAAGAGCCCGTATCCGTTGAAGTACGTGGTGAGGCTTATATGCCAAAAGATGTGTTTAAGCAACTGAATGACGAACGCGAAGAAACAGGTGAAGTACCATTCGCCAATCCACGTAATGCTGCCGCTGGTGGGTTAAGACAAATTGATCCAAAAGCCGTATCAAAACGTCGATTGAATATGTTCTTATATAGTGCTTTATACAATGATGATTTTGATGTAGAGTCACAAGCAGAATTATTCGAGCAATTACAATTTTTAGGATTTAGAACAAACCCATTACGAAAATTATGCAAAAATCAAACTGAAGTGATGGATTTTATTCATCAAATTGAAGAAGAACGCCATGATTTACCATATGAAATTGATGGTATCGTTATTAAAGTCAATGACGTTGCCCTACAGCAACAACTTGGTTATACCGTCAAAGCCCCAAGATGGGCGATCGCTTATAAATTCAAAGCAGATATAGCGGAAACTAAACTGAATGAAGTTGAGTGGACAGTGGGAAGAACGGGCGTTGTTACACCAACGGCCGTGATGGACCCGGTTCAATTAGCTGGTTCGACTGTTCAAAGAGCTTCCTTACATAATGTGGATTTAATCGAAGCTTTAGACGTTCGCATTGGAGATACCGTAGAGATTCATAAGGCAGGAGATATTATCCCAGAAATCGTGAGTGTTGTTATGAGTCAACGCCCAGAAGACTCGCAACCATTACCGATACCAACTACGTGTCCACGCTGTGACGCTGAATTAGTACGGTTGAATGAAGAAGTTGCCCTAAGATGTGTGAATCCTTTATGTCCAGCGCAGAAGTTAGCGAAGATGATTCATTTCAGTTCAAGAAATGCGATGAACATTACTGGTTTAGGTGATAAGATTATGGAACACTTAATCAATCAAGCATTGGTTTCGGATCCAAGTGACTTATACACATTAGAGCAAGAAGATTTCTTAACACTTCCAAATACAAAAGAAAAATCCGCAACAAAATATCAAGATGCGATTGAAGAATCAAAGAGTAACTCTTTAGAAAGATTACTCTTTGGTTTAGGTATCCGCCATGTCGGATCAAAAGCTGCTCGTTTAATTTCTGAAAAATTCAGAAAGATTGAAGCGATTCAGCAAGCATCGACGGAAGATATTGAGACCATTGATGGCATCGGACCCATGATTAGTCAAGCGATTGTTGAATATTTTGACATGGAAGAATCGAACGAACTGATTCAAAGATTACAAGAAGCGGGAGTCAACACAGACTACTTAGGTGTTGTGCCTGAGGAGATTGATCTGAAGGATAACTTCTTTGCAAATCAAACCGTTGTCCTTACAGGTTCGATGGAAACTTTAACGCGTGGGGAAGCCAAAAAAAGATTGGAAAACCTCGGAGCGAAAGTGACTGGAAGTGTATCAAAAAATACAAATTACTTAGTTGCTGGTGAATCAGCCGGAAGTAAATTGACAAAAGCACAAGACCTTGGAATTGCAATCATGGACGAAGAAACTTTTCTAGAAAAATTAAAAGAGAGCGAGTAATTACATGAATAAAAAGATAAGAATGAATGTATCTATACTACTTGCTTGCTTAATGCTAGCAGGAGGCGTGACGCAAGTAAGGTCCCAAGCACAAGAGGATGAGCCAACTAATCCAGATGAAGTAACGGTTCAAACGACGACCAATCAATTATCAAGCGATTTTTATCGTGCAGTAATAATCGATGGTCAATACCAAATTGGTGCATCAGCGAGCTCAAACAATAATTTAAGTTCTGCAGCGAATATTCGTGCATTTGAGGAAGGATTACTTCGCATAAGTAAACAAGTCTTTCCAACTGAACAGTATTTTATGCAAGAAGGGCAAATTATAGATGAAGCAACGATGACGAGTTGGTTAGCAAGAGAGTCAGCAACCAATCCAGAAGGCTTGAATCCAGCCTTACCGGAAGGAGATGCAGAAACTCAATCAAGTTTAGAGGAATCACTGGCCTCAGATGAATCCGTTGATCCAGCTGATGACCCAGAAGATGTTACAGAAGAAGGCGCAGAAGAGAACGAGCAAATCGTGACAAATGTGCAATCAACTCCGATTTATTTATCCCAAGTAGCTGAGAAAAACTTAATGGTAGAGACTGAAGAAGGCTTTGCTTTAGGTGGAATTGTTCTTGGTCTTGCGATGAATAGTACTTATGAATATACTGATGCTGATGGCGTAATCCACGAACAAGAAATCTCAGTGGGTGAAATGCGTGAACGTGGTAGACAATTCGCAAATATCATTGTCGGGCGTCTAAGAAACACAGAAGAATTACGTTCAGTTCCAATCGTCGTTGGTATTTACCGAGCAGCTCCAAGCGATGAAGTTGTCGGTGGAACGTATGTATTAGATGGTATTTCTCGAGAAGGAAACTCTGTGACTGACTGGACAGAAAACAATGAATATCGTATTGCGTTACCAATCATCGAAGCGAGCGACCAAAGCGATCAATACGCATATTTTGATAATTTTAATAATGAAATTATTAATTTCTTCCCTAATTTAAATGGTATCTCTGGAGAGGCTTTATACATTGACGGAGGATTGGCTTCCTTAAATGTAGAAATTGTTTCACAGTTCTATAAACAAACAGAAATTACAGCGTTGACTCAACATATTACCGATGTCTCGCAAAGAACTTTACCTGAAGGGGTAGCCATTGAAATTAAAGTCATATCTGACGCTGGCGTAGAAGCCTACGTAGGCCGACCAGCAGGGGCGACACAATATCAAAGTCATATTTTCAAAAAATAAACTGATAAGGAAGGATGAATTGAATGTTAAGTCAAGATCAAATCAAACACGTCGCTAAGTTATCAAAACTTAGTTATACAGACGATGAATTAGATAACTTTGTCCCAGAATTTGGACGTATTATCGATATGGTTGAACAGTTACAAGAAGTAGATACTGAGGGAGTTAAACCAACGTATCACGGTAATCAATTAATCAATGTATTACGTGAAGACAAAGCCATTGAACGCAATAAAACAGAAGCACTACTTAAAAACGCACCATTATCTGAAGGTGGTTTTATTCAAGTACCAGCCATCTTAGAAAGTGGGGAAGTTTAATATGAGTAAATATCCAACAACAATTATTGAAATCCAAGAAGGGTTAAGAAATGGCGATTTTACAGCGGTTGAATTAACGGAAGCAATCTTTGCTTACATTGAAGAGACTGATGAGAAAGTAAATTCATTCTTAGCTTTAAATAAAGAAGCAGCTTTAGAAGCGGCGAAAGCTGCCGATGAAGTAGGGTACGGTGAAGACGCACCATTATTAAACGGTGTGCCAATTGGGATTAAAGATAATATCGTTACTGAAGGTTTAACAACAACCGCTTCATCTAAAATGTTAGAAAACTTCAACCCAACTTATGATGCGACAGTCATTAAGAAGTTAAAAGAAGCTGGAGCTATTATTATTGGTAAATTAAACTTAGACGAATTTGCGATGGGTGGATCAACTGAGACATCTTACTTCAAAACTTCTAGAAACCCTTGGGATTTAGAACGTGTACCAGGTGGATCATCAGGTGGATCATCATCTGCTGTTGCTGCTCGTCAAGTTCCCGCAAGTCTTGGTACAGATACTGGGGGGAGTGTTCGTAACCCTGCAGCCTTTACAGGGATTGTAGGAATGAAACCTTCATACGGTTCTGTCTCTCGTTACGGCGCGATTGCCTTTGGTTCAAGTTTAGACCAAATTGGACCAATGACAACGACTGTTGAAGACAATGCATTAGTATTAGAAGCAATTGCAGGCTTCGATAAACTTGATGGAACAAGCCGTCCTGATACTGAATTAGATTACAGATCAAAACTTGGTCAATCAATTGAAGGCATGCGTATTGCGATTCCTAAAGAATACCAATCTGAAGCAGTTAATGAAGAGATTCGTGATGCAATTAGTAAAGCAAAAGAATACTTTATTTCTCAAGGTGCAATCGTTGACGAAGTATCATTACCACATACACCTTACGGAATTAATGTTTACTATATCCTTTCTTCTGCAGAAGCATCATCAAACTTACAACGTTTTGACGGAATCCGTTATGGTTACCGTTCAGAATCTGCGAAAACACTTGAAGATATCTATGTTCAATCTCGTAGTGAAGGTTTTGGTGACGAGGTTAAACGTCGTATTATGTTAGGAACTTACAGTTTAAGTTCAGGAGCATTTGATAAATACTTTAAGAAAGCCGCTCAAGTTAGAACATTAATTATTGATGACTTTATTAAAGTCTTTAGCGAATATGACTTAATTATGGGACCTGTTACAACAAGTACTGCCTTCAAGATTGGTGGCCGTATTGAGGACCCAGTTGAAATGTATGTATCGGACTTATTAACAGTTCCTGTCAATTTAGCAGGACTACCAGCAATGTCAGTTCCAGCAGGCTTTGATAGTAACGGAATGCCTATTGGCTTACAATTAATTGGTAAACATATGAATGAATCAACACTTTACCAAGTTGCTTATGATTTTGAGAAAAATCATGATTACGTTAACCAAGTACCGGAATTTTAGGAGGGTGATATAATGAATTTTGAAACTGTCATTGGATTAGAAATCCACGTAGAGTTAAAGACTGACTCGAAAATATTTAGTACTTCACCAGCTCATTTTGGTGCAGAACCGAATAGTAACACGAATGAAAAAGACTGGGGATATCCAGGTGTCTTACCAGTATTAAATAAAGGTGCTGTAGATTACGGTATGAAAGCAGCACTAGCTTTAAACTGTGAAATTGCGCGTGAAATGAGTTTTGACCGTAAAAACTATTTCTACCCCGATAACCCAGCTGCCTACCAAATTACACAAGATGCACAACCGATTGGAACAAACGGATATATTGATATCGAAGTTGAAGGTGAACGCCGTCGTATTCGTATCAACCGTGTCCATTTAGAAGAGGATGCAGGTAAAAACACTCACGGAACAGATGGTTTCTCTTACGTTGACTTAAACCGTCAAGGTACACCATTAATCGAGATTGTTTCTGAGGCAGATATGCATTCACCAGCAGAAGCGTATGCTTACTTAGAAGCTGTTCGTGAGAAAATCTTATTTACTGAAGTTTCTGATGTTCGTATGGAAGAAGGATCACTACGTTGTGACGCAAATATCTCGCTTCGCCCATTTGGCCAAGAAGAATTTGGTACAAAAACTGAGCTTAAAAACTTAAACAGTTTTACATATGTACGTAAAGGTCTTGAACACGAAGAAGTGCGCCAAGCAAATGTATTAAGAAGTGGTGGCGTGATTGAGCAAGAAACACGTCGTTATGATGAGACAACAGGTGACACAATCTTAATGCGTACGAAAGAAGGAGCGGCAGATTACCGTTACTTCCCAGAACCAGATGTTCCGCCAATTTACATTACAGAAGAGTGGATTGCGGAAGTGAAAGAATCATTACCAGAAATGCCAGACCAAAGACGTCTACGTTATGTTAATGAATACGAATTACCAGAATATGACGCGATGGTTCTTACTCAGACAAAAGTAATGTCAGATTTCTTTGATAATACAATTGAAGAAGGTGCAGATCCTAAACAAGTATCTAACTGGTTAATGGGTGAAGTTTCAGCTCACTTAAATAAAGAACAAATCGCTTTAGAAGATACTGAATTAACACCAGTAAACTTAGCACAAATGATTAACTTAATTGCTGATGGAACAATTTCAAGTAAAATTGCTAAGAAATTATTCAAACACCTTGTTGAAAAAGGTGGCGACGCAAATAAAGTTGTTGAAGAACAAGGAATGGCTCAACTTAGTGACCCAGCTAAATTACAACCACTCATTGACGAAGTAATTGCTGCTAACCCTGGATCAGTTGAAGACTACAAGAACGGTAAAGATCGTGCTTTAGGATTCTTTGTTGGACAAATTATGAAACAAACTCGTGGTAAAGCTAATCCACAAGTTGTGAACAAACTGATTTTAGAAACTTTAGCTAACATGTAATTTTAAATTTTAAGCGTCTAAATGTCTTGTGCATTTAGGTGCTTTTTTTGCATATAATAATTTTATCTCATATAAATCAATTTGATTTTACAAGAAAATATTTTAGGAATAAACCTAATATTCGAGGGGAAAATCCCGAACGTTAACTTTTTTAACAATAAGAAAAGGTTAAGTTTTTATTAAGGACAAGTACTCAAATGATTTTTTGAATAATGTGTGAATTATCAACACAAATCATTTCAAATATGTTACTCTATAATTGCGAAACTTTAGAGAGGTAGGTAAGTAATGAAAAAGACATTATTAATTATCGTTTCAACTGTGCTTATTATGGGAGTTGTATATTTTGCAGGTGTTGGGTTTTACTCTGAGAAATTTTCAGCGAATTCCACTTTTGGAACAGTTGATGTGAGTAATTTAACATTAAGCGAAGCACAGGCGAAAGTTATTGAAGATTTGAATGACAAAGAATTTGTTCTTGAAGAAGATGGGCAAGAAGTTGCTCGTTTGAAACTAGGTGAACTAGAACCTGAATATAAAACTGAGTCAGAATTAGAAGCGTCATACTTATCACAAGATCCAACGACTTGGGTCAATGGCTTCTTTGAAGATAAAGAGTACAATCAAGGTTTAGAAGAGCAAATTAACTTCAGTGAAGAAGAAATAATTAATAGCTTGTCAGCCCAAGGTCTTTCTAATGAAGAACGTGAAGCGGCGACAGATGCAGGTGTAGATTATGACGAAACTGAAGGTTATTATGTAGTTGAAGGGTCTGCTGGAAACCAAATCGATCCTAGTCGTCTTGAATCAGCAATTGTTGAAGGGATTCAAAACGAGAATTATACCATTGATTTGGAAGAAGCATATGCTCAACCAGAAATAACTGAAGTAAGTGAAGAAATTACATCAGTGATGGATGAAATTGAATCCGTATCATCAGTGAATATCACTTATGAAATTGCTGGAGAAGAAGTAACAATTCCACAAGATGAAATTGAAAACTGGATTTATTTTGATTCTTCAAATGAATTAATTATCGATGCTGAATCTGTGAAAGCATATTTAAGTACTCTTAACGAGGAATATTCAACATTCTACAAAGACCGTACTTTCAATAGTACTTTACAAGGTGAAGTCACTGTGCCACCTGGAATCCTAGGTTGGTCAATTGACACTGATGCAGAAGCAGAAGCGTTAATTAGTGACATTCATGCAGGTAACGATGTTAGTCGTGAACCAATCTATTACAGTTCTGGTGGTATTGCTGGTGCTGCAAATGATATTGGATCAACTTACGTCGAAATCGATTTAAGTAATCAATATATGTTCTTATATGTTGATGGTCAACTTATTCTTGAAACGCCAATGGTTTCAGGTAAGATTGGTGCTGAGACCGTACCAGGAGCAAATGCTGTTATTGAGATGTTAACTGATACAAACTTAGTTGGTTACAACCCATTCTCAAAAGTAGAATATTCTACGCCAGTTAATTACTGGATTCGCTTTGACGATAAAGCTCAAGGAATTCATGATGCATCTTGGCAAGGATCATTTGGTGGAAATGTTTATCAATTAAGTGGTTCACTTGGCTGTATTAACACTCCTCTAGGCGCAGTTGAAGTAATTTACAATAACGTTGATTACGGTACACCAGTAATGGTTTTCTATTAACATAAAAACAAAATCCTCACCCGGCAGAGTCTATTATGACTTTGCTAGGTGAGGATTTTTTAGTTTGCAATGAAAATATTTCCTTGAGAAATTCTCAAGGCACCTTACCATCCCTGAGAATTTTTCAGGGATCCAATTCGTGAAAAACGATGCTTGAGAAACTCACAAGGCACCTTACCATCCTTGAGAAATATTCAGGGATCCAATTCGTGAAAAATGATGCCTGAGAAACTCTCAAGGCACCTTACCATCCCTGAGAAATATTCAGGGATGAAATTCGTGAAAAATGATGCCTGAGAAAATCTCAGGGACACAACTAGACAAAGTTAAACCAAAACAGTATTACTTACTCTGAAGTTTTTCTTCATCATTCAGTGTTTCTATAATACGTTCTGCAGTCGGTTGAGGAACACCGATATGACGGTACTCTTCAATGTCTGCTTCTTTCATTCTTTGTAAGTTTTTAAAGTGCTTTAATAATTTTGTGCGGGTCTTCGGTCCAACACCTTCAATACTATCTAAGATTGATCCAAACTGAGATTTCGAACGGACATTTCTATGATAGCTAATCGCATAGCGATGGACTTCATCTTGGACTCTTTGTAGGAAGTGGAAGACTTGGCTTGTTGGTTCTAAAGGAATTATTTCCTCACTATAACCGTCCATTAAGGCAGCAGTTTTATGTTTGTCATCTTTTACCATACCAGCAACCGGAATTGTGATGCCTAATTCATTCTCCAACACATCTCTAGCTGCTCTAATTTGAATTTTCCCACCATCCATTAGGATTAAGTCAGGTAATTGTTTCTCTTCGCGTAGCAGTCTTGTGTAACGTCTACGAATGACTTCTTGAGTTGATGCGAACTCATTGGCACCTTCGACAGTTTTAATTTTGAATTTACGGTAGTTCTTTTTCTCAGGCTTCCCGTCGCGGTAAACAACCATACCTGATACTGCGTTTGATCCTTGGATATTAGAATGGTCAAACGATTCGATATAGTTTGCTTGCGGAATATTTAAAGCATCTGATAATTCGTCAATGGCACCTAAAGTTTTTCTTTCGCTCATCTCTATTAATCTGAATTTTTCATCCAAAGCAATGCGACTATTTTTTTCGCAAAGTTCTAATAAGCTACGTTTTTTCCCACGAAGGGGTGTCGATACTGGAACTTCAAGATATTCATTTAATAAATGATTATCAACATCACTTGGAACGAGTACCGCTTTAGGCATGAGTTGTGATTCTTCTTTATAGAATCGCGCAATATAAGTCGTGACTTCTTCTTCTGGATTATTATAGCTAGGGAAGATGGCGGCTTTACGTTTAAGAATCGAACCTTGTCTCAACATAAAGGTTTGAATCGATAACCAACCACGATCAAGGGTGTAACCAAAGACATCCATATTGTCATAGTCCTGACTCATAATGACTTGGCGTTCAATTGTTTTTTCGATATAACTAATTTGATCACGGTAATCCGCTGCTTGTTCAAAGTCTAATTTTTCTGCAGCAGTGTCCATTTTTGAACGTAAGTCATTTTTAATACTGTCGACGTTGCCTGCAAAGAATTTTTTGATATTCTCAATCTGAGCATCATATTCCGCTTGTTCTACTTTATGATCACAAGGTCCAATACATTGGCCAAGGTGATAGTAAAAGCAGGCACGCTTTTCGTTTTTAGCACATCTTCTTAAAGGATATGCTCGGTGCAATAATTGTTGGGTACTAGTTGCGGCATAAACATTTGGAAAGGGACCAAAGTAAGTTCCCCCATCTTTTTTCACTTCATTCGTAATAATTAATTGAGGATCTTCTTCTTTAGTAATTTTTAGATAAGGATACATTGTTGAGTCTTTGAGTCGAATGTTATAAATTGGCTTATATTCTTGAATAAGATTAATCTCAAGAATCAGCGCTTCTTTATCACTGTTAGTTATAATTGTTTCAAAATGATCGATTTCAGATACTAATTTTGTTGTCTTAGCATCATGAGCACCCCTAAAGTAAGAACGCACACGATTACGTAAATTCTTAGCTTTACCTACATATATAATGGTATCGTTCGCGTTTCGCATTAAATAACATCCTGGTAAATCAGGTAAGAGTTTTAGTTTTTGCTCAATGTTATATAAAACTTCACTGCGATTTTTAGTCGTCTTTTTTTCATTAGGGGTTCCTTCGTTAGTTGAATCTTGATGCATAAAGACACCTCCTATTAATTGGTTATATTTCTCTATTATTGTCAACATACTATTATACACGACAAAGTCAAGGTTTTGCTAATAAATTGACTATTAAAATGCAGTTAACTTTTTTATTTTGTGTTGTCTTTTTTAATCCCTTATAAAAAATAATTCACTAGAACTATCCCAAAATAACAAGCTTATAACTGAACCTGTGGTATAATAGCATTACAGTAAATGAAGGACGTGTGTGTATGAAATTTAACGAATTTAATTATAATCGACCAGACCTAGATATTTTCAAAAAAGACTACCAAGAAAATATTGACCAAATTAAAAATGCTAATTCTGTCAAGGAAGCCTTAGAAGGCATTCATGAGATACAAGCATTACAAAATGAAATAAATACGCAATCAGAGTTAGCAGAAATTCGTTTCTCTATTAATACAAAAGATGCTTTTTATAAAAAAGAAAGTGATTTTTGGAATGAACAGCTACCAATTATTTCAGAATGGGAAACTGATTATTATCGTGCAATTTTAAACTCACCTTTTCTATCTGAATTAAAACAAGAAATTGCAGCACCATTTTTTGATATTATTGAGAACTCTCTAAAAGTATTTGACCCAACTATTATACCTTTATTACAACAAGAGAATAAATTAGTCTCAGAATATGATTCACTCATCGCATCAGCGGAAATTGATTATAAGGGAGAAACTTATAACTTATCTGGTTTGACACCATTCATGCAGTCAACTGACCGTCAGGAACGAAAAGCGACTTCTGAATTATATGCAAACTTTTTCCAAGAGAACTTAGCTGATTTTGATCGCATTTACGATGAATTAGTCAAAGTCCGTCATGAGATGGCAACCAGTCTTGGCTTTAAAGATTTTGTGGAGATGGGCTATGCGAGAATGAACCGCCTAGACTATACACGTTCGGATGTTGAAGTATTCCGTCGTGAAGTCTTGGAACAAATTGTGCCATTATCAACATATATTTATGACCGCCAAGCGAAACGTTTAGAGTTAGATGAGTTAAAATATTACGATCTAAACTTAAGCTTTCCAACAGGAAATGCGAAACCCATTGGGACTGCGTATGAGTTGATTCAAAAAGCTGAAAAGATGTATTCAGATATGTCACCTGAAACTGCGGACTTTTTCGACTTTATGGTTAAACATGATTTAATGGACTTATTAACTAAGTCAGGTAAGCAAAGTGGAGGGTATTGTACTCATATCCCGAACTTCAATGCTCCCTTTATTTTTGCTAATTTTAATGGGACTTCAGGAGACGTGGATGTATTAACACACGAGGCTGGGCATGCTTTCCAACTCTATCGTTCACGTTGGATTAATGAACCTGAGTTAATTTGGCCAACGCATGAAAGTTGTGAAATCCATTCGATGAGTATGGAATTTATCGCATGGCCATATATGGATGAGTTTTTCGGTGACAAAGTAGAAAAATACAAATACGCTCATCTTTCAGAAGCCGTGACCTTCTTACCTTATGGTGTCTTAGTAGATCACTTCCAACATGAAGTGTATGAAAACCCAACAATGACACCAGAAGAACGTCGTTCAAAATGGCGTGAATTAGAGAAACAATACACTCCTTGGAAAGAATATGATGACAATGAGTTTTATGAGCAAGGTGGATTATGGTTTAGACAAGGCCATATCTTCAACTCACCATTCTACTATATTGATTACACATTAGCCCAAGTATGTGCCTTTCAGTTCTGGGAGCGAAGTCATGTGAAAGAAGACGATAGCTTCTGGTCTGATTACTTAAACATTTGTCGTGTAGGTGGAACGAAATCATTCCAAGAAATTGTGAAACTCGCTAACTTAAAATCACCTTTTGAAGAAAATAGTCTTTCAGAAGTTACTCAAGCCATTCAGACCTATTTAGAAGCCATTGACGAAGAGCAGTTAATATAAGAGGAGGAGTTCAATGATAAACGTAGGAACCATTGGTACTTCATGGATAACAGAGCAATTTATTAAAGCTAGTCAACTGACCAATCTATATAAGATTAAAGGAATCTATTCACGAAGTGCTTACCGAGCAAAAGATATTGCGACGATTTACAAGACAGACTACTATACGGACCAATTAAATAATATTTTATTTGATCCAGAAATTGATTTGATTTATATCGCAAGTCCCAATAGCATGCATTTTGAACAAGCAATGCAAGCGATAAAAGCTGGAAAGCATGTCATCATTGAGAAGCCAATGTTTTCAAGTGTTGAAGAATGGCATCAAGCACATGAAGAAGCGAAACGCATGAATGTCTTCATTTTTGAAGGTGCTTTGCATATTCATACGCGTAATTATCGTCGAATGAAGCAGTTAGTTCAGAATAAGATAAAAGCTTCTAAGCAGCCGTTTTTAGGGGCTAACTTTAATTTTGGGCAATACTCATCCAAATATGTTCAATATCGTGAAACAATGGATAATCACCAGATTGCACCAAATGTCTTCAACCTTGAGTTTTCAGGTGGGGCATTAATGGATTTAGGTGTATACCCAGTTTATGTCGTCCTTGATTTATTTGGTTTACCTCAATCAGTGCGCTACAACGCTCAAAAAGGGGAAAATGGTGTCGATATTTTCGGTACAATTTTATTCACATATGATAAATTTCAAGTATCGATATTTATCTCTAAAGCAGTGCATTCAAAACTGCCAAGTGAAATTTATGTAGACGATGAGACCATTATTATCCACGACGTGAGTCGCATTAGTAAAGTTGAGTTAATAAACCAAGAAGGTCAAAAGGCAGATGTGATTGATTACAAACCAGAGAATTATATGTATGATGAGTTACTGAATTTTGCTGAAGTGATTAATAATCCGGATAGTATTCACCAAAAAGTGCGCTATGAAGATTGGAAACAACTAAGCTTACAAGTGGCACAAACAATGGAGTTACTACGTAAATCAGCGAATATTTCTTTTGACACTGAAGAACAGAAATAGAAGATAAGAGAAGGAGCATATAATGCTTAATACATTTAGAACTGAACTCCAAGAATTTTGGAAAGAGAAAGAATTTCAAGAACCTACACCGGTTCAAGAGCAATTATTTAAAGAAGCATCAGAGGGGAACGACGTCATTGCTGTATCCCCAACGGGTACGGGTAAGACATTAGCTTACTTACTACCTATATTGAATCAAATTGAAGCAAATAAAACGTTGCAAGCAATTATTCTAGCGCCATCACAAGAATTAGTGATGCAAATTGGTGAAGTGGCACGCGAATGGGGTAAAGTTGTAGGCATTAAAACACAAACGCTCATCGGTGGTGCAAATATTAAACGCCAAATCGATAAGTTAAAAGATAAGCCAGAACTTATTATTGCAACACCTGGACGCTTTATCGAGTTAACAAGCAAGACGAAAAAAATAAAAGTTCACCTAGTAAAAACCATTGTTTTTGATGAAGCAGATTATTTATTTAAAGATGAACATAAAAGAACGATCGAATCAATTCAACAAACACTGATGCGTGATGTTCAAAAAGTTTATGCAAGTGCGACAATGACAGAGGAATTTGTCAATGATCGAAAAGCGGAGAATAATGACATTAAAGTCATCCGCATTGATTCGCAAGAATCAGTTAGCCATATTCAACATTATTTCATTACGGTTAATAATCGCTATAAAGTGGATGAACTGAAACGTTTAGCTCAGATGGATAACATGCGAGCCATTGTATTCTTCGAACAGATTAATCAAATTGAAGAAGTGGCAGCGAAGTTAATCTATGAGAATGTATCTGTCGTTGTCTTACATAGTGATGCGAGTAAACAAGAACGTGAGTATGCGATTCGAGCATTTAAAAATCATGACGTTACTTATCTTCTAACAACCGATGTTGCTAGTAGAGGGATGGATATCTCAGAAGTTCCTTACGTCATTCATTATAACCGTGTCCAAGATAGCCGAACGTATATTCATAGATCAGGACGGACAGGTCGAATGAACCGAGAAGGTATTGTTATCTCGTTATTAAACCAACAAGAAGCGAATGATTTAGCAGCTATCTTAAAAGAAGAGAATATTCCATTAACAGAGAAAGTATTAAAAAATAGAATATTAATTGATCCAACTGAAACAAAAGGGTCGAAAAACCAAGATAAACAAGCTCAAAATAGAAGAAAACGTGTGTAAATTTACAAATTTACATAAACTTTACATTCATTTAGCTCTAAATTTACAATCGAGGGGTATAATCAGAGTAGGAAAAGATTAAGTGGCTTTGTAGTGGGAGGATAATATGCGTATAGCAATCGTAACAGAAACTTTTGTCCCAGCGACGGATGGTATTTGCACTCGCTTGGCAAACTTTGTTGTTCAATTAAAAGAAATTGGTCATGAAGTTATTGTTATTTCACCGGATCTTGGTATAAGCGACTATAAAGGAGTACCAGTTTACGGGCTTGAAACAGTGACATTTCCATTATATGGATCGCGTCCATGGGGTTTACCTTCTCGAAAGGTAAAGTCTATTTTCAAGAAATTTAAGCCAGATGTGGTACATGCTGTGAATCCAATCTCATTGGCTTCATCGGCTGTTCACTATGCAAATAAGTTAAATATCCCTTTAATAACGTCATACCATACTCATTTACCGAATTACTTAGACCATTATAATATGAGTTTATTTAAACCAGTTCTATGGGATTATATTCGTTTTTGGCATACAAAGTCTGACGTTAATATTACAGTCTCACAAAGCTTAATGGATGAACTGAATGATGAGATGATTCCCACTCATGGTGTCTTACCTCGAGGAATTGATATTGAAGGGCGTCATCCAGAATATTTTGATCAAGAATTATATAATGAATTAACGGACAATAATCCAAATAATAAATTATTAGTCTACGTTGGAAGATTGGCTCCAGAGAAGGATATCGATCATTTACGTGCAATCTTTGATGAGCGAGATGATTTATGTCTAGCCATTGTCGGAGATGGGCCAGACAGAGAACGCTTAGAAGAAGTCTTTGCTGGAACGAAGACGCACTTTTTAGGCTTTAAGCATGGTGAAGATTTGTCTAAAGCCTTTGCGACAGGAGATGCTTTTGTCTTCCCATCAACATCAGAGACCTTTGGTTTAGTAATCTCGGAAGCGATGGCGTCAGGCATACCTGTCATTGCCGCTGAAAGCGAACCAACCGTTGAACAAATTACGGATAAGGAGACAGGCTTAATCTATGAATCTGGTAATACTGAAAGTTTAATGAAGGCAATTAATAGTGTGGATAATCCATTATTAATGCAAAAACTTTCACTTAAAGGGCGTTCGGAAGCGCTAAAATATACTTGGGGTAATGCGACGCTAGAGATATTAGATTTTTATTCGCAAACGATCGAAGCGCATCAATACAAATACGACGGTATTCGTAAACAAGCTTAAGTCTGTTTAGAAAATGAATGTATTTTTTAGAATATTAACTGCCAATCAGCGGTTAGTATTCTTTTTTATTTATTATGATGCGTTTAAGCAATTAATTAGTACATTTTTCATAGATATAGTAGACTAATATAGGGAAGTAGGGTAAGAATTGTGAAAAAACAAAAGTATACTAGAAAAGATTGGCCAACTGAATGGACAGGGATAAACCCACGCGCTATGAAGGTTTATCGTAAATATGTTAATCGCGAATTTCCTGGCTATTGTGGTACATATACTGCTGCAGTTTTGGCACATTACGTTATTCAGAAAGATTATGAAAAAGAATTATCTATGGATGACTTAATTATTGGATTAAAACCACGCATTGATGGTCGATTTTGGTATAAAGGGACTTACCCTTGGGATTTAATCGGTGGATTAAAAGCTCTGTTCGAGGACGTCGATTATAAACCAAGGTGGCATCTTATTAGTAATCCAATCGTTACGAAAGAGTTATCTCAAGCAAAGCCCTACCCAGTTATTGTTGGAACAACTAAAGCGTTTGGAAGTAAGTATGGAAATCATTGGCTGTTAGTCTATGCATTTGGTTATAACAACGCAGGGCAATTATTTTATAAAGCATATGATAATCATGGTAAGATAAATGCAGTGATTCCTGCCAGTCAAACAATGGCTGCAGTATGGTTAGAAAGAAAGGACTGAATATAAATATGGTAGAATTTGATTATATAGTTATTGGTGGAGGAAGTGGCGGAATTTCTTCTGCAAACCGTGCGGCAGAGCATGGAGCAAAAGTAGCGGTAATTGAGGCCGTTGATTTAGGGGGAACGTGTGTAAACCGTGGGTGTGTCCCTAAGAAAGTTAGTTGGTATGCCTCAAGAGTTGCGGATAGTATTCATAAATACGGACCTGGATATGGTTTCCATGCTGAAAACACAAGCTTTAACTTTGTTGAATTTCGTGAAGCACGTGATGGTTACGTCAGTCGTTCAAGATCAGGTTATGAGAATAACATTGAAAAAAATGGCATAACTTTATATAGAGGTCACGCATCATTCGTTGATGGACACACCGTTGAAGTAAACGGCGAAACATTAACAGCTAAAAACATCTTAATCGCGACAGGTGGACGCCCAAGTAAGGTAGAAGTACCGGGTGGAGAATTAGTTGATAACTCAGATGATTTCTTCAACTGGACGACTTTACCTGAGAAAGTAGCTGTCGTTGGTGCAGGTTACATTGCCGTTGAATTATCACAAGTAATGAGTAACTTAGGGGTTGATACGACATTAGTCACAAGATATGAAAAACCATTACGTTCTTTTGATGACATGTTAAGTGATTTGCTACTTGGCGCAATCAATGAAGATGGACCGACACATATGACTAATACCACCTTTACTGAATACCGTAAAAATGGTGATAAAATCGAATGTTTAGTAGACGGCGAAGTGAAACTAGTTGTTGACCGTGTTGTTGCAGCCGTTGGACGTGTCGCTAATACTGAAAATTTAGGTTTAGAAAATACTGCCATCACGGTTGATGAAAAAGGACAAATCAATGTCAATGATGGTCATGAAACTGAAGAAGCTGGCGTTTACGCGATTGGTGATGTGATTGATCGTGTTGATTTAACTCCAGTTGCGATTAGAGCAGGGCGTACGTTATCGGAATATTTATTTAATAATGGGGCAACTTCAGCAATTGATTATACAAATATTCCAACTGTTATCTTTAGCCATCCAGCGATTGGTACAATTGGATATTCAGAGAAAGACGCGATTAAAGAGTTTGGTGAAGAGAATATTAAAGTGTATACAAATACTTTCTATTCAATGTATGCTTCTGCAGCTTGGCATCGTGAACAAAATAAATTTAAACTCGTATGTTATGGGCCAGAAGAAGTCGTTATTGGCTTGCATGGTATCGGAGAAGGCGTTGATGAGATGATTCAAGGCTTTGGTGTAGCGATGAAGATGAAGGCTACAAAAGCTCAATTTGACTCAATTATTGCTATTCACCCAACAGGTGCAGAAGAATTTGTAACAATGAGATAAATAAAGAACCAGCGATTCCAATATGGGCATCGCTGGTTTTAGTTTTGATTGAAAATTAACCTTGAACAACTGAAAGTGAAAGAGCAGCTGTGTTGATAGCAACTGTTCCACCAATAGGGAATGTAAAGATTGGTTGAGTATGACCGAAGTTCACATTGTAGATGACCGGAATGCTTTGTAAAATCGAATGCTTATTCAATATGTAGTGAAGTGTATCTTCACTCATGTCTGATTCTTTAGGAAAGCGACCAATAATAACGGCAGCAGGTTCAGGATAAACTTGTAATAATGAAGCCAGATTTCTGGCAAAGTCAAAGGCATCGTTTTCTTCCGCACTTTCGATAAATAAGATCGCATCATCGACTTGAGGCATATATTGAGTCCCTTGAAGTAAATTAAAAGTATTTAAATTACCAACAATAGCAGTTCCGCTAGCCTTACCACTTGAGTATTCTGTCCATTCATTTTCTTTTAGATCCCGAGGTTTTTCTGGAATAAACCATTCATCACTCGTATAGAAGTCGCTTGGATTTAAGTTATAAGAATGTTTAGTTATCGCCGCTTGCCAAGCATTAGTCTGATAATCCTGAAGTTCCTTCATCTTAAAAGAGGAATAGGCTGGACCACTATAAGTTACTAAACCTGTTTTAGCAAAAATAGCATTTTGCAAAGCGGAAGTATCAGAATAACCACAAAGTATTTTTGGGTTACTTCTAATTAATTCATAGTCCAGATACGGTAGTAATTCATTCGAATTAAACCCACCAATCGATGTTAAAATCATTTTAACTTGAGGATCACGAAATGCATCGTGTAAATCTTCGACGCGACTTTTAATGGAAGCTGAATTCATTTCATCCATCTCATCGATATGACTACTGTAGCTGATCGTGTAACCGAGATCCGCAAAGTATTTGACGAGCTTCTCGTTATCAGCTTCAGAATTCACGCGTTTAATTGAAGAGCTAGGGCTCAATACTCGAATTTCATCATTAATTTGTAATTTATTTGGGTATATTTTTCCCATATTATCCCTCCAACTGACATTATATTATATATATTATAACAGAAAGATAATAATCATTATATAAAAAGGAAAAGACAGGGCAAGTGATAGACTAAAATCGAGGATATATTATATGAACTGAATGTTAACCGTAAATGCTGTTACATCAATGTTCTAAAGATTTATTTATAACTTATTTAAAATCAAAGCTTGTTCTCAAGCCTTTATATTGCCAATAATAGCCACAAGTTGATATAATAAAGTTACAAAATGAAAATGTTTTGTATAATTAAAAAAAAGGAGATGAATAATATGGGTTGGTTATGGTCACTAATCGTCGGTGGTATCATCGGATGGATTGCTGGAATGATTATGGGACGCGATATCCCAGGCGGTGTAATTGGTAATATTATTGCTGGTTTCGTCGGTTCATGGATTGGGAATCAATTTTTATCAGGCTTTGGTCCTGAAATTGGTGGATTCTTCATTATTCCTGCACTACTAGGTGCGGTCATTCTTATTGCAATTGTTTCATTTATCCTACGCCAAATGCGTTAATATTTATTTAAATGATTAAAGCTAGTCGGATTTTATCCGACTAGTTTTTTTAGTGTCATAAATAAGCAAATATAGGACGATTAAAACGAGCAACTCTTAAATATTCATTAATTTATTTTTACTATGCTTCTTTTCTGTTAGTTATGAATTTTTTTGGTATAATTGTTTTTATAGCAATATTAGGGGGTTACAGGATCTATGGAAGATTCAAAGTTAAAAGTAGTCAGCAAAGAATTGGTTGTAACAGATGATTTGATAATCCCTGGAACGACTCAAATCGATTTGACAAAGATATTAGAGAAAGCCATGGAAGTAAGTGGCTTACATGATAATTATTTACAGAATCAATTGAATGTTAAATTCATTCAAGAAAATCATACATGGGTCATCACTCAATATGAGATTCGAATTCTTAAAGAAGCAGAACTTAATGCTACACTTGAGATTGATACACGACTCATTGAAGTTAACCGTTTCTTCTGTACTCGACGTTATAGCGTTGTGAGTGATGGACAATTGTTATATGAAGTATTCGCTAAGTTCGCAGCCATTGATATGGACAAGCGTCGAATAGTTAGAATTAATCCAGCTCCTTTAGAAACGGAAGATATTATTGACTCATCTTATACAATTGAATTTTCGAAGATTAAAGCATTTACGAATGTGGCAAACGAAGAAGATATTCGAGTTGGTATTGATGAAAGTGATATCGATGAGAACTTACACGTGAATAATCTCGTCTATCTAAGATGGGCATACCGTACTATTCCGTCTGATATCAGCCAAAATTATAAAATGAAACGCATCGAAGTTAAATACGAGAAAGAAATACTCCCACAAGACACAGTAGCTATCTGTAATCAAGCTGATTTGGAAGAGAGTAACCAAACGCAACAAGTTATTATTAATGAAAGCAATAATAAGATCGCAAGTGTTATAAATATAGAATGGGAAAAGTAGAAAGGGAAGAAGAATGATTACATTAAAATCACAAAGAGAAATAGAACAAATGACAGAATCCGGAGAGATTTTAGCAGGGATTCATGAAGAATTACGCGACTTTATCAAACCAGGTGTGACGACAAATCAGATTGATAAATTCGTTCAAAAGCGCATTGAAGGCGCTGGGGCAGTCGCAGCTCAAATCGGTTATGAAGGATATAAATATGCAACATGTATCAGTGTGAATGACGAAATTTGTCACGGTTTCCCATCAGGGTATGTACTTAAAGCCGGTGACATTGCGAATGTTGACTTTTGTGTTGATTTAAATGGTGCAATTTCTGATAGCTGTTGGACATATGCTGTTGGAGAATTAACTCCAGAGCACCAACGTCTAGTTGATGTAA
This sequence comes from Ruoffia tabacinasalis, assembly GCF_005864045.1. Taxonomy (GTDB): domain Bacteria; phylum Bacillota; class Bacilli; order Lactobacillales; family Aerococcaceae; genus Ruoffia; species Ruoffia tabacinasalis. Next base: position 511 of record NZ_VBSP01000013.1, on the reverse strand, counting down.
CTTATAAAGCGTTAATGTTAGGTGTCGAACAAGCTGTTGTAGGGAACCGTATCGGAGATATCGGTCATGCAATCCAAACTTATGCAGAAGGTGAAGGATTTGGTGTTGTTCGTGACTTTATTGGACATGGTATTGGCCCAACAATTCACGAAGAACCAGCAATTCCTCACTACGGTTTAGCAGGGAAAGGTCTACGCTTAAAAGAGGGTATGACCATTACAATCGAACCAATGATTACAACTGGAACTTGGAAGATGAAGATGGATGATAATGGTTGGACTGCTCGTACGCGTGACGGTGGATACTGTGCGCAATTCGAACATTCAATTGCAATCACTAAAGAAGGTCCAGTTTTAATGACAAAACAAAAAGGTGAATAAAAAAGGTTCATGAATTTTTGATGTTGGTGGACCGAGGAGCCAGGTGACGCAGTCACCTTGGCTCTTTTTTTATTCCTATGTTTAAGTGTCTCTCTATGCAACGATAGTTTGTGTTGTGTTCTCATCTTTAA
>NZ_VBSP01000012.1 GCF_005864045.1 Ruoffia tabacinasalis | reverse complement strand
AGGTCGAAGCAGCAGGGATTGATTTTTATTTTGCCGATGCTTATAGTGCCTGGCAAAGAGGAACCAATGAGAACTCTAACGGTTTACTGCGTGAGTTTTTTCCTAAGAAAACAGACCTCGCTAGAGTAATTTCCCAAGAACTCAACCAAGCTTTGTGGTTAATGAATAATCGACCTAGGAAATGCTTAGATTACCAAACACCTTTGGAAGTATTTTTACACGAACTCTTATTAATTGAGTAAATAAAAAATTGTCGCATTAATTATTGCAATTCAACATATTTAAAGAAAAGGGTGGGGATAGTTATGTACATTTCAAATATCAATTCATCATCAATCAAATTACATGCAATAAATAAAGAAGAAATGACTACAAAACAACCGATAACTATTTATTCAGAAGATCAGGTGACATTGCTTTATATCATTAAAGGTGGAGGGAATTACGAAACCAAGTTAAGCAGTGGGCAATTTAAAAAAGAAGATTTAATCATATTAAATCCTGGGATGGAATTGACAATCGAACCACTTCGCAAGGTCGAGTGGATAAAATTTACCTTGTCGGGGATTTTATTTATTTCAAGTATCGATATTGATTCGACTAAACAGCTTTATGTCACTCACGATGAGACGCGCCAAATGAAGGCTTATCTGGATTTAGCGCTTGTTGAAGACGCTAATGAGTTTGAAGGGACTGCTTTAATAACTAAAAAACTCATTGAATGTGTGGTAGCACATATATTAAGAAGTAAAGATTTGACGATTAAAGATGATAATGTGCAAGTTGAGGACGATGAAATTCAATTAGTTCAACGTTTTATTCGAGAGAATTATTCAAAGCGTTTGACGCTAGACCAACTAGCGAGTCATATTTGCATGAAGAAGTATTACTTTATTCGTGTGTTTAAGCAACGGACAGGTTTGTCGCCGATTGATTATCTCATTCAAGTTCGTTTAGCTGAAGCGGAAAAACTATTAGCAGAATCAAATTATACGGTTTCTAAGATTGCGGATTATGTCGGTTTTCATTCGCCATCCTATTTCTCAAAATCATTTAAAGAAGTGAATGATTGTACGCCGTCTGAATATCGTAAAAAAAATACAAAAGAAATGAATAAACGTATTTCATAATATAACAGACACTCCCTAAAGTAAGGTAAAGCCGATACTTTAGGTTTTTTTGTAAATAAAAACGAGTCCCGAAGAACTCGTTAAAAATTATTATAATAGCTCACCGTATCGTTTGACATAGTAGTACTTTACGATAGTGACTAGAATTAAGTAAGCAATAACAATACCTAAGAGCAGAAGCCAAAAAGTATCTGGAAGCGCCGTTAAGTCTAAGGCAGTTCCTAATTGTGTATATGGCACAATCGTCCCAATGACAATTCCTAACAACGTGAAAAAGGTCATAACCGTTGATGGACGACTTTCAATGAACGGTAACTTTTTAGTGCGTAATGTATATAATACTAGAGTTTGTGTCCATAAAGAGACAACAAACCAACCCGAATGGAATAAAGCAATGAATAATTCTTGTGTTTCTGAATTTAGGCTAGAATAGTTACCACCTAAAAACTGCGGTAAGATAATTAGGAATAAAACAGCAAAACTCAGAATATCAAAAATTGAACTTGTTGGTCCAAACCAAATCATGAATCGTTGAATACTAGAAGATTCCCATTTTTTTGGTGCTTTTAAATATTCTTCATCTACATTATCCCAAGGCATTGACATACAAGAGATGTCATATAGTAAGTTTAAGAATAAGAGTTGCATGGGTAGCATAGGTAAGAATGGTAGAAAAATACTTGCAATCAGTACTGAGAACATATTTCCGAAGTTAGAACTCGTTGTCGCATTAATATACTTCATTATATTTCCAAACACTTTTCGGCCTAGAATAATCCCTTTTTCAAGGATCATTAAATCTTTTTCTAACAGAATAACATCTGCAGAATCTTTGGCGATATCAACGGCATTATCTACAGAAATACCGACGTCAGCTGCTCTCATAGCAGGTGAGTCATTGATTCCATCACCTAAAAAACCAACAACATGATCATTTTTTCGTAATAAGCGAACGATTTTTGCTTTTTGTGTTGGATTGAGTTTTACGAAGACATTGTAAGTTTCGACAGCTTCGGCTAATTGATTTTCGCTCATTTGACTCACGATGTCACCAGTTAAGTAATGTTCCGCATTAATTCCAACTTGTGAACAAATCGCTTGAGTAACTAAAGCATTGTCACCGGTCAATATTTTCACGTTAACATTATGATCTCTTAAAGCATTCAGAGCTTCCTTCGTCGATTCTTTAGGAGGATCTAAAAAGGCTAGGAACCCAATGAGAACCATGTCAGACTCATCTTTAACTGACAGTTCGCCAATTCCTGCAGGATTTGTTTTTTGTGAAAGTCCAAGAACACGTAAACCATTAGAATTCAAATCATCCACTGTGTTCAGTACATTTACTTTTGCTTCTTCCGTGAGTGGTTGGACTTCACCATTGATTTCAACGTATTGACTAATTGAAAGCATTTCTTCTATAGCGCCTTTGGTAATCATTTGCGTTTTCCCAGTTAAATCTTCGACAACTACGCTCATGCGTCGACGATTAAAGTCAAAGGGAATTTCATCGATTTTTTTATAGTTAAAAGTTTCAATCTCGAATTCTTTTTCGGTTGCTTCAATAACGGCAACATCCATGAGGTTTTTTAAACCTGTTTGGTAATAACTGTTTAAAAATGCATGATGGAGAACGCGTTTATTCTCATTGCCGTCAATATCGAGATGATATTGTAGGACGATTTTATCTTGAGTAAGTGTTCCTGTTTTATCAGTACAAAGAACATCTATGGCTCCAAAATTCTGAATTGAGTTTAGGTTTCGAATGACTGTCCCTTTTTTTGCCATAGTACTTGCACCTTTGACTAAGTTAGAAGTGACAATCATGGGTAACATTTCTGGGGTGAGGCCAACCGCAACTGAAATTCCAAAAAGTAAAGCTTGTAACCAATCATCTTTTGTTAAGCCATTAATCAGAATGACAGTTGGAGCAAGGACCATCATGAAGCGAATAAGTAATTGAGATGTGCTTTCGATTCCTTTATCAAAGCTAGTTTTTACCGGTTCTTGATTGAGATCTTGAGCAATTTGTCCGAATAGAGTATTGTTTGCAGTTCGTACAACAATACCTTCAGCAGTTCCGCTCACAACTTCGCTTCCCATATATGCTAACGTGTCGTAGTTCGTTTCAGAGTCGGATTCTGTAATAATCGTGTTCGCGAATTTTTCAACCGGGTAACTTTCTCCAGTCAGGGATGTTTGAGAGATGAATAAGTCTTTCGTCTGGATTAAACGAATATCTGACGGAATCATATCCCCGGCTGAAAGGTGTACAATGTCACCTAAGACAATATCTTCTGTTGGGATTTCTCTAAACGTTCCTTCGCGTTTCACCGTTGAAGTAACTTCAACTAATTGATTTAAAGCTTGAGCCGCACGGTTTGACCGAACAGATTGAATAAATGACATCATGCCACTAAGTAAAACTAGCAAAATGATAATGACCGCACTGGTCGCATCTTTCTCGCCTGGATTGACTAGAATATACTCAGTTAAAAATGAAATGCATGCCAGTACAATAAGTACGAGTGTAAAGGGAGAAGAGAACGCATCAATAAACACTTTCCATAATGGTTTATCTGCACCATAATTAATTTCGTTCTTTCCATCAATACTTTGAATATCTGCGGCTTCTTGATATGTAAAGCCCTCTTGTTTTATACCTAATTGTTTCATTAAATCTCGAATGCTTAGACTTGCTAAGTCAAAGTAATTTAGTAATTTATTGTCTTTCATTGTTACTGCCTCCTTAATTAATATTAATGAGACTTCAAAAGTGTGAGACATCAGGAGATTATGACAGTCGACAAATAGGCACGACCTGATGCATCGACGATATTTATTTGAAATCTCTGTATCCTGGACGAGTCCATTTGTTTTCCCTCCTTTTTTTAATTAATCGTTGGAAATTCATAAGAAATAGAAAAAGCCCTCACTTATGCAAGCGAGGACACAAAAAAAACGCACAAAAAAATTTATACGGATTCTTTGTGGAGTTTCAGCACTATACATCGTAAACAATAACTGTTAGCTACATTATGAAAAGCCTTATTTCGACAATTCCTGTTATACCCATTGGCGTCTCTGGACGTTTTTGGGCAATAGCCTATGTATGTATAGGAGCCTCACCTAACAAATCTTATTAAATTTTCCAAACTCAACTATATCACGCAGGAAGAAAAAGTCAAATTTAATTTTAAAAAATAAGCATTCTATCTATTTTGTTAGACAGAATGCTTTTAAAATTTGTATTTAGTTTTAATCAGTACTGTGCTTCTTACGGAAAGCAGAGGGTGTACAGTGATTTGACTCTTTAAAGGTCTTTGAGAAATGAGATGGTGAGTGAAAACCAACCATATCAGAAATCTTAGAAATGGTAATGTTTGAAGTAGCGAGTAACTTCTCAGCTTCGGCTAAACGCACATGAATTAAGTAATCAATGGGTGATAGACCCGTTTTTTGCTTAAATAGACGAATTAAATAGTACTTGTTGATTCCAACGTGATTTGATAAATCATCCAATGAGATTTTTTGTGAATAATTTTTACGAATGTATTGTTGAATACGTTCGATTTCATCATTCTTCACTTGAACACTTGCATCTTTAATTGATAACTCACTATTCTTAAGTACGTGCACCATAATACATTCAAGTAATTTCTTAAGAATTAATTCTGTTCCACGGAAACGATGTGTATGTTCTAAGATAGCAAGATCTAAGTAACGTTTAATTGATTGTGATGTATCTTCAGTTACGAACATCTGGCTTTTTGAATCAATATCAAGGCTTGAAGTAAATAAAATGCCAGTCAAAGTGATTTTAATCCACTCAACTTTACGGATTGTTGTTAATTCCAATGTTGTTTCAGGATTAAGTAAAATCATGTCGCGTTTCTTAACTTGACCTTCTCGATCATTTACATTGAAATCTGTCGCACCTTTAACGATGTATAATAATGTTAAATTGTTTTCTGAAAAAACAGTAATAGATTTACCTGTTGTTGGAATACTTTCAGTTTCGATTGACTGTAATTTAATTGAAGACGAATTAATATTTGATATATACATAAACCTAACCTCCTTTTTTCAAAAATTGAGTAATCATTTTTATAAATACATTATATTACACATAATGAATAATATAAATGTTTTTTACTAAATTTTTACGATTTTTTTATCAGCATCTTGCTAATGACTACGAAAACGTACTCAAGACCTGACTCACAAACAATATTAACATGCTAACTTCAACAAATAAAATAAAATAAATATATTTTGTAAAAGTATTATTTTGTTTTTAAATTTCGTGGGGAATACCCAAAAAATTCCTTAAATTTTGTAGAAAAATGGTTTGATGACTTATAACCACATTCTTTTGCGATGTCTTGTATTGATTTGTGCGTATTTTCTAACAAAAAGTGTGAATGATTCATCCGACAGCGAATGATATATTGATGGGGCGTCAAGCCCAATTCATCATGAAAAACAGTAATAAAATAATCTGAACTTAATTGTGTTTGCGCTGCAACATCCTTGACAGAGATTTTTTTGTGGAAATTATGTTCGATAAAATACTGGGCTTGGCGAACATTTTCGCTGATATGGAAGTGTTCAGGGCCATCATACATTTGAGTCATGTTAATATTGTCATAAATCATAACTAAATTGAAAATATGTTCCATTATAGCATTAAAATGTCTCGAAGGGGAATTAATTTCATTTAACAAGAGTGTTACAACATGTTTTAGACTATTATTATCTATATTGACTATCTTAAATTGGTCAAGATTTCTCTCACCCTGCTCCCGTTGGTTCACTGTGTATTCAATTATGTGTAAATCTAATGGGGAATGTTCGTCAGATGATAGGTTAAAGGGGATGAGTCTAGGGATAAGTATGCAAAAAGGACCTTCAAAACTGAAGGTCTCGTATTTTGTTATTAATTCTCCTACTCCTTGCGTAACATATAGAAAAGTATAAGTTGCAAAGCCTGGGTAATTCACTGAGTTACCCGCTGCTACGGTATCTGAATGAATACGAAAAGGGTAATAGAGAGAATCTGAACGATTTAATCGGTTATGTAGGTTTTTGTTCATCATCTTTATAAGAAAAAATTAGCTAATAACTTCGTAGTCACTTGGATCTAACTGGCTTGCTGCAGCTTTATCTAACAAGATGACAGTATTTGAGTGGTTTTTTAAGACACTTGCTGGAACATCAGGAGTAACTTTACCATGAACAGTCTCTTTAACTGCTTTTGCTTTGTTTTCTCCGAAAGCCATCAATACAATTTGTTTGGATTCTAAGATAGAACCAATTCCCATTGAGAAAGCTTTTTTAGGAACGTCTGCTTCGGATTCGAAATTACGTTTGTTCGCTTGGATTGTTTCGTCAGTTAAATCAACTAAACGTGTTTTTGAATCGAAGGGACTACCTGGTTCGTTGAAACCAATGTGTCCGTTTGAACCGATACCTAAAATTTGTAAATCAACTGGGTTCTCGCTTAAAATTGTGTTGTAATCTTCAATTTCTTTCTCAACATCTGTTGCTGTTCCATTAGGAATATGCGTTTGTGCAAATGGTTTTGCATCAAATAAATGTTTTTTCATGAAGTAAGCATAGCTTTGATCGTTATCAGCAGGTAAACCATAATATTCATCTAAGTTTACTGCTTTAGCGTCAGTAAAGTCTAAATCAGAGTCACGGATAATTGAGTATAATTCCTCAGGTGTCGACCCTGTAGCTAGACCAAATGTGTTTGCGCCAGATTCTAAAGCTTTTGCCACTAAATCGTAAGCGTATTGTGATGCTTCTAGGGATGTTTCAAATACAAAAATATTCATATATATCCTCCTTGTTAATTATATAATTTATTTTACTTTATAACGTCTATATTAAGCAAGTTTTTAATTGTATTTTACAGTAATGTGACAGAATAGTTTCTATTTATATTAAATTTATTATGATATGGCTACAAATGTATGTTAATCGCCTTCATTGGTAATTATTATGATATATTTATTTTAAGGAAAAATTAAACTAAAGGAGGCTCTTATGAATTGTAATAAGCGTAAGCAAAATTTCTTCTTGGGCTTAGTTGTTTTGTTGCTTTTAATTTTTATAAGTAGCCAAACATCTCAAGTTCAAGTAGCAGCCATTGATAACTCTTCAAACGAAGGAAGTTATTTAGAAGATGGTCGTGATGATTTTGAACAACCCATTGCAGATGGTGAAGAAGGGGAGTTACCACCTCCACCAGATCCACCTGAAAATATTGAATCTGAACCTGAAGAATCGAGCAGTGATGAATCAGAAACACCGCCAGAGTCATCAAATCCAGGTTCAAGCCAAGAAACAGGTTCAAGCCAAGAAAGCGGAGAAGAAGTGGAATCCTCTTCACAATCAAGTGAAGTAGATAATAGCTCAAGCAGTCGACCAGAATCGTCAACGATAGAAACACCTGGAGATATGGATTCTTCTGAAAGTGTGGATGAAACACCTGAAGGCGACGAATCAACTCAAGGAAACGAAGCAAACACGTTACCATTTGGGACAGTTATGGCTTCAAACAGTAATAACTCAAATTTATCATTTCGTCAATTTGCTAATATAATGGTGGAATTTGGGAGAAGACAAAGATATTCTATACCGATGATTTCCAAAGCTTTAATTAGTGCGGACTTTGTTCCGGTGTATTGGTCAAGTTCATTCATGCCATTGTCTTATATCTATGAGTTAATTTTTTTCGGATTACAAATTTAAATTATATCTAGAAGAATGTAAACATACGCTGTTTGCATTCTTTTTTTGCATACAAATATGATACAATAAATGGGAATTTAACAACTTTTAGGAGGACTTTCAATTGATTAAAGCAATTATTTTAGATAAAGATGGAACATTAATAGAGTTAGGAAGGACTTGGGACCAACCAAGTGTCGATGTGACTAACTTATTATTAGATAAAACCGATTTGAATGACGAAGACAAAGAAGCATTCAGAAAGCATATGGGTGTGGAAGGTGATATGGTTGTGGCTAATTCAATTTATGCTGCGGGCAGTATCATTGACCAAGCTAGAGAATTTAGTAAGATTTTGGATATGCCGGTCTCTGAAATTGAAGAAATCTTAGAAGATACTTATTTAGACTATGTCAAAGATCACGGTGAGCATGTATTGGTAATGGACGGCGCAATGAATGCACTGGAAGCCCTCAAAGATGATTATATATTAGCTGTTGTTACCAATGATAATCGCCGGATTGCTGAGGAAACGTTAAAGTTAGCAAACATTGATCAATACTTTGAATTTGTTGGCGGTGCCGATGACTTTGGACCAAAGCCAAACCCAACTGCTCTTCACGAAATTGCCAGACGATATGATATTTGTTTAGATGAGATGATTTATGTCGGCGACTCAACGGTTGATATGGAGTATGGAAAGCATACACATGCATCGATTGGTTTAGCTACTGAAGAAAGTCACCGTGAGCATCTTAAAGAAGCGGATTATATTATTAGCCACTTTGATGAATTGCTAGATACGGTAGATATTATTAATGCAGCTCAGTAAAAGTCATTTAGAAAGGAACAAAGTAAATGAACAATAAAAAAAGACTTAGCCTCCTTGTGTTGGCGCTTTTATTCGGTGTATCTTCACCTGTCATAACTACTTTTGCAGAAAATATCTCTCCCATCGAATCAGTTGAGTGGGGACAAGAGTCTACATCGGAAGCTCCAGCTGAAGAAGAAAGTCAAGAAAGTTCTGATGAATCGGTAGAGGAGACTTCAGAAGAAACATCAGAAGAGGCAACAGAGGATGCATCAACTGAAGAGAGTTCGGAAGTTGAAAGTATTGTAGAAACTGAGGAAGTACCAATGGAATCAGCTTTGGATACTTCTTCACCGCTTGCCTTTTTAGAAGGTGTGAGTCAATTAGAACAACGTTCAGTTGAATATGCTAGTTTTGTTGTTGTCGGTGAGGAAATGGATTTAATCTCTCAAAACTCATTAAAAGACGGGGATAAATATTATACCGCTCAATTAAGACCTCCTTATTTACCGAGTGCCATCTTCTCAAGAAGTGACCGTGAGTCCATTCAAGAAGCACATATTTCAGTGGATGATTTAATTCAATATGCTGCCGATGCTTTGAATACACAGCCTCAAATTTATGCTGGGACGGTCGTGGAAGATTTTTATGTCTTCACTCAAGAAAACTATGACGAACTTCAAGGGAAAGTTGTGCAATTGGATTCGACTGAAGGTGGTTTAAATAGTGCCAATTTAGAAATGTTTCGAGTGGAAGATTTCTTAACTGAAGTTGCGATTGAGTGGTTAGGTCATGAAGAAGTCATCAATGCGTTTGAAGCGAACGAGATGGGCGAGCAAGTCATGATTGCGGGGGACATTGGAACACTTTACAATGAAATTGTGCAAGCGAAACAGGAAGAATACCCAGAGTTATCTGAGTTCTTCGATCGAGCGACAACGGCGATTGAAGGGACGATGAACGTCGACTATGAGAATGGTGTGTTCGGTATGGGACTCGTTGCAATGAACGATGAAGAACAAATGACAGGTATCGAATTATACTTACTTGAAAGTGCGGGGACAATCATTGATTTTACAGATGAGATCGTTTATTCGTATGAAGAGTTCGCTGAATTTGTAGGCTTTGATGTTATTCAAGAAATCAATGAATTAGAAGCAACACTCACGCCAGATATGTTCGAGACAACTGAAGAATAGAGGTAAGTTATGCAAGGTGTATGGAATGAATTAAAGAGACCATGGTCTGATCAAGTAAAAGGGAGTTGGTGGAAAGCCCCACTTTTGATTGCCGCCTACTTTTATGTGCGGGTCTTAGCTGAGACATGGGTCATTCGACGAGGTGCGTTCAATGCTGAAGTTGAATTAACTGTTGAAACTTTGACAGAAGGCAATATACTTAATTTAATGACGCATGCACCGATGGAGTATTTTCTACAGATGCTTGGTCTAACGGTTTTAATCATTGTGACAGGCAAGTTGTTAGGGTTTAAATTTTTTGATTTTAAATCCTTCAGTTGGCAAAATGTTACCACAGCATTGAAAATATATGTATTCATTTATTTACTTCAAGTGCTACTTAATATGATTATTATGTTTGCGGCACCGGATTATGTCCAACCAGGGAACCAAACGGCGGTCGAGTCCTTAGTTCAGAATATGAGCCCAATCTTAATGTTTATTAATATCGTTATATTAACACCGATTACTGAGGAGTATATCTTAAGAGGTTTAATTATGAAGTATACATTCTCTTTAATGCCAATTATTGGGGCATTTGTGGCTGCAGTCATCTTTACGATGTTACATGGTCCAGCTAACTGGATTGATTTCATGGTGTACTTTGTCTTATCTGCAGGGTTTACCTTAGTTTATTTATATACGAGACGCCTTGAATATCCAATTCTTTTACATATCATTCAAAACTTCATTGGATTTATGGCAATACAAATGCTATAATTCTATGGTGATAACCAAATTATAATATTTGTAAAATGAGAGGTGACAATATGTCTCAATATGAATGCCTAAATGACGAAGCCATTGATTTGGAAATGGCTAACGTTAAAAATATAATTGACACTAATATAGTAGAAGGTAAAGCTGATATATTTAAAGTATTAGGTGATTTAAATCGAATTAAAATCGTAGAACTCCTAGCGCACTATAAGCAATTATGCGTGTATGAAATTTCACGATTTATCGATGCGTCAGTCGCAACGACGTCTCATCACTTAATTACATTACGTAACAGTGGTGTGATAACGTCAGAAAAACACGGTAAACGTGTTGTTTATGCCTTAGAAAATGAAGAAGTGATGTCTTTACTAGATGTAGCGAAAGATATTTCGATGATGACTGAAAAAGTTTAATAGGAAAATTATAAAAGACCGCAAAGAAAGTGCTCTCGGTAACCGTAGGTGAGAAAACTTTAATTTGTGGTCTTTTTTGTATAGAATGGTAGAAGTATTATTAAGGAGTGTGAATTATGACAAACGAAGAAAAATTTAACAGTGATCGATTTGAACAGCCAGGACCAAGTTATCAAGCTGTTACAACGGAAATAACAGAAGACAATGAACAACGTATAATTTTAACAGATGTTGTTTCTGAACAACCTGAAAAGAAAGAGAAGTTTATTCCAGAATTTCAAGCAGAGTTAAAAACAAGAATTGTTGAAATGCCTGATGCGATCTATAAAGCATCTGGAGTGAAAATATTAGGAAAACGGATTAAATCACTTTTATTTACAACGGATGTAGCGATTATCAAAAACAGTAATGCTCAATCTGTGATTGCTGTCTATCCATTTACACCACAATTAACAATTATGCAATCGATCGTCGATGTTTCTTCAGTGCCTGTATTCCTTGGAGTGGGTGGCGGAACGACAACGGGTCAACGAAGTGTAGACCTTGCCTTTCAAGCTGAACAAATGGGAGCTTACGGTGTCATTGTCAATGCACCGATGAAGAAAGAAGTGATTACAGAAATTAATAAACGCATCGATGTACCAGTGATTGCAACGATTGCAAGTGATAAAGATGATTATATTACGAAGCTAAACGCTGGAGCAGATATGCTAAACGTATCGGCAGGAGCCAATACAGCAACCTTAGTTAAACAAATCCGTGATGAAGTTGGACCAATGGTGCCAATCATAGCGACCGGAGGGCCAACTGAGGAATCAATTGAAGAAACGATCGAAGCGGGTGCGAATGCTATTACCTTTACACCACCGACAAGTGCTGAAATATTTGCAGAAGTCATGGTTAATTATCGCTCGTTATCTAACTAAATTAGAAGTCAAAATTATTACATTGAGCAAGCGGTTGAGAATCACTCAACCTTCTGGCTCTTTTTTTAATATTTACCTTTATGAGTTTTGTAAAATATGTAATAAAAATTGTGAAAACTTTTTGCGATCAGCATCTGTAAAAGCTTTCGGTCCTTTTGTACGGATACCGCTTTGTCTTTCCATCGCACTAAAGTGGCGGCGATGTAAAAGTAGATCGATATTTTCTTGTGTATATTCGTAAGCTTTATGGTGAATGACGCGACATTTCTTAGGCAGTAATAATGAGGCAAGACCGTAATCTTGAGTCACGATGATGTCTCCTGGCTGAGCAAGTTGAACGATTTTAAAGTCAGCGCGGTCTGTACCGGTCTCAACATAGATGACTTTGACAAAGTCTGGATAAGTGTCGAAGGTATAATGAGATATACTAGAGACAATGACAACTTCGAGATGAAATTTTTCAGCTAGTTGGATGACTTCGTTTTTAATAGGACTAGCATCTGCATCGATGAGTATTTTCATAATGGAACTCCTTTCTTAAGTTTAGAGTTGAATTTCATATGAGTATTATGATAAATCAGGAACAAAAAGTCAAAAAAACAAAATAATACTATAGATTAATAGTCTTATGAGAAAATATTTACTATAATAAATAGTAGTTAAAAATAAGTATTATGGAGGGGATGCAAAGAATGAAACCAGAGAAAAAGTCAACGCTAGAACGTGTGGGAGTTCTTGCAGTGGCATTTATTGTTCAGATTGTGTGGTTTGTCATCATTATGAACAATATTGTTGCTTATTCAGCTTATATTCAGTTTGCTTTCACTTTTGCATCAATTATCATGGTTTTGTATCTAGTGAATAAAGATGAGAGTCCAGCATATCGAATGAGTTGGATCATTGCCATTACATTATTCCCCTTATTTGGTGGGATACTGTATTTAATGATAGGTAACAAGCGACCAATAATTTGGATGCGTCGAAGCGTGGATTTATTGCAAAAGCTGCATTCAAAAGAAATGACATCGGTTCCATCAGCGCAAGAATATTTAGAGAAGAAAGATAAAAGACTTTCTGCTTTAAGTCAATATATAAGCAATTATGCGCATATGCCGGTGTATACAAATACTGATGCAAAGTATTTTCCGAATGGAGAATCGATGATGTCATCATTAATATATGACTTGAAACAAGCAAAGAGTACAATTTTTATTGAGTTTTTCATCGTAGAAACAGGCGTAATGTTTGATTCGATTTTTGAAGTATTAAAGGAAAAGGCCAAAGAAGGTGTCGATGTTCGGTTCTTATATGATGATTTTGGATCTATTACACGTCTACCTAAAGATTTTGATGAGCAACTTGAAGAGTTAGGTATTAAAGCCTTGAAATTTAATCCGGTAAAACCGTTAATTTCAATGGTATATAATACGCGTGACCACCGAAAGTTTGTCATTATTGATAGTGAGATTGGTTATACGGGTGGTTTAAATATTGCGGATGAATATATTAATGTGAAGGAACGCTTTGGTTATTGGAAAGATAATATGGTTCGAATTCAAGGGCCAGCGACATGGAATTTAACGAATTTATTCTTAAATATGTGGAATTCTTTCTATTATACGGACGAATCCTATGAGCCATTTCGAATTGATCATATTATGAATGAAACACGTGAAATACAAGAAGATGAAGCAGCAATGAATGAGATGGGCTTTGTTCAGCCTTTTGGAGATACGCCTTTGGATGTTGAACCCGTAGGGGAGAATGTCTACCGTGAAATTTTAAATAATGCCCAAGATTATGTGTATATTTATACACCGTATCTCGTCATTTCATATGAATTACAAACAGCGATGCAATTAGCCGCTAAGCGCGGGGTGGATGTTCGTTTAATGACACCCGGCATTCCGGACAAAAAGATGGTATTTAGGCTGACACGTTCATATTATAGACCGTTAATGAAAGCTGGGATTAAAATTTATGAATATACACCCGGCTTCTTGCATGCAAAAACGTTTGTTTCAGATAATAAAGTAGCGACCGTCGGTACGATTAATTTAGATTATCGGTCACTTTATTTGCACTTTGAAACGAGCACGATGTTTTATTATCACCCAGTGATTGAAGATATTAGTAAAGATTTTCTAGATTCTCAAGCGAAATCTAGACGTATCCAGTTACAAGATATTAAAGTGGGTCTCATTGGTAGTGTTTGGGACGCAGTTCTTCGACTTATAGCACCATTTGTTTAAAAAAACCAAAAAAATGGAGGAACAATTATGAAATGGGAAGATTTACGTCGTAGTAAAAATGTTCAAGATCGTCGTGGACAATCCGGCGGTTCAGGTCGTAACAGAGGCGGCTCGCGCTCATCGATGGGTGGGGGATTATTAAATCTGTTGTTTCTAATACCCGGTAAAGGTAAGTGGGTTGTCCTTGCTGTCATTCTATTCTCCGTTTTAGGTGGAGGCGCCTTAGGTGGCTTTGGTGATTTGCTTGGTGGCAACAATATGAACCAACCAACAAATGAAATTCAAGTGAACAATGAGGCGCAACAAAGTGAGACAGGCGTCACTGATGATGAGTTTAACTTTGTCTCTTCTGTATTAGCGAGTACAGAAGATTTTTGGAATGAGTCATTTTCCACTGAGAATATGACTTATGACGAGCCAGGTATGGTAATATATGAAGGTGGGACTGCAACGTCTGGTTGTGGTTTTGGAAGTTCTCAAGCAGGTCCGTTCTATTGCCCTGCCGATGCGAATGTCTATATTGATTTATCTTTCTGGCGTGATTTATCGCAACAATACGGGGCGCCAGGAGATTTTGCGATGGCCTATGTTGTTGCTCATGAGGTTGGTCATCATATCCAAAATGAAATTGGTGTGATGGATGAATATAACGAAGTGAGACAAACATTGTCAGAGACAGAAGCAAATGAACTAAATGTGCGTTTAGAATTACAAGCGGATTACTTTGCCGGAGTTTGGGCTAAATATGCTCAAGAAGAAGGCTTGTTAGAATCCGGGGATATTAATGAAGCCCTACAAGCAGCTTTTGCGGTTGGAGACGATACGATTCAAGAACGGGCAACCGGTCGGGTTGTACCAGATAGTTTCACTCACGGATCAGCAGAGCAACGTCAAGCTTGGTTTATGCGCGGCTTTGAATATGGAGATTTTGAACACGGAGATACATTTAATACGTATTTGGAGAATGAATAAAAAGTAAAAAATGAAGGTAGGTCTACTTGTTGTAATGAAATTTATATCAGAGTTTATCAAATCAGATGTTGGAAAAATATTATTATCGGTACTTGGGATGTTTTTAGTATTGGTTGTTTTATATAGTGCTTTCTATCCGTCAGAAGAAGAGAGATTACAAGCAGCCCAAGAAGATATTAGTATCTTGTTTGAGGATCAAAATAATCAAGTATTAAGATCCGATGTCACCCAAGAGGAGATTCAGCAAGCAGAAATATCTGCCAATAAGCTACCTTCAGACTCAAGAGAAGAATTAAATAATACAGTTGACGAAGCTCAAGCGCAGTTTGAAGTCTTAGAAGCCTTATCACCGGTATTCGCAGGGAATCCTTTAATGGATGAAGTCCCTTTAGTTAGAGAAGGAGTTACGCCTGATTTAATTGCTCAAACTCAAAGTGCTTTACCAGATGAAGAGAATGAATATGTGGCTAAAGGCAATGATTTATTAAATCAAGCCCCTGGAAAATTACAAGAGATGGATGCATTAAGAAGTGAGCTGGAGAATTTTACAAGTATTGAAACAGTGACTCGTAGTAACTTATATGAAGTTGTTCAGTTAGCTAATGAGTTAACCGATAAAGCAGGTCACTTTACGGATCAGCCGTATATGGCGCAAACTTATGAGTCATATCATCTATCAATGGATAATTTAGTCGCGGCGATTATAAACGGGCATAGTTACGGAAATTATGAGCAGCCAACCTTGGATGCGATTTTCGCAAACCCAGTACTGAGTGAACGACTAAAAGGAACACCACTCAATCCGTCGCCTCAAATTGCTTTAACTTTCGATGATGGACCAAATATGGAATATACCCCGCAAATCTTAGAGATACTTGCAGAAAATGGTGTGAAAGCAACATTCTTCGTCTATGGGGCTTATGTTGATGATCATCCTGAGATGGCAAGACGCATAGTTGAAGAAGGACATATCATTGCGAACCATAGTTATTCACATCCTGATTTCAGCCAGATTTCGGATGAAGAAGTAATTCAGGAAATCGAATGGACGCAAGAATCAATTGTGGATGCAACGGGCGTTGCACCAACCTTATACCGAATGCCATTTGGTGCGGGAGGTCCTCGGGTTGTTCGTCTACTTTCAGATATGACGTCAATTATTTGGAATGTGGATTCCTTAGACTGGGAACTTCAAGATGCGGAGTTAATTTATCAGAATGTGATGGCGAATTTATCGAATGATATGCTCGTTCTAATGCATGATACTGCGCAATATACCGTTGATGCTGTGGCGCGCTACGTCCCTGAATTAATTGAACAAGGGTATGAATTCGTGACACCGATGGAATTAGATTTCCAGCACCGTTTCTTTGCGGAATAATTTATAAAATAATCTAAATGCATCCGTTGTGAAAATGCAACGGCTGCATTGATATAATAGACGAAAGCCCTTTAATAATCTATAATATTAAAGAGAAGATAAGTGAGAGGAGTGACAAGATGAAAGAACGAGACGTTCAAAAAGAACCATTAGATCAAATAACCATTCAAGAGGATGAGTCTGTAAAAGTCTTTGAAGGGTTAAAAAATTCAGCCATTATGAGTAATCCGCAATTATTAGATATACTTGATTTAAACGCTGAGCAATTAACTTATTATTTAGAAGATGCGATATTAGATAATCCATTTATCGATTTAGAGTATAGTATTGAGCAACAAATCCCTGCTTTTGAGCGCTTTGAAGGTACGAAACAAGCCGAAGAATTAAAGGAAAGTGCCCAAAGTTTAGATACGTATTTATTCGAGCAGATTTTGTTATATCGCCATACTGATATTCGTGATGCGATGGTTAAAGCGATTGAACATTTAGATGAAAGAGGCTATTTGCCATACACGGTAGATGAATTAGCCAAGAAAATCGATATGCCAGTTATCGTTACATTAGATGCGGTGACGTTAATTAAGCAACTGGAGCCCGCTGGTATAGGTGCTTATGATCTACAAGAATCGATGATGTTACAAACAGAACAAGATTTACATGCGCCAAATGTAGCTTACTACTTATTAGAAGTGTTTTTCGATGAGTTACGCGACAAAGATTACGCTGAGATTCAAGCTCAAACGCAAATTTCTTATGATGAGATTATGGAGAGTGTGAATTACTTCCATACATTGCGTACTAACCCAGCTGCTTTATTTAATCAAGTCGATAAGATTAACTTGATTCCGGATGTAACAATTACTCCGGTCGGTGAAGGTTTACAGATTCGTTATAACCGCCAATACTATCCAAAAATTTCTTTTAATCAGACTTACTTTGATGAGATGGCTGCAAAAAAAGATGAAGAACTGAATAATTATATTGAGCCGCATGAAGAAGGCTACCAACGCTTAGCAGATAACTTGCGTATTCGCGAACAGCTCATCTTAGAAGTGGTCATGTGTATGGTTAAAGCACATAAACGTTATTTCTTAGGGAAAGATGAATATAAGGCAACGTTATCGATGAAGGATATTGCGAAAGAAACCCGCTTACCTGAGCCGATTGTGTACCATATTGCATCGAATAAGAATATCGAATTTAACAAGCAAGTTTCAGCCTTTACAGACTTTATTAATACATCCCGTTCACTAACACGTGATGGATTGTCTGCAAATTATATTAAAGATACGATTAGCCAAATAATTGATGATTCTGATCGAGAGCTCACGGATGAAGAAATCGTAAGCATCTTACTCGAAGATAAAATCATAGTAGGCCAACAAATTGTTAAAAATTACCGTAAAAGTTTAGGTAAATAAACAAAAGCCCGTCACCTTTTTACAGTGTGACGGGCTTTTACTATGTCATAAATTATTATTCAGAATCTGAAGAAGTTTCGCCTTCAGAATCTGCGAGCGAGAAGATACTCGTTGTACTATTATTTAAATGATACGGCGTTAATGTATCAGCCTCTCCATCGTAATGAGCTAAGAGTACTAAACGGTTTTCTAATTGGCTGAGAGCTTCATTTAGGACTAAAATATCATGTTCCTCAATTAAATCCTCAGCTTCTTCATAAGGCATACCAACAACGATACGCGCGATATAATTTGTTTCGCCACCTAATTCAAGCGAAATTTGGTCCACGGTAATATCAAGGGGCTCGTAGACTTCATTTTCACTGAATGTTTCTTGAAGTGTTTCGATCGTTTCAGGATCTATTTTTTCATAATTCATTTCTTTTTCGTCTTCTGGCATCGCTTCTGTGTAGAACTCATCGATGGCTACACGTAAGTCGCTAATGGGAATTGAATCAGGTAACGTTGTCGCAGGGTAGCGATCTTGTCCAATAACTGTTTCGTTAAAGACATTGTCAAAGGTATTATTTGCTGGCGTTGATTCAGTTGCCTCTTGAGCAACTTCCTCACTTTGACTTTCTGTTTGCGTTTCTTGATTTGGAGTCGTGACACTTTCAGGTTCACTCGTAAAGTAACTACACCCACTTAAAGTGAAAAGTAGAGTGAGTAGTAAAAGTTTCTTCATATATATTTCCTTTCGACATGCATATTCTTGTAAAATTGTATAAGCATTGTAACATGAATCTATAACAGAAAGATAACAAGTATATTGCAATACACGTTAAATAAGGGATAAATAAAGTATTATGAGACAATTCAAATAGTTTTCTCATAGAATTGTAGCTTTTTTAATCAATAAGTTGTAGTATATGACTATGATTTTATTATTGGAAGGATGAGAGTTTTGACTAAGATAACACCAGAAACGATTAATTGGGGCGAGTTAGGCTTCGGATATATTGATACGGGAAAAAAATTCCGTGCATATTATAAAGATGGCGAGTGGTCTGAAGGACGTATTGAAACAGAAAAGAATGTCTTCATCTCTGAAGCATCAACAGCACTTCATTACGGACAACAAGCCTTTGAAGGAATGAAAGCTTACCGCACTAAAACAGGCGAAATTCAATTATTCCGTCCAGAATTAAATGCACAACGTTTAATAGATTCAGCTGAAAAATTACTAATGCCAGCGTATCCAGAAGAAGATTTTATTAACGCAATTCATGAAGTTGTACGTGCCAATGAAGAGTGGGTCCCTCCTTATGAAAGTGGAGCGACTTTATATATTCGTCCATTATTAATTGGAATCGGCGATACAGTTGGGGTTCAACCTGCAAAAGAATATTTATTCACTGTTTTTGTGACGCCTGTGGGACCGTATTTTAAAGGTGGAATGGCGCCGTCTAAATTCTTAGTGAGTGATTTTGACCGTGCGGCACCAAGAGGAACGGGAGCACAAAAAGTTGGTGGAAACTATGCAAGTAGTTACTTACCAGGAAAACTTGCGAAGGACCAAGGGTATAGTGACGCGATTTATTTAGATCCAGCGACTCATACGAAGATTGAAGAAGTTGGTTCTGCGAATTTCTTCGGTATTACAAAAGATAATAAATTTGTCACACCTAAATCGCCATCGATTCTACCAAGTATTACGAAACGTTCGTTAATTTGGTTAGCAGAAAACCGTTTAGACTTAGAAGTTGTCGAAGGCGATGTTTATGTGGATGAATTAGACCAGTTCAGTGAAACGGGAGCTATGGGTACAGCTGCGGTCATTGCGCCAATCAGTTCAATTACGCATGGTGATAAAGAGTATACTTATACAGACGGTGTTAAAGTAGGGGAAATTACCCAACAACTTTATGCTGAATTAGTAGGAATTCAAAAGGGTGACGTTGAAGCACCTGAAGGCTGGGTTCAAACCGTCGATGTAACTAAATAAGTTTATTAAAGCTGCACTATCGTTTGATAGTGTAGTTTTTTTATTAAAGTATAATTATTTATTAAATATAACGGTTATATATTGAACCCCTTAAAAATGATTGGTAATATACTAAACAGTCAAATTTCAAGGGAGGGAATATCGATCGTTACTATTGTTAATTTTATTTGTTTTATTATAAAAAGCGTGGGCAAGTTTCTTTTAACCGTTGTTTCATTAGCTGCCCTAGCTGTGATTGGAATTAACTTGTTTGTTATTCTCTCAACAAGTTCGAATGTCGTCGATGCGAACGAAATAAATCAAACTATGAATGATGATGTGCCAATCCTTGTACTTGGAGCGGGCGTTGTAAATAATGAATACCCGAGTCAAATATTAGCGAATCGTTTAGATAAAGCATATGAAATTCATTTGGAGAATCTAGATAATCCGCTGATTATGAGTGGAGATCATGCGGACCAATACTACAATGAGGTCGGCGTTATGAAACAATATCTAGTCGACAAAGGGGTGCCAAGTGAGCAAATTTATTTAGATCATGCAGGTTATTCCACACATGCAAGTTTATACCGAATAAAAGAAGTGATTGGTTTGGACCAAGTTGTGATTGTCACGCAAGGCTATCACCTTCCGCGAGCTTTACTACTTGCTAAAGGCTTAGGCTGTGAGGCGCTTGGGGTAGCTGCTGAAGAAGTAAATTCTACTCGCTTTGAACGCGAAATTAGAGAGGTATTTGCTAGACTGAAAGATTTTGGTATTGTTTACCTAGGATATGAAGATGATCAACCGGAGATGAATCTCGGCTTTAGTCTCGAACACTCAGGTGATTTAACCGACAGCAAAGAAGAATTAAATTAAAATGAGAATTCAATTAAAAATAAATTGACTTGAGTCACATAATAGCGTAATATGAATTTAACAATTTATCTTATACCATCTTGGTTAGCGACAACAAGAATAAACGGTGCATAAATTGATTCAACGACATCACTTGAAAGTCCGTTTAGTTAAATCTGAACGGGCTTTTTTAGATTAAAAGGAGAGATTCATTTGACAAAAATCATCGCATTTGGTGTGACACCAGAAGAAGCAGAGGTAATGGAGCAATGGTCGAAGGCGCATTCGATTCATGTCGAAATGACACCAGAATATATAACGCCAGAGACAGTTCACTTAGCAGAAGGCTTTGATGGGATAACGAATATGCAAGTTTCCGATATTGTAGAGCCTGTCTACTCGAAGCTCAAAGAGTTGGGAATTCCAGTTATTGCTCAAAGAAGCGCCGGCTATGAAATGTATGATTTAAAAGCAGCGAGTGACAATGATGTCATCATTACAAATGTCCCAAGTTACTCTCCAGAATCAATCGCAGAGTTTGCCGTCTACGCTGCCATGCGTCTGATTCGAAACAGTGATGAAATCGACCAAAGGGTGGCGTCACAAAACTTCACCTGGGAGCCAAGCATTCGAAGTCATTCGATTCAAAGCTTAAAAGTAGCTGTTATCGGTGTCGGTCGAATTGGATCAAGAGTCGCAAAAATATATAAACATGGCTTTGGCGCTGAAGTGGTTGGGTATGATATTGTCGAACACGAAGAGTTCAAAGAGCACGTAGTTTATCAACCTGACTTGCAAACAGCGATCAAAGATGCTGATATTGTGACCATCCACATGCCATTGACTGAAGACAATTATCACCAGTTTAACCATGATTTATTCAATCAGATGAAGCCGGGCACAACGTTAATTAATGCAGCCCGCGGTAAGATTGTGAAGACTCAAGACTTAATTGAAGCGATTGATCGTGGACAAATTAAAAATGCTGCCTTAGATGTCTATGAAGATGAAGGGCCTTTTATTCCAAAAAATTGGGAAGGCCAGGTAATTGAAGATGAAGTCTTCCTTCAAATTCTTAATCATCCAAACATTCATTATACGCCACATATTGCTTATTACACAGATATTGCTGTTCAAAATTTAGTTGAAGGCGGATTAAACTCAGCTTTAGAAGTAATTAAAACGGGGACAGACCAACATCGTGTGAATTAAATGATAAAAAGATTAAAATAAAATTGAAATATGTGTTGACTTATAATAATGAGTCAGTTATATTAGATACAACAAAAACGTACTGAAAGGAACATTCTCGATGACTAAACTTCTTTGCATACAATTATCATCATATTTTTACAGCTACTTTAGATAGTGTTTGTATCTGACAACGATAGATACAAACCGTAAACGTTAACGTTTGTATCTATGAGGAGCTGTCAATTATGATGCCCGCATAGATAACTAATCGAAAGATTAAAATCTAAAGCGGGTGTATCAAAGAGGTTCACCTATATAGAGGATAAGAGAAGTTCTTTACCCCTGTTAGATTTTAATCAAATCTGACAGGGGTTTTTTGTTATAAAAAATAGAAAAAATGGAGGAATAAATTATGTATCGATATTTAAAAACAGCCTTAGTTTCATTATTAGCATTAGGTACAATCGCAGCACCAATGTCTGCGCAAGCACAAGATCAAGAAGAAATTAACGTAGGTGTCCTTCAATTTGTAGAGCATGAATCATTAGACCAAAACTATCAAGGTTTCATTGATGGCTTAGAAGAAGCCGGTTATGTTGAAGGTGAAAACCTAACTTTAAATTATTTAAATGCCTCAGGAGACACAGCAAACTTACAATCAATGAGTGAGAATGTGACGAACAGTAGTGATTATATTTTCGCTATTGCAACGCCAGCCGCTCAAGCTATTGCGAATGTCGAACAAAAGAAACCCGTATTATTCTCATCAGTCAGTGACCCTGTTGGTGCAGGTTTAGTTGAAAACTTAGAAGAGCCAGAAGCAAATATTACAGGTACGACCGATGCTGGTCCAATTGAAGACCAAGTAGCTTTACTCCAAGCAGTTGTTCCTGACGCAGAACGTGTTGGAATCATCTATAACTCAGGTGAAGCAAACTCAATGAGTGAAGCAGAAAAAGCAACAGCAGCCCTTGAAGCAGCTGGCATTGAAGTTGTTGAAGCAACAGTGACTTCAACGAATGACATCTCTCAAGTCATGAGTGGTTTAGTTAATGATGACGTAGATGCAATCTTCACAGTAACAGATAACACAATTGCAAGTGCAATGACACTAGTTGGAGATTTAGCATTAGAAGCTGAGCTGCCAATTATCGGTGGATCAAAGGATATGGCTTTAGCAAATGGGTTAACGACATATGGTTTAGATTATTACGAATTAGGTAAACAAACAGCGGGAATGTTAGTAGAAATCATTGAATCTGGTGAGATTATCCCAGTTGAATCCGCAGATACATTAGAATTAGTTGTTAATGAAGAAAATGCAGAAACATTAGGTCTAGATTTATCAAATATTGATTTAGGTTCAGAAGAAACATCAGATGAAGAAAATACAGAAGAATCTGAAGAAGAGAGCTCTGAAGATTCCGAATAAAAGATAAGGAGAATTCAAAATGAAAAGTCGATTTAAATTTATTAATATTATTACTACCGTTGTATTAGCTTTACTTCCAATGTTAGCAGGTGGCCAAGCAGTCCAAGCACAAGAAGAAACAATTAATATAGGTGTTGTTCAATATGTAGAGCACGAAGCTTTAGATGCAGTGCTGAAAGGTTTTCAAGAGACGTTAGACAATTCAGCTTATGGCGACCGTATTGAATGGGATATTAATAATGCCAGTGGTGACCAATCGAGTCTTCAATCATTAAGTGAAAAAGTTGCACGTGATAACGATATACTCTTTGCCATTGCAACACCCGCAGCTCAAACTTTAGCATCAGTTGAACAAGAGAAGCCAATTTTTATTGCAGCAGTAACAGATCCAGTTGAAGCTGGTTTAGCAGACTCTATCGAAGCTCCAGGAGGAAACATTACTGGAACAAGTGATATGGCGCCGATCGAAGAACAAGTCGACTTATTAATACGTAATTTTCCAGATGTTGAAACAGTTGGTTTAATTTACAACTCAAGTGAGGTCAACTCACAAGTTCAAGCGGGCGTAGCCGTTGAATTACTTGAAGAACAAGGTTTAGCGACGGATGTTCAAACAGTGATTAGTACGAACGATATATCACAAGTGATGAATGCACTTGTTGGTAATGTCGATGCGATGTTTATGGTAACGGATAATACGATTGATAGTGCCATTACTTTAGTTGGAGATATTGCTAAAGAAGCAGGGATCCCAACAATTGGGTCATCTGATTCAGTTGTAAGAACAAACGGACTAGCAACATTATCAAACTCTTATGAAGACTACGGTGTTCAAACAGCAGAAATGGTAATTCACATGTTGGATGAAGATTTAAACCCTGGAGAAATGGAAATTGAATTAGGGAAAGATTTTCAAATTGTAGTGAACGAAGATTTTGCTGAAGCCATCGGTGTCGATCCGTCAACGATTGAATAGGAGCATATAAAATGAAAAAAATAATTCAATTAGTAACAATCATTGCCTTAGCGTTCGTATCTATTTTTCCAGCAACTCAAACGGTTAAAGCCCAAGATGAACCAATTAAAATTGGTATCTTACAACACGTCAGTCATGAAGCATTAGATGATACGCGTGACGGTTTTATAGAGCGCATCGATGAGCTTTTAGATGGAAATGTCGAGTGGGACTTACAAAATGCGAACAGCGATATGTCAACATTGCAGTCATTATCAGAAAAAGTCGCGCGAGATAATGATATTATCTTTGCAATTGCCACACCAGCTGCGCAAGCTTTAGCATCTGTTGAAGAAGAAAAGCCAATATTTTTTGCAGCAGTGGCAGCGCCAGTTGAAGCGATGTTAGTTGATTCAATGGAAGCGCCCGGACGTAATTTAACTGGAACGACAAACTTAGGCCCAATTGCCGATCACGTGGATTTATTACTACAAGTTGTCCCTGATGCACAAAACATCGGAACAATTTATAATTCAAGTGAAGTCAACGCACAACATCAAGTTGATATTGCGACAGAAGTTATCGAAGAAAAAGGACTAAATCATATTGTCCAATCAGTAACGAACACGAATGATATTGCGCAAGTGATGACTGCTTTAGTTAATGAGTCCGATGCTATCTTATTAGTAACTGATAATACGATTGATAGTTCAATCTCACTTGTAGGTGATATTGGGAAAGAAGCTGGTTTAGCATTAATTGGCTCATCTGACTCAACAATTAATGCCAATGGCTTAGCAACGATTTCAAACTCTTACTTCGACTATGGTGTTCAAACAGCTGACATGGTTAAGCGTATGTTAGATGAAGATTTATCGCCAGCTGATATGCCAGTTGAAGTTGGTAATAACTTTGAGTTAATTGTCAATGAAGAATTCGCAGAAGCGGTGAATATTGATGCAAGTTCAATTCAAATAGATTAGTGCTTATTCATTAAAATATGGTAAGATAATATAGATTTTTAAAATTTATTAAAGGAGTATGTTTAACTTATGATTCTAGATGTTATTTCATCAAGTTTTAGCCAAGGGGTTGTATGGGCAGTCATGGCTATTGGGGTATACATTACCTTCAGATTACTTGATATCGCAGATTTATCAGCCGAAGGAGTGTTCCCCTTAGGGGGCGCCATCGCAGCCATTTTAATTACAAATGGTCTTAACCCATTTCTCGCAACTGCTGCAGCTTTCGCAGGTGGGGCAGCCGGTGGTTTACTCGCTGGTTGGATACACACAAAACTTCATATCCCACCGCTGTTAACGGGTATTTTACTACAAACAGGTTTATATTCGGTTAACTTCCAAGTCATGGGTGGACGTTCAAACTTAGCTTTACTGGGTCAAGAAACGATTTTCACACCTATGGAAGATATGTTTGGTTTCAGTAAAAATATGTCTGTAACGGTTCTTGGCTTGATTATCCTAGCGATTATCATTACTTTATTAGTTCTGTTTCTACATACTGAAATGGGCCTATCGCTTCGAGCAACTGGGGATAACCCACGAATGAGTGAAGCAAACGGGATTAATACAAACCTTATGAAGACTTTAGGCTATATTATTGGTAACGGGTTGATTGCCTTAAGTGGAGCAATGGTAGCACAAAAAGACGGCTTTGCCGATCTAAGTATGGGTATTGGTACCATTGTTATTGGACTGGCCTCAGTCATTATTGCTGAAGTGGTAATTCCTAACCAATCAATTGGTTTCCGTTTAACTTCGATCATTTTAGGTAGTTTCATTTACCGCTTAATTATTGACTTTATTTTAAACCAACCATGGATTGATATTCGTCCAACTGACTTACGTCTATTCTCTGCTATCTTACTTGGATTTGTATTGTATTTCCCTCAAATTCAAAGACAATTCGGTAGACAGAAAAAGAGCGCAGTGAGCGGAGGTGCGAAATAATGACTGAAGAAAGAAAAATTAAATTAGAACTATCAGGGATTCAAAAATCATTCGAACGTGGAACAGTGAATGAGAATCACGTTCTAAAAGGCATTGATTTAACACTTTATGATGGTGATTTCGTAACGGTTATTGGTGGTAACGGTGCTGGTAAATCAACTTTACTCAATACAATTAATGGTTCACTGACACCTGATGAAGGATCAATTAAAATCAATTACGAAGACGTGACACGCCTTCCGATGAACAAACGTGCAGACTCAATTGGGTACGTGTTCCAAGATACTAAGATGGGAACAGCCGCGCGTTTAACGATCCAGGAAAATATGGCGCTAGCAAATCGCCGTGGTTTAAAACGTGGCCTTCGTAAAGGTGTCAAAGAAGCGGATCGCCAACAAATGATCGAACGCTTGAAGATATTAGATTTAGGACTAGAAGACCGTTTAACTACGGACGTTGCTTACTTATCTGGTGGACAACGCCAAGCGCTAACGCTATTAATGGCAACATTACGTAAGCCACAAGTATTACTACTTGATGAGCATACGGCAGCTCTAGACCCTAAGACAAGTGAAATGGTTCTCAGATTAACAGATAGAATTGTGAGCGAACAACAATTAACTGCATTAATGATTACCCATAATATGAATGATGCGGTAAAATACGGTAACCATCTGATTATGCTCCACCAAGGTAGAATAATCCTTGATGTGAGCGGAGAAGAGAAGAAAAACTTAACGATTGATCGTTTAATGGAACTCTTCCGTCAAGAATCAGGTGAAACATTAGCATCTGATGCGATGTTATTATCTTAATTAGAAACATATTCCAATACATCGGCCAGCAGTCTGCAAATTGTGACTGCTGGCCGGTTTTTGTGATGGGTTTGGAGGTGGGAGTGGGTTAATAGGACATGTCATGTGTTGACCTGTCCCGTTAGGTGTTTAATTTCCCGTGTCATGAGATGACGTGTCCCGTTAGGTGTTTAATTTCCCCTGTCATGTGTTGACCTGTCCTGTTAACCGTCCAATTTCCCCTGTCATGAGATGACCCGTCCCGTTAGGTGTTTAATTTCCCGTGTCAAGAGGCGACGAGTCCTGTTAGGTGTTTAATTTCCCCTGTCATGCGGTGACGTGTCCTGTTAGCCGTCCAATTTCCCCTGTCATGCGATGACGTGTCCCGTTAGGTGTTTAATTTCCCCTGTCATGTGATGACGAGTCCTGTTAGGTGTTTAATTTCCCGTGTCAAGAGGCGACGAGTCCTGTTAGGTGTTTAATTTCCCCTGTCATGCGGTGACGTGTCCTGTTAGCCGTCCAATTTCCCCTGTCATGTGTTGACCTGTCCTGTTAACCGTCCAATTTCCCCTGTCACCAAATGACCAGTCCCATTAACCATCCAACAACCCATGTCAACACCCAACACCCCCATCAACATCCTTTCCTAAATTTATATTCAATGAATCCTACATTTCCTATTGCAATATTCCATATACATGGTAAAATTTTGACAGGTTAAAGGGACTTTTAAAGTAATCCAGAGAGGTTACTAAAGACTTCATTTTATAGAGGGTTTTGCGATGAGCAGGCCATCGATTTACATATGAACTTCTTTAAAGCCCTGTTATTGCAAAGGGCTATTTTATTTTGTCCAAAATGAACCTAAACAAAAAGGAGCTGTTTATATGGAAAATTCAGGAAAAGAAAAAAGAATGTTGTTGGATGTGCATGAGAAGCCATTTTTAATACCTGGTTTATTATTAAGTTTCCAACATGTGTTTGCGATGTTCGGTGCGACAATTTTAGTGCCTTTAGTATTAGGTTTACCAGTGTCGACGGCACTTTTAGCAAGTGGGGTTGGGACGCTGATTTATATGGTTGTGACTCAGTTTAAAGTACCGGTATATTTAGGTTCATCATTTGCTTATATTACAGCGATGTCATTTGCGATTGATCAAATGGGCGGAAGTATTGATGCCGCTCAAACTGGAATTATGTTAGTTGGACTTGTTTATGTTGCTGTAGCATTTATCATACATATAATCGGAAGCGGCTGGATTAATAAATTATTTCCACCAATCGTTATTGGACCAATGATTGTTGTTATCGGATTAGGTTTATCAGCAACTGCAGTTCAAAATGCTGGATTTGTTGCAGGTGGAGATTGGCGTCAAATTCTAACGGCAGTGGTGACATTTGCTGTAGCTGTATTTGTGACATTTAAAGGAAAAGGTTTTGCGAAAGTAATTCCATTCTTAATCGCAATTATTGTGGGTTATATTGTGGCGATTTTACTAGGGATTGTAGATTTAACACCAGTTCAAGAAGCAAGTTGGTTCGCGTTACCAGATATTCGCCTGCCTTTTGGAAACAGTCCAGATCGATATAACTTCTACTTTGGTGCTGAAGCATTAGCGATTATTCCAATTGCGTTTGTAACAATTGCGGAGCATATGGGAGATGTGATGGTTCTTGGGGAAATTACAGGGCATGATTATATTAAAAAACCTGGTTTAGACAGAACTTTAGCCGGAGACGGAATTGCCTCTTTATTCTCAGCCTTTATTGGAGGACCAGCCAATACAACTTACGGGGAAAATACTGGAGTTATTGGTATGACAAAAGTTGCGAGTATATCAGTCATTCGTAACGCTGCTATTATTGCAATTATCATCAGTTTCTTAGGTAAATTTACGGCTCTAATTTCGACAATTCCTCAATCAGTTTTAGGTGGAATGTCCATCCTACTTTACGGGGTTATCGCAAGTAATGGGTTAAAAGTTTTAATCAGTAATAGAACAGACTTCAACCAATCACGTAACTTAATTATCGCAAGTGCGATGTTAGTTATTGGTTTAGGTGGGGCAGTTCTTGAAGTAGGTTCAGCCTTAGTTATTTCAGGAACAGCTTTAAGTGCGGTTGTTGGAATTATCTTAAACTTAGTTTTACCTGCTGAAGAAAAATAATATCCGCCTTAAGTTGGATGCCAAAACACCAAATTATGCGATAATAAATATACGCTAATCTACAAGCCGAAACGTTCAAAGCGTTTCGGCTATTTTTTATTCATCTTAAATTAATGTCAATGTTGTATAATAGCTACAAGTTGTCGGATGCAAAGAATAATGGTATATATGGTATAATTATTGTGATTTCAACTAAGGAGGAATACATATGTTTATGGATTGGACTTACATTTTAGTCCTTATCGGAATGGGAATTGTTATGTTTGCACAAAATCGTGTGCAATCGACATTCAATAAATACGATCAATTAGATACAGAAAAAAGAATTACAGGGAAGCAAGCAGCAGAGCATATCTTGCAAACAGCAGGAATATCTAATGTAAAAGTGGAACAAGTAAGAGGGCGTTTAACTGATCATTATGACCCTAGAAATAAAGTGTTGCGCTTATCAGAAGCAACTTATGATCAAACTTCAGTAGCTGCAGTAGCCGTAGCAGCCCATGAGGTTGGACATGCGATTCAAGATCAAAAAGATTACGCATTCTTAAAAGTAAGAAGTGCGATTGCACCGGTCGTTCAAATTGGGTCATCTATCGCGATGCCTTTAATTTTAATTGGTTTATTATTTCAATTAACTGGTTTAGTTAATATAGGGATTCTTGCTTTTGGTTTAGTTGTCGTTTTCCAATTAGTCACTTTACCCGTAGAGTTTGATGCAAGTAAAAGAGCCCTAGCGATTCTAGGGGATACAGGAGTATTTGTGCAGGAAGAAGTGCCCGCAGCGAAAAAAGTGTTAGATGCAGCGGCTTTCACATATATTGCAGCCACGTTAAGTACGGCGCTCCAGTTAATACGACTCATTCTAATATCGAACCGCAGAAGATAAGAATGAATTGAAAGGGATGGTAGATTGTGAGCTTATGGAATAAAATCACACAAAGAAAAGCGAATCGAGATATCGCGAATAATTTAATGGAGAAGACTCAGCAAGAAGTGGACCGCATTGAACCCATTAATATTTTAGTTGCTGGGAAAACAGGAAGTGGTAAAAGTACTTTAATAAATGCTGTCTTCCGAGAAAAATTAGTAGAAACCGGTGTTGGACAACCGATTACTCAACACGTTGAGAAAATTACTAAAGAAGG
The DNA here is from genome assembly GCF_005864045.1 of Ruoffia tabacinasalis. Lineage (GTDB taxonomy): Bacteria > Bacillota > Bacilli > Lactobacillales > Aerococcaceae > Ruoffia > Ruoffia tabacinasalis. Next base: position 24,663 of record NZ_VBSP01000012.1, on the reverse strand, counting down.
TGTCCCACTGACTTTGTATGACACAAAAGGATTAGAGCTTAATCCAGAAGCGCAGCATGAAGTGTTACTATCACTTTCAAATTTAATTAAAAGCCAAAAAGAAAAAGGATCTCATGAGGCCATCGATATAGTTTACTACTGTATTAACAGTACAATGGCCCGGATTGAACCTTTTGAAATTGAGTTAATTGAAGCGATGGCTGAACATGTGCCTGTATTATTAATCATGACGCAGTCAATTGGTGAGAAGAATAGTGACTTTGAGAAATATTTAAACGAACTCGATTTGCCAGTTCAGTCAACTATTCCACTATTAGCGAAAACGTATTTGATTCGAGGCGAACAAAGAATTCCTGCCTATGGATTACAAGAATTAATTGATACAACACTTGAAGTGGTGCCAACAGAGGTACACAAGGCTTTTATCAACGCCCAACAAATAGATTTGAACATTAAAGTGGAACACGCTAGGCGTTGGGCGAATAAGTATGTAGCTTCTGCTTTTGGGGTCGGTTTTTCACCGATTCCGATTTCAGATGCCACGCTTCTTGTACCCATGCAAATCACAATGTTAGCGCACATTACGTCTATATTTGGCTTGTCATTGGACAAAGCACAAATCGTGTCAATTATTGCAGGAATTGGCGGAACCGGTGGGGTGACTTACTTCGGTAAGATCCTCGTGTCATCAGCTTTTAAACTTATTCCAGGGATTGGAACAGTTGCTGGTGGGATGATCTCTGGGACAACTGCAAGCGTATTAACTGTTGCTCTAGCCTTCAGTTATATTGAAGTTCTACGTCAAATTGCGATTGCTGAAATTAATGGACGCGATATGAAGATTAAAGAAATTCAACAAATAATGAACAAAAATTTATCCGAACAACTCGACGTTGTTTACGAAAACCTACCTAAAGATATTAAGGAAAATTATTTACCTGAATGGTTAGGTTCATTTTTAAATCTGTAAGCGTTGAATCAAAGTGATTGTTTCCAATATGTTGGACACAATCACTTTTTTTGTATAAATTCAAAAGAATCTTTGAAACAGTTTGTGATTAAGTGTACAATGATACCATCTTAAAATAATAAAAAAGGGGGGATATAAATTGATTAAAAAATATATTTACATTATATGCGGGTTTATTACATTTGCGATAGGATTTATTGGGACTATCTTACCTGTGTTGCCGACGACTCCCTTTTTATTATTAGCTGGTTTCTTTTTTTCACGAAGCTCTGAACGTTTTACGAACTGGTTGCAACAAACAAAAATGTACCAGTTTTACGTATCAGATTACGTTGAAACAAAATCTATTCCACGAAAAAAGAAATACAAAATGCTTGTTAATATCGTGATTTTAATGGGTATATCAATTTATTTCGCACCAATCATGTTTGTAAAAATAATCTTAGCTTTATTAATGTTAGGCATTCTATATGTCTTGTTCTTAGTCGTTCCTGACAGGGAAGAGTCATATCATTGCAACGAAAAAAACACGAGCCACACCGGAAATTAATCCGAAGTAGCTCGTGTTTTCTATTTTATTTCACGTCGTTTGAATAGACTGATTCCGATGAACATAAAGATAGAAAAATAGATCAAGGCTAACCATGGTGTGAAATCAACCCCTTGAATCATGATTGGATTATCTGGACTTAATTGGGTAAAGATGTAAGGTTCAATCATTTCGATAAACTCAAAGCGCAGTGACAAGAGTTGTAAGATTAAAGGCAGAGCAATGATACCTAATATCGTTAAATTCATTAAAGCATTGCTCGTTGAGAAGAAATATATGATTTGAAAAAGTGCCAAGTACATTAACCAAATAGGTAAGTAACTTAAAACTGTTTCCATAAATAAAATCTCATAATAAATCGAGATTCCTCCATTGAAAATCATAGAACCGGCAATCGCAAATCCAGAGATAGCTATAAATAAAAAGCAAAAGGCTAAGAATAGACTACTCAAGTATTTAGTTAAATAAATCTTCACTCGGGAGTGTCCTGTACTCACTGTATTAATTAAAGTACGGTTTCTCGTTTCGTCGTGATAAGCCGTATTGCCTAGACCAATTAATAGGAAAATAGCGGTACTTGTCATTAATGGGATAAAGGCAAAGTAAATTAAGGTCTCTGCCGGTAGGACTTGAATAATCGGGCGAACGCCTTCTTCTAACCAAGTGCCGAGATAGAAAATTATTGGAATGGCTGCACCCAGTAATAAACCAACAAGTAACCAAATTTTTGGTGCAAGACGGGTTGAAAGTTGGTATAATTCAGCTTTAAATAATCTCATCATTAGAATGCGCCTCCTCAGTTAAATTAATAAACATCTCTTCAAGATTATGAGATTTACGCGATAAATGAGAAAGTTTCAGATTGTTCTTCACTAACGTATCAGCGATATCGCTAGCTTCAATATTAGCGTCAAATACATGAGTCACGCCGTCAGCTGTTACTTCAAATTCAGTTGTATTTAACTGTGTTTCAAGTAGCTGGCTAGCTAAGTCAGTATTATCTACTTTAATCTCAAAGTAACTTTGCAGACGTTCTTGTAATTCTTCTTTAGTAAACTCATCGATTTTCTTACCATGGTTTACGATTACAAAGCGGGTTGCTAAATTTTCTAACTCCGAAAGAATATGGGATGAGACAAGAATAGTTAAATGTGTTTCTTTAGCTAATTTTTGCAGTAACTTTCTCACTTGAATAATACCTGCGGGGTCGAGACCATTGGTTGGTTCATCAAAGACAAGCAGTTCAGGTTCATGAATTAAAGCTAAAGCAATGGCTAAACGTTGCTTCATACCTAATGAGAAACCTTTAAATTTCTTGTTTCCAACATCGGCCAAGCCGACAAGTGTTAATAGTTCGTCGATGCGGTTCTTATCTTTAACGCCTCTTTGAATCCGATAGAACTCTAAATTTTGTTTAGCGGACATTTCCGGAAAGAAGGCAGGGTCTTCAATAATCGTCCCTAAATACTTGCGATTTTCCCTTAAACCGGTCGCATCTAAGGAACCAAATAACTTTAAGTCCCCATCATAAACGGGAGTCATCCCGGTAATAATTCGAAATAAAGTTGTTTTTCCAGCACCATTGGGACCCGCGACACCTACGATTTCACCTTTGTTCACTTTTAAATTAAAGTGGTCTAACGCTTGTTGTTTTCCGTATTGTTTAGATACATTGTTCACTTCTAATACTAGCGAATTTTTCATTTTCTTATCCTCTCATTCGCATGATTGGCTATGCGATCATTTCTAATTAAATATACGTGACTTGAATGCATTTTTCATAGGTCTCTAGTTGTATATTGAAATATATGTGAATTATTCAGACCATTTTTTTAACACACTTAATCCTTTTATATATAATAACACCGTCAAACAATAAATACGAAGAGTAAGGTATATAATTGTGTGCTTTTTCATATGATTAAATTGTCATGTTTAATAGTCTTGACTTTCGTAAACTTTGGGAGTAACATAGTGAAAGTCTAAATAGTAACCATTACATTTAAGAGAGGTTAATCATTATGAAATTATTTAAGAAATTTATTTTATTTGTTGTTGCTTTTGCTTTAATCGTACCTGGAGTTAGCGTTCATGCCCAAGACAAAAAGACGGTAATGACAACATTTTATCCAGTGTATTACTTAGCAAGTCGAATTGGTGGAGAGGCTGTCAACGTCGAGATGCTTTTAGAAAGTGGACAAGATGCGCATTCGTATGAATCTACGGCTAAAGATGCTGTTGCTGTTCAAGAGGCGGATTTATTCATCTATCAAGATGATGAGATGGAGTTTTTTGTCAGTGATTTATTAAGTATTGTTGATCAAGAGGCAACGCAAGTGCTTGAATCAACGGAAGGCATCGAATTATTATCAGGTGACCATAACCATGAAGAAGAGGAACATGAGGAAGGCCATGAAGAGGAACACGACCACGAACATGACCATGAACACGAAGAAGGTCATTCGCATGAGTTTGATCCGCATACGTGGTTAGATCCAAACTTTTACTCTCAGCAGGCAGAGAATGTCAAAAATGCTTTAATTGAACTCGATCCAGCGAATGAAGCAACTTATACTGAGAATGCGGCAAAACTATCTGAAGAATTAACAGCATTGAATGAAGATTTTAATGTCGGTTTAGCTGATCTAAAGAACCGAACAATTGTCGTTCAACATGAAGCTTTCGGATACTTAGCTCATGCTTATGATTTAGAACAATTAGCCATTAGTGGTTTAGCGAATAATGCCGAACCAAGTGCTAAACAGTTAGCTGAAATGACCAATGTAGTGAACGAGAGAAATATCCAAGTTATCTATGTTGACCCGACAACATCAACGACTATTTCAGAAACAGTGAGCCAAGCAACCGGCGCAGAGTTACGGCCATTAAGAACGTTGGAATTCATTACAGAAGAAGAAATTGAGCAAGGTGAGGATTATTTCAGTATAATGAGAGAGAACTTAGCCCAATTAACGAAATAAAACGAACAATTAGAAAGGTGTAACATTATGTCTCTATTAGAAGTGCATGACTTATCATTTTACTATGATGATGAGAAAGTGCTAGACAGCATTAACTTTACAATTGAACCTGGTGAATTTGTTATCTTAACCGGGGAAAATGGTGCAGCAAAATCAACTTTAATTAAAAATATACTCGGTTTGTTAAACCCAGCAACGGGACGAGTGATCTATTCAAAACTAAACCAATTTGGAGAGAAGTTATCTATAGGATATGTTCCGCAAAACGTAACGTCTTTCAATGCGGGTTTTCCAAGTACCGTTCAGAAATTAGTTGAATCCGGTCGTTACCCAAAAGGCCGTTGGTTCAAAAAGCTTGACGACACAGACTATGAACATGTGGATCGAGCTTTGAAATCTGTCGGGATGGATCATTTAAGAGACCGTAAAGTCGGGGAATTATCCGGCGGTCAAAAGCAGCGAATTAATTTGGCTCGTACTTTTGCAATGGACCCAGACTTTTTCGTCCTTGATGAGCCGACAACCGGGATGGATGTCGCGTCAAGAAAATCCTTCTATAAATTATTACGCCATACATCTAAAGTTCATGGGAAAGCGATTCTTATGGTCACACATGCAGATAATGAACTGGATGGCTTTTTTGATCGTGAAATTCGACTTGTTAGAGAGGGGGGAACACCATGGAGTTGCTTCAGTATGACTTCATCCAACGCGCATTAATTGCGGGTGTGGCGATTTCCTTTATTACACCAATCATCGGCTTATTATTAATTTTACGTAGACAGTCATTATTAGCCGATACTTTATCGCATATTTCCTTAGCAGGAGTGGCTTTAGGAATGTTCCTGCAAGTAGATCCAACGCTTTCGACATTATTATTTGTTGTCGGGGCATCGATTATCATTGAATACTTAAGAACGATTTACAATACCTTTTCAGAGATTTCCGTTGCGATTATGATGTCAGCCGGAATGGCGATAGCCTTAGTATTAGTGAGTTTGAACTCGAACTCAGGTAATTTCCAAATTGATCAATATTTATTTGGTTCAATCTTATTAATTTCGCCAAGTGAAGTAAAAATTCTAGTTGGGCTCTCAATTACTATTGTCATCTTCTATCTAATCTTTAGAAGAACGCTTTATGTGATGAGTTATGATGAGGCGACGGCTTATACAAGTGGCTTACCAGTTCGCTTGATTTCAATTATCTTCTCAGTATTTACGGGGGTTGCGATTAGTATCATGATGCCGATTGTTGGGGCATTGCTTGTGTCAGCTTTAGTCGTTATCCCATCTGCAACGGCCATTAAAATATCGGATAGTTTTGGGAAGTCGATTGTAATTGGTATTATCATTAATTTAATTGGAATATTTGCTGGAATATTTGCCAGTTACGAATACGATACACCACCAGGAGCGTCGATTACCTTAGCGTTTATCGTGATTTTTGTCATTGTTTCGTTGGCTACTTACTTTGTGACTTTACGCAAACGTAAACAGAATAATCCATCGTAAACTTTAAAGCCAAGCTCGTGAGAGTTTGGCTTTTTTGTGTCATTTTATATAGAGTGTGTCATTGTCACAAAGAAGTGTGCCAAAGTTCCTAGTTGCTTTCTATTGAAGCGTTACCAAAAAGTCTATATTATAATAATTGAATACAAATTAAATTAAGGAGGCGTCGTTGTGGATAATACAAAAAATAATGCAGGGCTGAAAGCAAAAGTCCAGAAACTCGGTAGTTACTTAAGTAGTATGGTTATGCCAAATATTGGAGCGTTTATTGCGTGGGGTGTTTTAACAGCCCTATTCATTCCGGATGGATATTTTCCGAATGAAGATTTTGCTGGGATAGTTGGGCCAATGTTAAGTTACTTACTTCCAATCTTAATTGGGTACACTGGAGGTAAGATGGTACATGGTGATCGCGGAGCGGTCGTAGGTGCGATTGCAACAGTAGGTGCGATTGTTGGGTCAGATGTAACGATGTTTATTGGTGCAATGGTGATGGGACCTTTAGGTGGTTGGTTAATCAAGAAATTTGATGAGAGATACCAAGATAAGATTCCATCTGGTTTTGAGATGTTAGTCAATAACTTCTCATCTGGTTTAATTGGATTTGCATTAGCATTAATTGCTTTTGTGGTTGTTGGACCAGTTGTTGCTAGTTTAACGTCAATGATTGGTGTTGGGGTAGAAGCCTTAGTTCAAGCAGGCTTACTACCATTAGCAAATATTCTTATCGAACCAGCGAAAGTTTTATTCTTAAATAATGCGTTGAACCACGGTATCTTTACACCTCTTGGTTCTGAGCAAGTAGCTGAAGCAGGAAAATCAATTCTATATCTATTAGAAACTAACCCTGGACCAGGTTTAGGGGTACTACTTGCTTTCATGTTCCTTGGTAAAGGATCTGCAAAAGGTTCAGCACCAGGTGCAGCGATTATTCATTTCTTAGGTGGGATTCACGAAATTTATTTCCCATACGTTATGATGAAACCATTATTATTCTTAGCAGTCATTGCTGGGGGTATGACAGGGACATTCGTATTCTCTCTATTTGATGTTGGTCTTACAGGTGCAGCGTCACCAGGTTCAATTGTTGCGATTACAGCGATGACTGCTCAAGGTAGTCACTTAGGCGTTTATGCAGGTGTGATAGCTTCAGCAATTGTGTCATTCTTAATTGCAGGTGTGATTATTAAATCAGATCGTAAAGCCGGTGTCGATGATACATTTGAAGAACAAGTAGCAGCGACTCAAGCAGCAAAAGCATCTTCAAAAGGTCAAAGTACAGATGTAGAAGCATTATCAGATTCTGCACCAGCCTTTGAAGAGATTGACCAAATTATCTTCGCTTGTGATGCCGGAATGGGGTCAAGTGCTATGGGAGCTTCATTACTTCGTAAGAAAGTGAAATCTCAAGGTATTGATATTAAAGTAACGAATTCAGCGATTAATAACTTAAAAGATGATTCGAAAACTTTAGTCATTACTCAAGAAGAATTAACAAATCGTGCGCGCAAACAATCACCATCATCGACTCACTTATCAGTTGAGAACTTCTTAGATGGCGATCGTTACGATGAGATTTTAAATGATATGTACAAAAAATCAGATGAGCCAGTGGCAACTAGCGAACCGGTTATGGCTAGCGAGCCAGAAACAGCAGCGACTTCAGTTGGACCGATTGATTATAGTGCAGTGAAGCAAGTATTTGTTGCCTATGACGGAAAAGTTGGGGCAAGTACAATGGCAGCGTCACAATTACGTAATCAATTTACGAAAAATGGCATCAATGTTCCGGTTGAAGCAAAAGATATTAATGACTTAAGCAATGATAGTTCAAACTTAGTAATTGCGACACCAGAAGTGGGCGAAAAAGTTCGTCAGCAATATGCTAACGTGATGGTTGACACTTATGATAAACTATTAAATGAAAGTCATTACAATCAGTTAATTGAATATTTTAAATAAACAAAACTAACGTTAGGAGGGGTAAAATGTTCTTAACAGATCGAGAAAGACACATAGTGTCAATTTTGCTGAACGCACCGAGTGGTGTCAAAGTAAAAGAATTGACTGACCTATTAGACGTAAGCCGTCGGACTGTGTATCGTGAACTAGCGAGTCTGGAAGAAACTTTGGCCCATTCTAACGTTTCTATTATTAATCAAAGAGGCGTGGGTTACCAATTAGAAGGCGATGAAGAGAAGATTCATTCGCTTGGACGACAGATTGAAGATGCCCAGCCAAGCGAAATGACGATTCAAGAACGTCAACGGGCTTTGTCACTAAGACTATTACTTAGTGATAGTTTGACAATGGAAGCTTTAGCAGAAGAGTTACGGGTGAGTCCAAGTACGGTTCAAAGCGATTTAGATGATGTTGAAGAGGAACTTGAGCGTTTCGGTGTGTATATTGATCGAGTTAAGTTTCAAGGGCTTACCGTCATTGCGAGGGAACGCAAACGTCGTGAGATTGCGAGTCAACTCATCTATGGAAGTGTGGAGGACTATGATTTCTTTAAGTATTTAAACACTTTAAAAGAATATCCCGAGAGTCAATTTAACGATTACTTTCTATCTTGTTTGACGCCAGAATCGTTACACTACGCAAACGAGGCTATTAATCATGAGTCAAGCCAACAGTTCATTAAAGTAACTGATAATCAACTTCAACATGTGATTATTATCTTAGCTTTGACTATTGACCGAATTCAAGCTGGACATGCAATTAATGAAGCCATTCCAGCCAAAGCGATTTCTCAAGATATTATCTATTTGTCGCATGAGATATTGGGTTATATTTCCTCAGAAATGGCCCTAGCCATAGATTTGGATGAACGACATTTTATTGCCTTACAACTCGAAGGTTTAAACTACAAGACGAGTCAAAGTATATTTTTTGAAACTTTTGATTCGCAATTAACTTATCAAGTAAAAGAGTTAATTCGTTTAGTGACTGAGCATACGGGGAATGATTTCCGTTATGATGATAGTTTGTTTTATGACTTAGTAGCGCATATTCAAGCCACTTTAAAGCGACCAGTTTTACTCGATTACAAACTAGATACTCCTGTTTTGAAGCGAATCAATGAAGAGTATCCAAATCTCGCTGTGGCATTAGATATGGCGTGGGAAGAAGTCTTCACAGGTCATGAACTAACTAATGATGAGAAAGCCTATGTCGTGATTCACTTTGCGACGAGTCTAGAAAGGTATCCAAGCATTCAACGTGAAGTGAATGCGATTGTTGTTTCTTCAAGTGGCGTTGGAACGGGGAAAATTTTAGAAAGTAGATTAAAACGCTATTTACCTGAAATTAATTCGGTAACAGTCATTCAATTATCAAGGCTCCAATTAGTCGATTTTTCTAAGTATCAATTGATTTTGTCGACAATTTATTTATCCGGGATGAACCGGGATTACCGTGTCATATCACCACTTCTAACCGACAAAGAAATTGCGTCAATTCGGGAAGATATTCATGCAAGAATCCAAGAAGATAAAAACGTGGAGAGTCAAATAACGCAACATACAAATTTGTCTTTTGATCAATTGTACGATTATTTAGCGGATGCAAAATACATTTTAGATCAGCTTGATCTAACCCAAATTGAGGCGGAGGCAACTGTAGAGTTAACCTTACAGGCAATAATTAAAGAGTTGAATTCAGACATTATTGAAGATGTAGCTAAGGTTAGCCGTAAAGTGAATGAACGCTACTTAAAAGCACCGATTGGGATTCCTAAATCAAGTGTGGCCTTGTTCCATAGTTCGAATCATTGGGTGAAACAGCCTTATTTCAGTATTTATGAATTAGATAGGTCATTTGCTCTTGTTGGGATGGATGGACAAGAGATTCAGTTAAAACGCATGTTATTGATGATTGCACCTGAAAAGATGACAGTTTATCAACAACAATTGTTAGGTTTAATTAGTTCATCCATTATTGAAAGTGATATTAATACAGTCATTTATGAAAAAGGCACTTTAGAAGAGATACGCGAGTTAATCAGTTCACTTTTTGTTAAGGAAGTTCAACATTTACACTAAAGGAGAGAGAAGTATGGAATTAAAAGCAAAAAACATATTATTAAATCAAACATTTTCAACGAAGGAAGAGGCAATTAAAGCGGTTGGAACTTTACTTGTTGAAGATGGAGCGGTCGAAGAAAGTTACATTGATTCAATGTTAGAACGTGAACAAGTTGTAACGACTCATATGGGAAATTTTGTCGCAATTCCGCACGGTACCGATGAAGGTAAAGAGTTTGTGAAAGAAACAAGCATTACTATTGCTCAAGTACCTCAAGGCGTGAACTTTGCCCCAGGAGAAAATGAAGAAAAGATGGCTATGATGATCTTTGGAATTGCCGGCGTTGGGAATGAGCATTTAGATGTATTATCTAAGATCGCTGTCTTCTGTTCAGATGTTGAAAATGTTGTACGCTTAGCGAATGCAGATTTAGCAGAAGAGATTATCGCGATGTTTGAGGAGGAAGTAGAATAATGAAAGCAGTACATTTTGGAGCAGGAAATATCGGACGCGGATTTATTGGAGAGATTTTATCTAAAAATGGTTTCCATATTGATTTCGTAGATATTAACGAGACGATTATTGATGCATTAAAAGAACGTAAAGAGTATGACATTGGCTATGCAGCAAAAGATGGCGAAACAATTCATATTGATAATGTTGATGGTTTAAACAATGGGAAAGAACCTGAAGCGGTTGTTGAAGCAATTAAATCAGCAAACATTGTGACAACTGCCATTGGACCTAACGTTCTTCCTTACATTGCAGAATTAATTGCTCAAGGAATTCAAGCGCGTCAAGAAGCAGACGTTACAGAAGCGATTGATATAATTGCCTGTGAGAATATGATTGGTGGATCAGACTTTTTACGTGAAAAGGTTGAAGGTTTCTTAACGGAAGATAATTTATCTTATGTGGAACAATATGTTGGCTTCCCGAATGCAGCAGTAGACCGTATTGTGCCGAATCAACAACATGAGGATCCTTTATTCGTATCCGTTGAGCCTTTTAGCGAATGGGTAATTGACTCAACGAAAGTGAAAGCAAAGGATATCCGCCTAGAAGGTGTATTATATGTTGAGAATTTAGAGCCTTTTATTGAGCGTAAACTATTCTCAGTAAATACAGGACACGCTACTGTAGCTTATGCTGGTGCTTTCTATGGTTACAAAACAATTGATGAAGCTATCAGTGATGAGCGAATTTTAAACCTTTTACAAAATGTACTCAAAGAAACAGGCGCATTATTAATTAACAAATGGGATTTTGATGCAACTGAACACGAAGCTTATGCAAATAAAATTGTAAACCGCTTTGAAAATACTTATATCTCGGATGATGTTTCTCGAGTGGCGAGAACACCGATTCGTAAATTAGGACCAAATGAGCGCTTTATTCGTCCAATTCACGAAGCTAAAGAACGCGATTTAGAGTATCAAAATTTAATGGAAGTTGTCGGAATGATTTTCCATTACGATAATCTAGAAGATAAAGAGAGCGAACATTTACAAGCGATGTTAAAAGAACAATCAGTTGAGCAAGTTGCGCGTACAGTAACAGAACTTGAAGATGAAGTTCTTTTAAACCGTATTGTAGCAGCTGTTGCGAATGTAGAAAAATAGATAAATACGAAAAGATCACCGTGACTCAGTCCGGTGATCTTTTTTGTGCTGCTATTGTAAATGGGTGAACTTGAGCCAAATGGGATAACGGTTTGTCATGAGTAGCGCCAACTCCGGCCAAATGGATTAGCGATTTGGCTCAAGTTTCGCTAAAAAAATATCGTTAAGAAATCTTACAAGTGTCGTTTACTTAACCGATAATGATAGCCAGGAATCATAAAATGACTAATTCCATAACCTAAGAGTGCAATAGTCGCCAAGTACCGTGTCCAATGTGTTTCGGAAAGTGAGCCAGATATTAACATCAACAAGATGATCGCAAGAAAACTAAAGGAACTAAAAGGTGAGGCAGTGATTGTGACAATATCGCCATCAAAGATTGGGAGCTTATTACTACGCAAACCACCGAATTGAGATACTTGTAACTGTACTTCTGGCGTTGAGATGTCAATATTAATTGAACTATTGTCTGCCAGTTTCCCAACGACCTCTCCATTGATTTTTATGTTTAATTTTGCACCCATATTGAATAACCAACCCGTTCGGCGAGTGATTTTGATTGCCATTTACTTTACCTACCTTTTTTACGTTAATCACGCGAAGTTTAATATTGACTATATTTTAACATAGTATAGGCTTGTTCCCTATGAGAAAGAAAAATACACGAACAAAGGAAGAAATTAAACACGAACAAAATCAAAGTATATATATTTATTGTTTGTGTTTTGGTAATATATGCTTAAGAGGTGACTTTCATTATGACTGATAAAAACTATAAACCAAAACGCAATCAACGGATGTTGTATATTTCCCATTACTTAGTAGATAGACCAGGACAGTTAATTAACTTGTCTTATTTTGTTGAGTTTTTGAATGCCGCTAAATCTTCAATTAGTGAAGATATTGATTTTATTCGAGAAGTCTTTGAAATTAATGGACTCGGAGAAATAAAGACGTTTCCGGGTGCAGCGGGTGGAATTATCTTCTATCCAAAAGTTCCTTTAATAGAACAGAAAGAGTTGTTGAATACTTTAATTGAGAAATTTATGCATGGAAAGCGAATTTTACAAGGTAATTACATTCATATGAGTGATATTTTGCAAGATTCATACATGTTAAGTAAAGTAGGCAGATTGATTGCTTCTCATTATATCCATAATAATATTGATGCAGTCATGACTGTGGAGTCAAAAGGAATTGGTCTAGCAACGATTGTTGCACGCTATTTAAATGTTCCTTATGTAATCGCGAGACGTGATTCAACAGATGGCATCGGCCCAACGATTTCTGTTAATTATGTATCTGGGTCACACCAAACAATTAAGAAAATGGAATTGGAAAAAAATAGCCTGAAAACAAATCAACGTGTCTTAATCGTAGATGACTTCCTTCGTAATGGTGGAACGGCGCAAGGGATGATTTCACTACTTGAAGAATTTGATTCGACGGCGGTCGGAGTTTGTGTTCTTGGTGAGAATCGTTCACACGAAACGAACCAATTAACTTTACCAATCGATTCACTCATTAGTGTTCAATTAGTTTATAACGATGAAGAGAGACGTTATGAACTGGATGTTCAACCAGGAAGTTTATTTAATCAATTAACAGAGTAAACGTTTTTTTGTCGTTTCATTTAGGATTGTCAAATTAAACGGTAGATATCTTCGCCTATAATCGCTATAATTATTAAGAGTAGAATGTTTAAAATAAGGAGTGTTTATATGGAGAAGCGATTAGCCGTTGTACTGGCAGCGGGTAAAGGAACACGTATGAAATCAGAGTTATATAAAGTGCTACATACGATAAACGGCATCTCAATGGTAGAACATGTATTACGAGCAGTTCAACAAAGTAATGTTGAGCGAATTGTAACAATTGTAGGACACGGTGCAGAAACAGTGCGAGATGTATTAGCTGATCAATCTGAGTTTGCATTACAAGAAGAACAATTAGGAACAGGTCATGCTGTACTACAAGCTAAAGATCTATTAAAAGATGAAGAAGGAAGTACTCTTGTAATATGTGGAGACACACCTTTGTTTTCAGCAGAAACATTAAATCAATTGTTCGAATTCCATGAAGAATCTAATGCTAAAGGAACAATTTTAACAGCAATCGCCGAAGACCCAGCGGGGTACGGTCGTGTAGTTAGACAAAGTGATAAAGAGGTTTCACGAATTGTTGAGCAAAAAGATGCAAACGAAGAAGAGCAAGCCATTACAGAAATTAATACGGGGACATATGTCTTCAATAATAAAGCGTTATTTGAAGCTTTGGATAAAGTCGGCAACGAAAATGCACAAGGTGAGTATTACTTACCAGATGTGATTAGTATTATGAAAGAAGCTGGCGATACTGTTAAAGCCTTTACGATGGATAACTTTGATGAAGCTATTGGAGTTAACGACCGTATCGCGTTAGCAGAAGCAACACGCTTAATGACTAAACGCATCAATGAAAAACATATGCGTAACGGTGTTACGTTTGTTAACCCAACAGCAACTTATATCGAAGCAGATGTTGAAATTGGACAAGATACATTAATTGAATCTGGCGTATCCCTTAAAGGAAATACAAAGATTGGTTCACATTCAACGATTGGTTCAAATTCAGAAATTATATCATCAAATATTGCTGACCATGTTGAAATTCGTCAATCTGTGCTAGAATTTGCAAATGTCGAAGAAAATGTAACTGTGGGACCATTTGCACACTTAAGAGCTAAGAGTGTCTTAAGAGAAGGAACACATATCGGAAACTTCGTAGAAGTCAAAAACAGTGTTGTTGGGAAGAACTCTAAAGCAGGACACTTAACTTATATCGGTGACGCGGATATTGGTACAGATGTCAACGTAGGTTGTGGAACTGTATTTGTAAACTATGATGGAAAGAATAAATTCCGTTCAACAATTGGCAATGACGCATTCATCGGTTCAGGGTCAAATATTGTTGCACCTGTAACAGTAGGAGATCGTGCTATCATTGCAGCTGGTTCTACGGTTAATAGTGATGTTCCAGAAGAAGCACTTGCAATTGCTAGAGCACGTCAAGAGAACAAAGACAAGTACTGGAAACGCTTCAAAGACAAACAAAATCTGGAGGATTAATAATGATAGAGAAACCATATTCTGATTCAAAACTTAAAATTTTCGCACTAAGTTCTAACCGCCCGTTAGCAGAGAAGATTGCGGATGAAGTAGGTGTAGAATTAGGGGATATTAATATATCTCAGTTTGCTGATGGTGAGATTAAAGTTAATATTGATGAAAGTATTCGTGGGGACCATGTTTATTTGGTACAATCAACATCGTATCCGGTGAATGACCACTTAATGGAGTTATTAATTGCCATTGACGCATTGCGTCGTGCAAGTGCAAAAACAATTAACGTTGTTATTCCTTATTATGGCTACGCACGTCAAGATCGTAAAGCACAACCTCGTGAACCAATTACAGCGAAGTTAGTTGCAAATATGTTAGTTCAAGCTGGGGTAGATCGTTTAGTAACGCTAGACTTACACGCGGCTCAAATTCAAGGCTTCTTCGATATTCCAATGGACCACTTATTAGGTGCGCCATTATTAGCAAATTACTTTATCGATAACCATCTTGAAGGTGATGATGTTGTTGTTGTATCACCTGACCACGGTGGAGTGACTCGTGCTCGTAAATTAGCCGAATTCTTAAAATCACCGATTGCGATTATCGATAAACGTCGTCCAAAAGCAAACGTCGCTGAAATCATGAATATCGTTGGAGAAGTACAAGGGAAAACGTGTGTCATCATTGATGACATGATTGATACAGCTGGAACTATTACATTAGCAGCAGATGCTTTAATGGAAAAGGGTGCAAAAGATATTTATGTTTGTTGTACACACCCAGTATTATCTGGACCAGCAATCAGTCGTTTAGAAGCATCACCAATCAAAAAAGTGATTATTACAGATTCAATCTCTTTACCAGAAGAAAAATATTTAGATAAAATTGAAACAGTGACGGTTTCTCAACTTGTGGGAGAGGCGATTAAACGTATCCACGAAAACCGTTCAGTGAGTCCATTATTTGAAGAACAATTTAAATTAATTGACTAATCATGATGTGATTGAAAGTGCCGACAGGAGTCATCTTGTTGGTGCTTTTTTATTGTCAAAACATATTCTAAGCAGATTACTATTGATAGTTTAGCCTAGATATGGAATAATTCTTTGATATTCCTATTTAAATTGTATAGAATTAAACAGGGTAGAAAAAGAACATTATATATAAATTATTTTATAGTAGAATAATGAAAGAAAGGAAGTTATTGCGTGAATAAGCATCGCTATGAATGGAATAACTTGTTACGCTTTGGTGCTGTTATACTAAGCTCAATAGTGGCGATTGGGTGTATTTATTTATCATTTTACATCAAATTTTTAGGCGATATACCGGCTAGAAACTTTAGTGCTTTTGAAGATAGTTATATATGGATATTTATCGGTTACATTATTATTAACTTTCTATTTGGTACTTATGTTTTCTATAACAAGAGTGTGTTAGATATTTTTTACTTTACAATGTTAAGTCAGTTAGTACTGAATGTTTACATTATGGCTCTGACTTTTGCGGGAAGCTGGCTAACATTTCCAAGATCAGTGTTACTAGTGAACTTATTTGTTGGAACCTTTGTGTTATTTATCTTTAATGTATTGGTTTACTTACTGTACCAACAACTTCGGGGTCAAAAGAAAATCTTAGTTGTTGGAGAATCGGACCGGGCACTTGAAGCAGTTCGGAACTTTTCATTAATGAAAAACAAACGTCATAAAGTGACACATGTAGTCTTATCAGATTACTTAAAACATGTTGAGGAATTGGCGGATCATGTGGATATTGTTTATTTAACAGGGTATATACCGGAAGAACAACGTTTAGATATCTATGAATATTTAATGCGCCAGAATAAAAAGTTATTTATAAGTACTCAATTCGAGAATTTAATGATGGTTAATCCAAATATTATGAACTTTGAAGATGAAAGTATTATTGAAGTTTCTAGTTTTGAAATACCATCTGAAGATAATATGTTAAAGCGTATCATTGATATCTTAGTTTCTTTAGTTTTAACTATTTTAACCTTACCGATTATGTTAGGAACAGCTATTGCGATTAAGATTGATTCTCCAGGACCTATTTTCTATAAGCAGGAGCGTATTACTAAAGGTGAAAAACACTTCAATATCTTAAAATTCCGCTCAATGTCAGTGACAGCAGAATCCGATTCAGGACCTGTTTTAGCGGCGAAAAACGATACGCGTGTGACAAAGGTCGGTAAATTTATTCGAAGTACACGAATTGATGAATTACCGCAATTGTTAAATGTGCTTAAAGGGGATATGTCGCTTGTGGGACCTCGTCCGGAGCGTCCGTTCTTCGTTGAACAGTTTAAGGAGCAGAACCCGTATTATACTTTAAGACATCACGTAAGAGCAGGAATTACCGGCTATGCGCAAGTTTATGGAAAGTATAGTACCGACTTTAATAGCAAACTGAACTTTGATCTGTTATATATTAAGAACTTTTCCATAGCCTTTGATTTCAAACTATTATTCCAAACGGTGAAAATCTTATTTGATAAAGTGAGTTCGCGTGGTGTTGATAATGAGGAAGAAGTTTCAACACAAGATGAATGGTCTGATTTTGCGAAGACGATAATTATCGTGAAATAAAAAGTATGAATCTTATATGAACAAGCATGGTGCTCAAAAGAGTCCATGCTTGTTTTAAATTTTAGATAAATGCGATGGAATAAAGAGTTATAGTAGCAATTTTTAATAAGAATGTAGTAATAAATTGTTTAAATAAAGGTCGGGTTATCGATAAATTTATACTGAGTTTTCTTGGTTTTAATCGCTGGAAAGGGATATCATTTGGCTTACTATCTATAAATATAGTATAATTAGCTATAAAGAAAGGATAGTGAAAAAATGAAAAAATCTATTAAAATATTTTTTAGTTTATTGACAACTGTAACAATGGCATTCGGTGTCGTAGCACCCACTGTTTCAGCTCAAGACACTAACTGGGACGAAGTCCTAACTCAACTTAATGAGGTAAACCAAGAGGTAGTATCTATGGAAGGTGACGGAACAATTACTGTTTCTGCCGACCAATTTATCGATGCTGCATTAAACTTTGACTTCCGTTATAACGTAGAAGAGGCTTTTGCACTTGAATTAGCTGGGGACGTTACGGGTGAGTTAGTTACAACAGATGCAGAAGGTAACCCATCTACAATGCCTTTGGATTTCGCAGGACAAGCGTCAGTCATTGATGGTATTGCTTACTTATTCGATGGTTCAAGCTGGACAGTTGAAGATGTATCAGCTCAAGAAGAGCAAATTGCTGCCGAATTTGATAGTATAATGGCCCAAATGCAAGAACAAGCAGATACAATGAGTAACCCTGAATTGACTCAAAAATACTTTGATTTAAGTGAGACGGATTCTGAATACGTCATGACTTTAAAACAAGATATTAATCCAGATGAATTCTGGGCAGATGTTGAAAGTCTCGTAGACATGGAACAAATCAAACAAGAAACTATTGACCAAACGATTCAACAAGCAGAAGCAAGTGGACAAGAAGTTACTGAAGAAGATCGTCAAACGTTAGAAGAACAAATGGATCTTTCAATGGAAGCAACTAAGAGTGTAATGTTCCAATTAGTTGATACGATGGAATTCCGTTACTCTAAAGAAACTTACTACTTAACGCATATGTTAATGGACTTTAGTTTAGATAGAGCAAACATGGAAGAAATCGCTGCTGATATGGGTGAAACAACTGAAGGAATCCCAGAAGACTTTAACGTAGCATTCTCTATGGAATTCAACTTTGCTAACCATGGTGAAGTCTTTGATATCGTAGTTCCAGAAGGTGCACCAACTTTTGATGAAGCAAGTTCAACTGAAGAGTCAGCAACAGAAGATACTGAATCATTAGAAGAAAGTACATCTGAAGAATCGGTTCCTGCTGAAGAAACATCAGAAGAAACAACTGAAGTGCCAGCTGAAGAATCGTCAGTAGAAGAAACGACTGAAGAAAGCTCAGAAGCTGCAGAATAATTTATGATTGATTTAATACCGCAAAGGTTCGCCTTTGCGGTATTTTTTGTTGCAGTGAATTGTTGGGGTTAAAGTAAGTAAAAAAATATCCTCCCGAAATGGGAGGATAGGATTATTAGTAATTATTCAGTTCCTTCACTGCTAGATTCTTCCGAACTAGATTCTTCCGAACCAGATTCTTCAGGTGTACTTTCTTCACTTGATTCTTCTTCGGATGATGATTCTTCATCTGAACTTTCTTCAGGAGTAGACTCAGACTCTGATCCAGATTCTTCATCTGACGATGATTCTTCGCTTCCACTTTCATCTTCTGATGATTCTGGAGCCGACTCTGATGTAGCTGGGGCAGTTTCTTCTGAGCTATCTAAAGTAGCTAACTCATCTTCTGTTACCCATTTATGGTTAATGACTTCTTCGCCACTTTCAGTATCGATGTAATCAACTAAGTAAACAGTTGTTTCATTCACTGCATCGATTGTAGCAGTTGCACCTTCCATACCAGGCATGTGATAAGCTTCAACTGTCACTTCAGCTCCGACTTCAAACGGTGCGTCTACGTCTTCTTGATCAGCTGCTTCAGCAATTTCTTCTTGCACTATCCAACGGTGATTTTCTACGGGTTCACTGTCATCTGTTGGTGTGTAAGAGATTTCGTATGCTGTTGTATCAAAGGCAGCAACGACTGTCCCTTGAGCGCCTTCCATACCAGGCATATGTGTCGCATTAATTTGAACATCGTCGCCTACTTTATATGTAGGTTCGCGTTCAATCTTAATATTTCCAGGTAAGCGACCTTCGTCATCATGCGTCATTTCTCCAGGTTCTTCCGTTGTTGATTCACTTTCTTCACCTGTCACAGCATCGCTAATATCACTTGCCGCGTCATCAACTGTATCCCCAACCGATTCAGATGCATTGTCAACCGTATCACCAATCGATTCAGAAATTTCGTCTACTGTATCTGAGTCTTGAGCAAATACGCCATTTAAACTTGTTGCGGAGGATGCTCCGAATAATAACACTGCTGAGAGCACCATTGCACTTTTACTAATGTATTTTTTCATATATAACATCTCCTCTGTTTATTACTATAAAACAAATTTAAATCGATTTCAAAAAATATGATTAATACGTTTACACAGAATGATTTATAGTTATAAGTGTTAAACTATGCTATGATAGGATTTCCAATAAATAAGAGGAATTGAAATTTAGTGTTAAATGCGATTAAAAAAGTTCCTGCAGGAACATTTCTAGTCCCAATGTTGATTAGTGCAATTTTATATACTTTTTGGCCAAACTTGTTCCAAGTAGGTGGTTTAACTGAACATATTTTTGGAGGTTCAGGAACGAACGGAATCGTTGGTGCGATTGTTTTTTGCTCGGGAACTGGGATTGACTTAAAGAAAATCGGATATGTTTTAAAACGTCAAGGTGTTCTATTGTTAGTTAAATTTGCTGTTGGAGTTGGATTAAATTTATTGTATATTTCAATCTTTGGCTTACCAGGAGTTTTTGGAATCAATGCCTTAGCATTTACAATTGTTATTTGTTCAATTAACCCAGCTGTGTATTTATCATTAATGCAACAATACGGAACGGAACAAGATACAGCAGTTTACGGTATCACAGGTCTATTCAGTATCGCTGCAGTTCCAATGATTGTATTTGGTATATCAAGTGGGGGCGGCATGGACTGGATGCCTGTGTTAAGTACGCTTATCCCAATGGCAGCAGGGATTGCCTTTGGTAATATTGATCCGAACTTTAGAAGTTTATTCATGCCCGCTTTACCAGGTTTAACGATGTTAATGGGTTGGAACTTAGGTTACGGGATGAACTTAATTGAAGCATTCCAAGCAGGAGGAGCTGGAATTATTGTAACGATTGTCTTCTACATTGTAAGTGTTATCTTTGTTGTCATTGACCGCAATGTCTTAGGCAATGATGGATCAGTTGGTGCGACATTTATGACTGTTGCTGGTTTATCAGTTTCAACAGCAGGAATTTTAGGAAGTATTTATCCAGAGGTTCTTGGAGAGTATGTTACAGCCGCTGCATCTGAAACATTAATGGCAGTTGTTATTACAAGTGTAATTACACCTTCAATTGTTGCTAAATTATCAGCACGTGAAAATAAATTAACGTAATAATTATATGTGGCAAGAGACTTTTTCGGAAGTTTCTTGTTTTTTTATTGCTTCATAAAAGCCCATTAAAGTGTAATATATATGAAATCTGGTCCATTTATGCTATATTTAAAATAATTTAAGTGATGCTTGAATAATTAGTAGCGGGTTTAAAATACACTATTAGTTATGTGATATAATATACAAGAAATGAAGTAAACAGTTTACTGGAGGATGCTTATGTATAAATTTGAAGATGATAGTTTAATGTTACATACAGATCTGTATCAGATTAATATGTTACAAACATACTGGCAGAATGGAATGGATCAACGCAAAGCAGTCTTTGAATCTTATTTTAGATCAATACCTTTCGAGAATGGTTTTGCTATTTTTGCAGGGTTAGAGCGGATTTTAAATTATATCAATAATTTGAAATTTACTCAGAGCGATTTGGACTACTTAAGAAGCTTAGAAACATATCCAGAAGAATTTTTGACTTATTTAGAGAATATGGAATTCAAATTAACCATTCGTTCAATGCGAGAAGGTGAATTATGTTTCGCAGATGAGCCATTGATTCAAGTTGAAGGTCCGTTAGGTCAATGTCAACTAGTTGAGACGGCCATATTAAACATGTTGAATTACCAAACTTTAATTGCGACGAAAGCAGCGCGCTTAAAGTCAGTCGTTGACGAAGACGATTCTTTAGCAGAATTCGGATCACGTCGTGCTCAAGAAACAGCAGCGGCGATTTGGGGATCAAGAGCGGCTTATATCGGCGGGTTTGATTCGACAAGTAATGTGCGTGCAGGGAAATTATTTGGTATTCCCGTTTCTGGAACACATGCTCACTCATTAGTTCAAGCGTACCGTGATGAATATGAAGCTTTTACTGCTTATGCTAAAACGCATAAGAACGTGGTGTTCTTAGTAGATACATACGATACTTTACGTTCAGGTGTACCTACCGCAATTAAAGTAGCGAAGGAACAAGGAGATAAGATTAACTTTATCGGTGTTCGAATTGATTCAGGCGATATGGCCTATCAATCAAAACGTATTCGTGAACAATTAGATGAAGCAGGGTTCCCTGATGCGCGCATCATAGCATCTAACGATTTAGACGAGAAGACTATTCTTAACTTGCGTATGCAAGGGGCTAAAATTAATGACTGGGGTGTTGGTACAAAACTGATTACAGCTTATGACCAACCAGCTTTAGGTGCCGTATACAAATTAGTAAGTATCGAAAACTCTAAAGGCGAATTAGTGCCAACAATGAAAATTTCAAGTAATGCAGCCAAAATTTCTACACCAGGAATAAAACAAGTGTGGCGTATAACACGTAACCATGATGGTAAATCAGAAGGTGATTACGTGGCACTTATTGAAGAGCGTCCAGACTTAGAAGAGTCACTCTTTATGTTCCACCCGGTTCATACTTATATTAATAAGACTGTCGTTGATTTTACCGCACGTCCACTACTCACCGAAGTTTGGAAAGACGGTAAATGTGTGTATGATTTACCATCAGTCGACGAAATACGTGACTATGCGGCTCATAATATCTCTGCTTTATGGGATGAGTACAAACGTATCTTGAATCCAGAACAATATCCAGTCGATCTGTCTCAAAACTTATACGATGAAAAGATGCGTAGCATTAAAGATATTCGTGATAAAGTTGACGATCATGTCCTTGAGATAGAAGAAGAGCTTTTAAAGGAAGGTGAGTAAGCTATGCGCCCATTACAAAAAGAAATTATCGAAGAATTAAAGGTCTTACCAGAGATTGATGTCCAAAAAGAAATTCGTCGCTCGATTGATTTTTTAAAAAACTATTTATTAAAGAATCAAGGACTCTCTACTTATGTTCTTGGAATTAGTGGCGGACAAGACTCGACTTTAGCAGGAAGACTTGCTCAAATGGCTATTTCTGAATTGCGTGAGGAAACCGGTGAGGAACGTTATCAATTTATCGCGGTTCGTTTACCTTATGGAGTTCAAGCAGATGAAAGCGACGCTCAACTAGCACTTGAATTTATTCAAGCCGACCAAACAATGACGGTTAACATTGAAGCAGCCACAAATGCAATGATTGAAGCTGTTGAAGTCAATAATATTGAAGTGAATGATTATCATAAGGGGAATGTCAAAGCACGTCAGCGTATGATTGCACAATTCACCATTGCAGGTCAACTTGCAGGAGCCGTGATTGGTACAGACCATGCGGCTGAAAGTGTGACAGGCTTCTTCACAAAATTTGGAGACGGCGCAGCAGATATTCTGCCTCTTTGGCGCTTAAACAAGAGTCAAGGAGCAGAAATGTTGAAAGAACTTGGTGCTGTCAAAGAACTTTATGAAAAAGTTCCGACAGCCGATTTAGAAGAAAATCGTCCACAACTAGCTGATGAAGATGCACTTGGTGTGAGTTATAAAGCGATTGATGCTTACTTACGTGGGGAAGATGTGGCTGAAAAAGATGCCAAAGTTATTGAAGATTGGTTTATCAAATCACGTCATAAACGTCATTTACCAATTACGATTTATGATGATTTTTGGAAATAAATTAAAAGATTTGTGAGTTAAAGGAGGGAGAATGTTGGCAGTCATAACTGTAGGCGGATGGAATATATTGCTGACATTCATCGCTTCTTTTTGTTTTACTTTTATATTGCAAATGCTACTTCCTAACAAAGACGGGAAACCGCCTAATTATGGGGGTATTGCTGTGTTTGCTAGCTTTTGGCTGGGCTTTTTTACGATGTTTCCAGTCTTGCTTTTTAACAGTCCGCAATGGAATATCTTCTTAGCCTCTGCCATTGTATTACTCACTGGAATCATCGATGACTACTTTGAATTAAAGCCTTGGCAGAAGACTTTGGGCATTTTAATCGCGGCGAATGTCATTTATTTTTATACGGATGTGGCTTTTTCGTCTGTATTAATCGCGGAAGTGCCGGCCTGGTTATTTGACTCATTAGCTTACGTATTAACGATCGCTTGGATTTATTTTGTAACGAATGCGATGAATTTATTAGATGGGTTAGATGGTTTAGTCAGTAGTGTTGCGACAACAAGTTTAGTGACACTGACAGTCATGATTTATATTTCAAGTCTATCAATTCGACTCACTCTCATTATGATGCTCGTTTTATTAGCGGCATCGATTCTAGGTTTTTTACCATTTAACTGGTTTCCCGCCAAAATATACTTAGGTGACACGGGAGCATTATTTATTGGGTTCATGTTCGCGACTTTAACAGTATATAATTTAAAAAATATCAGTATATTTTCACTAATTGTGCCGATTTTATTTTATGCGGTGCCATTATTTGATACTTCTTATGCGATTGTTCGACGGTTTTTAAATGGGCAATCCATGGTTGAGCGAGATGAGGATCATCTGCATCACCGATTACTCCGGCAAGGCTTCACTGTGCCGCAAATTGTGATATTGATGATTGGGATTACACTTGTTTTTTCAGTGTTTGCGATATTTTCTCAAATATATCATCAATTCCGCTGGGTCTTTATTTTTCTTTCAGGGGGACTTATTGTGCTCCTAACAGTATTTATGTCGCGCCTTGATAATAAATAGTAACTGAAAGCATCGCTTTTGCGATGTTTTTTTGCATGTGCGCCCGGCATGGGCGATAACTTGGTGGTGAAAGTCCACTACAGACTTGGCAGTAGGAACTGTTAGCTAAAGGCAAGGGTGTCCACCGTGAGGTGGAATCTGAAGGAAGCCGGAGGCAAACAC
>NZ_VBSP01000011.1 GCF_005864045.1 Ruoffia tabacinasalis | reverse complement strand
TGCAACTGATGAAGAGATACAAGGTTGGGCAACGAAATTAAATACACGTCCCAAAAAATGTTTGAATTGGAAAACACCTTATGAAATCTTTTATAAAACTGTGTTGCACTTAATTTGACAATTTAAGATACTTAAAAAAGTTAAAAGCGCTAGGCTTAGAAGACCCACGCGCAAACAACAAACAGACATAGTCTATGACTTAACCCAAATAGGCTTTAAACTCAAAGATGTCTTATATGTGACAGAATTACCAGAGTCAACTTACCATTATCATATCGCGAAGAAAACCAAACCTCATAAAGATAAAGAGCTTGAAGACCTTATCCAAGCTATCTTTGAGGAACATAAAGAGCGATATGGCTATCGACGCATTACAATTGAATTAAGAGCCAGAGGCTATAAAGTCAATCATAAACGCGTTCTTCGTATTATGAGACAATTAGGGCTACAGTGTCTAAAGTTTACGAATCGATCTCGTCGATACAATTCTTACAAAGGACCTGTCGGTAAAGTCGCTAAAAACAAAATAAATCGTCGGTTTATGACACCTCATCCATTACAAAAACTTGTTACAGACATTACCGAATTCAAATGTCTGAATGATGAAAAGTTATATTTAAGTCCTATTATGGATTTATATAATCAAGCACTAGTGTTGCATAAAACTGAAAATCACTGTTACTTGTTTATTGTTAATTAAATCACATGTAGTTTTCGTTAAAAATTTCAAAAAAGTCAAATGCTGGCGCAGCGGATGACTTTTTCCATAATTTTTTTGACTAATTTAGTTGTAGATAAATCGATTTGCGGCTTCTTTCACTTAGTCAGGTTCGAATATTTCCTTAAATAATTCGAACGGTTCATACTGTAACGCTCGTAAATGCCTTAAAACGTGGAAAACTGTTTGTTTTAAGTCTAATTCAAGCTTGATGAGTAAAGTCAGTAAGTAGACAATCAGTGCCAGTATGACTTGATTTTCCACACCTTCTTCTGACTTTGAAAAGTAGTTTTTAATCGTCATGTGTTGCTTGATATGCTTGAAAAAGAGCTCGATTTGCCATCGTGATTGATACATTTTACTAATCTCTTCAGCTGATACATCCATGCGGTTGGTGATAATTCTTAAATTGGCTTGCTGCTTTCTTTCTATCGTCACAAGTCGAAAGAGACTCGTCAAGTAGACTTGACTGCCCAATTGAACCAACTGGTCACTGATAATACCCGTTCTTTTAGGAACGTCTAGATGGCCTTGCACATGTACCTTCGTATTCTTCTTAATCCGAGAAACGAAGAAATACCCATCCCAATGCATTTGATCGAATTGAGCGAAATCAAGATACCCACGATCAAAAACGTATGTAGCCAATGGCTCATTGATAAAGACCTCTAAGTGCTCATGATCATGTTCAGAAGCAGGAGATACTTCAAATTGTTCAGGGTGCACCCAACGTTCATTCATGAAGCAGACTTTTAAATGTAACTTTATGCCAGCTTTTGTCGGTCTAAAATGCGCCCATGGATAGGAATTCTTGCTAAATGAAAAGGTTGTGGAATCAATCAGATAGAGTTTTTCTTTCGACTTTACCTTCGTCTTTTTATGCAAAAGAAAAAGTAAATGATTAAAAACCTCCAGTAATACACTTGGTTCAAGTGCCCGTAGGGCACGAGAAAGCTGAGAGTAACTGATAGAGTCTATCCCCATTACTTTTTTCAAATTCGGATTGACAAGTTGTTGGTCTAGGTGTCGTAAACTTTCGGTTTCATCGTTAATGGCATACAGAAAGAGCTTTATTACTTTCTTAAATGTCAATTTCTTTGCATAACGATCAAATTGTTCGATGGCTTGACGAGAATCTAAGCTTAATTGTTCTAATTTAATATACGAAAACCATTTATTTATTGTCATTTTTGTTTTATACTTATCCATGCATAGATCCTTTGTATTGGTCTTGGATAAGTCATCCAAGTACTAGTATAAAGGATTTTTTTATGCCATGGAACAGGTTAATATTTTAATGCAACACTAGTGAAAAGATAGTTTCTTTATTAATTATACTGAGAAAGTATTTCTTAATGCACTGATTACGTCGCAGAATCTGAAAAAATATATTTAAAATAAATGCAAACGTTTGCGCTATTTTACAGGGTTTTAACTTACAAATACGAAAAATTGAAAGAGTATTTTTAAATTAACTTATTTTTTTAGTAGAATATTTATGTAATTCATGTTATATTTCAAAGACATAAAGAGTGTTGCTAAACGTTTATAAGATGGCATCATTCTTTAAAACATTGTGGTTATACGGTAGAATAGAATTATTAATATCTTGAATAGATCTAAGAAGAACCCATCATTTATCTTACGCTATAAGTTTTATACATTACTACTAAAATGAACTATTTTATGAAAACGTTTGTCTAAAAAAGTATAATAAATTGAAATCGTTTTTACTGTTTATAGTGTAGTAGTCATTATGATGGGAATAAATGAATAAGATGGAAGGTGATAATACCAGATTCACATTTTTTTTAGAAATATAAAAAATAAAAGAAGACAAGGAGAAGAAAGATGAAAAAAATATTTAATTTTGAATTTTGGCAAAAATTCGGGAAAGCCTTAATGGGCGTTATTGCTGTTATGCCAGCTGCAGGATTAATGATTAGTATTGGTGGATCACTTCCTCTAATTAATCCAGATATGCAAGCTTTGATTTCGATTGGTAGTGTGATTGAGAATATTGGTTGGGCAATTATTGGAAACTTACATATCTTATTTGCATTAGCAATCGGTGGAAGTTGGGCAAAAGATAGAGCTGGGGGTGCCTTTGCTGCCGGGATCAGTTTTATTCTAATTAACCGAATTACAGGAGCGATTTTTGGCGTAACCAGTGAAATGTTAGCTGACCCAAATGCAGTAACACAAACATTATTTGGAGCAGAAATACCAATTGATGGTTATTTTGTTAGTGTTTTAGAGGCACCAGCTTTAAATATGGGGGTTTTCGTCGGTATTATTGCGGGATTTATGGGAGCGGTTGCTTACAATAAATATTATAATTTTAGAAAACTACCCGATGCCTTATCCTTCTTTAACGGAAAACGATTTGTACCATTTGTTGTTATCTTATGGTCTTTAATTGCTTCAATTGTATTAGCGATTGTTTGGCCATTTATTCAAAGTGGTATTAATAGTTTCGGTGTATGGATTGCTGGATCACAAGAATCAGCTCCAGTCTTAGCTCCATTCTTATTTGGTACATTAGAGCGTCTATTATTACCATTTGGTTTACACCACATGTTAACTATTCCAATTAACTACACACCTCTTGGAGGAACCTATGAAGTATTAACTGGTGCACAGCAGGGTGCTATGGTATTCGGTCAAGACCCGCTATGGTTAGCATGGGTAAGAGATTTAATTAACTTAGATGCTGCTGGTGATACAGCAACTTATCAAACATTATTTAATAATGTAGTCCCTGCTCGTTTTAAAGTCGGACAAATGATTGGATCATCAGGTATCTTAATGGGTCTATCTTATGCCATGTATAAAAATGTCGATAAAGACAAACGAAAAACACATAAATCAATGTATGTATCAGCTGCTTTAGCTGTATTTTTAACAGGTGTTACAGAACCACTTGAGTTTATGTTTATGTTCGCAGCTATGCCTTTGTATATCGTTTATGCGGTAATCCAAGGAGCAGCATTTGCGATGGCTGATATCGTAAACTTACGTGTTCACTCGTTTGGTAACATTGAATTGCTTACACGTACGCCATTAGCGATTCGTGCGGGATTAGGTATGGATTTAATTAACTTTGTTTGGGTAACCCTTCTATTCGGAATATTGACTTACTTTATTGCAAACTTCTTAATTAAGAAATTCAATTATGCAACACCAGGACGTAATGGAAATTACGAAGGTGGAGAAGTAGCATCTGAAAATGGAGAGCCTGTAGATGCTACACAACAAGTGTATGATATTATTCACTTATTAGGTGGTAAAGAAAACATTACAGATGTAGATGCTTGTATGACTCGCTTACGTGTTTCTGTTAATGATATTGATTCTGTTGGAGACGAAAACGCTTGGAAAAAAGCAGGCGCAATGGGGCTTGTGAAGAAAAATAAAGGAGTTCAAGCAGTTTATGGACCGAAAGCAGATGTCTTAAAATCTGATATTATGGATGTATTGAGCTCTAATGCACCTATTCCAGAATCTAAACTTGATAAAACATCTGAAATGGATGAAAAGGAAGTAGTGGCTACAGATTCAAAAGGACTCGCAACAGCAATTTTCCCTGTAGCAAAAGGTGACGTGCTTCCGATTACTGAAGTAAATGATGAAGTATTTGCTCAGAAAATGATGGGTGACGGCTATGCAGTGAACCCTTCATCAAATACAGTCGTCTCTCCAGTAGATGGTACAATTCAAAGTGTCTTCCCAACCAAACATGCAATTGGTATTGAAACAGCAAGTGGAATTGAAGTACTTATTCATTTAGGAATAGATACAGTTGAATTAGAAGGTGAAGGTTTTGAAATCTTTGTTGAAGAAGGTCAAGAAGTCATTGCAGGAGATAAAATAGCTGAAATGGACTTGGCTTCGATTAAAAAAGCAGAAAAAGATACCACTATCATGGTTGTTTTTACGAACTTGACAGAAAATCAAGACTTTAAGTTCATTCAAACGAATGATATCTCCGAAGATACAGAGATTGGTCGAGTGAATGAAAGAAACATAGGTTAGAATGGAGAAATAAATTGAACGTTTTAACACTGAATACGCATTCATGGATGGAAGAGGATCCAGAATTAAAATTAAGACAAATCGTTGATTATATTACCAAAGAAGATTTTCAAATTATCGCTCTTCAGGAAATTAATCAAACGATGGAAGCGAAAGAAATTGTGGACGATTTATTTATCCAAGCTTCTGGAGAAATGTATCCTGTTGCTATAAAGGAAGATAACTTTGCATATCTCATCGTTCAGTTGCTAAAAGAGCGTGGACTTCATTACTATTGGAGTTGGACAGCCAATCATATTGGCTATGATGTGTACGATGAAGGTGTGGCTATTTTATCCAAAACACCTTTCAGTCCAGAAAGTTTCTTAGTGTCTGAAATATCGGATTATGCGAATCACTACACCAGAAGAGTTCTAAAAGGTAATGTAAGCCTTGAAGGTAAAGAATGGGTAGTCTTTTCATGCCACTACTCTTGGTGGTTAGATCCATCAGGTGATCATTTATTCAAGTATGAATGGGATAATACGCTTCCTCATATTGAAAAAGAGAGTCAGAAGATTCATCTTTTTATGGGTGATTTTAATAACGAGGCGAGGCTTAGAGATGAAGGTTATGACTATATAAAAACGACGGCTCCTCAATTAAAAGATGCCTATGTTCAGGCAGAAGAAAAGATTGGATCTGCAACCGTTTTGAGTGCTATTGACGGATGGGAAGGCCATACGGATGAAAAAAGAATCGATTATATCTTTACGGATTACCCGGGAGAAGTTAAAAATTGCCGAGTTGTTTTTGATGGCAAAAAAGAACCCGTCGTGAGCGATCACTTTGGAGTAGCAGTTGAATTTAATTAAGTGTAATGAAGAAACCCGCCAGCAAATTTCTGCTAGCGGGTTTTTGAGTATCTATTAACTTCACTAATTATTAAATATCTAGCCAGGCACCTATAAAGAAAGTAAGGATAAGTGGGATTGGTATTAAAAGGCGGATTTTATAATGAAGTTAGTACACTCTCAATAGATAAGGATGAAATCACATGACGTATACTAATTCTAGCACATCATCACATAAAGGCAAACATCTCACCTATGAAGAACGGTGTCAAATTTCAATTTTGGTACATGAAAACTATTCAAATCGTCACATTGCTAATTCTATTGAACGTGCCCCACAAACAATCAACAATGAAATAAAACGTGGGACAATTCGTCAAATCCGTCGTCAAAAACAAGGGGGTAAAGTTTATACTTATACCTACCAGGTTTACGACCCAAAACTTGCTCAATCACGCTATGAAGACTTACGTAAAAATTCAGGCAGACGTCCTAAATGGGTTGATTCCACTGACTTTATTGATTGGGCTGATCAAAAGATGTTAGAAGATGGATGGTCACCCGATACGGTGGTTGGTTTTGCGAATCGTTACAACTTATTCGCAAACGAACTAATTCCTTGTACCACTACTTTATACCACTGGATTGATAGCGGTATTATGCGGACTAAAAATATCGATTTATTAGAGAAACTTTCTCGTAAGATAAAGAACCCTAGTCAAAAAGTTCGTCGTAATAAGCGAGTGCTTGGAACTTCCATTGAAGAACGCCCTCAATCAATTGATACTCGAGAAACATTTGGTCATTGGGAAATCGACACCGTTATAGGGAATAAGACAGAATCCGAGCCGGTATTACTCACGCTTGTTGAAAGACAAACACTCTTTGAAGTCATTCTAAAAATTGACGGAAAAGATGCTGAATCAGTCGATAAAGCAGTGACGAATTTGAAAGAACGAGCAGGTGATCAGTTTGAGTGTATCTTTAAGAGTATCACATCAGATAACGGTTCAGAATTTTCAGGACTCCACGAAGGGTTATCTGAGATATTAGATGTCTACTTTACGCATCCCTATGCCTCTTGGGAGAGAGGAACGAGTGAGAATCAACATAAATTCATTCGTCGTTTCATTCCAAAAGGTAACTCTATGAGTGACTTAACTCAACGCGATTGTTTGAGAATTCAACAATGGATGAATGATTATCCTAGGAAAATATTAGGTTATCAAACACCTCATGAAGTCTTTACTAAAGCCTTCAAAAAAGCAAGACAAGAGGAAGGACTCGTCAGTGCTTGACAACGAGCCTCCTTCGGCATGACTGAAAGTCTGGGAAGCTGGCAGAGGCCAGCCTTGGAATGACCCTATCATGCCTCAGCTCATTGTCAAGCACTGACTAGATAGACCAATACAGTAAGTTAGTAGGTAACACAATGTTTACGATAGGTGGCTAACTTCAACTTGAAATTTCCGTTAAATTATCCCCAGCTATTTTTTGTAAAATTTTAATTCAGTCTTAAAGCCTTTATATAAATTGCTTCTTCCAATATTAACTTTACCTTTGTGTAACTCCATAATACTATTAATGATCTTTAAACCTAAACCGTGACCAATACTATCTCTATTTTCAGTGACATCAATATTATGTTGTGTCAACTTAATTTTCTTAAGTTGTTCATTCGAAATTCCAATCCCGTTGTCTTCGAAAAGTAATGAACATGAATCATTATCTAAAAAAGCTTTAATATAAATAGTACACCCATGAGGGTTGTGCTTCAGAGAGTTATAAATAATATTCATCATTGCTCGATACAATAGACGCTCATTTCCATTTATCCAATAGGTCAATGTACTAATACTATTATCGAGAACAATATTTGTTTCTGAGTATGAAGAATCATTTAGTATATCAGCGGTAACCCTACGAGTTAGTTTTCCAAGATTAATTCGATAGAATTGAAAATTATTGAAATTATGCTCTAATTGAGTTGCAAGATTTAAATCATTTATAAGATTTCTTATTATGGATCCCTGCTTTAAAATGTCTTTGCAATACTCCTTTTGTGATCCTGATAAATTTGAGAAGAGCTTTATTTTTTCTGCTTTAATCAAAATAATAGAAAGTGGGGTTCTTATATCATGTGAAACACCTGTAATCCATTGTTTTCTTGCGTTGTCCTTTTTTTGGATTAAATATTTTTGAGATTCAAGAATCTGTGAAGTTCGATTTATTTGCCTCTCAATATCAGTCAATAATGAATTTTCTGATAGTTCAACTTTGTGATTATTTGAAAGTTCTTTTATAGCCTCAACAATAGGCTTTATAGAATTAATTAATTTTTTAGTAAGAGAGAAGTATATTATGATAATTAAGATTATATTAACCGAAAGCATTAAAAATGCATTTTGAGGAATTGATGAAATGAAACTATAGTCCCATGTAGGAGTAGTTAATTTCCAATACTCTTTTTTAGGAAATCCCAAAACTATAATTCCTCTCTCTGTTTCTCCCACATATGTTGGATGCTCCGATATATATCCCAATGTTAATTCGGATATATCACTAAGCGAGAATCTTTTTGGAATGTCAGGAGGACTATTATTAGTTTTTGCCTCCAATTCTTGATTATTTTCATTAATAAAAATAGCCCAAATATTGTTTTCTATTAAATAGTTTTCAGTTTCGCTACTGAACTGATAGCTATTAGCAGAGAATTCTTTTGCAATCTTATCCGCTACTGAGTATGGTGACATCTCGTCTGAAGAATAATTGAATGTAGTGAATACAAATAAAAGAAAATTTAATATGAATATTGATATTAATGTACTAAAAATTATTATAAAACTTTTTTTTATTAAAGAAGAAACATTATCCATTTAATCCTCCGTATTAAGTTGGTAGCCTAAACCTTTTATAGTTATTAATGATTTTGGACTTGAAGAATCTAATTCAATCTTTTGACGTAATCGACTAATATGAGTCATTAGTGAATTTTCATAGTTCCATGAATCTTTCCCCCAGACAACTTCAATGATTTGATCATTAGTAATTATTCTCCCAGAATTTTCAAACAAATACTGTATTATTATAAATTCAGTAGCAGTTAGATTTGTCACTTCTGAATTTTTGCGGACAATTGCTTTCTCTAAATCAACCACCGAGTCTTTAAGAATTATTTGCTTCGTATCATTTTTATAAGTGCGCTTTAATACGTTTATAACTCTAAATAATAATTCCTTTGAATTGAATGGTTTTGTTATGTAATCATCGGCGCCTAGCCCTAAACCATGTATTTTATCAACATCCTTATCCTTTGCGGTTAAAAATAATATAGGAAAATCATTAGAATCATTTGTAGTTTGAATTTCTCTTAATAGATCAAACCCATTTCCATCAGGTAACATGATATCTAATATGGCTAGATCAAGTAGATTTTGGTCTAATAATTCAAGTGTTGACTGATAAGAGTTAGCGGTGTAAAGGTATTTGAACCCATAGGACATAAGAATCTCAGATATCATAATTAGAATTTCAGATTCATCATCTACTATAAGTATTTTTCTATTCAGTATATTTCCAAGACTTTTCATTCTATATCCTCCTTTTAATTATCCATATTCTATATAATACCACTTAAATGTTATTAATATATTTTTTAGAATAAAATGTAAGGTTATCGTAAGGTAAACTCAAGGTTTATGTATGGATGTGAATGTATATTAGTCTTATCAATGAGAGGAGTAGATAAATATGAACATCATACAGACTAATAAGTTAACAAAAAGTTATGGAGTTTTTACGGCAGTAAATGAGATTAATATTACTATAAAAAAAGGGGAGATATATGGTCTTTTAGGTCCAAACGGAGCAGGGAAATCTACTCTTATGAAGATTTTGTTAGGGTTGACAACACCTACAAATGGGACTTTTGAAATTAATGGATATACATATCCTAAGGATAGAAATAAAATATTGTCAATTATTGGATCTTTAATTGAAGAACCAGCATTTTACGGTAATCTTACTGGAAAAGAAAATCTTGAAATAATACGAAGAATTTTGAAATTACCCCAATCCTCAGTGGAAGAAGCGTTAGATTTAGTGGATTTAACTGAATTTAAAGATAGAAAAGCTAATAACTATTCACTAGGTATGAAACAAAGACTAGGGATTGCATCGGCTATAATTGGAGCACCGCCTATTTTAATTCTAGATGAGCCGACCAATGGGCTTGATCCTGTTGGAGTTCATGAAATTAGAAATCTTATAAAAACACTTCCTGATAAGTTAGATACAACTGTTATTGTATCCTCACATTTACTTTCAGAGATAGAACTGATGTCAGACAGATTAGGTATTTTAAATAGAGGTAAATTACTTTTTGAGGGAGAGATTAAAGAATTACAAAATTATATGAAAGAATTAGGTTATAGAACTGGAAACTTGGAAGAAACATTTTTATCGTTAATTAGTTCAGATAATAGTATGCGAGGTATTCAAAATGAGAATTGAACTAATGAAATTGAAAAGAACCAAAATTACTTATATGTATATAATTTCAGCTATTTTAGGTGCTGTGTTACCCATTTTGTTTGATTATTATGCTCCGTCGTTATATCCAGAAGATATGTCAACAACTGCATACCATTCAATCATGTTAAATTGGGGTTTTATAAGTCTAATTAACTCATTAGTTATATTTACTTCGGGTGCATTAATGTATTTTAATGAACATGAACATAAAGCTATTGAGAAAATGAGAAGCCTACCTACAAAGGAAATAAACTCTTTTATATACAAAATAGTTATCATTTTTATAGGAATTACCTTGGTAACTTTCATCCAAACTTTTTCGATGATGGTATATTCATTTTTTAAGAACAGTGACTCTGGTTCATTATTATGGGAATTCTTAATTAACAATATAAGCTTTATGATTTATTCAGTTTCTCTAATCGCAATGACAATCTTTTTAAATTCACTCACAAAAAATATTTGGATACCTTTAGGATTCAACATTATCAGTTATTTTATTTCAGGAATACTAAGTCAAAGAGCCTTTGTTTTTAAAACACTACCATACTCAATGTATGCAGAAACAATTTATGACAGATCAAGAAGCCAAATATTTATCTTAATGGTTGCTTCAGTGGTTTGGACAGTCGTTCTTATAATCCTAGAAGTTATTGTAATTAAAGTCAGGAGAGTGAAATAATGAAATCAATATCGATAGAATTTCTAAAGATTAAACGATCAAATATATTGTCAATCATAATTCTTACAGCTATTATCATTTGGGTTCCACCTTATTTTAATGCAGCTGAAAGTTTCGAACATATTAAGTTAAGTAATTTAACGATTTCTCCTGAAGATTATTTTTTCTTACAAGGCATGATGGCTGTAACATGGATGCTCTTTCCGGCGAGTTTAATAGTGACGACTTTAATGACTTCGAATATTGAAACAACGAATAAAGGGATATTAAAAATGAGAACTTTACCAATTAATATTATGAAGATGAATTTCAATAAATTGATGGTAGTAATAACAATTTGTATAGTTCAAACTTTATTGTTAATTTTAATATATTATGTAGTTGCTTATTTTGTATCTAACCAACAGAACTATAATTTCTTTGCTGATTTTAAACTAGTTATTAGTTCAAGCATTTTAATGATTTTGTCTTCTTTACCAATGCTGTGTTTTTTTTGGATGATTAATTCGGTAATAAAATCTAAAGTAGTGGCATTAGGAATTAACGTTCTCTCTTTAGTCCCGTCAGTTATTATGATAAATTTAGATATTTGGTATTTGTACCCTATTTGTTATCCATACTATTTAATGGCAAAACAGTATGAAGTATTATCAAATAATTTTTCTATACCTGAATTCAAATTAATGCCTTGGATAATAGTAGCAGTTACTTTTACTGTCTTATGCATCCTCGTCTCTAACTATTCTTTAAAAAATAGAAAGGATTAAATTTATGAATGATATATTACTACGAGCAATTAATATTATTTTTAATATACTACCTTGGACTTTAATAATAATACGGCAATCTTTTGATTGGGCTTTGGAGGATCCAATAGCAACTTATTTAATTATAGGATATATAATTTTCATGATATTAGGAGGTATATTTTCATTAGTTTCCAAAAAACTCTCAAACTCTTCTAACACTTTTTTTAATGCTTCTATTTTAATTAATGTTGTATATCTTATAGTAGGGATAGTATTAGCTCTATTAATAGTTAAAACACGTTATTAAACTCTGACTAGTTCACTTTCTTCAACACTTGGACTTCATTAGATTTTCTTAATTTTATATTTTCATGCTATTCCAAATTCATAGTTAATAGCGCAAAAAATTTGAGTCGATAGTATTTTCGACACAGACAGCCGAATATACTAAATAATAAAATTGTTTCTGAGCAATATAAGTATGAGCTGGATTCCTACTATTTGTTAGAAAAGAAAGGATGGTAGTCTTAATAGCATAGGTGACGAGTGGGAAGGTAAGCGCCTAATAGTGTTAGGTGCTTAGAAAATTCACCTCATAATTGGCTATAACCGCTCTATCAACAAGAATGGTGTTTCATATTTGGTGATAACCACTTTATCGCCAAGAATGGCATTTCATAATTGGCGATAACTGCTCTATCCACAAGAATGAAATTTCATATTTTGCGGTAACCGGATTATCGACAAGAATGAAGTCTCATATTTTGCAAAACTGATTTATTGTCCAATAGGTGACAATAGAGCATATCCAGGTAATTTTAGCAATAGGCGATATTCTTAGTGGCTCAGGTGTCACAAGTATACCGCCTATTTAATTGTCTTATGAATGAATCCTTTTCTTAAGAATAATGTCTTAAAGTTTGCTCTAGCTCCAGACGAATATAGTCAACAACTTCCACTGGCTCCTTCACTTTTGCATTCGTTCCTAATAGAAGGAAGTAATTCGCAACAAAAGCAACTTCTTCTTTAGCAATCTGCATATCAATATGGGCTGAGTCTTCGTGGATAAGGGTGATATTAGCCTCTAACCATGGTTGACTCACGCATTGCCTTATGCCTTCCCTATTCAAGTCAACATTAAGGTGGAGGTCCTCCTCCGTGTTAGATGTTGCACGATCTCCTAACCAATTCTTAAGCGTCGTCACGGGCGTAAATTTTTTGCCTGTATCTTCCAATGATAGGATTCGGTCCAATCTAAAGACTCTAAGCTCATTATAGTGAGAGTCATACGCAAGCATATACCAAAAGCCATCATATGCATAAAGACCAATCGGATTCACTTCTCGATGGCTATCCTGTTTCTTAGATTGATAAGTCATGTCCAGACTATGTTTTTCAATGGATGCCTGTATGATCTCCTTAATGAAGGGAGAAGATAGAGCACGTTTAGGATTCCAGAAAGATAGGACTGAATCGAGTTGCTCAATATGATGTTGGGTTTCAGTAGATAGTGAAGTATAAAGTTTTCGAGAAACGGACTGAATATCAAGGTCAAAAGGCAAGGATGTATAGTATCTAAGTGATTGAAAAGCAAAGAATATAGCAAAGGCCTCGTTCTCATTAAAGCTAATGGGAGGCAGTAGCGAATTATCAAGGATACGGTAGCCTCCATGCCGACCATGTTCACTATAGATTGGGACCCCCATCTCACTTAATTCTGTGAGATAGCGATAGGCTGTGCGCGTTGAGATATTGAATTCGTTAGCAACATCCTCAGCTGTAAAATGGCGTTTGATTTTCACATAAGTCATTAAATCAAATAATAATGTTGTCTTTGACATGACATCACTTCTTTCTATTAATATGACAAGTTCTGGCATAGTTTAAGTGTATGCTTATATTAATAATACATGATGAGGAGAAATGCAAATGAAAGCAATCGTTTTAGATAGTTTCGGAAGTGTTGATGAATTAAAAGTGAGAGAGCTTTCCATCCCCACGGTGGAAGAGAACGAAGTATTAATCAAGCTAGACTATGCTGGAATCGGCTCTTGGGATGCTTTCGAAAGAGAAGGTGGTTATGACGAGATGTTAGTAATGAATTCTAACTTCCCCTATATCTTAGGGTCAGAGGGTTCAGGTACAGTATATGGAAAAGGTGATAAAGTGAGAGACTTAGAAGTAGGAGATACAGTATATGCAACAGGGTTCTTGAATCCAAAAGGCGGATTCTATGCAGACTATGTCGCGGTTGGTGCGGAAAAAGTCTTTAAAGTTCCACAATCTACCTCGATGGAACAAGCCGGTGTCATCTCAGGTGTCGGCTCTACGGCCTTACGGGGCCTAGAAGATATCATTAATCTTCAAGCCAATGAATCGATCTTAATCTTTGGGGCAAGTGGCGGTATAGGCCATCTAGCCGTTCAAATAGCTAAAAATATAGGAGCCAATATCTTTGCGGTTGCTTCTGACGAGGATGGAGTTGAGATGGTCAAGAGCTTAGGAATTGACTCTGTTGTTGATGGAAGAAAAGATGATCTTGTGGCCTTGGCAAGGGATTTTGCTCCGGAAGGATTCGATGCGGCGTTAATAACTGCGGGTGCTAAAAGTGTGGACGCACTACTGGAATGTGTTCGAAAGGGTGGTCGTGTAGCCTATCCTAATGGAATAGATCCGATTCCCGATGACAAGCCTCATATTGAGTTAAAGGGTTATAATGGTGACCCAAATTCAGATCTCTTACAACGATTCAATAGATGGCTTAATTCAGGTCAATTAAGTGC
The DNA here is from genome assembly GCF_005864045.1 of Ruoffia tabacinasalis. Taxonomy (GTDB): domain Bacteria; phylum Bacillota; class Bacilli; order Lactobacillales; family Aerococcaceae; genus Ruoffia; species Ruoffia tabacinasalis. Next base: position 40,986 of record NZ_VBSP01000011.1, on the reverse strand, counting down.
CAATATCGATAAGGTATATCAGATGGAGGAAGCGATACAAGCACATAAAGCTCTCGACGAGCATTACTTAGGGAAGTTATGTTTTAAGGTGAGTGATGATTAGGCTTTGTCTTAATCGTCATAATTTAAATGAGTGTTGACAGAATGAATATGAGATCATAAGTTTTACACTTAACATCATCAAAAAGAGTCCTAGTCACTACATTATGAGGTGACCCCCGAAAGTTAGAGTTAAAAATCTAACTTTACGGGGGTCATTTTTATGTCAAAAAAATATTCATATGAATTTAAATTAAATATTGTTGAAGAGTATTTAAATGGGGAGTTAAGTTATACCTTACTCTCTAAGAAATATCATATTTCAACGTCGAGTCTCATTAAAACATGGGTCAACCAATTCAAAACCATGGGGAAAGAAGGTCTTAGAACTAAACGAAGAAAAGAATCTTATCCTTTAAATTTCAAGCTAAATGTTTTAAGATTTAAGCAAGACACGGGTGCTTCCTATAGAGATACAGCGAATACTTTCGGTATCGGTGAGCCATCAATCATAGCTAATTGGAAGAATCAATATGAAAAATATGGTACCCAAGGTCTGAACAAACCGCAAGGGAGACCGCCAAAAATGCCTAAATCAAATCCAAATCAAGATAAAAATGAAACAAATAGCTTCAAATATGATGACCAAATTAAGCAAGAGAACGAATTACTAAAGAAGGAAAATGAGTATTTACGGATTGAGTTAGAATACCTAAAAAAGTTAAAAGCGCTGGGCTTGGAAGACCCACGCGCAGACAACAAGCAGAAATAGTCTATGACTTAACCCAAATAGGCTTTAAACTCAAAGATATTTTGTATGTGACTGAGTTGCCAGAATCAACCTACCACTATCATATCGGGAAGAAAACTGAGAGTAATAAAGATAAAGAGATCGAAGAACTCATTCAAACGATTTTTAAAGAGAATAAGGAGCGATATGGTTATCGACGTATTACGGATGAATTAAAATCCAGAGGCTACGAAGTTAATCATAAACGTGTCCTTCGTATCATGAGAAAATTAGGGTTAAAATGCCTCAAATTTACAAATAGATCTCGTCGATACAACTCTTATAAAGGAACTATCGGTAAAGTCGCTAAAAGCAAAATGAATCGTCGCTTTACGACACCCAATCCATTACAAAAACTTGTCACAGATATCACAGAGTTCAAATGCATAGAGAATGAAAAGTTGTATTTAAGTCCTATTATAGATTTGTATAACCAAGAAATCATCGCTTGGGAGATATCCAATCATCCCACATTAGATATAGCGATCGAACCTTTAAAAGCAGCTATCGAAGTCATTAAAGAGAATGCAGTCTATCGCACAACCTTGCATAGCGATCAAGGTTGGCATTATCAACATAATGCATGGATAAAAACATTGAAACAACATGGTATTTTTCAAAGTATGTCTCGGAAAGGAAATTGTCTTGATAACTCACCTATGGAGAATTTCTTTGGCATCTTAAAACAAGAGATGTATTATGGAGAAGACTTACTCTCGTATACAGAGCTAAAACAACGCATCGAAGACTATATTTATTACTATAACCATGATCGAATTAAACAAAAATTGAGTGGCTTATCTCCGGTTGAATACCGAAAACAAGACACTCAATTGTCTGCTTAATATTTAATTGAATAAACTCCAACTTTTGGGGTTCACTACACGCTCAAAAGAAGCAGCCTTGCTATTTTGTTTATTTATCAAAGTTTAATACGTTTAGACCCGTTTCGTCATCAACGGAACGTTCAACGGTGCCGTTAATAATATGGATAAAGATTTCGCCTGCAGCACCAATAACGGCTTCATCTAAATCTCCAGCAAAAGCATCTCCTTTACTATTACCCACAATTGCATGGAAATGCCCATAATATTCGCCATCCATTTGAGTGACGTTACCTAGCAAGGAAGTTAACTCTAAAAACTCATTAAATTCATTAATCTTATAATCCGAAGTGTCAAAATTATAAATGCCAATCGAAGCACTATCTAAGCCTCCGATACCATTCACTGTTGCGAGCGTTACATTTTCTTTTTCACAAACCGCTTGAATGGATTCTTTTACCTTTTCTCCGCGGTCTAAACGTAAAACGATGGTTTGATCAAAGCGTTTGTAATTTATAACTATCACTCCTCTTATCAACACGATAAGGGAATTAAGTTTCAAACTCAATGAAAAGGGTTTCGTGAATGGGTTATTGGGAATGAAGTTGAATATGCAATTGACGAACAGCTTCAGCTAAGTCTGGATCAGGGCCATCAACATTTGCGTCGCGGATGACTTCTTCAATCGGTAGGTTATAAACAGGCGATGGGTCCACATTAAGTTCTTCTAGCCAGGTTGCTAGTTGCTTCGAAGAACTTGCATAGACAATCCGGTCCAAACCAACCCAAGCATGGGCAGCTGAACACATTGGACAATGCTCACCCGAAGTATAGACAGTTGCTTTTGCTCTTTCTTCTGGTTTCATATTTTGCGCAGCCCAGCGCGCAATCGCAAATTCGGGATGTTGTGTATGGTCGCCGCCCGAGACATGATTATAATCTTCAAATAAAGTTTCCCCATCTTCAGAAATAAGGACCGAACCGAACGGTTCATCGCCTTTTTCTAAGGCTAATTGCGCTAATTCAACACAACGATTTAAATATTTTTTATCATTTTCTGTAATCATCATACATCACTGCTCCTTTAATTGATTATACCAAAGAAAGGTAAATTACTTTCAATAATGCCTATTAATGTTTGCTTTTGGAATATTATGGTAAAATAAATATAATTTCAATATCAACTTAAAAGAAGCGAGGTATACAATGAATAATTTAAACAGTGTATTAATGCAGTATTTCGAATGGTACTTGCCAGATGACGGAAAACATTGGCAACGTTTAAAAGATGACGCAAAACACTTAGCTTCAATTGGGATTACGTCGGTTTGGATGCCACCAGCCTTTAAAGCAACAGGGACAAATGATCCAGGTTATGGTGTCTATGATATTTTTGATTTAGGTGAATTTGACCAAAACGGAAGTGTTAGAACTAAATACGGAACAAAAGATGAATATTTAGATGCTATTAATGCGTTGAAAGAGAACGGCATTAAGCCAATTGCAGATATCGTCTTGAACCATAAGGCAAATGGAGATAAAAAAGAGACCTTTACTGTAATGAAAATGGATCCAGAAAATCGCCAACAACCGATTTCTGAACCTTATGAAATTGAAGGCTACACGCATTTTAATTTCCCAGGACGTAATAAAAAATACAATGATTTTGAATGGCATTGGTATCATTTCTCAGGGCTCGATTATGATGCGCGTAATGACGAGACAGGAATCTTCCAAATCCAAGGTGAGAATAAAGGTTGGGCCGACAATGAAAATGTTGATGGCGAAAAAGGGAATTTCGACTTTTTAATGTTTTCTGACATTGATTTTGATCACCCTGAAGTCATTCAAAATGTTAAAGATTGGGCGAGTTGGTTCATTGAAACCACTGGTATATCTGGGTTCAGATTGGATGCGATTAAGCATATCGACAGAAAAGTTGTGGCAGATTTAGTATCTATTTTAACGGATGCAATGGGGGCAGAAAACTTCTATGTATTTGGTGAGTATTGGGTAGCCGACTATGACTCAAAAGTAGGCTATTTAGAAGATATTGAATATGGCTTTGATTTAGTAGATGTTAAACTTCATATGAACTTCTTTGATGCAAGTAAACAAGGGGAGGCCTATGATTTAAGCCAAATCTTTGATGGAACGCTGATGAAAGAAAATCCGTGGTATGCAGTAACCTTTGTTGAGAATCATGATACGCAACATGGGCAGTCATTAGAAAGCTTTGTAGAAGATTGGTTTAAACCGCTTGCTTATGGTATTATACTCCTAAGTGAATCTGGCTTACCTACGGTCTTCTATGGAGATTATTACGGTGTCGAAGGTGAGTTTGGTCAAACAAGTTTTCAAGAAATCATTGATAAGTTATTATTTATTCGCCGAACGTTTGCGTACGGTGATCAATATGATTACTTTGATGATGCGCATGTTGTCGGCTGGACTCGTCAAGGGAATGAAACTTTCCCAGATGGTTTAGCTACAGTTATTAGTAATAATAGCGGTGGAGAGAAACGTATGCAAGTGTCGACTGCCAAGCCAGGTGAAGTGTTTGTGGATTACTTAGGCCATCATGATGGTGAAGTAACCATTGAAGAAGACGGCTGGGGAACGTTCCCAGTAAATGGTGGCTCCATTTCAGTTTGGGCACCGCGAGATATTGAAGAACATTTAAATAAATAAAATTTACCAATTTAAAAGACAATATAAAAACCAAAACCCTGTATGTTTGTTAGACAGATTAGCGTATAATTTGTACCAGCTACATCTAACATACAAGCGGGTTTTTGGTTTTTATTTGAATGAGTAAACTTCACTCTAATCCAGATATAATGAAGTTCATAAATGGTTTAACATATTATAATACTTTATAGAGAGACATTCATAAATTAATCATAGAAAAAGAAATGCTTAGTCTCCATTTAAGGGCTGAAATTTGTTAGAATAGAATATAAGAAACTGATAGAAAGAGGATGACCATGACAGAAGAAAAATTACGTGGCTTTGAAGTAGTCAAAGCGTATTATGATAAAGATATTCAAATCCCACAACGCTCAACCACGCATGCGGCAGGATATGATATCGAATCAGCCGAGACAATTGTGATTCCAAGTATGGTGAAGCAATTACTCGGTTATTTTGCTGACGAATTCAGAAAAATCTTTAACATTGCACCAACGAAGCCAACTGAGACTGAGGAAAATTCAACTCTTTTGAAATCAACACTAGTGCCGACAGGACTTAAATCGTATATGCAAGAGGATGAGTACTTACAAATTGTGAACCGTTCAAGCAATCCTCTTAAACGCTTTTTAAGCTTGCCGAATAGTATCGGAATCATTGATCAAGACTATTATAATAATGAGAAGAACGAAGGACATATTTATGTTCAACTCATTAACTATGGTTTAACAGATTTCACGATTAAAAAAGGTGATCGTATTGCTCAAGGAATCTTTACGAAGTTTTTAAAAACAGATGGCGATGAAGGTGGCTTAACTCAACGTACAGGTGGGTTTGGTTCTTCAGACACTGAATAAATAAAAGGAGGATCATCGTGGCTAAAAAGAAATTAATGTATGAATGTTTAGCTTGTGGTTATGAATCTCCTAAATGGCTAGGTAAGTGTCCAAGTTGTGGTGCATGGAATCAGATGGAAGAAAAACCAGCTGATATTGTTGCTGCAGAGGGTAAAGACCAAATAAATGTCCAAACATCGAAGCAACGCCAAGAAGGTAGCGCTTTAAAATTAGACGAAATTGAATATACTCAAGAAGATCGAATGAGTACTGACTTTCAAGAGTTTGACCGAGTCCTCGGTGGCGGGGTTGTTGAGGGTTCACTCGTATTAATTGGTGGAGATCCAGGAATTGGTAAATCAACACTTCTTTTACAAGTTGCGATGCAACTCGCTCAAAAGCAAAAGATTTTGTATGTTACAGGTGAGGAAAGTTTTTCTCAAATTAAGATACGTGCAGAACGTTTAGAATTAAATAACGATAATTTCTACTTGTTAGCTGATACGAATTTAGCTTTAATTGCCCGTGAAATCCAACGTTTAGAACCAGACATGGTCGTGATTGACTCTATTCAGACAATGTCGATACCTGATCATACAGGAGTTGCTGGCTCTGTGTCACAAGTCCGTGAAGCGACCGCAATTCTAATGCGTATTGCTAAGTCAAACCGAATCGCAATTTTTATTGTCGGTCATGTAACTAAAGAAGGCAATATTGCTGGACCTCGTATGTTAGAACATATGGTAGATACGGTCTTATACTTTGAAGGTGAGAAGCATAACCGCTTTAGAGTCCTTAGAGCAGTAAAAAACCGTTTCGGATCAACAAATGAACTCGGTGTGTTTGAAATGTTAGACGTTGGATTGAAAGAAGTCGGTAATCCGTCACAACTCTTCTTGGAAGAACGAATTCCTGGAGCAACAGGATCAACGGTAGTTGCGGCCTTAGAGGGGACGCGGACCATCTTAGCTGAAGTTCAATCGCTCATGACACCGACTGTCTATGGGACTGCTAAGCGAACAGCGAGTGGGATTGATTATCAACGTATATCACTGTTACTTGCAGTGATGGAGAAGCATTGTAGTCTCTTAGTTCAAAACCAAGACGCCTTCTTTAAGATTACAGGTGGTATAAAATTAGACGAGCCCGCGATTGATTTAGCGATTGCGATGAGTATCGCTTCAAGCTATTGGAATAAGCCCACACAAGTGGATGATTGTTATATTGGTGAGATTGGCTTGACTGGAGAAATCCGCCGCGTGAGTCAAATCGAAGAACGTCTAAAAGAGACGGCTAAATTAGGTTTTAAACGGGTCTTTATTCCAAAGAATAATTACCAAGATTTAAAAGATGTTTTTGACATTGAAATTGTTCCTGTCAAAACCATTCAAGAAGCTGTAAGAAAAGTATTTCCACGCTAGCTACGTGAAAGTAAGATTATTAAGAGTCAAAATATGTTTAGGAGGTGACATAATGTATAAGAGAATTATTATATTTTTATCCATTATTATTGGATTAAGTTTTGGGGTATCTGTTGGTCCGCATTTGTGGGCAAATTTAAATATTCGTTTAAGTTACTTAAGTAATCCTTATATTAATGCTATTATTTTTGGCCTATTATTCATTCTATTGGGTACATTGACAGCCCCATTAATAGAGAAATCAGTGAAACGACTTATGGAAAAAATTAATCAATTATCAATTTCAAATCTAGTCTTAGGATTAATTGGAATTTTAATCGGTTTAATCTTAGGGTATTTAATTGCTTTGCCTTTTGCATCATTAAATATTCCTTTTGTTTCAGAAGTTTTACCTGTCGTATTATCAGTGACACTTGCCTTAGTAGGTTATAATACAGCAACTAGTCGTAAAGAAGAGTGGCAGAATTTCATTGGACAGTTTAGCAAGCCAGTAGGCGAAAAAGAGGAAAGTTCAGACAATCAAGTGTTAGAACGTAAGGCAGATGAGACGTTTAGAAAGTATAAATTACTCGATACGAGTGTTATTATTGATGGGCGGATTGCGGATATCGTTCACACAAACTTCTTAGAAGGTGTGTTAGTGATACCAAACTTTGTTCTTCAAGAGTTACAATATATTGCCGACTCTGCTGATTCATTAAAACGTGCCAAAGGACGTCGCGGACTTGACATATTGAATGAATTGCAGAAAAATGAAGTAGTACCGATTGAATTTTATGAGGGTGACTTCGAAGATATTGATGAAGTCGATAGTAAACTTGTTCGCTTAGCTAAATTAATTGATGCAGCGATTGTGACGAATGATTTCAACTTGAATAAAGTGGCTGAATTCCAAGCAATTCCAATATTTAATATTAATGAATTAGCGAATGCAGTTAAACCGGTATTAATCCCTGGTGAGGAACTGGAAGTATTAGTGATTAAAGCGGGTACTGAACGTAAACAAGGAGTAGCCTATTTAGAAGATGGTACAATGATTGTTGTCGAAGAAGGACAGCACTTTATGAATGAACGTATTTCTGTTGTAGTCACAAGTACCATTCAAACAGCAGCAGGGCGTATGATTTTTGCAAAACCTACACATTCAAGTGGTAGAATTGAAAGTAAATAAAATTAAATTAAAGATAAAAGGAGTTTGAATCGAATGAGTTCTAAAATTCGTGTAAGATATGCACCAAGTCCAACAGGAGAATTACATATTGGGAATGCGCGTACAGCGTTATTCAATTATTTATTTGCTCGCCATAACGGGGGAGACTTTATAATTAGAACGGAAGATACAGATACTCGCCGTAACTTAGATTATGGTGAAGCGAGCCAGTTAGATAACTTAAGCTGGTTAGGTATTGATTGGGATGAATCCCCATTAAACCCGGGTGAATATGGTCCATATCGTCAATCTGAACGTCTAAGCATTTACCAACCATTAATCGATCAATTAATCGAAGAAGATAAAGCATATAAATGTTATATGACTGAAGAAGAGTTAGAAGCTGAGCGCGAAGCACAACGTGCACGCGGAGAAATGCCCCACTATGGCGGACAACACTCTAATTTAACTCAAGAGGAGCGCGACGCATATGAAGCGCAAGGACGTGTTCCAGCGATTCGCTTCCGAGTTCCTGCAGACGAAGTCTATGAATTTGAAGATATGGTTAAAGGGAAAGTAAGCTTTGAATCAAAAAATATCTCAGGTGACTGGGTTATTCAAAAGAAAGATGGTATGCCTACTTATAACTTTGCTGTTGCTGTGGATGACCACTTTATGGAAATTTCTCACGTTTTACGTGGTGACGACCATATTGCAAATACTCCAAAACAAATGATGATTTATGATGCGTTTGGTTGGGAATATCCAAAGTTCGGTCACATGACATTAATTGTTAACAGTGAAACGAACAAAAAATTAAGTAAACGTGACGGTGGAATTTTACAATTCATCGAACAGTACCGTCGTTTAGGTTACTTACCAGAAGCAATGTTTAACTTTATTACGTTATTAGGTTGGTCACCAAAAGGTGAAGATGAAATCTTCTCTAAAGAAGAATTTATCAAAATCTTTGATGTTGATCGTTTATCAACCTCTCCAGCCGCGTTTGACGCGAAGAAATTAGATTGGATTAACAATACTTACGTTAAAGCTGCAAGCTTAGATGAGATTGTTGATTTATCATTACCTCATTTACAAGAGGCTGGTTTGATTGACGGTGAACCTGATAAGAAAGAAATTGAATGGGCGCGTAAATTAGTAAGCTTATATCACGACGAAATGTCATACGGTGCACAAATCGTTGATTTATCAAGTTTATTCTTCAATGATGATTTACATATTGATGAAGCTTCAAAAGAAGAGCTAAGCCAAGAGACAGCTTCTGTTGTTATCGACGCAATGGCTGAGAAATTAGAAGCTTTACCAGAAGCTGAATTTATTTCAGAAAACATTAAACCGTTAATGAAAGAGATTCAAAAAGAAACTGGCGTTAAAGGTCGCAAGTTATTCATGCCTATTCGTATCGCTGTCAGCGGACAAATGCATGGTCCAGACTTACCAAGCGTGATTGAAGTTTTAGGTAAAGAAAAAGCGTTAGATCACATTAAACAAGTGAAAACTCAAATGAATTAAGCATATTTTGAATACAAGGATCCGACGCTGTCGGGTCCTTTTTATTTTGAAATTATTTCATATATACCAGTGAGAAGGGTTCGGTGACCGTAGTGGAACGTCTTCAGCTAATCCCGTCGACTTACGTCGAGGGATTGATCTTCCGTCTCGCTGTACTACTGAACCCTTACTTCGCTCTGCTCTTACGGTTTCAAGTGCGGCTAGTCCTCCTGTTACTACGGTATCTCACTCTTTTCACTTTCATAAACTCACTCTGTGATAATAATTTTAAATAATATATTTCTCTAGATTACTATTCAGCATGTTGAAACGACATCAGAGAATTCATGTGCCATGCAAAAGACGAACTACCGCATTAGATTCTGTACGAACGAAGTGAGTTACAGAATCAATAGGTAGTCGAATCGTAAGCTCCTTTACAAAAAAAGATTTTTGTAAAGAGCTGAAGAAGTTCCCATGTCTTCAATGAATTCCCTGATGGAGTGAAAAGATGCGTATTTATTAGAATACACTTCAACATATTGAAGTGACAGCAGGGAATTCATGAGCCATGCAAAGGACGAACTACCACATTAGATTCTGTACGAACGAAGTGAGTTACAGAATCAATAGGTAGTCGAAACGTAAGTTCTTTTACAAAAAAAATTTTGTAAAGAGCTGAAGAAGTTCCCATGGCACAATGAATTCTTTGCTTGAACGAAAATATGACTATTCACAAAGCTTTTATAAACAATTATGAGATATTGAAAAGATTTCGCTTGACTTATTCTTATTTAAGAGTTAAATTATAATCAAATACTAATCAAGATTTAAAGAAACACATCGAAGAGAAGAGTACTTACTGAAGACATGTAAAGAGAGCCCGGCTGGTGAGAAAGGGTCTAGTTAAAGGTAAGGAAGATGAGCTCTAAGTGGCTAGCATGGTTAACGCTATCTAGACGGGTGCAACCGTTACATTGCCGAATCTCAGATAGAGTTAGTTTGTCTGGTATTGTTGAGGCAATCGTTGTAAAACGATTGTAAATTAGGGTGGTAACACGGATAATCCGTCCCTTTGTTTTTATAACAAAGGGGCGGATTTTTTTATTACCATAAATTCTTTGATTATATGATTTAAAATATTAGGAGGAACACACATGACTACTTTTACAAAACGCACACGTTCACCATTTCGCTATGATATTGTAGGAAGTTACTTAAGACCAGAGGAGTTAAAAGCAGCTAGAGCAAAGTTTGCTGAAGGAAAAATTACACAAGCAGAGTTAAAAGACGTTGAAGATAAATTCATTATTGAATTAATCAAAAAACAAGAAGAAGTTGGACTTAAAGCAGTGACAGATGGTGAGTTTCGCCGTAGTTGGTGGCATCTTGATTTCTTCTGGGGCTTAAACGGGGTTGAAAAAGTTAACGACGGTGGTTATCAATTCCACGGTGAGTATACTCGTGCCGAAACAGCTCGATTATCAGGACCAGTTTCAGGTGAAAATCATCCGTTTGTTGAGGATTTTAAGTTTGTTCGTGACCATGTGTCCGAAGGTATTGAAGCAAAACAAACTTTCCCAGCACCAGCTCAATTACTTGCTGAATTATATCGTCCAGAAAATATCGAAGCAACTCAAGCGGTATATTCAAGTGAAGAAGCTTTAGTTGAAGATGTAGCAAAAGCTTACCAACAAGTTATTCGTGATTTATATGACGCTGGCGCTCGTACAATCCAATTAGATGACTGTACATGGGGGATGATTGTATCAGAGAACCCTGAAGGTGTATCAACTAAATCACAGTTAAACTCAGATAATAAGGAAGAAAGAGAAAAAGCTGAAACACGTCGAAAATTAAAAGAGCTTTATATCACTGCGAATAATAAAGCACTAGAAGGTGCACCAGAAGATTTAGTTATTAATACCCATGTATGTCGAGGAAATTATCACTCAACGTGGGCAACTGAAGGTGGTTATAATGAAGTTGCACAACCTTTATTTGACCGAGGAAATTACGATGCTTATTTCTTAGAATACGATACAGACCGTGCGGGTGGATTTGAACCATTAGAGCATGTATCGGATGACAAATATGTTGTTCTAGGTTTAGTGACATCAAAAGATGGCGAATTAGAAGACCGAGAGACATTAATTGAACGTATTCATGAAGCGGCAGAATTTGTTCCCTTAGAACGCTTATGTCTAAGTCCACAATGTGGTTTTGCTTCAACAGAAGAAGGGAATATCTTAACAGAAGAACAACAATGGGATAAGATTCGTTTAGTTCAATCGGTTGCTGAAGAAGTGTGGGGATAAACTATGACTCAAACTGATTTCGCTCAACTATTATTAAGCGCTAAGCGAGTTGATTTAAGCCATCCTGTCTCAAATGAGATTCCAAAGTTTTCAGCCTTAGAAATTTTAACGGAGAAAGTCATCTTTAATATTGATCCAGATGGATTTTATGCTAAAGAATATACATTACCAAGCCAATACGGTACCCATATTGATGCGCCGATTCATTTTGCGACAGGCAAGCGTACTTTAGACGAGTTAACTGTAGATGAGTTGATTCTTCCATTATATGTGTTGCATTTTGAAGAGAAAGTCGAAGTGGATGCTGATTTCACAGTGAGTGTAGCAGATATTCAAGCCTATGAACAAGAGCATGGGCAGATTCCAACTGGAAGTTTTGTGGCCTTTTCAAGTGGCTGGTCTAAACGTTGGGAAGATCACAATGCTTTCTATAATAAAGATGAGTCAGGTGTGAGTCACACGCCCGGTTGGTCAGTGGAGGCTTTAGAATATTTACATAAGGAACGTCAAGTGACTGCCATTGGACATGAGACTTTAGATACAGATAGTGGTGTCGATTATGCTCGCGCGGGGTCTCTTCCTGCAGAATATTACTGGCTGGCTTTAGATAAGTATCAGGTCGAAGTGATGAATCATTTAGATCAATTACCGACTCAAGGAGCCGTAATTATTGTCGCCCCCGTGAATATTGTCGGATCACCAGGCTTTAGTGTTCGTGCTTTTGCTTTAGTACCGAATGAATAAGTACACCGAATAATCATTGAACCATCACTAAGCGCAAGCGTTTAGGTGGTGGTTTTTCTTTATATAGGAAGTTTGAACAGAAGAATCTTCCACATTCTCTCCATAGGTAAACGGCGGTAATTATGATAAGATATGAATACATTAAATAAAGGAGTCAATAACAATGAGTATCCAATTATATAATACATTAACTAGACAAAAAGAAGTTTTTACACCACAAAAAGAGAACGAAGTGACATTTTATGTCTGTGGACCCACTGTATATAATTATATTCATATCGGGAATGCTAGAAGTAGTGTGGCATTCGATACAATTCGTCGCTATTTAGAGTACCGTGGCTTTACTGTTAACTATGTATCAAATTTTACCGACGTTGATGATAAGATTATTAAAGCAGCTAAAGAAGAAGGTTTAACACCTAAAGAGGTGGCAGATAAATATATTGAAGCCTTTATGGAAGATACGGGTGCTTTAAATATTAAGCCTGCAAATAAATATCCACGCGTGATGGATCATATTGAAGACATAGTGGCTTTTAATGAACGTTTAATTGAAAAAGGCCACGCCTATGAAGCCGATGGGGATGTGTATTTTAGAACGGATTCTTTTGAAAAATACGGTGAACTGTCTCATATGTCATTAGATGAATTGCGTGTTGGGGCAAGTGAGCGTACAAATGATGAAGAAATCGCGCGTAAAGAGAATCCAATTGATTTTGCTTTATGGAAGAAAGCTAAAGACGGTGAGATTAGTTGGTCGTCTCCATGGGGCGAAGGACGTCCGGGTTGGCATATTGAATGTTCAGTAATGGCGACGAAACATTTAGGCCATACATTAGATATTCACGCAGGTGGGCAAGACTTAGAATTCCCTCACCATGAGAATGAAATTGCTCAATCAGAAAGTCATTATGATGAGACTTTTGCGAATTACTGGTTACACAATGGGTTTGTGACGTTTGGTCAAGATGAAGAGAAGATGAGTAAATCTTTAGGTAACTTTGTTTTACTTAGAGATTTAATTAATGCGGTAGATCCAATGGTTGTCCGTTATCTTCTAGGAACGGTTCACTACCGTCGCCCATTGAAATATGATGATGCGGCTTTAGAAGATGCGCGAAACAACATTGCGCGATTAAGAGAAGTATTACGCCGTACAAATTACCGCATAGACCAAACAGAAGAGACAACCGAAGTGCAAGATTCTGACTGGTTAAACCGAGTAAACGAGATCGAAACATCGTTTAAAGTCGCCATGGATGACGATTTCAATGCAGCAAATGGTATGACAGCAGTGTTTGAACTGGTTAAAGTGATGAATCACTACCTTGAAGAAGAGACGGTTGAAAAAGTCGTTCTAACTGAAATGAAACAAAAATTAAATGAACTATTAAGTATCTTTGGCCTAGTTCTTGAGAAAGAAGACTTAGTTGATGAGACAATCCAAGCTTTAATCGATGAACGTAACCAAGCACGCGTCGATCGCAATTTCCAACGCGCTGATGAAATACGTGATGAATTAAAAGCCCAAGGAATACTACTAGACGATACGCCACATGGAACACAATGGAAACGAGAGAATTAATATGAATGAAAAAGCAAACTTACTCAATGGTGCAGCCTTAGCCTATATAGGAGACGCTGTTTACGAAGTCTTTGTCCGTGATTATGTCTTAAGTAAAGGCGAGACAAGCCCGAATAAATTACATAAAGCAGCCGTTAAATACGTCGAAGCACGTGGGCAAGCAAGAGTGATGCAACATTGGTTATCTTTTGATGACTACTTAACTCAAGAAGAGATTACGATGTACAAACGTGGTCGAAATAATAAAGCCAATACAAAAGCTAAAAATGCATCGATCGGAGATTACCGCCAAGCGACTGGCTTTGAGTCACTTGTTGGCTGGTTACATATGAGCCGTAAATTTGATCGCCTACAAGTACTTCTACAGGCAGCCGTTGATTATATCGATGAGAATCAGGAGGGATAATATGTCTGCGAAGCCAAATAGAAAAAATAACGACCCCAAAAAATCAAAGAATAACGAAGAAATATCACAGGATTCCGAATTTCAGTATGGAAAACACGTTATAATCAATTTATTGGAGTCAAAATCACAAATAAATAAACTATTTCTACAAAAGGGAATTTCAGGTCCAGCAATTACTGATATATTAAATCTAGTGAAGCAACAAGGCATTGTATTCCAAGAGGTTCCCAAATCGAAACTCGATGATATGACAGATAATGCAAATCACCAAGGTGTTGTTGCCACTGTACCACCATTTGAATATTCGACATTGAATGATGCGTTTGACTTAGCTGAGTCACAAGAAGTGCCACCTTTCTTCCTTATCTTAGATGGAATTGAAGATCCGCATAACTTAGGCTCAATTATCCGAACGGCCGATGCCGTAGGTGTTCATGGAATTATTATTCCGAAACGCCGCGCCGTAGGTCTTACAGGAGTCGTTGCGAAGACGTCAACCGGAGCGATTGAACATGTGCCGGTGATTCGCGTAACGAACCTTTCTCAAACAATCACTGAGTTAAAAGAACGCGGTGTTTGGATCTTTGCGACAGCTATGGAAGGCGAAGATATGCGAACTTGGAACAGCGAAGGAGCGATTGCACTTGTTATCGGTAACGAAGGGCAAGGCGTATCACAAAATATTCTAAAAAATGCAGACGGTACAGTAACTATCCCGATGATTGGACATGTGCAAAGTTTAAACGCAAGTGTTGCAACAGCAATCCTTGCTTATGAAGTTGCCAGACATCGTATTCCAAAGATGTAAGGAGCGATAAAATGCGCAGAAAAGAAGTTCTCTTCGTGGATGGCTATAACATGATTGGTGCTTGGCCTGAATTAGAGCAATTAAAGAAACGCGACGAAATTCAAGGCGCCAGAGATTTGCTATTATTTGAACTTTCAAACTATCAAAAGTATCGAGATATTGAGGTCATTGTGGTGTTTGATGCACAATTTGTCCCAGGAATTACCTCAACGTTTGAGGAGTTTAATGTCACTGTTGTCTTCACACAAGAAGGGGAAACAGCAGATAGTTATATTGAACGGACAGTCAAACAGCATATAAATGCCCTGACTCGAGTCGTGGTCGCAACGAGCGATGCAGCCGAGCAGTGGATGGTCTTTCAACAAGGTGCTCTGAGACAATCAGCTAATGAGTTACTAATGGAAGTAAATTACGCCAAATCACAAATTAGAAGCGATGTGAGTACTTTTTATGACTCTCGTATTCGAAGGCGAAGTCCTTGGGATGTCACTCATTTAGAGAAATTGGACCGATTACGAGAAGAGATTGAAGGGCAAAGCGACTAATACCACTAAGACATAACTTTATCTGTTTCATCCTATTTTAAAACAGGAAGGATACAGAGCGATGAAGACAATGACCATTGAAGCGTTGGTTATAGGATTAAAGAAAGAATTTAATACAGATGTTTTTGAACATATAGTGAATAGATATGTACCTTTATATAAAAGTTGTTTTAATCAGATCAAAGTTCCTAATTATGATTTAGAAGATTATTACCAAGAAGCACAAATTATTATGTTAGAAGCCATCGATATGTATGATCCAGAAAAACAACACCGATTTTCAGGCTTCTTTAAATTATTATATAAGAACCGAATCATTAATCTTTGTCGTGCTGACCAGGCTTATAAGCGTGGTGGAGGTATTAGAGAGTTGTCACTTGAATATCAAAGTAATAAAAATCAAAGTGAAATCAATCTGTTAGATCAAATTGAAAATCATTATCATATATCAGCTCAAGATATGATTGAATTGAAAGAAGTCCATAACTTATTTATTGATTCATTGTCATCTCTAGAACGTAAAGTATTCTTCAATTATCAAAAAGGTGACAGCGTTAGAGAAATAGCGAAACAATTGGTCATTAGCGAAACCCAAGTGCAAAGTGCCTATGATCGATGTAGGAAGAAGTTAAAGGACTCATTCTCTCTTGAATAACATTTGTAATTATAAATTAGATAACTTATGCAATCAATGCTTGACAATTGTAGGTACTTTTCATTATGATTTATTGAGATGTAAAGTTGAATCTATAATAGGAGGGGTTGCATATGGCACAGAGAAAAGCAGCTTTGGCATGTACAGAGTGTGGCCAACGCAATTACCAAATGACACCGACACAAACGGGTCAATCTGTTCGTCTAGAACTTAAAAAGTTCTGTCGATACTGTAATAAGCATACAATACATAAAGAAACTAAGTAGATAGGTGGATAAGAATGAACTACATTAAATCAGTCGGAAACGAAATGAAAAAGGTAAGTTGGCCATCAGTTAAAGAAGTCAATCGCTTTACTTGGATTGTTGTTATCTTTGTCGTTATTTTCGCATCTTATTTTGCATTAACCGATGAAGTATTCTCGTCACTAATGGATTGGTTATTTAGTGTTTAATTAAAAAGAGCGTGATTTCTAGTTTTTTTATAGTAATCATTGAATGATTAATGGTATACTTGACGCAAGGAACGAACCTACTGTTTTGTAGGTTTTTTATTTTGAGAATTTTTTGAAAGGAGTTCAATATGGAATCAAATAAAGCATGGTATGTTCTACATACTTATTCAGGATATGAAAATAAAGTTAAAGAAAATATTGATTTACGTAAAGATAGTATGGCAATGGGGGAGAATATCTTCCGTGTGGTTGTCCCTACACAAGATGTCACAGAGATGAAAGACGGCGAACCGAAAACTAAAACACAAAAAACTTTCCCAGGTTATGTCTTAGTTGAGATGGTTATGTCAGATGATGCGTGGTTTATCGTTCGTAATACACCAGGGGTAACAGGTTTCGTTGGCTCGCATGGTGCCGGAAGTAAACCAGCACCACTTTTAGATGAAGAAATTGCCTACATTCTAGGTGACGGTGAACAACCTAAAGAAATTATCGACTTAAATATCAATACGGGTGATCGTGTTGAAATTACAGACGGTGCCTTCTCAGGTCTTGCTGGTGTTGTTGAAGAAGTGAATGAAGAACATCAAAAAGTTAAAGTTCTTATTGAAATGTTCGGTCGTGAAACAGTGGCTGAATTAGAATTCAATCAAATTAAAGAAGAAGAACTGTAGTAAGTAACTAAATCACGATAGTTAGGAGTACACACTATATGAATTCATTTCATAAATATTATCGTTGGGCTGTGCCAGTATTCTTCGCATTGTTACTATTATTAAACTATTTGAGTGCGGCAGGGATTATCTTACCAGCAACTCAAGCAGAAGTTTCGGATAAATATGTGAATTTATTTGCACCCGCAGGCATTACTTTTTCAATTTGGGCTGTGATTTATATCGGTATGGCATTGACCATTAGTATTGATTTTATCCGTCCAAAAGGGGATCGTTTCGGTGCGCTTTACCGTCAATTGATTCTACCTCGAATGATAGAATGGATTGCTTTAAATATTGTCTGGATTATTTGTTGGAGTAATGAATGGTTACTTGCTTCACTGATTGTTATTTTATTATATACAACAAGAATTATGAAAAGTGTTGAGGCCATTAGTGCGACACCCGTATTAAGAGAAACCCCTTGGTTTTTAAAATACCCAATGGGTATACACTTCGGTTGGTTATTAGTAGCGAGTATGGCTAATTTAACCACTTATACTGTAAGTCAAGGTGTTGATTTAACCGGTATGATAGGTATTATTTGGACGGTTGCTTTAATGATTGTTGTTGCAGCACTTTCAGCTTATTACTACACAAAGTTAGGTAATGAGATGATTATGCCAGTAGCATTATGGGCCATCCTAGGGATATTTATTAAACATAGTCCGTTTTCATCATTTGAATATAAAAGTAATATCGTCATGTATGTAGCTGCAGTCCTTTTTGTGATTAGTGCCGTTGGATTCGTTCAACTGTTTCGACTACAAAAAGAACAACGAGCTAAAAGAGCGAATAAATAAGTTAAAAGATGAATCTAATCTAGGTTCATCTTTTTTTGCGCTTCTTCGGATACGCTTTCATTTATGGTAAAATGACTATAACAAGGTCACTCAGTTTTCTTAAGAGAGAGTAGGAGACAGATTATGAGACTCATATTAAAAGTTTTACTCCGGATTGTAGTGATTGCTATTCTAATCACGGTTATTATCTTCGGAATACGTTGGGTTCAAACGAATCGGTATAGTGAGTATATTGCAACGGATGAAGAAAGTGTCTATGTCGAGCCAGCCAATTTAACGTTTTATGAGACAAAACAAGCCAATATGTCAGTTGAAACTATCGAAGAAGGCTATGTTAATGGCTTCCATCTTGTTCCAGATGAAATTTTAGCTGAGGGAGCGATCTTCACCTTTGGGGGTTCCGAAGGTTCGCCCAATTATGAGTTAGCGGTTCAATTGGCAAATGAAGGATACGAAGTTTACAGTTTATTCTTTTTCGGACCAGGTGAATTACCTGAAAGTATTCATGAAGTTCCCCTCGATTTCTACCAAGAAGTCTTAGCTTATCACGAAGAACATAGTCAATCGGACGGTCCTATCACAGTCTTAGGTGCTTCTAAAGGAGCGGAATTAACTTTAAACTTAGCTACCATCTATGAAGAGATTGATCACATCGTATTATATGCACCGTCTGCTTATAATTTCTTCTCACTAGACCAACAAAATGCAGACGCCAGCTCATGGTCTTACCAAGATGAGCCATTGCCGCATTTGAGTAATCAATCAGGTAGTATGATAGAAACAATGCAGATGATTGCAGGCTTTATCACCTATACACCGGTGTCATATCAACCAATTTATGACAGTGTGATTGAAGGAAGCGAAGCAGAGAGTCTAGAAGCAGCTCGCATTAAAGCTGAAGAATTTACAGGGGAAGGAATTATTTTCGCCGGTGGCGACGATTTAATGTGGAATTCAAGTCAAATGGGTGAAGCGATTATTGAACAGGCAAACCAAATTGAATTACACAATTATCCAGAGGCAGGTCATTTATTCTCAAATAAAAGATATTTAGGAGACTCTGCAGGATTGATTGCCTTAGGTGGGAATGATGAAGCCAATCAAGCCGCTTTAGAAGAAAGTCATGCCATTTTGTTAGAGAATTTAGCTAATTGGCATAATAAATAATAAAAAATGTAGATTAGCACTTGCAATATGGAATAAACATGGTATACTATTTCGGTGCGCAAGAACGCACACTGAGTGGGAGGAGTGAAGCTCACTCCGTAAACCACATCACGAAAAAAATTTTACAAGGAGGAATGTTTCGTGGCTAAAAAAGTCGTAACACAAGTCAAATTACAAATTCCAGCGGGACAAGCAAGTCCAGCGCCGCCAGTTGGTCCAGCATTAGGTCAAGCGGGAGTTAACATCATGGCGTTTACTAAAGAATTTAACGCTCAAACACAAGATCAAAATGGGATGATTATTCCAGTAGTAATCGATGTGTATGAAGACCGTTCATTTAGTTTTATTACTAAAACACCACCAGCTCCAATCTTACTTAAAAAAGCAGCTGGCTTATCTAAAGCTTCTGGTGAACCAAACAAAAACAAAGTTGGTTCAGTAACAAAAGCACAAGTACAAGAAATTGCTGAAATTAAAATGAAAGACTTAAACGCAGCAGATGTAGAAGCTGCTATGCGCATGATCGAAGGAACAGCTCGTTCAATGGGAATCACTGTCGAGGGCTAAGCATAACGCAGCTTCCAGCCCGTATTCTATCGGGTGTGGGAGGTATTACCGTTAATACCACAAATATAGGAGGAATAAATTAAATGGCTAAGAAAAGTAAAAAATTTCAAGCGGCATTAGAAAAAGTAGACCGCAACAATTTCTATAGCGCAGACGAAGCAATCGCATTAGCGAAAGAAATCGACTTTGCGAACTTTGATGCAACTATGGAAGTATCTTATAACTTAAATATTGATGTTAAAAAAGCTGATCAACAGATCCGTGGAGCAATGGTATTGCCACATGGTACTGGTAAAACTCAAACAGTTGTAGTAATTGCATCTGGAGATAAAGCTAAAGAAGCAGAAGCAGCAGGTGCTGATTTTGTTGGTGAAGCAGACCTAATCGAAAAAATCAACGGTGGTTGGTTAGACTTCGACGTAATGGTAGCAACACCTGACATGATGGGACAAGTTGGTCGTCTAGGACGCGTATTAGGACCAAAAGGCCTAATGCCTAACCCTAAAACTGGTACAGTAACACAAGATGTTACTAAAGCAGTTAACGACATCAAAGCAGGTCAAGTTACTTACCGTGCTGACAAAGCAGGAATCGTTAATGTTCCAATCGGTAAAGTATCATTTGAAGATGCTAAATTAAAAGAAAACTTTAACGCATTACACGAACAAATCGTTCGTTTAAAACCAGCTTCAGCTAAAGGTATTTACATGACAAGTTTAACATTGTCTACTACTTTTGGACCTGGTATCAAAATTGATGCTCCAGGAATGGAATAATCAATTTTAACTTAAATAATTACGAGCTTAGAATTTGAAGTAAGTCTTCATTTTCTAAGCTCTTTTTTTATAATAAAGGGGCATTCTTTTAGAGGCTGACTAAAATTTTCAGGTAATAATTGGAAATATTATCTAAATGAAAACAGATTCAATAAAAAAAGTTAAAAACATTAATAAAAAGTGTTGACAACACAGTCGGTATCCATTAAGATACTCTATGTGTTAAACGACCGAAGACAGTAAGTGGCGAATGCCTTAATTTCTTACCGAGGAAGTTCCTAAGTGATAAACAACAGGAATGTATCTCTATGTCTAAGGTGACATGGGGGTTTTTTTATTGGATAAAATAATCAATAAATACTCTCTATACCAAAATGACGGAGGTGAACTAATTGGGAAAAAGAAAAGTGACTCTTGAACAAAAACAAAACGAAGTTGCAGAAATTACCGAAGAACTTAAAGGTTCTGCAGGTGTTGTAATTATCGATTACCTAGGTCTTAACGTTACTGAAGTAACAGAATTACGTAAAAACTTACGTGATGCAGGCGTGAAAATGAAAGTTGTGAAAAACACAATCTTACGTAGAGCAGCTGCAGACGCAGGTATTGAAGGTTTAGATGAAGTTTTCGCTGGTCCTACTGCGATTGCTTTCCATTCTGAAGATGTTGTTGCTCCAGCTAAAATCATCGTTGAAGCCGCAAAAGATTTAGAGAAATTAGAAATCAAAGGTGGATTAATTGAAGGTGCTGTTGCTTCAGTAGCTGAAATCGAAACATTATCTAAATTACCAAGTCGCGAAGGTCTATTATCTATGTTACTATCTGTACTGGAAGCTCCAATGCGCAATACAGCTTCAGTATTATCACAAATGAATCCTGCTCGCAAGATGGCTTATGCGCTTAAAGCTGTTGGTGAAGCAAAAGACGCTGCTTAATGTAGCACAATAAATAAAAAAACACATATAAAACGGAGGAAACAAATCATGGCATTAAACATTGAACAAATTATTGAAGATATCAAATCAGCAACTGTTGTAGAATTAAACGAATTAGTAGAAGCAATCGAAGAAGAATTCGGTGTATCTGCTGCTGCTCCTGTAGCTGTAGCTGCTGCTGGTGGCGCTGGTGAAGCTGCTGCTGAAGAACAAACTGAATTCGACGTTGAATTAACTTCAGCTGGATCAGCTAAAATCAAAGTTATCAAAGCAGTTCGTGAAGCAACTGGTTTAGGACTTAAAGAAGCTAAAGAATTAGTAGATAACGCTCCAAAAGTAATCAAAGAAGGATTATCTAAAGAAGATGCAGAAGCATTAAAAGCTGCAATCGAAGAAGTTGGAGGAGCTGTAGAAGTAAAATAATCTTTGATTATTTAACTTTATACACTCTAAACCAGAGGTTTTTACCTCTGGTTTTTTTGTACAAGAAGATAATTCCTACTATATAAGATACGAAAAGCGACACAGTAATTGAACCTTACTCAATTACTGTGTCGCTTTTTAATATTTAACCATCATAGCCTAATCTTTCTGAAGCTTCTTGGGCACCTTGACGTAAGATTCGCATATAGTCTTTTAATTTATCTTTATTCATACGAGTTAAAGGACCAACAATCGAAAGGGCGCAGACAACTTCGTTCTCATAATTCCAAACTGGGAAAGCCAGTGAATAATTACCTTCAGTTAATTCACCCACACTAAAACTATACCCTTGGCTACGAACTTTTGATAATTCTTTCTTCAATTGAATCGGATTTGTAATTGTATGCTCTGTGAAAGCAGAGTGTGGAAGCTTAATCGCCTTCTCGATCGTTTCATCATCTGAGTATGCGAGGAGTACCTTTCCAGTACTGGTCGCATGAACAGGATTCTTCATGCCTATTTGTGTATTGATATCTGAATAATAAGGGCCGTTCATCTTATGTACATAGAAGACATCTGTTCCATCGATTGCAGCAATCTGGGCACTTTCATTTGTTCTTTGGACGATATCACTTAAGACCGGACCGACTTCGCGGTAAATTTCATTGGTGTTTGCGAGTATTCCAGCAATTGTTAATAATTTATTACCTAACATGTAACCTTGACTTTGGGGATCACGGGCGAGAAAGTTTTCTTTTTCTAAGGTTCGAACTAATCGACTTACGGTACTTTTTGATAAATCTAACTCTTTAGCCAACTGACTCACATATACCACTGTTCGTGTATTAGAAAACTGCTCTAAGATACGTAAAGCATTGGTGACAGAAGATAGTTGATCACTTTTATTCTTAGTCAATAAGGGAACTCCTTTCCTTGTTTCATATATCGGAACATTTTTATGATAGCGTTATCATTAACAAGCATATAAAATTTGCCTATAAAGGCGTATATATCAATTATAACGCTTTCATCACAAAAAACAAATATAAATCGTTCCATCTAGCGAAACACAAACAGGAAGTAAGCGATTCCAACTTGTATACTATAGGAGAAGTAAGCGGTTACAGATAAACGACAAGGAGTGAAAAATCGATGACTAACTATCCAGATAAAGTTAAGTCACTAGCGAATCATCTCTGGTCAGCCTTTGAAAATCATCAAGGCGTTGAACCAGTGACGAAACTAGAACCTAATTTAACGACAGATGAAGCATATTATGTACAACTCTATAATGTAGATCGTCAATTAGAAGCAGGCAAAACGATTATAGGTAAGAAAATCGGTCTGACATCTAAAGCGATGCAAGAATCATTAGGAGTCGACGAACCAGACTACGGACATTTACTATCAGACATGGTTATCGAAAAAGATACACCAGTCATTTATTCAGACCAAGTTCTTCAACCCCGCGTTGAAGGTGAGTTAGCTTTCATATTAAAAGAAGATTTAACTGGCCCGAATGTCAGTGTTGAAGATGTCTTAAATGCAACTGAGTCGATTGTCGCAGCCATTGAAATTGTCGACAGTCGGGTACAAGACTGGAAGATCACTCTGCAAGATACAGTTGCTGACAACGGATCATCAGCCTTCTATATATTAGGAGACAAGCACTTCAAACCAGAAGATTTAGACCGAATTGGTGTGAAGATGCAATTATTCAAAAATGATGAACTCATAAATGAGGGAGACGGAGCCGCAGTTCTTGGGGACTCAGCTTATTGTGTAGCATGGCTTGCTAACAAGCTTAGCGCTTTTGATATTCAATTAAAAGCAGGCGAAGTTATTCTAGCCGGAGCTTTATCCGCAGCCATTGGTGCAGAAATGTCAGACCAATTTACATGTAAATTCACTGAAGGTTTAGGCGATGTAAGTATCCGCTTCGAAGAAAAGGAGTAAGAATATGACTAAGAAAATTGACGTAGGAATTATCGGTTCTGGAAATATCGGATCTGACTTGATGATGAAACTTCTTCGAAATGATCTGCTTAATCCAACCTATATGATAGGAATCGATGCTGAATCTCGTGGAATGAAGATGGCAGCCGAAAACGGATTAACTACAATTTCGACAGGGATTGATGGGTTAAAAGATGTCGAGAACAAACCAAAGATGTTATTCGATGCTACCTCAGCAAAAGCTCATGAGTATAACAACCAAGTAGCCCAAGAATTAGGTATACAAATGTTTGACTTAACACCTGCAGCCATTGGACCATTTACATCTCCAACGGTAAATATTAATGACCATTTAGACAAAACAAATGTCAACTTAATTACTTGTGGGGGGCAAGCAACGACACCACTTGTAGCGGCGATTAATGATGTCGCTTCAGTAAAATACGCAGAAATTGTCGCAACGATTTCGAGTGCTTCAGCAGGACCAGGAACACGTGCAAATATTGACGAGTTTACTGAGACAACATCGAAAGCATTAGAGGAAGTAGGGGGCGCAGATAAAGGGAAAGCCATTATTATCCTAAACCCGGCGGAACCACCCATCTTAATGCGCGATACAATTTATGCAATTGTTGAAGAAGACCAATTAGACGAAGAGAAAATTGTAAAAGCCATTAGGGAACGTGAGAAAGAAATCCAAGCCATTGTGCCAGGGTATCGTTTACGTACTGACCCAATTTTTGACGACAATCAAATTACACTTTTCGTAGAAGTAGAAGGCGCAGGCGATTACTTGCCAGTCTACTCAGGAAATTTAGATATTATGACCGCTTCAGCGGTTGGACTTGCTGAGGCATTCGCTAAGAAAATGAATCAAGAAGCTACTGGAGGTGCCTAGGATGAGTAAAGATTTAACATTAGTTGAAGTTGCGCTACGTGACGGATCTCACGTTGTACGACATCAATATACAACAGAGCAAGTCGTATCAATCGTTAAAGGATTGAATGAAGCAAAAGTACCATACATTGAAGTCTCACACGGTGACGGTGTTGGTGGATCTTCAGTACAATACGGTTTTTCAAAAGAACGAG
Source organism: Ruoffia tabacinasalis (assembly GCF_005864045.1). GTDB lineage: Bacteria > Bacillota > Bacilli > Lactobacillales > Aerococcaceae > Ruoffia > Ruoffia tabacinasalis. The sequence continues at coordinate 15,776 of NZ_VBSP01000011.1, read as the reverse complement.
ACATTAACTTAATTAAAGCAGCCAAAGAAGTTTCGGACTTTTCAAAGATTGCAGTTCTGCTACTACCGGGGATTGGAACCGTTGAAGATTTAAAAGAAGCAAAAGAAGCGGGAGCAGACATGGTTCGGGTCGCAACTCACTCGACAGAAGCAGACGTTTCAGCTCAACATATTCGCTACGCTAAAAACGAATTGAACATGGAAGTTGTCGGTTTTCTTATGATGGCTCATATGGCCTCTGCCGAAAAATTACTTGAACAAGCAAAACTTATGGAAAGCTATGGTGCCGATGTCGTCTATGTAACAGACTCAGCTGGAGCTTTACTCCCTCATCAAGTGACAGAACGAATTGAATTACTCGTTAACAATCTGGATGTAAAAGTTGGTTTCCATGCCCATAATAATCTTGGACTCGCTGTTGCTAATACTTTAGCAGCAATTGAAGCAGGTGCTACATTTATTGATGGAAGTGCGCGTGCAATGGGAGCTGGAGCCGGAAATACACAGACAGAGGTCTTAGTCGCCGTACTAGATAAATTAGGTTATAACACCGGGGTCGACTTATACAAAATGATGGATGTCGCTCAAGACTTAGTAGCCCCATTAATCGAGACTGAACAGATCATCGACAGCGATAGCTTAATGCTTGGATACGCAGGTGTGTACTCAAGTTTCAGACTATTCGCTCAACGATCAGCCGAAAAATTCGGTGTAGATTCAAGAGATATTCTAAATGAATTAGGAAAGATAGGAGTGGTAGGTGGACAAGAAGATATGATTGTTGATGTTGCTAGCCAGCTCGCTAAGGAGCAGAAGTAGGGGAGGTATATGGATAATGAGTTGATTCACGATATTGCATCTGAATTAGTGAACGCCGAAGAGAACAAAGTTGCCATCGAACGTTTTACAAAGGAACGCTATCCAGATTTAACAGTTGAACAAGCTTATCACATTCAAGAGGCTCTTATTCAAATTAAACGGATCGACGGTCATAAAGTGATCGCCCCGAAAATGGGATTGACCTCAAAAGCGAAATGGGAGCAAATGAATGTCGATACACCAATCTATGGCTATATATTTGATTCGATGAAAGTAGAGGATGTCATAGTACATTCAAATTATATTCATCCAAAGATTGAGCCTGAAATAGGCATTGTATTAGCTGAAGATATAAAAGGACCCGGCGTGACGCGTGAAGATGTATTAAATAATATTGCTTATGTCTTCAGTGCAGTTGAAATTATTGACAGCCGCTATAAAGACTTCGATTTCAAGTTGAGTGATGTGATTGCAGACAATTCATCGGCAAAAGGTTATATCTTCTCAAAGCAGAAGATTCAAAGTGATCAATTAGATTTAGCAAAAGAAAAAGTTGAAATAGTAAAAAATGGAAGCGTTATCGCAACAGGCTCAGGAAAAAATGTTCTAAACCACCCAGCAGAATCCATCGTAGAATTGGCTAACATGCTTGGTGAGCAAGGTCAGATAGTGAAAAAAGATGAACCAATCATGACTGGTGGAATGACCTCAGCAGTCTTGATAGAACCCGGTGATGTTATAGAGATTAACTACACAACATTACCAACAATAAAAGTGGACGTAAAATAATATTAAAAATAAAAAGGAGAAATTTATTATGACAAACCAAATGACGGAACCAATTTTCGATACGCATCAATTAGCCTTTACAGAATTATTTACACCAGTACTTAGAGACTCGCTAGAATTCTTTACTAAAGTATTAGGAATGACAATCGTTCATGAGCAAGGTGACTCGATCTACTTACGTGCATATGAAGATGTTTACTTATACTCATTAATTTTAACTAAAGCTAAAGAAGCTGGAATGGGATTCTCAGCATTCCGTACAAGTTCAAAACCTGCCTTAGACCGTCGTGTAGCAGCACTAAAAGAAGCTGGCGTTGAAGTAGAAGAACGTACAGATAACTATGGATACGGAACATCATATCGCTTTAAAGATTTAGATGGGCACGTACTTGAATTATTCTGGGAAGTTGAGAAATTCAAAGCACCAGAGAGAATTGCTTCAAGTTTAAATAACCGTGCGCAACGTAAACCAGCTCGTGGGGTGCCAGTTCGTCGTATTGATCATGTTAACTTATTAACGAATCCAGCAAACGTTCAGAAGAACGCAGAATTCTACCGTGATTTATTAGGATTCAACATTCGTGAAGGTGTATTAAATGAAGATGGCGAATTCTTTGCGACATGGTTATCAGTATCACCACTAGTGCATGAGGTTGCATTAATGGGAGATGAACTAGGCGGTAGCGGACGTTTCCACCACTTGGCTTATTGGTACGGAATTCCTCAACATTTAAATGACTTATCAGAATTATGTATTGAACATGGTATTCCAATTGAAGCTGGACCATTAAAACACGGGGTATCCCAAGCGTTATGTATGTACATTATTGAACCAGGTGGAAACCGTATTGAGCTATTCGGAGATTCTGGATACTTAATCTTTGATCCAGATTGGGAAACAGTTGAATGGGCTCCAGAAGATGCTGCTAAAGCAATCATTTGGTATGGTGGAGAATTACCAGAAACATACTTCCGTTACGGTACACCACGTATTAAAGATGAAACAGATGCGTTGAACTGCTACTATAACCCAATTAAAACATCGCTTGAGAAAGAAGGATTCATTTCGCATCTTTCTGCAGAGCGAGAAGACAATCTGTACAATACATTCAATTTTGATATAGAAGAGTAGTAAGACTGCCCAAAAATATTGGCGGATATCACATCCGCCTTTTATTATAAATTTAAACAGTTTCGTTATGTGAGACGATAAGCTGAAAGTGAAAACCCTATCTCTTATAATGGAACATGTAGACGAGATGCAAGAGAATATATAAGGAGGAAATTTTAATGAGTAGACCAGAAATTGGAAAAAGCGTTAAAACAGGTGAATTTACAACGAACTATCTTGAAGTTGGAGAGAATAACGGTGGCGTTCCATTAGTATTTATCCACGGATCAGGTCCAGGTGTATCAGCTTATGCTAACTGGCGTTTAGTATTGCCAGAAGTTGGCGTAGATAACCATGCATACGCATTAGATATGGTAGGTTTCGGTTATTCTGATAAGCCAACAGGTGATGAGGTAGATTTCGGTATTGATCTATGGACACAACAAATCTTAGATTTCCTAGATGCCTTAGATATTGAGAAAGCTAACTTAGTTGGTAACTCATTCGGAGGATCTCTAGCTATTTCAGTTGCACTTAAAGCACCAGACCGTGTTAACAAAATTATCACAATGGGTGCTATGGGTGTTGAAATGGATATGCCATACGGACTGAACGAAGTTTGGGGTTACAAAGGAACGAGAGAACATATGGCTGAGTTAATTGATTTATTCGCCTATGACAAAAAGTTCGCGAGTGAAGAATTAATTACTGTTCGTCATGAAGCAAGTCAAGAACCTGGCTTCCATGAAGCATTCAGTTCAATGTTCCCACATCCACGCCAAAGCTCTGCGGATAACTTATCGTTCCCAGACGAAGAAATTAAGAAAATCAAACATAAAACTTTATTAGTTCATGGACGTGAAGATAAAGTTGTTCCAGTAGAAAACTCATATCGTTTAATCAATCTACTAGAAAACTCTGACTTACATATCTTCGGAAAATGTGGTCACTGGGTACAAATTGAGAAATCACTTGAATTCTCTACATTAGTTAATGACTTCGTAAAAGAAGACTAATATTTCATTCACACTTTATAAATGACAAAAACCGGAAGAACTCATATCTAGTATGAGTTCTTCCGGTTTTTTATGCCCAAGCAAGTTGATCAAGGTAGTCAATTAAGGCTGCTTGAAATTCACGAAAAGCTGGGCTAGTCGTTATGACGTGGCGTCCATCTTGGAAACTATCAAGGTGGACCGTTGCGTGAGTTAATTTACTCGCAATATCATCTTGCGTCTTAGGATCAATCAGCTCATCTTGAATTGATTTAGCAATATAAGTAGGTGTCGTAACTTTCGGTAAGTTATCACGAACACCAATAATTAACTCATCAATTTGCTCGATTTGCTGATTCATTAATGGGGTCAAGCTTTCAACTTCCTGTTGAATATCTTCATCGGACCATTTTCTATGTGAAAGAATTCGGCGGATGGAGCTTGTGATGTATCTTCGAATAGGTGTTGGGTCTAGGCCATTAATACATGGACTGTTGAAGGCGCCAATTCCGGCGAAGTGATTTGGGTACTTTTGAGCGGCATTCAAAGCTAATATTCCTCCTAGAGACAGCCCCATAATTGCAATTTGCTCATAACCCTCATCTTCTAAGAACTGAATCGCTTCATCAACTTGCTGAATCCATTCATTAGGATGGACCTCGAATAAATCGCCCACAGGTTTTGTCCCATGTCCTGCTAGGTTAAAAGCATAGACACTGTAACCAGCCTTGCGAAGCGCTCTAGCCGTTCGTCCAATTTCTTGAATGCTTCCGACAAAGCCGTGTAATAATAAAACACAACGTGGACCTTCTTGATAATAGATAGTGTCTTTTGAGTCAGGCATGTTAATTCTCTCCTTTAATAAAAAACAAGCAATATAACGGGTGTTATACTGCTTGTCAAAGTTTTATAATTGGTTTAAAATTTCTTCGATGACAACAGCAACGCCGTCTTCCCGGTGTGAAGGAGCTATAAACTTAGCCATTTCTTTCACTTCTGGTGACGCATTATCCATGGCATAACTATGTCCTGCCATTTGTAACATCGAGCGATCATTTAATGAGTCCCCGATAGTCGCAACGTCTTCCATAGCAATACCGCGAGAAGCTGCATACTCAGCAACTGCAAACCCTTTTTGAGCTTTTGAATGTGTGACTTCTAAGTTATCTGGTCCCGAAGACGTAATGTCTAAATCTTCATAGCCTTCAAAAGTTTTAAGGAAGTTAGGCAACTTGCTATCAGAAGGTTCACCGAAAATCATAAATTTTAGAGCAGTGGTATCATCTGTATAACTAAACTCACTCATATCTTTAATGTAAGCAAGTTCATGAATGAACTGCGCATCACTGGAATAAGCATCGTCTGTTTCGATATTGGTATATTTCTCGATTTCTAATTTGCGAAGCATTCCCTTCACACGATTAACGAAAGCTTCTTTATCTCCTACATAGAAGTATTTATCCGTCATGACTGAATAAGCCGTTTTAGTTTCTTCTAGGTAGTTCAGCATTTCTTTAACAGTATCAATTTCTAACGGGATTTTTGTTTCGATGTCACCATCTAAGTTGTAGACGGCGGCCCCATTTAAGTTAATCATTTTACAGTTGATTTTATGAGCATCTAACATTGGTCTTGCTGAATTGTAGGCACGCCCAGTAGCGATCACAAATTCGATGCCTGCTTGTTGTAGCGCCTTAATTGCTTTCGCATTTCTTTCAGAAACCACGTGTTCTTCATTGAGAAGCGTCCCATCCATATCCGAGACAAATAACTTAACCATTTAATATCCTCCAATAATTTTTAGATTATTTTCTAGCTATAGTTTAACATGAATCAAAATAAAGTGATATGATATTGCTAAGTATATAAAGAGGTGAAGCATATGAATGAACAATATTTTTCAAATAATCCCCAAAGTAAACATGATGAAAAACAAATCGAGACAGTAGTTAACGGCATTGAGTTGAAATTAATCACTGATAGTGGTGTATTCTCTAGAGACCGAGTAGATTACGGCTCACAACGTTTGATTGAAACTTTTTCTGAAAATGTGTCCCTAGAAGATGAGCAGCGTGTCTTAGAATTAGGTAGTGGGTATGGTCCAATTCTCATTACGTTAGCAAAAGGTGCTCCCGGCGTTCACTACACAGGTGTGGAATTAAATGAACGTGCCTTTGATTTAGCAAAACGAAATGCCGAGTTGAATCAAGTCGGAGCGATTGAGTGGATTTTGGATGATGCGACCACTGTTGAATTATCTGATCAGTACGACTTTGTCTTAACAAATCCGCCAATTCGTGCAGGGAAAAAGACTGTCCACGAATTTCTGACGCATGCCTACAAACAAGTGAAACCGAAGGGTTCTGTTTGGGCTGTCATTCAAAAGAAACAAGGTGCGCCTTCTTTAATGAAACATATGGAAGACATCTTCGGAAATGCCACAAAAGTAAAACAAGACAAAGGCTACTGGATCATCATGAGTGAGAAGGAAGTATGATAAGAACGACTATCATATCTTCGTGCTATTTGATAATTCATTGTAGCCATGGGACCGACTTTCGCTCTATACATAAAGTCTTTCGTCTTTTTGTATAGGAGCTGTCGTCTCGTCTTCCTATTGATTCTGTATCTCTCTATCGTTCGAACAGACTCTAATACGGAAGGGCGTCCTTTGTCATGGCACATGAATTATCAAATGGCACTCCGATAGAAATACATAATTCCTTTAATAGGTAATTTGTAGAAAAGTATTAAACACGAAGATAGTTTGGAACAATAGAAGAGTGGAGCTTATGGAAGTGAGAAAGGTGAGGTACCGTAGTATAAGGACGACTGCGCACACTTGAAACCGTAGGAGCGATGAGCGACATACGGCTTCAGTAGCGCACCGAGACGGAGGCTCAATCACATAGCATTAGCGACTGTGATTAGCTGAAGGCGTTCCACTACGGTCACCGAACCATTCTCACTGGAATAAGCGGAAGGCATTTAATTACACAGGAAATGATGATTAATGTCCGTATTTCCAAAAGAAAGCGTGTTATTCATTTAAAAGTAAATAAGGTGTTGACAAAGTAGACATTATCCAGTAATATAGATAAACGCAAAGAATAGGTATAGATGAAGGGAAGTCTGCTGAAATATTGTCCAGCCGACATTCCGCCAGAATAAAACAAAAGATTGAGTCGCTTTTTCCAAGAGTCCACAATCCTTTGTTATTTTTTTGCCCAAAATTGGGTGAAAATCTCAGATGTAACCTAAGGTTAATATTTGTAACATTCTTGTAACATCTAACTTAGTTCTAAAATTTATAAGGGGTGAAGAGCTTGAGTAATCATCATATTGTGAAATATGGTAAAAAAGCAGAGCGTCGTAGTTATTCACGTATTAACGAAGTACTAGAATCACCAAACTTAATCGAAATCCAAACTGATTCATATCAGTGGTTCCTTGAGGACGGGTTAAAAATTATGTTTGATGATATCTCACCAATCGTTGACCACACAGAAAACTTAGAGTTACATTTTGTAGACTATGAATTTAGAGAAGCGAAATATAACGTCGACGAAGCAAGAAGTCATGATGCAAACTTTTCTCAGCCAATTTACGTAAAATTACGTTTAGTGAATCGTGAGACAAATGAAGTAAAAGAACAAGTTGTTTTCTTTGGGGACTTCCCAATGATGACAGAAATGGGAACATTCATTATTAATGGAGCGGAACGTGTTATCGTTTCTCAATTAGTACGTTCGCCGAGTGTATATTTCCATGATCGCCTAGATAAGAAAAACCGTCACACATTTACATCAACAGTCATTCCAAACCGTGGTGCATGGTTAGAATTTGAAACGGATGCTAAAGGTGTTGCGTATGTACGTATTGACCGTACACGTAAATTACCATTAACAGAATTAGTTCGTGCTTTAGGATTCGGATCAGATGAAGAAATCTATGATATCTTAACTGAATCAGAATTATTAAACACAACCATCGACAAAGACGTACATAAAAACGTTGCTGACACTCGTGTGGAAGAAGCACTTAAAGATGTGTACGAACGTCTACGTCCAGGTGAGCCAAAAACTGCGGAAAGTGCAAGAAACTTATTAACAGCTCGTTTCTTTGACCCACGCCGTTATGACTTAGCGCCTGTTGGACGCTACAAGATCAACAAAAAACTTCACTTAAGATACCGTTTATTAGGCTTAACATTAGCTGAAACTTTAGCGGATCCTGAAACTGGAGAAGTATTGTTCACTGAAGGTACTAAACTAGAGCAAGATGACATTGAAAAATTAGTTCCTTATTTAGATAAAGGCTTAAACATGGTGACGTTACACCCTGCTCCAGAAGCAGTTGTTGCAGAACCAATCGATGTACAAGTTGTTCGTGTTTATTCACCAGAAGATCCAGAACAAATTATTAATATTATTGGTAATGGTCATCTGACTGAAGAAGTTAAGAGCTTAACACCAGCAGATATCATTGCTTCAATTAACTATTACTTATTCCTAGACTATGGTATTGGTGGAACAGACGACATTGACCACTTAGGTAACCGTCGTATTCGTTCAGTAGGAGAATTATTACAAAACCAATTCCGTATCGGATTATCCCGTATGGAACGAGTTGTTCGTGAACGTATGTCACTACAAGATACATCGTCAATGACACCACAACAATTAATTAACATTCGTCCTGTAGTTGCTGCAATCAAAGAATTCTTTGGTTCATCTCAACTATCTCAATTCATGGACCAATCAAACCCACTGGGTGAGTTAACACATAAACGTCGTCTATCAGCCTTAGGACCTGGGGGATTAACCCGTGACCGTGCTGGATACGAGGTACGTGACGTGCATTACTCTCACTACGGTCGTATGTGTCCAATTGAGACACCGGAGGGACCAAACATTGGGTTAATTAACTCACTCGCAACTTATGCGAAAATCAACGAGTTTGGCTTCATTGAAACGCCATTCCGTAAAGTTGACCGTGAAACAAACCGTGCAACTGAAGAAATCCATTATTTATCAGCAGATGAGGAAGATTTATATATCGTTGCGCAAGCAAACTCATTACTGAATGAAGATGGAACATTTACAAACGAAACTGTTATGGCTCGTTACAAGTCTGAGAATATCGAAGTTCCAAGAGAACAAGTCGATTTCATGGATGTATCGCCTAAACAGGTTGTATCAGTTGCGACGGCATCAATTCCTTTCTTGGAAAACGATGACTCGAACCGTGCCCTAATGGGAGCGAACATGCAACGTCAAGCTGTTCCATTGATTAATCCTAAAGCACCATATATTGGTACTGGTATGGAATATCAAGCAGCACATGACTCAGGAGCAGCATTATTATGTAAACGTCCTGGTACAGTTACTTATGTAGATGCAGACCGTATTCGCGTTAAATTGGAAGATGGATCATTCGATGATTACCGTTTAACTAAATTTGCTCGTTCGAATGCTGGTACATGTTATAACCAACGACCAATTATTGAATCAGGTGAAACTGTTGCTAAAGGAGATATCTTAGCGGATGGACCTTCAATGGAAAATGGAGAAATGGCCTTAGGTCAAAACCCATTAGTAGCCTTCATGACTTGGGATGGATATAACTACGAGGATGCGATCATCATGTCAGAGCGACTTGTTAAAGATGACGTATATACCTCAATTCATATTGAAGAATATGAATCAGAAGCTCGTGATACTAAGTTAGGACCTGAAGAAATTACACGCGAAATCCCGAACGTTGGGGAAGACGCACTTAAATATCTAGACAAAGACGGAATCATTGCTATCGGTGCTGAAGTCCGTGATGGGGACATTTTAGTAGGTAAAGTAACACCTAAAGGTGTAACAGAACTATCTGCAGAAGAACGCCTATTACATGCAATCTTCGGTGAGAAAGCACGTGAAGTCCGTGATACATCACTACGTGTACCACATGGTGGAGGCGGAATCGTTCACGACGTGAAGATCTTTACGCGTGAAAACGGAGACGAATTATCACCAGGTGTAAACATGTTAGTACGTGTTTATATTGTACAAAAACGTAAAATTAGTGAAGGGGATAAAATGGCCGGACGTCACGGTAATAAAGGGGTTGTCTCTTTAATCGTGCCTGAAGAAGATATGCCATTCTTACCTGATGGAACACCAGTAGATATCATGCTGAACCCATTAGGGGTACCTTCACGTATGAACATCGGACAAGTATTCGAACTTCACCTTGGAATGGCTGCTCGTGAGATGGGTATTAATATCTCTACACCAGTATTCGATGGTGCAAGTGAAGAAGACGTTTGGGAGACAATCAAAGAAGCTGGTTTAGCAAACGATGCTAAGACTACTTTATATGATGGTCGAACAGGGGAACCATTTGACCGTAAAGTATCGGTTGGTGTTATGTACATGCTTAAATTAGGACACATGGTTGACGACAAGATCCATGCTCGTTCAACTGGACCTTACTCATTAGTAACGCAACAACCATTAGGTGGTAAAGCACAATTTGGTGGACAACGTTTTGGTGAGATGGAGGTTTGGGCCCTTGAAGCTTATGGTGCAGCTTACACATTACAAGAGATTCTAACTTACAAGTCAGATGACGTTGTAGGACGTGTGAAGACTTATGAAGCCATTGTAAAAGGTGAGCCAATTCCAAAACCAGGAGTGCCTGAATCATTCCGAGTATTAGTCAAAGAATTACAATCTCTAGGATTAGACCTACAAGTACTTGATGCAGATCACAAAGAAATCGACTTACAAGACGATGAAGAAGATGACGATATCATTAACTTTAACGCCTTAGAAAAATACAAAGAAGATCAAAAGCAAGCAAGTCAACAACAAGCAGTTAATAAACCAGTTGCTGCAAGCGAAGCTGTAGAGAAAAACACTGATAAATAATTAAAAGTTAGTATAACAGGATAGATTGATAAGAGGACCACTCTTTAAACGAGTGGCTCTGTCGACTATCGGCAATTTTATAAGGAGGTTGGCCCTTTGATAGATGTTAATACTTTTGAATCAATGCAGATTGGTTTAGCATCCCCAGAGAAAATCCGTAGTTGGTCATACGGTGAAGTTAAAAAGCCAGAAACAATTAATTACCGTACATTAAAACCAGAAAAAGATGGCTTATTCTGTGAGCGTATTTTTGGTCCGTCAAAAGACTGGGAATGTGCGTGTGGTAAGTACAAACGTATTCGCTATAAAGGTCGTGTTTGTGAACGTTGTGGTGTAGAAGTTACACGTTCTAAAGTACGTCGTGAACGCATGGGGCATATTGAATTAGCCGCTCCAGTAACTCACGTATGGTATTTCAAAGGAATTCCAAGTCGTATGGGGCTTATCCTTGATTTAAGTCCACGTTTATTAGAAGAAGTTATTTACTTTGCTTCTTATATCGTGATTGAATCAGGTGATACACCTTTAGAAGTTAAATCACTATTAACTGAGACAGAATACCGTGAAAAACGTCGTGAATTCGGTAATCGATTTAAAGCTAAAATGGGAGCCGAAGCAATCGGTGATTTATTAGCAGCTGTTGATATCGAAGCAGAAGTAGCAGAATTAAAAGAGACGCTAAAAACAGCGACTGGACAAAAACGTACGCGTGCGATTCGTCGTCTTGATATTCTAGACTCATTCTTAGAATCAGGTAACGATCCAACTTGGATGATTATGGACGCACTACCAGTAATTCCACCAGAATTACGTCCAATGGTACAACTTGAAGGTGGACGTTTTGCAACAAGTGACTTAAACGATTTATACCGTCGTGTTATTAACCGTAACAACCGTCTAAAACGTTTATTAGATCTTGGAGCACCAAACATCATCGTTCAAAATGAGAAACGTATGCTACAAGAAGCCGTTGACTCATTAGTTGATAACGGTCGTCGTGGTCGTGCTGTAACAGGTCCGGGTAACCGCCCATTGAAATCACTATCACATATGTTAAAAGGTAAGCAAGGACGTTTCCGTCAAAACTTACTTGGTAAACGTGTGGACTATTCTGGACGTTCAGTAATCGTCGTTGGACCATCATTAAAAATGTACCAATGTGGATTACCAAAAGAAATGGCTATTGAATTATTCAAACCATTTGTAATGAAAGAATTAGTTGAACGTGATATCGCAGGAAATATTAAAAACGCGAAAAAAATGATTGAAACTCAAGATGACGCAATTTGGCCAGTCATTGAAGATGTAATTAAAGAACACCCGGTTCTATTAAACAGAGCACCTACGCTTCACCGTTTAGGTATTCAAGCTTTCGAACCAGTAATCGTTGAAGGTAAAGCGATTCGTCTTCACCCATTAGTGTGTGAAGCTTATAACGCCGACTTCGATGGTGACCAAATGGCTGTTCACGTTCCGTTATCTGAAGAAGCTCAAGCAGAAGCAAGACTATTAATGTTAGCTGCACAACATATCCTGAACCCTAAAGATGGTAAACCAGTTGTTACACCATCACAAGATATGGTTTTAGGTAACTACTACTTAACATTAGAAGAAGAAGGACGTATCGGAGAAGGTATGGTGTTCTCTTCTGTAAGTGAAGTTGAATTAGCTTACCAAAACGGATATGTACACTTACATTCACGTATTGCCATTCCTGCAGCTTCATTAGAAGGAAAACCATTTACAGATTGGCAAAAAGAACGTTTAATGGTAACGACTGTTGGTAAAGTGATTATTAACCAAATCATGCCAGAAGAGTTCCCATACTTAAACGAGCCAACAACTGAAAACTTAATTGAACGCACACCTGATAAATACTTCATCGAGCATGGAGTAGATGTCAAAGAAGCGATTAAAGAAATGGACTTAGTTCCTCCATTCAAGAAAAAACATTTAGGTAACGTGATCGCAGAAGTGTTCAAACGTTATCAAGTTACTGAAACATCTATCATGCTTGATAAGATGAAAGACTTAGGTTATAAATACTCAACTCGATCAGGTATTACTGTTGGGGTTGCGGACGTTATTAACTTAGATACTAAAGAAGGAATCATTACAGATGCTCATGACCGCGTTGAGAAAATCACTAAGCAATATCGCCGTGGTTTAATCACTGAAGATGAGCGTTATAATAATGTTATCCGTACTTGGGAACGTGCGAAAGACCAAATTCAAAACGAACTGGTTGAAAAACTTCCACGTCTTAACCCAATTAACATGATGTCTGACTCTGGTGCCCGTGGTAATATCTCTAACTTCACTCAGTTAGCTGGTATGCGTGGTAACATGGCGGCTCCAAGTGGTAAGATTATCGAGTTACCGATCACATCGAACTTCCGTGAGGGATTAAACGTACAAGAAATGTTTATCTCTACCCATGGGGCTCGTAAAGGTATGACCGATACTGCCTTGAAGACAGCCGATTCAGGTTACTTAACACGTCGTTTAGTTGATGTGGCACAAGATGTTATCGTTCGTGAAGATGACTGTGGAACAGACAAAGGTTTAGTAATTAGAGCGATTAAAGATGGAAATAGTGTCATTGAATCACTAGAAGAACGTCTAATCGGTCGTTACTTACAAAAAACTTTACGTCACCCAGAAACAAATGAAGTTATTATCTCTAATAACGAATTAATTACAGAAGATATCGCGCAACAAATTATTGCTGCTGGTATCGAAGAAGTAACGATTCGCTCAGTATTCACTTGTGATACGATTCATGGTGTATGTAAACACTGTTATGGACGTAACTTAGCGACTGGAGACGAAGTTGAAGTTGGTGAAGCAGTTGGTACAATCGCTGCCCAATCAATTGGTGAGCCTGGTACACAATTAACAATGCGTACATTCCATACGGGTGGGGTTGCCGGTGGTGGAGATATCACTCAAGGTCTTCCTCGTATCCAAGAGATCTTTGAAGCACGTAACCCTAAAGGGTTAGCTCAAATCACAGAAGTGGCTGGAGAGATTGAAGCAATCGAAGAGAAAGCTTCAGATCGTACTAAAGATATTACTGTTCGTGGTATTACAGATACACGTACATATAACGTGCCATTCCAATCAAGACTTAAAGTTACTGTTGGAGAAACTGTAGAACGTGGTCAAGCCTTAACAGAAGGTTCAATTGATCCGAAAGAATTACTACGTGTAACTGATGTTATCACTGTTGAAAACTATCTATTACATGAAGTACAAAATGTTTACCGTGGACAAGGGGTAGAAATCGGAGATAAACACGTGGAAGTAATGGTTCGCCAAATGCTTCGTAAAGTACGTGTTATGGACCCAGCTTCTACAGATATCTTGCCAGGTGCATTATTAGATATCGCTGACTTCTCTAAAGCCAACGAAGCAGCAATCAAAGCAGGAGAAGTTCCTGCAACTGCACGTCCAGTTTTACTAGGAATTACAAAAGCAGCTCTAGAGACAAATTCATTTATCTCAGCTGCATCATTCCAAGAAACGACACGTGTCTTAACTGACGCTGCTATTCGTGGAGATCGTGACGAATTGATTGGATTGAAAGAGAACGTTATTATCGGTAAACTAATTCCTGCCGGAACTGGTATGAACCGTTACCGTTCACTTGAAACATCAACTTCAGAAGATATCGAACGAATTTTAGAAGAAGAAAGAATTGCGAAAGAAAAAGCCGAAGCTGAAAAAGCTGAAGCCGAAAAAGAAGAAAAAGACGCTAAGTCTTCATTTAAATAATTAAATATCTTCATATGCAAACGCCCGCTCACTGAGTTAAATTAGTGAGCGGGCGTTTTTTTGTATTCATATTCTAGATAGAGAGGATGCAATACAGACCGAAAAATATAAATGGGAAAAATGGTAAAGCACCTGTGGACTTAAATCTAAATAAGTAACCAAATAAGAAATAAAATAGGGCGGTAGCGGAAGTAATGAACAAAAACATAGGGAATAGAGAAACAGGGATACATAATGAAAGAATCGTAAAGACTTTAATATCTGCCCCTCCAATAGAAGCAGGCCTTAGTGTGTTAAAGACGAAGAAAGAACTAAAAGTTGCTAGCGCAAGCAATAATTGATTGCCAAAATCAAGCTCACTTACATATACAATATACAAAACAAGACATAAAAGTACTAACTGAAGCATATCAGGAACCATCATGGCATGTATATCACAGTAGATCATTAATAAACTTACTAAAGCAAAGGCCATGATAAAGTAGATGTGATACTCCTTAAACACAAAGCTAGTCCATACGAACAAAAGACCACTCATGACTTCGACTATTATATAGAAGGAACTCGTTGGCTTCTGGCAGTAGCGACACCTAAATCGACTTAAGACTTGAGAAACGATTGGAATCAAATCAAAAGCTTTAAGTGTAGTAGAGCAATGATCACAAGTAGAGCGACGAGTTAAACAGATTTGCTGGTGTACCCAATCAAACGCAAAGCAATAAGCAAAGGATCCAAGACAACTACCGAAAACAAACTGAAAAATATACATCATATAAAAACCTCCTAATGATATATACAAGAAAAAAAGCCAATTCCATTATTAAATTTACGTAAAGTAGAAAATAATAGATAAATGCTAAAAAAAGGTTGACCTATAGCTGAATTCCATGCTATATTAGTTCTTGCTGTTACGAGACAAAGTAACTAATATCTAACAGCAAAGAATGTTTACATTAAATTTACAAATAATTTACAAAACTATTGACAGATTGTAAATGCAGTGTTAACATTATATAAGTCGTTACAGTAATGTTTGTAGCGGTTACAAAGAAAACCAAAAACGCATAAAAAATTCAAAAAACTTTAATTAGTTATTGACATTGTTATGGCGCACATGGTATTATTTAAAAGTTGTCTTAGCAGACAACGAGTACGAGAAACCAAATAAATACTTTTAAAAAGTTATTGACTTTGACTTCATAAACGTGCTATACTAATAAAGTTGCATCACAACCGCAACGAAAGCTCATTGAAAACTGAACAAAGATAAACACACCAAATGTGTAAGGGGATCTGTTCTACGGAACAGACAACCAAACAATTTCGCTGGACGACCACCAGTTTAAAAAAGGTCAACAAAGCT
>NZ_VBSP01000010.1 GCF_005864045.1 Ruoffia tabacinasalis | reverse complement strand
GTTGTGAATTAACCATATCAGAAAGGGGTTCTTTTTGCATCACCTAACGGGTGATGAAGCAATTTACTACAAGTACTATAATCACAACATTAATTGACATTTTTAGAAAAACTATGAATTATTCAGGATAATGGTTTCCAAGGTTTTCTTTAGCCATGAAACAGACAACGTGTTAAACTAGTTTAAGAATCTAATATTAGGAGTGAAAGTACATGAGTGAAAATAAAAACAATAAAAATCTAAACTACAATTATGATAATAACGGTCTCTTAGGTGGACTACTTTTAGCAACCGGTGTCCTCATCGGAGCGGCAGCGACATTATTAATTAAAGAAAACCGTCCTAAAAAAGCAGGCCTTGTCTTAGAAACTGCAAAAAACCGCCTCGGACAAAATGGAAACGTCGTTGGCTCATGGATCGACTACGATTCAATTGAATATGATTTATTTGAAGACAAGCCCCTTGTTTACATTGGTGGCGTAACTGTTGAGAATGCTGAAGGTCGTTTACAATATCAATTCGCAAGTGATATTTATACGGGTGAACTTATCGATTATTATTTAATTAATCAAAATAACTAAAAAAAGATTGACCCAAATTCTTATCATGGTAAAATATTTGATATTGTGATTTTTTTAAGTTAGTTTTTGGGGGGAGGCAGAAAAATCTATGTATGACCAACAAGGCGATTGGGAACTTCACCCAATTGCAGGTGCATCTGGTGATGCTTATATGGGCGTAAAATCAGACGAGAAAGTATTCTTTAAACGAAATACTTCTCCATTTATCGCAGCATTATCTGCTGAAGGCATTGCCCCCAAATTAATGTGGACGCAAAGAACTTTCTCCGGTGATACATTTACCGCCCAGGAATGGAAAGATGGACGTCTATTAAAGAAAGAAGATATGGGTTCAAAAGAAGTCATTGAATTAATCCGTCAAATACATGGCTCAGATAATTTATTACTCATGCTCAAACGAATGGGCGAGCGTAATTTTTATCCTTTGGATTTTATTAATCAATATTTTGTGGATTTGTCTCCTACACTTGCTTCGAATCATTTCTTAAACGAAGTCATTCGACATATGGAAGATGCCATTGATAATGATTTTTATGATTTGCGCCGGACAGTATGCCACGGAGATTTAAATCATAATAACTTTTTGAAGAGCCATGATGACCATCTCTATCTCGTTGATTGGGAAAGTGTTAAAGTAGCTGATCCTTTAAGTGATATTACAATGATACTCGTACATTATTTTTCCCCGAGTGAATGGATGGCTTGGTTTGAGTTATATAACTACCCTATTAACAATTCTTTCTACAAACGCGTTCGTTGGTATAGTATGATGAATTGCCTTTATTTAATTAAGCAATATTATCTTGAAGGCCGTCAACACAAAACCAATGAATACATTATTTTACTTAAAACTATCTATGAAGATTTAATCAATTAAGGAGCAATTAAATTATGCGTTTACGTAACAAACCTTGGGCACAAGACAAATTAAATGAATATCCACAATACGTACCAGCTGAACCGACTGAGTACAAAGGTAAATGGCAGTCCCGCTTTGAAAAAAAGCAACCTATCCATATTGAAGTTGGATCAGGAAAAGGACAATTCATTATGAATATGGCAAAAGCCCACCCAGAAATAAATTATATCGCCGTTGAAATCCAAACAAGTGTGATTGTTACAATCTTGGAGAAACAAATTGAAGATGCCCTACCAAATGTACAAATCCTACATGGTGACGGCAGTGATTTAAGTGAATATTTCGCACCTGCTGAAATCAGCTTACTTTACTTAAACTTTAGTGATCCATGGCCAAAAACACGTCATGCTAAAAGACGTCTAACTTCACCCTTATTTTTAAAACAATATGAAACTATCCTTCCTGAAAACGGAGAAGTTCACTTTAAGACTGATAACCAAGGTCTATTTGAACACTCACTTGAGAGCATGTCTGAATACGGCATGTACTTTAAGCAAGTTTGGCTTGATTTACACAAGTCAGATTTCGAAGGCAACGTCATGACAGAATATGAAGAAAAATTCTCATCTAGAGGTAATCGCATTTATCGCCTAGAAGCTGTTTTTCGCAGTAATAAGTAAAAGCGAAAAAAGCCTAACCAAATTTTGTTTGGTTAGGTTTTTTTTAGCGATTATTTATTGTGGGGATGGAACTTAAGACAAATGGGATAGTGGTTTGGCTTAAGTTGAAGCAACTTGAGACAAATGGGATGGTGGTTTGGCTTGAGTTGGGGTAACTTGAGACGAATGAAATGTGGTTTGGCTTGAGTTGAAGCAACTTGAGACAAATGGGATGGTGGTTTGGCTTGAGTTGAGGCAACTTGAGACGAATGGGATTGTGGTTTGGCTTGAGTTGAGGTTACTTGAGACGAATGGGATAGTGGTTTGGCTTAAGTTGGAGTAACTTGAGACGAATGGGATGGTGGTTTGGCTTGAGTTGGGGTAACTTGACACGAATGAATTGTGGTTTGGCTTGAGTTGAAGCAACTTGAGACAAATGGGATGGTGGTTTGGCTTGAGTTGAGGTTACTTGAGACAAATGGGATAGTGGTTTGGCTTGAGTTGAGGTTACTTGAGACAAATGAATTGTGGTTTGGCTTGAGTTGAGGTTACTTGAGACAAATGGGATGGTGGTTTGGCTTGAGTTGAGGCTACTTGAGACGAATTGAATTGCAGTCTGTCTTTAGCCAACAAAAAAGAACCTAATCACATTTCTGATTAGGTTCTTCTCTTGCATTTTGCTTACTTACGATTTCTCGGATGATCCGGATGATGAGGGTCGCCACCATAAGTTTGTTCGCGAGACTCTTCAAGCTTTTCTTCCTCTTGCTTATCTGAGCTATCTTTATCACGGTTATGTGGATGATCTGGGTGATGCGGGTCATTATAAACTTCGCGTTTTACTTCTTTTTCAGAATCTTTTTCAAAAGCCATTTATACTTCACCTCCAGGCGATTAATTAATTTGTTACCCAATTTTCAGCAGTATATTCACCATCAATTTCTTCAACATCTTCGGCCATAAACAAGCTTTCTCCATCAAAAACATATATGACAGAGTCATTAATTAACATCGCGTATTGAGGATTCAAGTCATCATTAAGTTGAACACTTTCAGGGTCAATCAATTCAACTTCGGTATCCTGTGGAAAACTTGTGTTAGTTCTTAGATGCATGGCTAGGACAAGTTGCATAAATTCATTCTCAGATTGGTAAGCCATCTTGAAATCATTATGCTCTATTAAATCATTATCAAAACTCTCTTGAAGTAATTCATATGTGTGGCTTTCTACTAAGAATTCATCTTCATGCCCTTCTTCAACCGATGAAAACTGCGTCATAATCTGCTCTTCACTATCTAGTCCGATTAAATGATTCACATCTACAGCAACCACATCATCAGCTAAGTATAGGCCAACATTTTGGTATACACGTGCGTTCTGGTGATTCTCTCTCAAATCAAAAGCTAAATTCATGTAGGGATATAAACGGTCTGCTTCTCCGTTCTCATCTAAAAGAACGACCGGTGATAGAGTTTTACCAATTAAGCCTGTACCCAAACCACCTTCGCCCTCTCGTAAAGCGCCTGTAAGAATGACTAAATCTTGATAGATTGCTTCAGTACTTTCAACTTCACCCTCTTCATTTGCATAAAATCTAACGCCACGTTGTTCCGGGATATTCACAAAATAATAGGCTAAGTTGAACAAGCCGTCATCGCCAATCGATAGAATTAATTCTAAATCAGTATCCAAATCTTCAACTCTAGCTTGGGCAGTATAAAGACCAACGTAATCATCAGTAGCTTCTGGTGCTTTATAGACGCTATCGTCTGGATTTAGTATATTAGCTGGTATGAAATTGGCATAATTCGTTCCATGTTCATGATGATGGTCTGCTGCTAAAGTTTCAGTCGCATCATGGTCATGATCTTCTTCTGCCAAAATCATCACTGGATTCAGTGATAGCAATAAAGTAGTGGTTAAAAGTAGCGTCAAACATTTTTTCAATGGCTTCTTATCCTTTCAATTATTAATTAATTTGGCGTAATTCCAGCAAGATACTTATAAGTGATTCCATCTTGATCTTGCAACTTTCCATCAACTTCTTCAAGTACGAATAATTCTTCACCGAATAGTTGAATGTTCCACGCATCCTCTTCTTCAAACACAGTCGGACTTGCGATTGTATAATAAGCATACCCATCTTTTTCCGTATAGTAAATGCCCGGAATACGGTTATTGATTAAATTTAAAATGTCCAATTGTGACATTTCAGGTGTAATCATAGAGACAATTTCTCTATAATCTGCTTGTAAATCATATGGTAAATTATCTTCGCTTAAGTAACGTTCACGGACACTTTCAGAATAATTTGATAATTCTGGATATGGAAAAGAATGAAAGTCAGCTAACCATTGACTCTTTTCTAGCCCAGTTGCTTGGTCAGTTAAATCGTGTTGGTCTTTAATATAAATTAAAAGTTGATTTTCTTCGAATAATAAGCCCTCTATCGCATGATCTTCTGGTGCTATATAATATCCTACAAAAGGTACATCAGACAAAGTCAGTTCCTCAACTTGAGCCAGTACACTACTCTTAGGGCCAATTAAAGTGAAAAATAGTCCAATAAATAATAATAAATTTCTTTTCATAAATGTCTCCTAAAATTCAAAAGCGCAACGTTAAATAAATATCGCTGCGCTAAGAAATTGTTTAATTAAATTCCTCAGAGATTATTCAGCCGATTCTTCTTCAGTTGTTTCTTCAGCTGATTCCTCAGTTGTCTCTTCTTCAGTAGTTTCTTCAGTTGATTCTTCTGAAGTTTCTTCTGCAGACTCTTCATTTGTTTCTTCTGTTGACTCTTCTTCAGTTGCTTCGTCAGCAGAAGCTTTACCAGTTACTTCAATTGGTGCAATTGCTGTGTCGCCACCTTCGTACATACCCATTGCTGCTAATAATTTGTAAGCAATGTCGTTGTTTTCAAAGTTTCCTTCGAACATTGCAGCGCCTGATCCGATTGCATAAACTGGAACACGCTCTGGTGAGTGGTCAACCGTTGTAAATCCAAAACCAGCTTTACGAGCTACTAAACGAGTTGATGCAATAGAGATTGGTAAGTATGAGTGGTAACCTTTGATAACGTCAGCTTGACCAGCGTTACGGTCACCATATTCTAATTTAGATTGCTCAAATGCATAGCGTAATTCTTCTAAGTCTAATGCAGATACTGCCATTAAATCAGTTTCTTCTGCTTCAGCTTCGCTTGCTTCTGCTTGTGTTAATACTTCTTCAGTTGCTTCTAAATCAATGATGAAACCAAAGTTTTCTTCTAATACTGGAACAAAATCTTCGAAAGTCATTTCTGGATTTTCTTCTAATGCTTCAGCAAAGATAACATCGAATTCTTCTTGAGAAACAGCTTGGTTATCGATTAAGTGGAAGTAACTGTTGTATCCTGTTTCTGAGTTACCTACTGTAAATCCACCAGTTGGGTGGTCAGCTGTAACAACGATTAAAGTTTCTTCTGGATGCTCATAGTAGAAGTTAACTGCTTCTTGGATAGCATTTTGGAAGTCAATAACTTCGTGAACTGTAGCAGCTGCATCATTCGCATGCTCTGCCCAGTCAATCTTACCAGATTCAGTCATCATGAAGAATCCTTCTTCGTTTGAACCTAATACTTCAATCCCTTTAGAAACCATGTCTGCTAATGTTTGCTCACCTTCGTCACGGTCCATTGCGTATTTCATTGAAGAACCATCTGCTTCAGATAATACAGCTGCTGGAGCATATACTTTACCTGAATCTGCAGTAATTGCATCAAATTCTTCTTGTGTATCTGCAACAGTATAGCCATTTTCTTCCATTACATCGTATAAGTCAGGTTGACCTTCTTCACCCGTACGACCTCCTAGAGATCCTCCAGCGAAATAATCGAAGTCAGATAAAGCCATTTGTTCACCGATTTCATAATAGTTATTACGGTGCTCAACGTTTGAGTAGAATGCTGCTGGTGTTGCGTGGTTTAATGTAACAGTTGAAAGAATACCAATTGATTTACCTTCAGCTTGTGCTTTTTCAGCTACTGATTCTGTTTGTTCAGTGAAGCCAGGAGTTAAACCAATCACATTTGAATCAATCTTTACACCGTTACCGAATGAAGTTGCTGTTGCTGCTGAGTCTGGCACATAGTGGTCTGCATCCGTTGGGTTTTGTAAACCAATTACTGGAAATTGTGAGAAGTTTAAAGGTTGTGCTTGCGCTACACCATTTCCTTCATTACCATTATCTGGGCCTAAGTAATATTCTGCCGCAGATACAGGGATGTTCCCCATTCCGTCACCGATGAATAAGAATACGTATTTGGCTTGGTTTTCGTTTACTAGTGATAAATCTTCAGTTAAAGCGCGACCTTCTTCTAAAGTAACAACTGGTAGATCAGCAAATTGACCTTCTTCTTGTCTCGCAGAAACAAATGTAGGTGATGCGACTGATAATAATACAGAAGCACATAATGATACTAAAAGAGATTTCTTCATTTTTTCAAAATTCCCCTATTCCATAAATTATTTGTATTGTATTACAAGAATTATTATAGCAATGTAATGTAAATTTGATGTAAATTTGGCAGTTTTAATGTAAAGTTTACGTAAATTTTGTGTAAAGTTTTAACCCTCAAAATATTAAGCATTCATGCATTGTTTTTAAATATCAATAATCCTTTGCTTCGCTAATTTTAATACCATATACTTACTATAATTAGAATAATCGGAGGATGATTATATGCAAAAATTAAATTACAGCTCACTTAATGGACAACACATCATTGATACACGTTCGCAACATTCATTTCAAGCTGGCCATATTGTTGGGGCACTGAATCTTAATTTAGCTAACTTTAAAAAGTACGCCATCAACTATTTTCCGACTAATGAGCCCATGGTCTTTGTCACTGATGATAAAAGTTCACAACACTTAGACGATCTTCAATTATCAGCAAAAGAATTAGGCTTTACAGAGTTGTCTGGTTATATTTTGTTTGAGGAAATCCCTAATTCAGAACTCAGACAAAGTGATACAATCTCTGCTAAGGATTTCTTAGATCTTGAAGGCGATTATACTCTTCTTGATGTTAGAAATCCGTCCGAAATTACACGTATCGCACCAAAAAATAATCTTAAATCCATTCCGTTTGAAGATTTACCTACGTCTCATCAATCCCTTAATAACAGTAAACACATCTATACTTTATGCGGTTCTGGGAACCGAGGAACAGCAGCTGCTTCGTACCTTGAGACACTAGGATTTCAACCTATCATTATCGAAGGTGGTATGAAAGCTATCCAAGATGAAGACAAGTATAAGGCTACTGGTAAGTGAAAATACGATTATAGTTATTTTCAAATAAAATGAAATTAACAATACTATAGAGGAGTGAGATCATGGCGGTAGAACAGACTTACATCATGTTGAAACCTGATGCTATCCAACGACAGTTACTGGGTGAGATTATTAGTCGAATTGAAAGAAAAGGCTACCAGATCGTTCAAGCAAAGTTAATGGATCTTGATTCAGAGATAATTGCGAATCATTATGCTCATTTATTAGAACAGAATTTCTATTCTAAACTGGAAGCTTATATGTTATCCGGACCAGTATTTGCAATGATTGTTGAAGGCGAAGAAGCTATTCAAGGTATGCGGACATTGATGGGGCCGACAAATGTCTTTGCAGCAATGCCGGGAACAATTCGTGGAGACTTTGCGACTGATTTAACTTATAATACGATTCATGGCTCAGACTCACCTGAAGCTGCTGAAGTTGAAATCAAGCAGTTTTTTGGCTAGTTTGCGTGAGTTCAAATTAAGAATATACTTATCAAATAATAGGAGTATTTTATGTTTAAAATTTTAAAAGCTGGCTTGTTACTCGCGACTTCTCTCGCAATGATTAACTTACAACCCGTCTCTGCGCAAGGTTTAATGGGACGACAAGAGTTCGTTGATTATTTAAGCTCTTCACTATCATCTGGCAATGGTTGGGTAGATGGCGGACAATATATGGATGATTTTGATGATGCATTATTCAACTCTGCTATCAGTGGAACAACTTTAAGTGATGCTCAAATTCGAGATATTATTTACACTTTGGAAGATGGTTATCCAGGGTGGATTGACCATGCAACAGAGATGTCATTAACAGAATATGCCCGTGAATACTTAGCACAATATGCTAGTCCTGCTGGAGATAACGCTTCGAATGCCAGTACAGAATCCTTACCTTATCAGGATTTTATTGGGAATTATCAATCTACTGGTGCAGTTCAAAGCATTAGTTTACAAAACGTAACTATGCCTTACGATAATTATCTGGAAAGGTCAGAGGAAAGTTTAGTGTTCTTTCTTTCAAATAAAGTCACAGTTTCTGATTCTTTTAAACCTGATACTTCCCATCAACTAACTTTTAATCGTGATGGAATTGTTGATCATCAAGGAACTGATGGTCTGGGATACGCATCTTATCAATATCAAAACTACATCGGTGAGCAGTCAAATATGATAAAATTAGACACGAATCTTTATTTTTATTATAACGACGTCCAGGATTCCTATGATTTAGTGAGCTTTTACGAGACACAAAGTAATTCAATGGATGACATTACTTTTAATGTAAACCTAACTCGTTTTCAAAAGCTGTCAACTGAATCGACAAGTCAACCATCAAGTTATCAAAATGTCATTGAGCTCCACCAAGCGTTTGAAGCATTCAATTGGATTATCTCTCCCGAGGCTTTAGAAGCTTATGGTGATTTTAGATATGTTGTTGAGAATGCTAGTTTTGGAAATATTGGAGGTGAGGATACGAAATACGAAGAACTGCAAACAATGATAGATCGCTCTGATTACACGGTTTCTGAACAACTTCAACTTGATTTCCGTAATAATTACATTATTTCGTATCCTTATTACAGACCGAATGGAACAGAATCATTCATGCAAGTATCTTATCCCATTCACGATGTTTTTGCGATGGGAGCAACTTTGATTTTCTATGAAGTATCACCTGAAATGTTTAAGCCGATTGATAATGATTTTTATCAATATAATTCGGTCAGTCAATTTGTTGATTTGAATCCGAATATTATTGCGGTATCTCAATTTTGGAGCACTCCAAGTGACCGATATCAACTTGCCATTCCAACAATTAATCCATCAACGGGTGCTCAAACGGTCTATCAGATGTTTCAAAAGGTCGCTCAGCTGTTAGGAAGAGACGATATCGGCACGCACACGCTGCGTAAGACGTTTGGTTACCACTATTACAAGAAAACCAAAGATGTGGCCACACTGATGGAAATATTTGGTCATAGCAGCGAAAAAATCACGAAGCGCTATATCGGGATCAATGAAGACGAAATAAGTGAAACCTTATTAAATTTTAGATTAGGATTTTAATATAACTAAATGATAGAATATTAGTCGAATAAAATATATATTTATTGAAAAATATAAGGGGTGATAAGATGTCATTAATTTGTTTAGAAGGAGCAAGTGCAGTAGGAAAAACAACAACTGCTAATGAAATTGCTAGAATAACTAATACTTATGTAATTCCAGAAGTAAATCTTTTATTCGAGCGTCCCAAGGTCCATATTTAAATTTCTGATACCTTCTATGAATTACCTGACATTGATATAGGAGTGTTTTCCAGAAAATAGATTACTGTGAATTTCTGTCTTTGTCCCAAGATGGGACAACTTTTGGGGCAACTATTTTAAATAACTATAGTCGCATGGTGAGTTTTGTAAAAGACACAAAATGATTTGTGAAGAACTCAAATTACATAAAAAAAGCACAAGTTTAGTAGATGAAAAACTACTAAACTTGTGCTTTTGATTTATCGAGGTAAGGGCCTCAAATAATCGCCCTTAACATCTATATTATATTAAAAGTCAAGCAATTTATTGTTCTGTATCTTTAATTGCTCTAAAAAATATTTTTATCTCCTTGTTATAGAAATCATATTTATAACAGTTACTATAGATCCATGATATCTTCATTACCATTATAGTAAAGTTAATCCATATGAACAGAGAGGCACTCACAATCCTATCAATCCAACATCTAACTCTACACACTAAACATATACAGGCCTAAACAATTATAGTTTCGGTGGTAGACCGGTGGTAAGTAGATGCTTAAGTAATATAGGAAGAGAAGAATATATTCATACATTTGATTATTGCAATTAAAACCCATGAGATAAGGGGGTTCATCTGAACCCCTTCAAGTCAGTATTATAACTATATAGTAACCTGAATAATTTTTTCCTTAATAAGACTTTCTGCAACATATATAGATGACTGAATATTTTAAATCTAACTTTTGCAAGCCTTAAAAAGTATTTCGTTTTAATCCCATAAAAAAGATTTTACACGTCGAAATTTAATGATAAGATTTATTACAAAATATTCCAAATTCATTAACGATTTTTGCGGAATAGAATTGAAAAGTTGGTAATAAATTTAAAAAGAATAATAGTCGCTTTTCAATATTTCATAAGTAATGACATCACATATACCTGTATTATTAATTGCTACTTGTCTTCTTAAACCTGTATATTTAAAACCGGACTTAATTGATACAACGCCTGAACCTTCATTTTGTGGATCAATATGCGCTTCAATACGATTTGCAGATACTTGAGAAAATAAGAAATCTACAACCGTTTGAACTGCTTCAGTTGTAAAACCTTGATTCCAATAATTTCTCCCAATACAATAACCGATTTCTAAAGATTCTACATGAGGATTAAATGAAACGACGCTAATACTACCAATCGGGTTTTTATTATCTTTTAAAACAATACACCATCTATATGTTTCAAGATCTTTGTATTGAGATATCCAGAAATCTAATATAGAACGGGATTCTTGAGCATTTCTATGTGTAGGCCAAGTTAAGAATTTTGTCACCTGCTGGTCGTTTGCCCAGTTTTGAAACATCATATCAGCATCTTCTGATTTAAATTTCCTTAAAATCAGTCGATTAGATTCTAAGGTTTCTGTTCCTTTATGATTCATAATCTTCCTCCTTTGTCTTACTTTGTTGTTTTATTATTGTACCTGAATAATTCATAGTTTTTC
The DNA here is from genome assembly GCF_005864045.1 of Ruoffia tabacinasalis. Classification (GTDB taxonomy): domain Bacteria; phylum Bacillota; class Bacilli; order Lactobacillales; family Aerococcaceae; genus Ruoffia; species Ruoffia tabacinasalis. The sequence goes on along the minus strand of NZ_VBSP01000010.1, from coordinate 46,788 downwards.
TAAAAAGCTATGAATTATTCAGGTTAATATAAATTTTAGGAAAACTTTTATTAGTCAGGATACCGAGCTTCTTAATTAATGACTTGTGTAACATATGTTTGCAAACTCTAGACACCTGTATGAGAGACATGTAGATTATTATTGAATTTCACTGCAGATTCTTGTAAAGTAAACATTGAGAGAACTCCTTCCTATTGGTTGTTTATCGAGAATTAACCATATCAGAAAGGGGTTCTTTTTTCATTTAATTTATCACCCAATGGGTGATGAGATAGAATATTATAAAGATTATAAGTACAAGGTTAACTAACAGTTTTAGAAAAAGTATGAATTATTCAGGACTACAATGTTTGATTCATTGATATCTAATTGTCCTAAATTATGCAAAAACCAAAACAAGACATTAATTCTTTTAATTTTTGGAAAAAGAATATTTGGATGAATTTCTACTTTTTCTTCTTGGAAGTAATTAAATAATTCATCATTAGAAATTGTATCAAGCTCTAATTTTTGAGACTCTAACAAAGAATCATCAACCGTAATTCCTGTGATGTTGTTAAGCTCTTCAGAATCAGACGATTGGTTTGTTAATAGATTCGAAAGATGTTTAGTAACAACTGCTGAATGATTTTTTCCTCTTCTGATGATAGAACCTCAGGTATAAGTAAACTGTCCCACTCTAATTCAATAATATTTGATTTTGCCAATATATTTTTCCTCCATATAAGAATATTTTCTCCGCAAAGAACTTCACTCATAAAACTTTAGTCTGCTAGAAGATTCACTATACCTATCTTAACACATATTTCACAAATTAGTAAGCGTACACCCTTCATGAATAGCGTCATTATAGTATTTACACACATATTGGATAATTTTATTCACAATTAAAAACACTATCCAATGTTTTCTTATCCATTGAATAATGTTTTTTTTAGATTATCTAGATTTACTGATTGTTTGTATAAGCTCTTTATCATTTAAATAAGTACCAGAAATATCCATCGCATCCGCTATCTGAGTAGCATACGGCTGCTCTAAAAAGGCCTTTTCAAGTATTTCTTTTTCGGAGAATACATCACGTGCTGCTCCATCTAATAACACTCTTCCTTGGTTCAATACAATCATTCGCTCAAAAACTTCCGCAGCAAAGTCCATATCATGAAGAATGCATAAAATGAGCTTCTCTTTTTCTTTTTCTTCTTGGATAATTTTTTTAAGTAATTCTTTTCCTTCATAATCTTGTCCCATTGTTGGTTCATCGAATATAATAACTTCTGTATCCATAGCTAAAATGGAAGCAATTGAAATAAGTTTTCGTTCCGACAAACTCAAATCGTACGGATTAACCGTTTGAACTTCTTCTAACCCAACTCTACTTAATGCTTGAACTGCAAGTCCTTCTGCTTCTGATTGGCTATAACCGATGTTCAATGGACCAAACATAACTTCATCAATAACTGTGTTTTTGAAAATTTGATCATTAGGATTTTGAAAAACTAATCCAATATTTTTTGACAATTCAGCGACCGTTTTATTTTCTATATCCTCACCATTAAATAAAATACTGCCTTTACTCGGACGTAGTAAACCTTTTAGTAATTTTACAAAGGTTGTTTTTCCAGCACCATTTTGACCGATAATCCCTGTTGTTTTCTCTTCTAAAACCAAATTCAACTCATGTAGAATAATCTTTTCAGGTGTGTAAGAAAAGGATAAATTCTTTGTCTCTAGTTTAATCATCTAGCTTTCTCCTTTCCTCAACTAATTCGGCTATAGTAATGGGATATAAGCCTGTCTGCTTTACTGTAATATCCAATTCTTTCGCAATACGAGTGGCAGTAGGAGCTGAAACACCATGCTCATTTAAATCAGCTCTTGAAAAGACTTTCTCTGGTGTATCAAAGTCGATGAGTTTTCCATCATTAAGTAAAAGAACACGATCGGAATATTGAGCAATCTTCTCAATTTTATGCTCTGCCATGATAATTGTGATTCCCTCTTTTGTTAGTTCTTCTACGACTTGAAAAACTTCTTCAGAACCTTGAGGATCCAATTGTGAAGTTGGTTCGTCTAAAATAAGTACTTCGGGCTTCAAAGCAATTACACTAGCAATGGCTACTCTCTGCATTTGCCCGCCAGATAAGCTGAATGGATTTTTATCTTTTAACGTTTCAATATCTAAAAGTTTTAAGCTCTCTTCGATTCGCGAAATCATCTCAAATCGGTTAATCCCTTTATTTTCTAAACCAAAAGCAACTTCTTCAAACACTGTAAACTTTGATCCAGTCATTTGAGAAAATGGATTTTCAAACACCAAACCAACATCTACAATAATGTCCTCGACTTCATGTGCACGAATTTCTAATCCATTTACTATTGCTTTTCCACCATAAGCACCTCTAAAAAAATGAGGGACGAGTCCTGCTAATGCATAACACAATGTTGATTTTCCTGCTTTATTTCTGCCAACTACTCCGATAAATTCACCTTTATTTATGGTGAATGATAGATCGTTTAAAGCAAGTTTTTCTGTATCTGGATATCTATATTTTAATCCTTTAACTTCTATAATACTCATCGCCATACCCTCCAGACAATCGCTCCAATAAGTCCCACAAGAATGAATCCACGTAAAATATGCTTATAAGGATACTCTTGTTTCTCATTTAAAAAGGTTCGAGCCGATTTTGAACCGAAGCCTCTAATTTCAAGTGCAATCGCCCGTTCTCGAGTATCGTTTAAAGAGTTTAATACGACCGGAATGATGAGCGGGAAAAAAGCTTGAATACGTGTGCTTAAGTTTCCTTCTGTTTCCATTCCTCGTGAGCGCTGTGCGTCGGTAATTTTTCCCATAGTTGCTTGCATTTGTGGGATAAGCTGTAAAACAGCTAAGATTACATAACCAAATCGGGGAGAAAATCCTCTTCGTATAAGGGCTTCAACCAACTCATCTGGCCTAGTCGTCAAAATCAATACACCAAAAGAAGCAATCATATTTAAAATACGTAAAGTAAACATAGAAGCTGCAAGCATTCCTTCTTCATAAAAAATGATCCCACCTATTTCAAATAGCACCGTTTGATTTTCTGGATTAAAAAAACCTTGAACAATTACAATTGAAAAGATTAACAGTAAGCTTAAACCTAAAATAGGTACAATTCTTCGAAAAACCTTTCCTAAAAATAAAATAAAAAACGTCAATAAAGTTAAAATGAAAATTGGAACTAAACGATTCAAAATATAAGCGATGGCAATATTTACCATCGCATATATCAACTTTGTTAGTGGATCAATTGAATGAATAGGTGATTTTTTATCTACATATAATGTCATTGTATCCATCTTATACACCTCTTATAATTCTTCGATGCCTTGGCCTCCATGGAACATATTTTTAAAGTTATTTGGTAAAGCTCTAAAAATAAAGTAACTAATAATAACTGTTGCTAATTTATCTGGAACATCTACTACGATACTATTCCCAAATGAAGCTAACCACATAGGAACATTGTTATTTATTAAATACGCAAAGAAAGTATCCCCCCACACATTTCCAGTTTGACCACCCCAAAAAATAATATTTAATGGCGTAGACACTATCGCTGCTACTAACCCTACAATAAGCCCTGTAATTGTGGCTGTTCTTATTGAAGATACCCAGCCTTTATAAGCCATTATCCCTGTCACTAAGCCGATTGCTCCGCTTGTTATCGCATAAACAGTTGAGATTGGGTCCGCCGTTAACCCAAAAATAACATTATTAATAATTCCAGACAGTGCTCCAATAATTGGTCCAGCAATTATACTTGCAAGTACAGTTCCAATCGAATCTAACCAGAGTGGCAAACGTAAAAATCCAGCAAATAATTTACCTAAATAATTAATTCCAATAGCAGCCGGTATTAGTGCAATAGCTGCTGTTGAAAACTTCAAAGACCACATACTTTTCTGATTGTTATTTCTCATAATAATTCCTCCTAGGACTTTATTTAAAAACCGTTCTCAATTCTATTATACACAGTATAACTTATTTGTATAATTATTTATAGAAGAATAACTATAGATTATCTTGGTGTATTGTAAAATGAGATGCAACACTTAAAGAAGTTCAAGAACGATTAGGTCATAGGGATATCCATACTACTATGAATATCTATGCGCATGTGACTAAAGAACGAAAAAAGGAAACAGCTGATTTATTCGCAAAATACATGGAAAATGAATGATTTGAGACAACATATGGGACAACTTTAAAAAGACAAGCCTTGTATAGGTTGATACAACAGTGTTTTAGTCATGTCTGTTCACCCCTGCAAAACCGAATCAAAAACATGGTACTTAGAACGCCAGATAGAACGTAGGCAGATTGCTCAAGAAAAGCTTAAAACCTATAATAACGTTATTCTTGACGGTGACATTTTCCAGCCACTGAGTTATAACTGGTGTTTTGATTTTAATATGTATAATCAGAGTTTAAACTTTATTTCTGAGTTTTTCCGAAGTGAAATTAAGGATGGAAAAGTAAAATTTCCTGATAAATATTTTTATTTATACACTAACCATGAAAATTTAAAATACCGTAAGGAAAATGATAGCACAAGAAAAAGAAGTAATTTCGAAAGACATTTAGAAATAGTAGAGCCTCACCAACGTTATTATAAATCTTTAAACTACTTTATACCTGATTATGTTCAATTGATAGCTGCAAATAGTATTCAAGAGAATATTATATCGATAACAGATAATATTTCTCCTTCTCATGTAAATTTTGATTCAGTAGAATTACTTGATAATGTAACAAATTGGCTTGCAAATAATAATGCAAAAAACCTTATTAAATTTTAGGTTAGGTTTTTAAGTTTAGTATTAAGTCAGAAATGCGAGCAAGTATTCTCCTGCTTATCTTTTAGTGATGATAATAATCTACTATCATAAAGAGATTTTCTTTATGTTTAAGTCATAAAACTTTTATAAATTTAGTGGACTAAGCATTATTTTAATTGGATATATTAGAGTATCAGCAACTGGAAATTTCAATCAAGGTAGCTATTTTATTTTAGTTGGTTTAATGATTCAAATAATAGGATCAACAATTTATTTTTATAAAAAAACAGAAATAATATTTTTTATCTGAAGACATATAAAGTTTACATAAAACCGATTAAGCCAAGTAGCCCCGCCACCCTTATTGTGGCGTTTTTTTTCGATTGCTCACTTGTGAAGAATATGCAATTTTTTATCCAATCGCGTTAAATCAAGCTTTTAACTTTTTCAGAAAACGACTAAAAAAAACTTTTTTTTCAGAAATTTTATCTACTACTACTTTCTCTTCTTCTTTTTTTCTATTGCAAGCTGTTCTTGAGTATCAATTAAATTTTGTACTTGATCCGTTAAAATCCTATTGCTTTCAAATAAACTAGCAGCTAAAACTTCATAACGAGCAATCGTTTCTTTCTGTTCTTTTATTAAGATTCCCAAATACTCATTAGCACCGTTTTGTTCGTTTGAAACGGTATCTGTTACAGACGTTTCATTTATTTCTTCCAAAGCTTTATAAGTAGCTTTTTCTAGCGTTATACCTGCGTTTTTTTTTAGTTCAATAACACGTTACAAAAGCGTTATATCTTTTTTTGAATACATCCCAGAATTATTATTATCTCTTGTAAAGAAATTTTCTCCATTTATTTTATCAACTAAATTAGCATACTTCCTAAGGGTTTCTGGAGCCATTTTTAATTGTTTAGCAACATCTTTAGGCGTTATGTATTCTGTAACGTTCTCTAACATTTTCATAATCAAGATCACTCCAAAATGTATGATATAACGATATTTTACGTTCTTTTTATACTTAGTTCAATGCCGTTATAGATATATACATAATTTTACTGATATTTTTTTCCCAATGAGCTAGATCTTTTTCATATTGTTTAACTGTACTTTCATATGAATCAATTTTGTTTCCAAAGTCTGCCATTTTCGTTGCAAAGTCTTCGTACGTCTTCTTATCCATTAGTTTTGGTTTAGGCGGTATATAGTCGTCTTTTGCCCAATCAGGTAAAATTTCTCTTCTAATGCTTGCTTTATTCCCTTTTTTGGAAGGTTTAGGAATAATTTCTTTTTGAAATGTAAATTCTAGTGCAACAACTTTTCCACCACGTCCCTGTTTAATTTTTCTAATACTAAAATTTTTAAATATAGAAGACAATTCATTTTTTATAGGATTCAAGACTTTTCGGTCAATATCAATCAATTGATAGCTTTTCGGTATGTCTAATAAATATCTAAAATCTTCAATACTCCATTCCTTCTTACCAACAGTTCTCCATTGCTTTAATAATCGATACATTGCTTTAGAATACTTACTTTCTAAATTAGTAAATTCTTCTAATTCAAAACGTGTAAAGTTACTGGTTAATTCATTTAGAAAAAAATCAAACCTTTTATTAACAGAAACTATCATAGTTTGGTTATCTTTATTAATCGAAAAAGAAGTGAGCTTTGTCTTTTACAATAACGGCAGGCTCTTCTATCACCAATCTGTGCCCTTTAGTGAGTATAAAGACCAACTCGCTAAAGCCAATTATTTGAATTTTGTTGAATATGCCGAGTCTAGAAGATAAAAAATGCGCTTAGAAATGGAGTACCCCTCACTTTTCTAAGTGCGTTTTTTTATTTTTGTAACCGGTTTAACCTCAACCAATGGTTCTTGAAATTGCGGATGGACTAACATTTTCGAAATGACATTCGAGCCGTATGTATGGAAAAGCTTATTAAAGTAGTCATAGTAAGTTCCTGGAGCTAAAATTCCTGTGACATTAATCAGATTAATTCCATTATTTCCAAGTAATTCATCTGCCAGCAACACGCAATTGGTTCCTAAAACAAAATAAGTTTTATAACGTCCGCGTTTAAATTTAAAGGCTTGCCCTTTCGTCGCTTCAAGTACTTTGCCGATATAACTTTTCTTTTGTTTTTCAGTCGTTGCCTTCCAAGGCGTCACATCTTTTAGAATATGCTCGAGCTCGTATTTTAACTCTTCTAACTCTTTATCTCTCAGTCCAATTCCAAAGCGAAACACACTCGTTCCTCTCGTTTTTAGAAAATCCAAGTAAGGTTTCTCATCCGCAACGACGAGAACGCCGTCCCCTATTGCCCCTGCAGCTATGTGAGCTTCAATATCATGATTTCCGTATGAGTACACTTTTCCTTTATAACTGACGTCCACGTGTCCTATCTTATCAAAGCCAGTCTTTCCAACATGAATTAAAATATGGACAATTGAATCTTCATCGTAATTTTTAGCTGGCAGATTATTAGAAAATCTTTCCGAAACCGTATCTTCATTACCTACCAACATTTCATTAAATTTAATCAACACATTATTCGGAATAATCGCATCAATAAAGACTGGTAAAGGTATCCGTATCCGATTTCTTAGTTTCCTGGCTTTTTCATTCCGTGTAATTAATTGCCTTCCGTCATTAACATAAGTAAAACCGATAAACACTAAGTAGACTCCAAGTCGAAATAATGTGTTCGTAATACGCTCCGAACCAAACATACTCGTGACGCCAAATAAAAAATGGATCAATGAAATAAATAATTGACTCTTTATATTTCTCACTTTATCTCGCGCTAATAAAATATAGGAAGTGAAACCAATAATACCGACCGCAAACTGATACAAACCAATAAAGAAGATTAGCCATCCGGTTGTAAATTCAACTCGATCAGCCAAAATTAAACCGAAGATTACATACAACAATGCCTTTCCTAATGCAATTAGCCTAGGTAGAATCTCATCTTCTCCTCGTTTGAGTACTAAGGTATAGAATAATTTCCAAAGACCTATGACAATTAAAATGAATTGAATAATTTCAGCCAATAGGAGCACAAATGAAGCTCTAAAAAATACAAGCGCAAGTCCAAAAATAACTAAAAAGCAGCCAAATAAAATCGAACTAATATTTTCTCTGCGACTCACCATATCTCATCCCCTATCACTTTTTATTTATTATATCTTAGCTATGTTAATATGAAAGTAACTTTATTTTTTAAATAAATTGCTCTTCAATAAACAGATTAGTCTGGATAATATTTTATAAAAAAAGAGTCGAGATTACCATTAATTTGCTTGTGCTTTCTATATGGGAAATTACAACACAAAAAAACTGTACATGTTCTGTACAGTTTCTATCTTTATTTAATCGGTGTAAGAGTCTAATTGGAACTCAATAATTGTTTTAGTCTTCATCACAGCTGCAATCATATCTTCCTTCAACTGATCAGTCAGACGATAATAAGGAATACTAATACTGAACGCATAATGATTGCGGTCAATCGGATTCACAATCGCTGCACCTACACAAAAGACATCTTCCTCTGATTCACGATCATCAATAGCATAGCCATTTTTTTCAGACTCTTCCACTTGCTCCATTAAATCAGCTGGATCAGTTAATGTATAAGGTGTTCGTGGCGTTAAGATAGCAGAATCAAAATATTGATTTTGAACTGTCTTATCGAATGTAGCCAAAGTCGCCTTCCCCATAGCTGAACAGTATAAAGGTTGTGTATTACCAATCCTTGAGAGCGTTTGGTGTTTGCTACTTGGATTCGTAATTTTATTAATATACAAGATTTGATTGTCTCGAAAAAGTCCTAAGTGAACCGTTTCGCCAAATTGCTCATATAAATGCTTTAAAGCTGGATGTGATTCTCTAACAATGTCAAAATGCATGAAGGCAGCATTCGCTAACTGAAGTAGCGTTGCTCCTAAAGCATAGCGTTTCGTTGTCTCGTCACGGCGCACATAACCAAGTAATATTAGTGTGTCTAATATTTTGGAAGTCGTTGATAACGTGATATCCGCATGCTTCGATATATCATTCATTGTTAAGGGTTCGCCTGATTGTGACAGTACCCCAAGTATTTGATCAGCTTTTATTAAAACAGTACCATATGGTTTTTTACCAACTTCGGACAACCTAATCCCTCTTTCTTATTTAGAAACTTAATATCTTTATCATATCAGTCCCAACCTTTTGTTGTCAATCATTTTTATGAAAATGATTGCTTTTTTCCTGTACTAAATCACTATTCCATAGCAAATGCAATCGTTCACTTATTTTAAACACTTAACTGAGTATATTATTAGTAACCCTCACTTTATTTCGATATGATAGAATTAAATGGAGGTTTTATATATGAAATTAACTGTTTATTTAGCGGGTCAAATTCATGATAATTGGCGCGAAGAATTAAAAGAGAAAGTTGCTGCAAATGGGTTAGATATCGACTTCGTGGCTCCACAAACAAACCACGATGCTTCAGATGCTATTGGTGAGAAAATTTTAGGTGAACAACCTAATAACTACTATCGTGACGATGCTGCTTCTGATATTAATAATTTCCGCACTCAAATATTGATGAATAAAGCGGATCTTGTTATTGCACTGTTCGGCGACCAATATCGTCAATGGAATACAGCAATGGACGCAACAACTGCCATCAACCACAACAAGCCACTGATTATCGTACGTCCAACTGAATTAATTCATGCTCTCAAAGAGTTATCAAATAAAGCGAATGTGACAGTCGAGACATTGGACCAAGCGGTGGAAGTATTAGATTACGTATTTAAATAATGAAATAAAAAAAGCTCAGCAATTTTGGAGATTGTTCCAAGTTGTTGAGCTTTTTCGTGTCCTAGTGATTTTTTCAGGGACAGGAAACGCGAATATATTCTTAATATCCTTTAAACCAACCCAATAAAGTTAACTACCGGCGTTTCATATGGATGTTTCTCAAAGATAATCGCCTCGGCAAGTTTTCTATCTGCTGCTTTTATTCTGAACTCAACTTTCAACTCATCCACTTCTTCAATCTCGCCAACCTCACCTATAAATGGATTCGCCCCATCTAGTGGTCTAAAGTGGCCTTTTACAGGCATGGTTGAATAACAATAATCGTAATTACCGGCTTTCAAAAGTTCTGCCTCATTCAAGGCAGCGATTAAATCATCAGTATTTTCTGCTGGTATAAATATTTCAACTTTTACATAGGACATATAAAGTCCCTCCCTTCTTAAAATTCTCTACAATAGTGGTTTGCGTTGCTTTTATCTTAGTTAATAACTAAAATTAGGTAAATAACATTTACAGGAGTGAAACAAATGCATGCATTATATCAATTACTACAAGATTTAAAAGGTTACAAATGGGTGAACCTAACTCATGAAGTGAATGATCAAATTCCAATTTATCATACATTTAATCCACTTCAAGAGAAACAAATTTCAAAAATGGAACAAGACCGCGTGCACTCACTTGAGTATACTATCGGTTCTTCTCATGGAACTCATATTGACGCGCCAAGTCATTTTGCTGAAGGAAAAAGAACACTACAAGACATCCCACAAAATGAACGTGTCTTACCTCTTTATGTCATTCATCTAGAAGACAAAGTTAAAGACGATCCAGGGTACGCAGTGACTGTCGAAGACATTAAAGACTTTGAAGAAACATACGGTCAAATTCCTGAAGGCAGCTTTGTAGCTTTCTCAAGTGGTTGGTATAAACGCTTTGATGACCCTGATGCTTTTGTCAATAAAGACAAAGAAGGTGTAGAGCATACACCTGGATGGTCAATTCCGGCTTTAGAATTCTTAAGTCGCACACGTAGAGTCACTGCCATCGGACATGAGACATTAAACACGGATAGTGGTGTCGACGCAGCTGAACAAGGCTTCTTAGATGCACAATACTATTGGTTGGCCGAAGATAAATACCAAGTAGAATTACTAGCTAATCTTGATCAAGTCCCTGCCGTCGGTAGCATTATCTTTGTTGCTGTTCCACATATTAAAGACTCACCTGGTTTCCCAGCTGAAGTTTTTGCGGTAATTCCGAATAATTAAAAAAGAGGCTTATGCCTCTTTTTTTGTTAATTCATTTTCACAACAATCTTTCCTAAGACTTGCCCGCCTTCTAAAGCTTTCAAGTCATCATTGACTTCCTCAAATGGTATCACACGATCAATAACTGGTTGAATTTTTCGGTTCCAAAGTTTAGATAATATTGGCCCTTGTGTGAGCACCCGCACCGATAACTTGGACTGACTTTCCTGGTTCGACGTGCTTCAACAAATGAGTATTTTGATATGCAACAACGCCGGCACTTGGTAAGCCATCTCACAATAATATGATTCAACGTTTTAATAGTATTCATGTTTCAATACGACCTACAGACTCTTTGTATCTATAAAAATTAACGACTGATCCTTAGATGCATGCTTTTTATTAAATATTATTTACTAAATAATCAATCAGGACGTATTTTATATCATCATAACTAATCTTTTCAGGCAAAGCTTCTTTAATCGCTTTCAGTGAGTCGGTCCCAACTTTTCGAATCGCTTGCTTGATTTGGTTCTTAATATATGATGACACATCCGCGTCAAACACTTCTAAATCCCCTTGCTCCGCAGCTTGTGTCAGATGCGACAAGATAGTGGCTTCAGTCATATTACGTTCAATCGCAATCTCCAATGGCGTCAGGCCACGTTCTGCATACTGAGCACTAATATAATAACTTGATTGTCCACCACTACTTTGTAGATCAACACTTTCACGGTGTGGTTCGGCTTCGACTGTCGTATTCGGATTCGAAGAAGAATATTCTTGAATCGCAGGTAAGAAATAGCCCGCATACTTCTCTGCTTTAACCGATCCAACCCCTTCAACATCAAGGAATTCTTCATAAGTATTCGGCATACGACTCGCCATATCTTCCAAGGATTTATTAGAGAAGATAATATAAGCCGGCATCCCCTCTTCTTTGGCCAATTGTGCCCGAACTTGACGTAATTGTTCATACAGATCCGGGTTAACATTTTTAGATACTGTTCGTCTGCGGCTCGTTGAAGCTTTCAAGTATTTACGTTCTTTAATCGTTAAAGACGTTTGACCCATCAAAAGCATCTTAGACGCTTCAGTCGCATATAAACCGCGATGTTCCGTTACGCTGATATATTGATACGCCAATAAGGCTGAGATGATATCGCGAATTTGTTGAACGGAATAAGTCTTCATAATGCCGTAAGTCGATAGCTCGTCAAAGCGATTATCTAAGACTCGTTGATTCTGACTTCCACGCAGAACATCAATAATCATCGTCATCCCAAATTGGTGCTTCATTCGAAGCATACACGATAAGATCATCTGAGCTTCTTTTGTCACATCGATTTGACGCATTTCACCCATACAGTTTGAACAATTTCCACACGGTTCATTAGGGAATTCGCCAAAATATCTTAAGATAAAATTCCGTAAGCAACCCGTGAAACTTGCGTATTTTATCATCATTTCTAATCGGCGGTGAGCTAATTCATCATTACTTTGCGCAATTAAGAACTTATTGGTCATAATATCTTGTGAGTGATATAAAAGAATCGCTTCCGCATCTAATGAGTCTCGTCCCGCACGACCTGCTTCTTGATAATAACTTTCTAAATCTTTCGGCAAGTTAAAATGAATCACTTTCCGAACGTCCGTCTTATCAATTCCCATTCCAAAAGCATTTGTAGCAACAATAATATTACACTCATCATTAATAAACTCAGACTGAGATTGTTGTCTTTGGTCGTGTTCCATCCCCGCGTGATATTTATTCACGGCATAGCCTTCTTGCTTTAATTCTATATGCAACTTGTCGACTTGTTTACGCGTGCTGGCATAAATAATAATCGCCTCGTCGTGATTAATTAAACTATGCAAAGTCGCTAAGCGATTATTAGGTTCGACGACTGAAAATTTAATATTTGGTCGGTCAAAGGAATTAATGAAGACGCCTGGATCTTCTAATTCTAATTGAGCCACAATATCGTCTTGAACACGTTTCGTTGCTGTTGCGGTGAAGGCTGCCATCTTCGGTCTTTGAGGCAATTGGTTAATAAATTGTGTAATGTTTCGGTAGCTTGGTCTGAAATCAAAGCCCCATTGAGACACACAGTGCGCCTCATCCACAGCCAATAGTGAGATATTTTGTTTGCTTAAGAATTCCTGAAAACTCGGATTCTCTAACCGTTCAGGTGCCACATATAACATCTTCAATGTTCTTTGGCGCAGTTGTTGTATTATATCTTGGAACTCTTCACTACTGATAGTCGAGTTCAAATAAGCTGCTTGTACTCCTAGTTGTGTCAACGTATCCACTTGATCTTTCATCAAGGAAATCAATGGTGATATTACTACGGTTAAGCCAGGCAACATTAAAGCCGGGAGCTGGTAACAAACTGACTTACCTCCCCCGGTTGGCAGAATCCCTAATGTGTCTTGTCCAGATAATATTGTGTTTATTATTTCTTTTTGCCCAGGGCGAAAGGAAGAATACCCAAAATGCTCCTGTAATGATGCTTCTAACTGCACAAAATACGCCCTTTCTTCTAAAATCATTTTTTATCCTTAAATAGTTTAACATACAACTGAATTATTTAGAACATGAGGTGATTCATCGATATTTTCGTTCCAGTGGAAATTCATTGTAGCCATGGGAACGTCTGTAGCTTTTTGTATAAACACTATCGTATTTATACAAATGAGCTTCCGACTCGCCTACTTATTGCTTCTGTAGCTCACTAACGTTCGCACAGAATCTAATGCGGTAGATCGTCCTTTTGCATGGCACATGAATTTCCTCTGTCACTTCAATATCAATTCATATATAGCTTTAGCTTAATGTTAAAATAATATAATTTAGTTAGCTGATGAAAGAGAGAATGATGAGGTACCGTAGTATTAGGACGACTGTGCGCACATGAAGCCATAGGAGCGGTAGCGACGTATGGATTCAGTAGCAGAGCGAGACGGAAGCTTAATCACAAGGCTTTAGCCGAAGTGATTAGCTGAAGGCGTTCCACTACGGTCACCGAATCATTCTCTCTGCAATCAGCTCAAACCAACTCCCCCTCACAATCCAATTCTTTGTAAACAAAAAGCGTTGTTGTTAAGATTAGGTAGAAGATACATTAGGTTAAAAGCTTTTGAAAGGAGTTTTTTAATGAAAGTATTAGTAGTAGGAGCAAATGGTAAAGTCGCTAGACATTTTGCTGAAATAGTTAAAGACCATGAAAACATTCAAGAAACAGCCATGATACGTAAGGCTGAACAAGAAAGTTTCTTTGAAGAACGAGGCATTGAAACAGTGTTACTCGACTTAGCTAAGAACTCAATCGACGAATTAGCCGAAGCCGCTAAAGGCATGGACGCAGTAATATTCAGTGCAGGTGCTGGAGGAAAAGGCTTAGACAAGACAGTGAAAATCGACTTAGACGGCGCAATCAAAGTAATGACAGCTGCCGAACAAGCTGGTGTTAAACGCTTCGTAATGGTCAGCACATTCCGTACTGGACGCGAAGAAATGGAAAAAGAAAATTCCCTGCAAGTATACACCATCACTAAGAACTATGCAGATGAATGGTTGAAAAACCGTACAGAATTAGACTGGACTATCGTTCACCCAGGTATTCTTGTAGACGAAAGCGGTACTGGAAACATTAAAGTAGGAACAGACTTTGAAATCAATGAGATTCCACGTGAAGATGTTGCTCGCACACTAGTTGCCGTATTAGAAAACGACAACACAATTAAGAAAGAATTTGAAGTGTTAGCTGGCGACAAAGCCGTGAATGACGCTGTTAAATCACTATAATATATAACGAATAATAACTGAGTCAGATCACATTATAAAGTGACTGACTCGGTTATTTTTATGGATTTATTCATTATCTTCATCATTATGTATTAGTGTACCCGCTGCATTTGTAAACTCTAAAATTCTTTATATATTGTGTTTCCCATGTATCATTTAATTGCCAACTTAAATAATACTAGTTTTTATTGTAAGAATAGTCAGTAGTTGAAACTGGTGAATCGAGTGATATTTTGACTTTGCGGGGCGTCGTGAGCCAGCTCGATGAACCGAAAATGAGGATACGGGGCGTCGTGAGTCGGCACGACGTACCGCAAATGAAAATACGGGGCGTCGTGAGTCGGCACGATGAACCGCAAACGAAAATACGGGGTGTCGTGAGTCAACACGATGAACCGCAAACGAAAATACAGAGTGTCGTGCCAATTCACGACGCACCTTAAGCATCAAAAAAACACTATCCATTCAAGAATAGTGTTAACCATCTTCTATAATACGACTTCAGACCGCTTTCTATAATTAAACACTTCATTCATGACCGCCGAGCCTAGAATAAACAGCGTCCCAACAATTTGTATCGTGCTTAAAGGTTGGTGTAGCAATACTGCCGATAGGATAATAGCTGTAACTGGATCAATGTAGCTCAAGAGTGAGGACGTCTGAGCTGGTAATTTATTCAAAGCTTCAAAGAAGAGTTGGTAAACCCAGCCTGTGTGAATAACTCCGACAATCAGTAATAGGCCAAGCACTGAAGGTGTAAAGCTCAACCTACTTAAATCCTCGGTCAGGAACACATATGGAACCATCACCACTGCTGAAACTAACAATTGGAAGAAGGTCAGTTCTAAACCTGGTAAGCCTTTAGTCTTTTTATTTAAAATCATAATCCACGCATACAGAACTGCTGCACCGATTCCATATCCGACGCCGATTAAGTTAACTTGCACCCCACCAAACACACCTGAAATCAAGACCGCTCCGAACAAGGCAGCAACTGTGCTCATGAGATTATAAATCGTCATTTTTTCATTTAAAACGAAAGGTGCTAGCAATACCACAAAGGCTGGTGCCATATAATAGCACAAAGTTGCAACGGCCACACTTGTATATTGATACGCTTCAAATAGGAAAATCCAATTAAAACCAATCGCGGTTCCAGAAAGAATTAAGTATTTCGCATTTTTCTTAACGACAGCCCAATCGATGTTAGTTTGCTTAAAAATCATGACACCGAGGAGGAAAAGCGTTCCAATAACAGCTCTAAACATCGCAATCACAGCAGATGGCAGCGGAATAAAATGAACAAAAATCCCGATTGACCCTACGATTAACATTGCGACAATTAATTTAACTTTATCCAAAACACAATCCCCCTCAGCTTTAAAAGTTTTAATAGTATTCTAACATAATTCTAATCTGTTTGGGTGTTTTGTTGTTGGAATTTGCCCCATTCATTCATTCTAAGGTTCATCGTCGCTAGAAATTCATCTACATTTCCTTGGCCATTCGTTAAGACAACTAAAGCATAGACCGGTTCGCCGTCCTCCATATAAATACCAGAGTCGTGAAGAGACCCGCCGATACTACCGTATTTTGTGAACATACCTTCTTGGACGTATTTTTTAAAATATTCTGCCTCGGTGTTCCCGCTAAGTGACGTTAAAATATAACTGTATTTATCTTCAGTGGCGACGGGAAGTAAAATATTCAAAATCATCTGGGCGTCAGCCATATTATTCGTTGTATACTCAGCTTGATCAAACGACAGTCCGCTTAAATTTAAAAGTGACTCTTGCACATTTCCATAAATTTGCTGGTAATAAGAGAAAAGCATATTAAAAGCGGTGTTATCTGACAGAGCTAATGAATTGTAAAACAACTCATATAAAGGATAAGACGCCTTTTTCTCACCATTCGTCACTGGACCGGCACCCTCCTCGAACAAAGCGTCACTATAAGGTAACTCTGTCTCAAAAGACATCACACCATCGGCAATTAAATCAGCGTAAAGTCTAGCGACACCTACTTTCGTCACACTTCCAACAAGCATTGGTGACCGCTCATTATAGAAAAAATCCGTATCAGTCTGGTAATTATAATACGCAACTGAAACGGCCTCTGGATTCAAACCGAATTCTTGGATTGTTGCAGTCAATAATTCTTCTATAGAGGTGAATTGACTATAGTCTTTTGATAATTCTTCTGTCACAGACTCCTCTGTCTCACTCTCAACAGACTCACTTTGAGTCGTCTTTTCTTCTTCCATAACTGGCACAGATTCTTCAGATGTGCTACACGCCGCCAATAAAAACACGGAAACGAATAATAATATTTTCTTTAACAACTTGCTCACCTCATTATTTTTTGTTAAATAAATATCCCACTTTAAACAGTGAGGTAAAGCTTAACTTTATGCTTTTTTAACGAATTCAGACTTTAACTTCATCGCTCCGAAACCGTCGATCTTACAATCAATGTCATGTCCATCGGCTGGATCAATAATTAACTTAATATTTTTTACTTTCGTTCCTTGCTTAATCGCTGATTTGAAGCCTTTTACTTTCAAATCTTTGACAACGATAACTGTGTCACCGTCCGCAAGCTCATTCCCATTCGAATCTGTAATTGTTTCGCTAGCCTCGATGTCTGCTTGTTCACTTGCAGTCCATTCGTAAGCACATTCCGGACAGACGAATAATGCACCATCTTCATACGTGTATTCCGACTGACATTGTGGGCAATTAGGTACGTTTTCCATTCTGCACCTCCTTATTTTTTATTGAAAATAATCATTCCTCAGCTGTATCTCTTAAATTGATTAAAGCTAAGTACTCTTCAAGAGTCAAACCATGTTCATACATAAATGTCGCGTGGTCTTTTCCTACATATCGAATATGCCAAGGTTCGTATTCGTAACCAGTGATATGTGTTTTGCCTTCTAAGTAGCGTAAGATAAACCCATAATCATGACCGTTCTCAGCTAACCAAATCGCAGAACCGTATTGGCCGTAAGCTTGGTGTAAATCACGTCCGTATTCTTGCCAATCCGTTCCAAGTAAATCAAAAGCCAATCCAGTCGAATGTTCAGTCGCATCTGCTGGGGCAACAAACATGTCCGTCATATAAAAGGCATCCGCATCACTATAACCATCCGCAATATACATATTATAACGACTATCAAAGTTCATCGCTTGATAGGCAATTGTCCGGTGAGCAGAGACAGTTTCAAAGTAGTATCCAGCTTGTTCTGCTGCAGTAATTAAAGCATTAAACTCTTCGAAAATATTCGCATTGTAGGCGTGCCCCGTCCCTGTCCAAGCAAATTCCATGTCTAAATCTGCTTCCAAACGGTTTTCTCGGTTGATCAGCATGAGTGCTGGATCGTCTAAAGACGCATCCTCTGGCAAGGCTTCAACTAATTCTTCTACTGTTAAATCAGATTTAAATGGTTCAATGAGTTCGGTATCAATCAACTCAATCGCTCCAATGGTTTTAACGGGTAAAGTTAACCAGACAACCATTGTCATTAAAAAATATCGCCATTTTGTTTTAAATTTCATTAATTTAAGCTCCTTAATTAAGATTACTCATCTATTATCTCAAATTTTCTCATTAAGACAACCTTTTTTCAATAGGCTTTTAAAATAAAACACACCAGCCAATATAAAACAAACTGATGTGTCATTATAATACATTTTAAATATCAATTTCCAACAAGGTTGGCGTGTGGTCTTGACGAGTTCCTGAATCAATCATTTCAGATTTTTGAACTTTATCCGCAATTCGGTTACTTACTAACCAGTAGTCAATTCTCCACCCTGAGTTGTTGATTTTACTAGTCTTCGCGCGTTGATTCCACCATGAATAAACGCCTTCCACATCTCCGTGAATATAACGGAATGTATCTGTAAAACCGCGAGCTAATAGATTTGTGAACCCTTCACGCTCTTCGTCCGTAAAGCCAGCTGATCGACGGTTACTCTTAGGATTCTTCAAGTCAATTTCTTTGTGAGCGACGTTATAGTCACCTGTTGCTATGACAGGTTTCTCTTTATCAAGGCTCGCTAAGTAATCCGCATACTTAATATCCCATTGTTGACGCTCTTCTAAACGAACTAAGCCCGAACCAGCATTCGGTGTATAAACTTGTGTAATAAAGAAATCATCAAATTCAAGTGTAATAATACGCCCCTCCGCATCCATGGTACTTGGTGCACCAATTTCTGGATATGTAACATTAGGTGAAAGGTAGTTTTTGAATAAGAACATTGTCCCTGCATAACTTTTACGGGCCGGTTCTTTTGAACTATTCCAAGCGATGGTGTAATCTGGCACGTCTTCTTGCAAGATTTCTAAATGCTTTTTAGTTGGCCCTTTACTTGATAATTTAGTTTCTTGAATCGCTATTACATCTGGATCTTCATCTTTAATTGTCTTTAGTACAGCTCTTGATAATTCTGCTCTCGCTGAGTCACTTGTTAAAGCTGCGTTAAGTGAATCGATATTCCATGAAATTAATTTCACTGTCATTCTCCTCGTATACTTTATTTATTCTTATTCATTTTATATTTAACTGATTGGATGGTCAAACATTGTGACAATTTCTTTGTAAAAGGAGTTCAAAATTGATTGATGATAGCGCTTTATGATATATTTAAATCAAGACAACGATGATGGAAATAATGGAAGAGAGGGATGTCTATGGCAAGAGGAGGAGGCCGCGGAGGTGGCGGCGGTGGTCGCAGCGGTGGCTTTGGTGGGTCTCGTGGTGGCGGTGGTCGCAGTAGTTCTGGTGGACGCGGTGGCGGATCATTCGGTGGTAGTCGTGGCGGAGGCTCTTGGGGTGGTGGCGGTTCTTGGGGCGGCGGAGGTTACAATTCTCGTCCAGTCATTCGAACCGGACCAATCTTTAACTCATGGGGTTCTCGTCGCAGAAGAAGCTCCTTTGGTGGAGGACCTTATAGAGGCGGAGGTGGCGGTGGCTGTTCAAGCACACTCATCTCAATAGTTATTATTGGTGTAATCATCATGTTCATATTACCAATGATATTTGGTGGTATGGGTGGGAGTTCGAATAATAATTCATCCAGCTCTGAAACTTCTGTAACGCGCTCAACCGTTGAACGTGAGCCACTACCAGCAGGTTCAGTCAATGAAACGGATTATTACACCGATGACGCTAACTGGGTTGAAAACCAAACTGTTATGAATGATGGATTACGTCATTTCTATGAAAAAACAGGTGTGCAACCTCACGTCTATATTACAACTGAAATTAATGGTTCAAACAATGCATCAATGTCGGAAGTAGAGGAATATGCCAATAAACTTTACGATGAATTATTCACCGATGAAGCTCACTTATTGTTAATGTTTTATGAAGGAACACCAAGTAATTACACAACCTATTATGTTACGGGTTCCCAAGCTGACCAAGTGATTGATAGAGAAGCAGCAGACATATTATTAGATTACATTGATCGATATTACTATGACATGAATCTCAACACTTCTGAGTTCTTTAGTAAATCATTCCGAGATGCAGCTGATCGAATTATGGACGTAACAACCTCACCTTGGATACCTGTACTACTAGTAATAGGTGGCGTGATTCTCGTTGGAATCCTATTCTTATGGTGGCGTAAACGTAAGCAACAAGAAGCGATTGAAGCCAAACGTACCGAAGATATGTTGAGTAAACCGATTGACACTTTCGGAAAAAGTTCTGAAGCAGACGATTTAGCAAAAAAATACGAAGACAAATAATATATAATTTGGAGGAATTACATTATGGCTATACTAAATAGATTTAAAGACATTATCAGTGCAAATATCAACTCAATTATTGACCGCATGGAAGATCCTGAGAAAATGATCGACCAATACTTACGTGATATGTTAGAAGACTTAGCTGAAGTAAAAGAAAGTACCGCAAGTGTGATGGCTGAAGAAACTCGCAGCAAACGTAAAGTCGATGAGAACGAAGCAGAAGTGAAGAAATTCGAAGAATTAGCTAAGAAAGCTTTAGAAGCTAACAACGAAGCTGACGCACGTATCTTCTTAACTAAAAAACAAGAAGTTGAAAATATCGGTGCCGGTTACGCAACAGCTTACGCTGCAGCTCATGAAAATGCCGTTAAAATGCGTCAAATGCATGACAAGCTTGCTAAAGATATCGACACATTAAAACAACGTCGTGCGATGATTAAAGGTAAAATGTCAGTGGCAAATACTCAAAAAACAATTAATGACGCAACTGGTAACATCACTCAATCTGAGAATGCAATTGGAAACTTCGAAAGAATGGAAGATAAAGCAAACCGTATGCTAGACGAAGCAAATGCTATGTCAGAATTAAATACGGAACCGATTGACGAAGCCAAAGCTTTAGAAGAAAAATACGCTTCAAATACTTCCGCTGCTGTTGAAGATGAATTATCTCGCCTTAAACAACAAATGGGTCTAGATTCAACAGATACAGAATCTTAATAATAAATATAAACGCCTTTCTTTCAGTGCTTGTAACTGAAAGAAAGGCGTTTTTTGTACATACTTATATAGACTGTAGTACTTCCGAAACGAGCCAAGCCCACACTCCTACAGTGAACACTGCAGTAATTGGAATCCAAAATTGAAACTTACGATGCTTCGTCTTATGTCTAAAGAAACGCATGCCTAAGAAAGCACCTAGACCTCCAAACAGAAAACTCGCTTGTAGTAATTTTCTTTCTGAAATTCGGTATTGCCCAGTTCGTGAATATTGTTTATCACGGTAGTAAAGATGACACGTGTACACATTCATTAAACCAATAAATAAGATGACGATCATCTCTATCATTCTAATATACTCTTGCATTTATTCACTCTTTCTATTGTAACTTAGCCTTGACTCAACATATCTTGAGCTGCTTTATTATAATCTTCACTTCCAGAAGTTTCCGCAAACTCCGCAATCGTAATGGCTTGCGTCGACAAAAGCTCAATAATATGTTCTTTCATCTTTGGCCAAGTATATCCGCCCGCTGCCTTATATTCCTGAATTAAATTTTCCAATTCAGCTTCACCAAACAATAAATAATGTGCTGTAAAATCATTGGATATATCCGTATGCTTCGCTTCGGTCCAATCGATAATTCCTATGACGTTTGAATTTGAATCAATTAGAATATGGCCAGGATATAAATCGCCGTGAATAAAGCCCGTCTCTTTTGGCCACAAGTCGTCTTGACTTAACCAAGCTTCCCACCGATTCAATAGTGATTCGTGAACCACGTAGTTTTCTTTGACCCGATTTATCCTCTCGCGCATCAGCTCCTGTAACTGATCTTTTGAGTCTACTCGCAAGCCCGCTTCTACCACTTTTTCTTTGGAAATGCTGTGAATTTCTACCATTACTTTAGCTAGACTCTTTGTAAATTCAGCTGGTACTTGATTCACATCAAAAACCCAACTTGTCTCTTGAGTTACCGAATCAGTCGTGACAGCCGGCTGCCCTTCCAGTGACTTATAGGCAATTAATTCTTCAGTAAAAACCTCCCAATTTGGGACTTGGATCGACTTTGTATTTTCATTGACGAGTTCTAATATTTTCTTTTCGGCTTGCGCTTTTAGAAAAACGTCCCTTCGTCTTGGCACGCGTAATATCCACTCTTGCCCATTGATATCTTCTGCGATCACAACTTTAAAATCTAAGCCAATATTTACGTCTTGTAAGGTTTCCTCTTTTAATTGGATGCCATTTTTCTTAGCTAATTCAATCATGTCATCACCCTTTCGTTGGCCCTCTATAATAACTGCTTCAAATCTTGTCCTCTAATTATAACTTAGTCAGTAGCGAATACCAAATGCCCTCTATGGTATATTATATATAAAATGTAAGATCGTAGGGCTTTTCATGGTCGCAAAATTATCAGAAGACTTAATCTATGAAATACTTTCCGTCGTTGACGAGATTCCTAAAGGAAAAGTCGCTTCGTACGGACAAATTGCTAAACTCATTGACCGCCCAAAAAACGCTCGCCTCGTCGGAAAAGTACTCAGCCAGGCTAGTTACTACGTCGCTTACCCTTGCCATCGTGTGGTGAATCATGCGGGGAGACTCGCCCCAACTTTCCCTAACCAAAAGGACTTGTTACTTGATGAAGGCGTTGAATTTAAAAAACCAACACATGTGGACATGAAAAATTTCCAGTGGGATATGTGATTTCGCCTTAACTTTAGACAAACGGCGATTCCATTTGGCTTGAGTTTGCGCAACTAAAGACAAACGGCGATTTCATTTAGCTTGAGTTTGGGCAACTAAAGACAAACGGCGATGTCATTTGTCCTGAGTTCAATCAACTAAGGACGAACCGCAGTTCCATTTGTCCTGAGTTCAATCAACTAAAGACAAACGGCGATGTCATTTGGCTTGAGTTTGGGCAACTAAAGACAAACGGTGGTTTCATTTGGCTTGAGTTTGGGCAACTAAGGACGAACCGCAGTTCCATTTGTCCTGAGTTCGGACAACTAAGGACAAACGGCGGTTTCATTTGGCTTGAGTTCGACCAACTAAAGACGAACCGCAGTTCCATTTGTCCTGAGTTCGACCAACTAAGGACGAACCGCAGTTCCATTTGTCCTGAGTTCGGACAACTAAGGACAAACGGCAGTTTCATTCGGCTTGAGTTCGTTCAACTAAGGACGAACCGCAGTTCCATTTGTCCTGAGTTCGATCAACTAAAGACAAACGGTGGTTTCATTTGGCTTGAGTTTGGGCAACTAAAGACAAACGGCGATTCCATTTGGCTTGAGTTCGGGCAACTAAAGACAAACGGCGTTGTCATTTGGCTTGAGTTTGGGCAACTAAAGACAAACGGCGATGTCATTTTGCTTGAATTCACTCAAATGTTTATTTTTTCTATTTATTAGAAGCGCGGTTACTTTTAACTTGATCAATAAGAGCTTGAATTGACTCAATCCCCAATTCATCCATTCTTGCTGGTAAGTCATGAATAATTTCTGGACAAACCATCGGATTATTGTAGTTCTCTGTTCCTATTTGAACGGCTGTGGCACCCGCCATATACATTTCTAACACGTCATCAACCGTCTTGATGCCGCCAATACCAATAATCGGTATAGTCACGGCATTCGCAACTTGATAGACCATTCTTAGGGCAACGTGTTTGAGTGCGATACCTGATAACCCCCCTGTGATCCCACCTAAGATAGGCTGGCCAGTCGTTAAGTCAAAGGCCATACTTGTTATCGTATTAATCATTGAGATGGCGTCGGCTCCCGCTGCCTCTACCGCTTGGGCAATTTCTACAATATCTGTTACGTTGGGCGTTAGCTTCACATAGATAGGTAGACTGGTCACAGCTTTACAAGCTTTAGTTAAGCGAGCGGCCACTTCTGGATTCGTACCAAAAGCTACACCACCTTCTTTAACATTCGGGCAGGAGATATTTAATTCAATTGCTTTGACATTGGGTGCTGTAGAAATCTGACGGCACATTTCGATGTAATCTTCTTCGGTAGACCCTGCGACACTCGCAATGATTGGTACATCAAAGCCTTCAAGGTAAGGCAATTTCTCAGATAGAACGGCTTCTACGCCTGGATTCTTTAATCCTACGGAATTCAATACATCTCTTTCTCTATGCACATATTGTGGTGCAGGATTACCCACACGTTCTTCAAGCGTTGTACTTTTAGTAATTAAGGCACCTAATAAACCTAGGTCATAGTGTTTTGCGTAACTTTCACCGAAACCAAAGCAACCTGAAGCTGGCATAATAGGGTTCTTCAATTCAATACCTGGAAGATTTACTTTTAGTCTGTTCATTATATTCTCTCCTTAAATTTCAAGTGCGTTATACACTATCTCACCATCAACTAGAGTTAAAGCACACATACCTTTGACTTTATAGCCATTAAAAGGCGTATTAGCAGCTTTAGATAAATAATCATCCGAGTTAATTACATACTCTTTTTCTAAATCAAAAACAGCAATATCTGCAACACCACCCGCTTTCAATTCACCCATAGGTAAGTTAAAGAGTCGGGCTGGCAGGTGACTCATGCGATCAATTAGAAATTCTAAAGTCATCAAATTCTTTTCAACAAAGTGAGTATACATTAAAGCAAAGGACGTCTCGATACCCACTATTCCAAATGGAGCATCAATAAATCCACCAGACTTTTCTTCCATAGTATGGGGCGCATGGTCAGTCGCAATAAAGTCGATCGTTCCATCAGCTAGTCCTTCAATTAGTGCGCGTTGATCTTCTTTGCCACGTAATGGTGGATTCATCTTGAAGATAGCATCATCACTTGGTATATCCATCTCATTAAGAATTAGATGATGTGGTGTCACCTCTGCAGTAACATTTACTCCTTGTCGCTTACCTTCTCGAATGGCATCGACGGATTCTTTCGAAGAGACGTGACAAACATGATAATGGACGCCAGTTTCTTTAGCGATGAGAATGTCACGAGCAATCTGGCTGCTTTCAACAATCCCCATAATCCCTGGCAAACCCAATTCTTTATTGCGAATACCATTATGCATGACCCCTCCGTAAAGTAGACTCTCGTCTTCAGTGTGGGCGACGATGGGTTTATCAAGACTCGCAGCTAACTTCATCGCTTCATACATAATCCCAGCTGTTTGAACGCCCACGCCATCATTAGTGAATGCGAAGGAATCCATGGCTACCATATCAACTAATTTATCTGTTCGTAATTCTTCAGTAATCGGCGCATATTGAAAAGTCTTAACAACTGAATCACGCTCGATAATATCTTGAATAGCCTGGAACTTCTCAGGTGTATCTGGAACAGGATTGGTGTTAGGCATCGCGCAAACTGTTGTAACACCGCCACGAGCTGAGGCTTTGGATCCACTTAAGATAGTCTCTTTATCAGTGAAGCCAGGTTCTCTAAAGTGAACGTGAATATCAACTAAACCATGTGTGATGAGTTTTCCTTTTAAATCGATCACTCGCTCACCATCTAAGTCATGCCCTAATTCAACAATCACTCCATCTTCAATCGCGATATCAATGGACTCTAATTCATTATCTTTTACCACTCTTTGACCATTCTTTAATATTAGTTTCATTCTACTCTCCCTTTTAAGACCCACTCTAGAATTGCCATACGTGCATAGACCCCGTTGGACATTTGAGTAACAATTCGACTTTGTGCACATTCCACTAATTCATCCGCCAACTCAACATCACGGTTCACTGGTGCTGGATGCATAATAATGGCTGTATCCTTCATTGTTCGGTGACGTTGACGAGTTAATCCATACATCGCATGATAGTCTTCTTTTACGTAATGCATATCCTCTGATCCATGGCGCTCCAATTGAACACGAAGCATCATCACCACATCTGCCTCCGCTACTGCTTCATCCACTGTTTTAAACGCTCCGTACTGCTCAAAGCTTATGTCAAAGTAATCATTCGGCCCAGCAAAGATAACGTCAGCCCCTAACTGATTAAGCAATGTCATATTACTCATGGCAACGCGTGAATGAACTATATCTCCAATTATCGCAACTTTTAACCCTTTAAAATCACCAAACTCTTCATAAATAGTCATAATATCTAATAAAGATTGCGACGGATGCTGTCCGTTACCACTACCCGCATTAATAATTTGAATCTTTAAGTTCATAAGTTGGTCCATATAATTTCGATCTGGGTGGCGAATGACAGCTACATCTACCCCTATCGCTTGCATAGTTAGAACAGAATCATATAAACTCTCACCTTTATTGACTGACGAACTTCCGACATCAAAATTAATTTGATGCATGCCTAACTTATGCTCAGCCACCTCAAAACTATGCTTAGTCCGGGTACTATTCTCAAAAAACATATTCACCACTGTTGCATCACTCTGATAAGTTCTACGACCTTCCTTAAAGTCGATAGCAGTCTTCAATAAATTCAGTAACCCTTCATTATCAAATTGCTCTACAGATAAAAAATTTCTCACAATCATCTTCCTCCTAACAAAAAAGCGCCTTTAATCTTCGAGACTAAACGCACCTAAATAAGGATAGTTTCGCTTATGATCTCTCGGATCTATTTAAAGTCAAAAACTGATTAATAATTTATGATAGTGTGACAGCATCCTTGCCATCTATTTCTTTGATTTGAACTCGCACACGTTCTTGTTTAGAAGTAGGAATATTTTTCCCAACATAGTCTGGGCGAATTGGTAATTCACGGTGTCCTCGGTCTACTAATATAGCCAAAGATATTTCGGCAGGGCGTCCTCGATCCATACAGGCATCCATTGCCGCACGAATGGATCTGCCTGTATAGAGCACATCATCAACTAAGATGACTTTTTTACCTGATAGATCACTAGAATTTTCTGGTCTCTGGTCGGTATACTTCATATCATCGCGGTAGGCTTCGATATTCATTGACTCAACTAGCACGGGTCCTTCGATCTCAGCAATTTTTTTACCTAGGCGCTCAGCCAGAGGTGCACCGCGCGTCGCAATCCCCATAAGGACAATATCTTCAATACCTTTGTGATGTTCAATAATTTCATAAGCTAGCCGGGTCAGAGCACGTTTCATTTCCATCTCATTCATTACAACTTTTTCCATTGTTTACCTCCTTGATAAAGAAAAGACCTCTCCTTAACCGCGGGCATGCGAAAGAAGAGGTCTCTAAATAAAGAGTTTCCGACTGTACTTACCTTCTTCGTCTCACAGGACGCCAATTAAAGGATACTTATTAAGCTACATTATATACTATATTTTTTATTAAGCAACTGTAAAAATTAGGGCTCTTCGAATTTAATGCTTCATTATTCTAAATTTTTCACGTAATAAGCCTTTCAAAATCAAGACACTCTAGCATTTATGTGCCCGCTTAACATTAAATATAGATGAGGAATTATCTGAAAAATAATCTTATTTTAATTTAAAGGTTGACTTTTAAATCTTTATTCTTTAATATAATTGAAAATATAAAAGTCAATGAAACAAAGAGTAGCACACTTATTTATGAACAGAGAGTAGACGCTAGCTGAAAGATCTACCTTAATGAGTTTGTGAACCGCATTGTTTGGACTCTTGAATGAAATGAGTAGTTCAAGACGCTAGTCGCGTTAACACTTTGAGTGATGTCTAGAAGTTTATGACGTCATTAGAGTGGTACCGTGGATTCGTCCGCCTCTAATAATTAGAGGCGGGCTTTTTTTGTCGCTTAATTCACCCTTAGAAAGGATCGATACTATGTTTCAAGGAAGAAGTTTTACTAAAGAAATAGATTTTACACAAAACGAACTCAATTACTTAATTGACTTTGCCATTCATCTTAAACAATTAAAAAAACAACGTATCCCCCACGAATACCTTAAAGGTCAGTCCATTTGTTTAATCTTTGAGAAAACATCAACAAGAACACGTGCAGCCTTCTCAGTTGCTGCCAGCGATCTTGGCGCAACGGCGGATTACTTTGGTGCGAGTGATATGCAGATGGGTAAAAAGGAATCCATTGAAGATACTGCCAAAATATTAGGTAGTATGTACGACGGTATACAGTTTAGAGGCTATAAGCAATCGGATGTGGAAGCATTGGCTACTCACGCTGGCGTTCCCGTGTGGAATGGGTTAACAGATGAATGGCATCCTACCCAAATGATTGCCGACTTTATGACATTGAAAGAAAACTTCAATCGTCTGTCTGGACTTAACTTAGTCTATTGTGGTGATGGGCGTAATAATGTTGCCAACAGCTTGATGATTACAAGTGCCATCTTAGGTGTCAATTATACAGTAGCTAGTCCTAAGGAATTATTCCCTGATTCAGACCTAGTTGAATTGGCTCAGTCCTACGCTAAGAAATCAGGTGCAACCATCACTCTGACAGAAGACATCAAGCAAGCAGTCACAAACGCAGATGCTATCTACACCGACGTCTGGGTCTCAATGGGAGAAGAAGCATTATTCGATCAGCGCATAAAGCAGTTAATGCCTTATCAAGTGACTCAAGAATTATTTGATTTAGCCAATGAAGATGCTATCTTCCTACATTGTCTACCTGCTTACCATGATACTTTGACTAATATAGGTCAAGAGATTGCAAGCAAATATAATATTACAGAGATGGAAGTGACTGATGAGGTCTTCCGCTCAGACTATGCTAAACAATTCGACCAAGGTGAGAATCGCCTTCACTCAATTAAAGCCATTATGGCAGCAACCAATGGTAACCTATTCATCAAACAATTAGATTAAATACATAACCTATCAAAAGAAAGTAAACTTATCAGAATTTCAGCGAATCGGCGGTGGTGAAAGGCCGATACATATACTAAGTTGAATCGCACTTTTGAGGTAAGATATTAGAATTACTAAGTATCTTCGTTGGAATAACGTTAACATTCACTAAAGAAAGATTATGTCAAATAATCTTTGAATTAGAGTGGCACCACGAAGCACATTCGTCTCTATCAATGAGATGAGTGTGCTTTTTATATACATATTTTTAGGAGGAAAACATATGATTAATGTTAGTATTATTGGCGCGACAGGCTATACAGGTTCTGAATTGATGCGCTTATTGGTCAATCACCCTGAGGTAACCCTCAAACATCTAACTGCACGGAAATTAGCTGGACAGAAGATATCACATACTTTCCCTTCCCTCACATCTTTCTTAAAAGATAAGTGCTTTGTCACCTTAGATATAGAGCAAATTAAACAAGATAGCGATATCGTCTTTATTTGTCTACCTCACGGTCACGCAATGACCTTAGCTAAAGAATTAGGCGAGGATATTAAAATCATTGACCTTGGCGCTGATTTTCGGATAGAGGATTCAGATACTTATGAAGCTTTTTATAAATTACCGCAAACAGCACCAGACTTATTAGCGAAAGCAGTGTATGGCCTAACGGAATACCATCGTGAGGCCATTAAAGGAGCTCAGCTGATTGCAAATCCAGGTTGCTTTGTTACCAATGCACTCTTAGCTCTTTCTCCTCTAGTTGAGTCTAATCTGATTGACTCTGAATCAATTATTATTGATAGCAAATCAGGAATCAGCGGTGCCGGTCGAAGTGCCAATGTAGATAATTTACTTAGTGAAGCAGGAAATAACTTCAAAGCATACAACCCACTCCAGCACCGTCATATCCCTGAAATCGAACAGGAGTTGTCACGCTTTGGCCAAACAGTGCAAATTCAATTCACTCCGCATCTATTACCTACAGAACGCGGCATATATTCAACTATCTATGTTCAACCAAGGAGTAATATAAGTGAAGAAGCATTACGCCAATTATATAAAGATAAATACGCCGAGGAAGCTTTTGTCCATCTATTGGATCCAGAGCAACTTCCTACAACCAAAGCGGTCCGTGGTTCCAACCATTGTCACATCCAAGTTAAGGTAGACCAACGAACAGGTCGCATCATTATCTTTTCAGTCATTGATAACCTAGTCAAAGGCGCTTCCGGCCAAGCTATTCAGAATATGAATGTGATGTTGGGATTGGATGAATCATTAGGCTTAAGTCAATCTGGCGTGATGCCATAATTTCTATACAAAGGAGAAGCATATGAAACAATTAGACAAAGGTATTCATGCTGTAGCCAATATACAATCGCAAGCCTTACATGCTGGCTTTAAAAGTGATGCCGCCCACAATGACCTGGCTTTAATTTATTTCCCCACTGGGGCTACTGTATCAGGTGTCTTTACCCAAAACTTAGTCAAAGCTTGGCCAGTTATTCACGGTCAAGCGAGTCTGAAGCATCATTCTAACTTCAAAGCGATTCTGATTAATAGTGGCAATGCCAATGCTTGTAATGGTCCAGATGGTGAGAAAACGATGCATCAAGCCATTCAAGAATTAGCAGATTTATGCGCGATTAAACCGTCAGAGATACTGATGAGTTCTACGGGGGTCATCGGGGCTCCTCTTGATTTCTTTCCTTTTAAAAAGGCACTACCAACATTAGTGAATTCCTTGCAGTCAGAGTCTAGTCAAGCGGTCAGTGAATCGATTATGACTACCGATACTGTCGCAAAAGAAACTGCTTATTCATTGGAGATTGATGGACAGACTGTTCACATCGGCGCAATGGCTAAAGGCTCAGGCATGATTCATCCTAATTTGGGCACTATGTTAGCTTATATTGTTACCGATATCGCCTGTGATCAAGTGACACTCAACCAACTATTAAAGAATGCGGTAGACGTATCTTTCAATAGCATGACTGTTGATGGCGATACTAGTACCAATGATACAGTCTTACTTTGTGCAACAGGGGAAAACTCAATTGACTTAACAGACCACAATCTTGCAACAATCCAATCCCTTATAACAAAAGTCAGCCAAGACTTAGCTCAAATGATTGCCAGAGACGGAGAAGGTGCCTCGAAATTCATTACAATAACTGTAGGTGGGGCTCAATCAACAGAAGATGCCAAAGCAGTCGCTAAGTCCCTGGCCACTTCCAACCTCCTGAAGGCAGCACTTTTTGGGCAAGACCCTAACTGGGGTCGCGCCCTATCAGCCATTGGTAATAGTGGCGTTGAAACTCTTGATCCATGGCTGATCGATATCATATTTAAATCTGACATCGGTTCTATTCAACCGTGCCGTAACGGCGCTTATCATCCCTTTGATCCTCAATTTGCCCAAAAGATTCTCACTGCCACTGATATTGAAATGATTGTCGAACTCAACCAAGGCACAAGTCAAGCTACTGTTTGGACTTGTGATTTAACGCATGATTATATTGAAATTAATGCTGACTACCACACTTAGGAGTGATTGAATGAATTATACAGAAAAGATAAACGTTCTCATTGAGGCTCTACCCTACGTCAATCGGTTTAGAAAACATATCATCGTCATCAAGTACGGTGGTAATGCCATGATTAATGCCGACTTAAGACACTCGGTCATGCAAGATATTCTTATGATGAAGTCGGTTGGTATGATCCCCATTGTCGTTCACGGTGGTGGTCCCTTCATCTCACAGATGTTAGATAATTTATCCATTGAAAGTCACTTTGTGGATGGACTTCGCTCTACCAGTGAGGAAGCCATGAAGGTGGCAGAGATGGTCTTATCAGGCTCAGTTAATAATGATATTGTACGAACTTTCAACCATTTAGGTGGAAATGCCATTGGCTTATCAGGTTTAGATGACCACCTTATTACTGTCACTAAAAAGAAAGTGATTGATCCAGATTCTGAGACTCAAGTTGATTTGGGCTACGTAGGTAATGTCGAATCAGTCAACACCTTATTATTAACCAACCTTATCCAGGCAGATTATGTCCCAATTATCTCATCAGTGGGAATTGGTAGTGACGGTCATAGTTATAATATCAATGCAGATGAGGTTGCAAGCGCTGTGGCCATTGCCTTAGGTGCCAGCAAGTTAATATTTTTAACTAACACCCCGGGACTCTTAGCTGATAGCCAAGACCCTGACAGTCTTATTTCTAAACTAAGTATAGACGAAGCCAATCAACTCATTGAGAACAAAGTTATTACTGAAGGCATGATACCTAAGATAAATTGTTGCTTAGAGGCTATAACTAACGGAGTTGATAAAGTTCATATCATTGATGGTCGTATGAGTCATTCCCTTCTGCTAGAATTATTCTTCGACATGGGAATTGGAACGATGTTAGCTCACAGTAATGACGATAATAAGGAGGTTTAATATCATGGAAAAACACAACTGGCCACAACGTGGCGAAGCCGTACTTATGAATACATTCAAACGCGATGGTAAGGTAATGGTCTCTGGTCAAGGTAGTTTTCTGACTGATGCAGAGGGCCGAACTTACCTTGACTTTATCTCAGGTATCGCCGTCAACTCACTCGGCCACTCCAATGAGAAATTAGTAGAAACACTGGTCAATCAAGGTCAACAACTCATTCATAGTTCCAACTTATTTTGGAATACTCCTTCTATTCAACTGGCTGAGAAACTAACAAAACTCTCTGGCTTAGGTAAAGTATTCTTTGCCAATTCAGGAGCTGAAGCCAATGAAGGTGCCATCAAGCTTGCTCGGAAGTGGGGGCGAGAAGTTAAAGGCCCTAATGCAACAACCATTGTTACAATGAAGAAATCCTTTCACGGTCGAACTATGGCAACATTGGCAGCCACGGGTCAAGAGGCTATGCATAAAGATTATGCACCGAACTTACCTGGCTTTGACTATGTGACTTTCAATGATATTGACCAATTGAAGGCAACAATTACACCCCAGACTTGTGCCGTACTTATCGAAGTTATTCAAGGTGAAGGTGGTGTCAATACGCTCTCTGAGGACTTCGTCCAAGCCATTAATGAGATTCAACAAGAAAAGCAAGTTCTAGTTATCATTGATGAAGTCCAAACAGGAATTGGACGAACAGGAAGCTACTTTGCCTATGAACAATTCGATTTAGACCCTGACATCATAACTCTTGCTAAAGGTCTGGGTGGAGGTTTTCCTATTGGCGCCTTCCTCGCCAAAGATGACTTAGCTACTCACTTCCAAGTGGGTGATCATGGCACGACATTCGGAGGCAATCCACTAGCAACTGCCTGTGCTAATACTGTCTTAGACACCATAAATGAAGACAACTTACTAAATAATGTCAACCAACGCCACAAACAATTGGTTGAAGGACTACAAGTATTACAAGCTAAGCATCCCACGATTAGTTCCATTAAAGGTCGCGGTCTATTAATTGGTATTCAATTTGACCAGGCTGTAGATGACATCATTAATGATTGTTTCGACCAGGGCTTATTAGTGATTAGCGCCAAGGGAAATGTTATTCGTTTCCTGCCGCCGTTGAATGTCTCAGAAGAAGAAATCAGCCAGGCGCTAGATATTTTTGGGGCGGTTCTCTCAACGCAATAACTTCAGGCTATAAGCTGTATTTTTCACTTGTTTTGGGATATTTATATCTTTTGTTTCAATCATTCAATTCATTCTTTTCAAAGTAAAAAACACTCAACAATTTGGTTAATGACCAAATAATTGTTGAGTGTTTCTAATTTAAGTCCGTAAAAAGCTAGTCTCATTAAACAAATGATAATTCAGATAGCTTTACCATCTTAGCTTGCTCTTTCTCATAGAGAGCTACTTCATCCACACCATACTGCTGCAATAACTTTCTCAAATCATTAAAGGCCAGCATATAATCACTCGCAAGATGCGCGTCTGAACCTAGGGTGAATAACTTCCCACCTAAGGATAAGTAAAGGGGGATTGCCCATTTGTATAAGTCTAAGTTTTTATACTTTACGATGCTTTTACTATTTAATTCAAAAGCAATCTCATGCTTAATAATTTGCTGGAAAATCTCAGTGATTTTCTCAGTGTATCGTTCTTGAATGGTCTCCAAACTGGCATCATGCACTCTAAAGCCATAATCAAAGTGAGTCATAATTTGAACATCGGTCATATGAGTTACAGCTTCTAATAATTGATCGACATATTGATCCATCATTTGCTCGCTGGACTCTACCTTTGCATTTGTTTCCTTTGTGTCCATGTAATCATAGATGCGATTATGGTGACAACTTAAGAGTTTAATATCAAAATCATAGCTAGATAATATCTCATTGAGGCGATCCTCTTGACCAGGAACATAACCTACTTCCATACCTAATAATAAGTCTACATCGTTCTTTTCTTTCATTTCCTGTTGCCAAATAACGGCTTGATCAAAGTCGGGAATATCATCGTGCCCACCATTCACTGGATTGTCTAAGTCTAGATGTTCCGTGAAGGTTAATTTTTCTAGCCCTAAAGCTAAGTAATTATCTATGCTTTCTTCGCTGTCAAAAGATAAGTGTGTATGACAATGTTGATCATAAAAATTCATGTTCTCCCTCCTTACCACTCATTAATTTCTGAACGAATGGAGTAGTGTTGCTTTTGTCCATGACGCTCACCCAACTTTGCCTCTACCTCAGCAAGGCTAACACCTTGCTGCTGAAGCAATACTAATAAGTGGTAGGCAAGGTCACTGGCTTCATTAATTAATTCTTCTTTATCATTATTTTTAGCCGCAATAATTACTTCAGTCATTTCTTCACCGCATTTTTTGATGATTTTATCCTGGCCCTCATCAATTAGATATTTAGTGTAAGAACCTTCTTGCGGGTGTTTAATCTTTTCTGAAACTGTCTGCTCTAAGACAGAAAGGTTAAAATGACCTTCACCGAAGCAACTTGTCTGACCTGTATGGCAAGTTGGCCCTAGAGGATCAACTTGAAGCAAGATTGTATCTTGATCGCAATCTAATGCAATGTCTACAACCTTCTGCACATTACCACTCTCTTCACCCTTTTTCCAGAGACGCTCTTTGGAACGAGAATAGAACCATGCCACACCTTCTTCACGAGTCTTATCAAAGGATTCTCGGTTCATATAACCAAGCATTAAGACTTGCCCAGTCTGGTGATGTTGTAATATTGCAGGGACTAGGCCACCTGCCTTTTCAAAATCAATTTTAGTCAATGTCTACCTCAATCCCTTCTACACTAATCGCTTCTTTCAGTTCTTTAATTGTCACTTCACCTTGGTGGAAGATAGAAGCGGCTAACCCTGCGTCTACCGCTGTTTCTTTGAATAAATCAATAAAATGTTGGCTATTCCCAGCACCTCCACTTGCAATAATTGGAATATCTACCAATTCTGCTGCTTGCTTTAGAAATGGTATATCAAAGCCTCCTCTGACACCATCATGGTCAATACTTGTAATCAATAACCCGCCAGCACCACGGTGTTGGCATTCTTGGATCCACTCAAAGGCGGGGACTGGTTCTTGGTGTTGACCTGCTTGTGTATAAACAAAGTAATCCTCCTGCTCATCATCATAAGCCACATCTACTGCAATTGTAATTGCTTCTGATCCAAAAGCTTCAGAAGCTTGATTAATCAAATCAGGATTCTTTACAGCAGCTGAATTGATTCCTACGCCACTCGCGCCAGCTTTTAAGACCGCCTCGATGTCATTAAGACTGGCTATCCCACCACCTACGGTTAAAGGAATAGAAATCTTAGCTACGATAGCTTCAATCATCTGAGTACGTAATTCGTGGCCATCCAAGGTCTTAGTAATATCTAAGACTACTAAACCATCGGCTCCTTCTTGATCGTATTGTTCAGCGAATTCAACCGGGTCACCTAATTCTTTGACATTCACAAAGTTGACACCCTTAACTAACTTGCCGTCTCTTGTATCTAAGCATGGAATTATTTTCTTCATATTAACTCAATCCTTTCCAGAATGAATCATTCTGAGCAGCTTTTCCAACAATTGCTTCTGTTATCCCTGCCGCTTCCAATTGCTTTAAATCAGCTTGACCGCGGACGCCCCCGCTTGCAACAACCAAGTGGCGGGTTGAGTTATTTAGCTGAGCCGTACGATTCACATTAGGGCCTTGCTCCATTCCATCCTTGTTAATATCCGTATAGATAATTCCAGCTAGATTCAAC
Source organism: Ruoffia tabacinasalis (assembly GCF_005864045.1). Taxonomy (GTDB): domain Bacteria; phylum Bacillota; class Bacilli; order Lactobacillales; family Aerococcaceae; genus Ruoffia; species Ruoffia tabacinasalis. The sequence goes on along the minus strand of NZ_VBSP01000010.1, from coordinate 10,586 downwards.
GACTCAATTTCTTTAACATATTCTTCAATCTGGCGCTGGCTATTTTCTTTCCATCCATTCACATAGATGTCCTCACCCCGCGCATCAATCCCAACAAAGATACGGCCAGGATACTTTTCGACTACGTCAATCAACCAAGGAACATCTAGGATGGCTCGCGAGCCTAATATAAAGTAATCGATACCCAAGTCATCGTATAGTTCAATCGTTTCAAGCGATCTTAAGCCGCCCCCTAATTCAAGCGGAATATTAGTTAATTTCTTTATTTGTCCAATCAATGGCGCTTCCACTGACTCTTGTTCTGCTGCTCCTATCAAATCCACGACATGAATCCGGGATACTTGTGGGAATTGGCTATAATACATGACAGCTTCTTGTGGCGTTTTTGGCATGATAATCTTCTCATCATAATCTCCTTGTGACAGTCGTACACTTTGTCCATCAATTAAGTCAATAGCAGGAATAATTTTCATTGTTTTCTTCTCCTTTATGCAATAAGTCCTTTAGATGATGGTACGCCACCCTCAGTCTCTGTTAAAGCAATACTTAAGGCTCTGGCAAAGCCCTTGAATATCGCTTCAATCTCATGGTGGGTATTGCCACCCTTCAATAAATCTATATGTAATGTCATTCGTGCATTCATAGCTATCGCATTGAAAAATTCTTCCACTAATTCTGTATCAAAAGAACCTACCTTCCCTTTTGAAAAGTCAGCATTAAAATTCAAGTGCGGACGACCTGATAAGTCTAAGACAATACGTGCCAAGGATTCGTCCATAGGCAAGTAGAATGAGCCATAGCGCTGATAACTATTAAGGGATTGGTAGAAGTCTCGAATCGCTTCCCCGAGTAAAATCCCAATATCTTCAACCGTGTGATGGTCATCCACGTCCGTATCTCCTTGAGCCTCTACCCCAATATAGAGTCCAGAATGAAACTTGAATAAAGTTAACATATGGTTAAAGAATCCTACTCCTGTCTCAATACCCATGTCTACATCGTTGCTTCCAAGAGTTTGGGCAAGTTCTAACTTAATCTGAGTTTCCAATGTTTGTCGGTCTTTTTTAATCAATTTGTTTCCTCCAAGTCTTTAATAAGTCTTCAAATTCGTCGTATTTATCTATATCTAAGATTGAATAACGAACAACATCTTTTAAGTGATCTGCATCATATGTTCTACCTACAAAGCCATTTTCACTCAAATATTCTCCAAGATCACGTGCAGATTTTCCGTAAGTCATAATAAAATTACTTTGAGTAGGCTTTACCTTGATGACATCGTCCACTAAGGTAAGCGCCTGAATGAGCTTCAATTGACATTCTTTTTGATAAGCTACCCATGCATCCAATTGTTCCTTATTAGAGAACATGGCATTGGCCACATTCAAAGCTAAGTTACTAACAGGATAAGGATGATTAATATCAATTAACTTCGCGAAGGTTTCTCCCTTAGCAATAGCAATACCAATTCTCAGTCCTGCCATAGCATATATCTTACTGAGTGTGCGAATGATAATAACATTATCATTTGATGGTCTATGATAATCGTCACCAAACTCCACATAAGCCTCATCAATAACGAAATATCCTCCTATACTTTCCATCCCATCTGCGATAGCTTGCAGAAATTCATAACTAAATTGCTTACCCGTTGGGTTTTGTGGATTCGACACTAGAAGTAATGACGGTCGAAGTTTTTGAATCTCTTCTAAGACCTTTTCTAAGTCAAAGTCAAAGTTCTCGTCACTCTCCACTTTCCAAAAGGGGCGATTAATTTGTCGAGCGTAATCTTCATACATAAAGAAGTCTGGACTAATAGTCAAGACACCCTCTTGCCCGAATTGAATCATCAGCTTCTGCAACCACTCATCCGCTCCATTAGCTAATTCAATCTGATTAAGATCCAATTGATTATAGCTAGCATATAATTCTTTAAAGCGAGTGGACTCTTTTTCAGGGTATTCATGAAAGGCAGTTTGGGTAACTACTTCTATTAATTGCTCATCATTGAGAGGCCTTTTAGGACTAATATTACGGTTCATAAATACTGTCATAAACTTTCCCTCCTAATCGATACAGATCTTTGGTGCGCAAATAATCCTTCGCTCTTTGCAATCTTCTCAGCCGCAGGAGCAATCTGATTATAAGTGGCTTCATTAATACTAATAATGGCGTGACTTGTTCTGAAATCATTGGCATTAAGTCCATGACTAAAGCGAGCATTACGATTGGTTGGTAGAACATGGGACGGTCCCGCTACGTAATCTCCAATAGCTTCCATAGAATAGAAGCCTTTGAAGACTGCACCCGCATAATTTATAGAATCAACTATGCTATCTTGATCCTTATGTTGAATTGATACGTGTTCAGCCCCGATATAATCAATCACTTCTAATAACTTATCGCGACTGTCAACAATGGCAAAGTGATTATTGGCCAACGATGCTTTAATAATATCCTCACGCACTTGGCTTTCTACTAGTTCCTCCATTCGTTCTTCGATTCTATCCACATATTCTTGTGACTCACTCAGTAGAAAAGTGCGAGCATTAGCGTCGTGCTCAGCTTGGGCAAATAAATCATAGACAACAGCATCAACTGGTGTTGATTCATCTACATATAATAAAATCTCGCTTGGACCTGCGATACTATCAATTCCGACATCCCCGAAGACTAGTCGCTTGGCCATTGCTACATAAGCATTCCCTGGCCCACAAATTTTATCGACCTTAGGAATGGAATCAGTTCCATAGGCCAGCGCTGCAATGGCTTGAGCCCCTCCAACCGTGAACACATAATCAGTCACACCACATAGATAAAGTGCCGCAAAAGTGATATTGTTCGGTTGAAAGACAGGTGTCGTAACAATAATATCTTTAACTCCAGCTACTAAAGCTGGCACAATTGTCATCAACACACTTGATGGATAGAGTGCTGTGCCACCAGGAACATAAATACCTACTCGCTCAAGAGGACGATAGACGTAACTTAACTCATCATCTTGGTGGTCTTTATACAGTATCTTTGTCTCATAATCTTCAATGCGTTGCTTAGTTAGCTTCAATGCTTGTTGTAAGTCAGGCTCTAAAGCATCCCAACTTGCTTTCAATAAAGCTGGGTCAACTCTTAAATCGTCTAAGTCTTGTTGATCAAACTCCTTAGTTAAGGAGTACAATGCCTGGTCGCCGTCTACTTTAACTTTGTCAATAATTGCTTGCACAGCAATCATCTGATCGACATTGGAGCTTTTAGTTTTTATTTTATTTTGCTTAATAAATTCATTAGCATCCAACTATATCACCCCAATCTCTTTAATAAATCGATAGATCGCTTCGTCCTTAATATAAAAGGACTGCTTGTTAGCAATCAGTCGCGCTTGAATATTCATGATAGTACTGTATTCCACCAAGTTATTCTCCTTTAAGGTAGTCCCCGTCTGAACAATATCCACTATGGCATCCGCTAAACCTAAGATGGGCGCTAATTCCACCGATCCGTGAAGATGAATAAGCCCAACATCTTGCCTTTGTTTGTTAAAGTACTGGCGCGTAATATTAGTGAAAGTGGTTGCTACTACTTTAAACTCATGTTGATTAAGATTAGGCGAACTGGCAATTGCTAAACGACACTGACCAAAAGGCAACTTAGATACATTCAACACATCAAAAAAATTCTCTGTAATAATATCCTGCCCAACAATCCCCAAATCAGCAATCCCCTGCTCGACGTAAGTAGGCACATCAGATCCTTTAGCGAAGATAAACTTTACATCGCCAATAATCTTATATAAGTATCGCCCGTTCTCTTGCAATGGACTCGCATAGTGGTTTAACCCCTTAGTACTTAAAAACTTTATAAAATCTTTGAAGAGACGACCTTTAGATAAAGCAACTGTAATCATAATAACCCTCCCGTTGATAAGTTAATCCCTATTCCAAAGGCACCTTCCGCATACTGACCACCAGAAAGGATGGGCGTATTACTAGTTAAAAAGGCTTGAAAATAAAACCCATTATAATATAACTGTGATGAACGGAAAGATAAGTCTAAAACAAATCGGGTCTGTGAACTTGGCAACTTGTCTTTAAGACGGTGAATAATTTGCATAGGTTCACTCTCGCCAAACTGCTCATCAACACGATCGAACTGCTGACTCACAGGGAGAATCATCAATTGATAGAAAGGATGGTCTTCACCCAACATGTCTCGCATAGCTGATAAGTTCTTATCAATCACATAAGACTTAACTTGATCTGGTAAATCATACAATTCAATATACATATCTAATAAAACGTCATTATTGACTACTAGAATTGTAAAGGGTGACTCACTTATCTTTTCAACAAAGTTAAGATGCAACTCTATACTCTCAATAATATCTGTCACAGATGGTTGGAATAGCTCTACGCCCGCTTGATACTGTGTATTGAACTGCCTTAATACAGGACCAAAATAACCAAATTTTTGCTGCGATAATTGAAAGGTATTATTATAATTCAAAATACTTCGCGTCCAATCACTACGCATTGCGAATAATTGATGGTTCCGTTCAAAAACAATACTATCCGGATGATAGTTTTTATTCTCCATCTTGAATGGTTCCACCATATTCAAATCAATCAACTCATACCCCGCTTCATCAATAAGTTGTAAGTAGTCATTCGCTAAGCTAATTCGTTTTAAAATCGATGTATTCTCCATTAGAAACCTCACTTTCTATTCACTTCATATAAAAAAACCTTTCAACCCTAAAAAAGGATTGAAAGGACGTTTCACAACGTGGTGCCACCTTCGTTTACAGGTATTTCACAACACCTATCTCTGACAGTAGTCACTGACTACTGAAGCGATAACGGGGCTACCGGATTTCCATTCATCTGCCGTAGAGTTGTGTCATGATAACTATCATATGTTTACTTCTCACCACCTAGTAAACTCTCTTTAATATGATCCAGTTATCATTTGTCTCTAGATACATTTTAATTATAAAGCTAAAAAAGACGCCCTAAAATCCATGTAGGATTAAAGGACGTCGCGACGTGATTCCACCTTTTGTTCACTATAATCTCACAATTATAGCCTCAAGGAGTATAAATACTCCAGCGATAACGGGACTACCGGGTGCTAACCACTCTTCAAGGGTGTGTCTAACTAGTCTATGATGCTTTGCTTCTCAGCTAACCGCAAATTCTCTGTCGTCACTTTAACTAGTCTTTGTCCTTGCATATATCAGCTTATTTTAATCTATCTTATCTAATTTTAATAATATAGTCAAGTTAATTTGTTTTAATTCGTATTTTTGTGAATGTCTAATTTATTAAAATGTTCGAGTCTAGAACTATTAACATTTCAATAATTTAAAAAAGACGTAAATGCAAGTAGCTTCTAAGCTCGCATTTACGTCTTTATTACTTTCTTCTATTCTCTAATAAATTTCTGATCTGTCTCAGGCACACCATCTTCATCACTCACATAGCGTTCAACTTTCATAGTGAGGTCGTATTTTTCGCGCAAGTCTGTAATTTCTTGCATCATTGAAGAGGCGTGATGTCGGTCAATGGCTGCTTGATCGGTCCAACTATCAATTAATAGAATGGTCGTTTTGTCCTCTAATGGCGCAAAGTATTCATACTTTAAATTCCCTTCAGCGCTTCGGATTCTATCAACAACACCTTTTGACATCATCTCTTTCGCAAATTTTAGAGCATTGCCTTCCTTGCCTGTGTAATAAATATTAATTGTAATTGCCATGCAACTCTACCCTTCCTGTGCAATTTCTTTCATTAGAGGTTTCAGCCAGTCTTCAAGATTATTTAATTCAAAACCTTCAGCTTCAATCTTATCTGAACGCAAGTATTGGTCGTGAACGGTGCTAAATGGTGATTCATGTGTCCGGTCATTCGTATATTCAACCTTCACTTCTTTACCAGTCATCTCTTCTAACCAAGCTATAAAAGTTTCGACAGTGATTGCGTTGCGTGAACTAATATTATAGATGCCTTCTTTTTGGTTCTCAATCGCCCACACAATCGACTCTGCAGCTTTCATTCCTTTGACGTAGTTTACTTTATTCTTTGGATCCATAAAGTAAACAACTTCGTCATTCATTACTTTCTCAACATAAAAATGCAGTCGCTCAGTATAATCATCTAAATCTAGGACAATTGGGAAGCGAAATGCTGTGAGCTTAAACGGTGCCTCAGTATATAATACTTGTTCAACTTGCCTTTTTCCTTCGCCATAATTCACTTCGATATTTGGGTCAATGTGATAAGTTAAAGGATCAAAATCTGCTTCAGAATAGCCATCAATATCCCCATTGTAAACCGCCATAGACGAAGTAAAGTAAAGATGATCAATAGAATCCTTGAATTTATCCATAATAATTCGCGCATCATTTGCCGTATAACAAATATTGTCAAAGACTGCGTCCCATTGCTGGTCCGTCACTTCAGTCCATCCTTCGTGGCTCGCATCGCGCGCATCTAGAGTAATGTGCATAGCTTTACCTTCAAAGGGATTTGGTTTATTTCCACGTGTTGCAATCGTCACGTCATGACCGTTATCTAATAATTGTTGTACTGCCTTCATTCCAAAGAAATTGGTTCCACCTAATACTAATAATTTCATTTTGTACCTGCCTTCTTTAATTATCCATTAGTTTTTGATAAATCTTTTCGTATGTTTTTCCATTTCGAACAGTAATTTGCTTATAAAATGGAGACTTCACTAAGTATCTTGCATACGCCGTCTTTTTGTAATTGGCTTCGTCGTATTTCCCCCAATAAACTGCTAACTCACCAAAATGAATTTCTTCATTCCCTAAACTCATACTTGCTACTTCTTCTTTAAAAGCGTCTCGGTCTACAGCTTCTGTATAAAATAAAACATCTCGACGAGCAAATTCCTCATTCCACCACGCCGGTAAATTTAAGTAATCTACTTTGTAAGCTTCAACGCTAATAATAATTGAAAGTAAATCAAAATCATATGACTCTTTTAAATGAGTTTGAACTTTTTCTCTAATCGAATTGATATCTTCCTCACTATTAAAGAAAAGATTACCGCTATTGATATAGGAAGTCACTTCGGTAAATCCAAGCGCTTCTAGTTTTTCCCTAAGTTCCGCCATCACCACTCGATTCTTACCACCGACATTAATTCCTCTGAGTAAAAGTACATAGCGCATAGTTTGGACTCCTTTTTACATAATTTTTTGAATTAATTTTAGGGCCCAATCTTTATAGGGCGGGTAGCGTAATTTAATATCAAACAAGTCAGTCTTCTCAATCACGCTTTTTGGATGTGAGAAGGTTTCGAGACTATATCTGCCGTGATATTGCCCCATCCCACTCGCGCCAACTCCCCCAAATGGGAGATTGTAATTACTTTGATGAATCAGCGTGTCATTTATCGCTGCGCCACCAAAAGATAGATTTTTTATTATATACTCTTTCAAAGCTTTATCCTGCGTAAATAAATATAAAGCAAGCGGTTTGTCTTTCGAACGAATAAATTCTACTGCTTGACTCACTTCTCTATAAGTTAATATCGGTAATATCGGACCAAAGATCTCTTCTTGCATTAATTCTGTATCGAGTTCCGGTTCCAAGACTAACGTGGGTTCAATAGTTAGCATCTCTTTATTACTGCCTCCGCCATAAATAACACTTTGATTTCTCATTAATTTCTTCACACGCTTGAAGTGGCTTTTATTAATCATCTTAGAATAATCTGAATTCTCTAAAGGTTTCTTCGTGTAATATTCTTCAATGACTTCAATTAGGGCGCTGATCAAGTCATCACGAATCGCTTCATCAACGAGAAGATAATCAGGCGCGATGCAAGTCTGACCAGCATTGGTGAATTTCCCCCAAACAATCCGTTGAGCAGCATGTTTGATATTGGTGTCTTTTGCGACAATGACTGGACTTTTTCCGCCAAGTTCTAGTGTTACTGGCGTTAATGTTTGACTCGCTGTCTCCATAATTACTTTTCCAACTTGAGTACTTCCAGTAAAGAAACAATAATCGACGCCTTCTTTGAGTAATTGCTGAGATACTTTCCCATCACCTTGTTCAACTGCAACATATTCACGTGCGAACACTGATTCAATAATTTGTTGAATTACCATAGCTGTATGTGGTGCTAATTCGGAAGGCTTTAATACGACACAATTCCCTGCCGCAATCGCCCCAACAAGTGGTACGAAACTTAACTGAATAGGAAAATTCCATGGTGCAATAATTAAGACACGCCCATATGGTTCTTGATATATGTGGCTTTTAGAATAAAAATGCGCCAGAGACGTTGGAACGTGTTTAGGTTTAGCCCAATCTTTTACATGTTTAATCATATAATCAATTTCACCATAGACCGAGCCTAACTCTGTCACATAACTTTCAAATACGGGTTTATTTAAATCCTTTTTCAGCGCATCATAAATCAAAACATCATGCGCCTTAATTGCCTCTTTTAATCGTTTTAATTGTCTAATTCTAAATTTCACATCCAAGGTTATGCCACTTCTTAAAAACATTTCTTGTTCTGCTTTAACTTGCATCATGAAACGCCCCTTTCAGTTAAAAGTATATCATTGACCGAAATTAACCTCCAAACATGTGAGTGGATTGTTTGAAAATAAATAAAAACCCTTCTAGAGATCTTGCCTGTAAAAAGATTTATCAAAATAATTTCGTTAATGGCAGCTTGTTCATCATGGTAATAGAGTATATTGACTACTTTAATCGCATAATCTGAAGAGACTATCGCGTCTCCTTGCATATGTCCGGTTGCCACGACTTGAGCAAAGACTCTGACTGAAAACTTGCTGATGTAATTAATGGACTGTTGGCCTAGCTTGTTAGCGAGAAAGCCTGTCTGACACAGTTGATGCGCACTTTACTTGCTTCTGTGATGATACTGTCTTTTAAACTCTCATCTTCGATATCAATGTATTTGAGGAAGTCTTTTGAATTTTGGATTGCCCATGTTGCTAAATCTTTTTGAGGTATTTCTCGAGTAATTCCTCTAACTCAAGTCTTAAGTCAGCTGACTCTTGATACAGAATATTACCTTCTAGTGATCTCAATAATTTTTTCATTCTAAATGATTGTTCAGTTGATGATAACTTTAAAATATACCGAGTTGATCGACCTTTACCAGTAACTTCGATTATATTTTTTCCAATAATTGTTTAATTGTATTTCTAAAAATATGATTTTCCATCGATAAATTTTTAAAGCATTAATTTGATTGGACGTTTACTTCGTTGCACGTTTATCCGTTTCAATACGAATGAATTCAGGTAAGTAATTTGGTGTACATCCTTTTGAAACAAAATCGCCTTTGTATAATTCTGTCTCCTCACCTAGAGAAACACAACGGTCACGCAAGGTTTCATCATAAACACCAATCCAACCTGCAGTAAAATTCATCGCCCACTGAACTTCTGGCTCTTCGTCCATAATTCTTTCTTCGATATCATCTAGCAGCGCTTCAGTATCATCCGTCATATTCTTTCCTGTCCAGCGTTGACGCCCTTGATAACTCCAGAAAGCGCGGCGTTGCAGGACAATCGAACTGTCTTTCCAAGATTCTAAGATGGCTTTTTCTCGCTTAGTTTTTGTTAAGTGATTTGTCATTAACCAGTCCATTAAATTATTACGCTCATCATAAGTATGTATTGCCATATCTTGACATAGAGCATCCAAGGCTTCTTCTGAAAGTTCTTTTTTATCCATAATGAGGATGGCTAAAAGTCTTGGCTTAAACTCTTCACTCTCCCATAATTCTAGTGCTAAATCATGATCTTTTTTTATTTCTTTGGCTATTTTTCTTAAGTCGCCTAGTTTCGTATCCGGCTTTATTTCAGCTAGTAATTCTTTAGCTTTAGTTGTCATAATTCGACTCCTTTGTATTTGAATTCTTTGTTCTCGCGAATTAATTATATCATATTCAAAACCAACTCATTTAAAATGTGAACTTGAGACAAATGTGTGTCATTTGGCTCGAGTTGGCCAAACTAAAGACGAATGACAACTCCATTTGGCGTGAGTTAAGCAAACTAAAGACGAATGACAACTCCATTTGGCGTGAGATAAGCAAACTAAAGACGAATGACAACTTCATTTGGCTTGAGTTAAGCAAACTAAAGACGAATGACAACTCCATTTGTCGTGAGATAAGCAAACTAAAGACGAATGACAACTCCATTTGGCTTGAGTTAGCCAAACTAAAGACGAATGACAACTCCATTTGGCGTGAGATAAGCAAACTAAAGACGAATGGCGATTCCATTTGTCGCGAGTTCAGCAAACTAAAGACGAATGACAAGTCCATTTGGCTCGAGTTGGCCAAACTAAAGACGAATGACAACTCCATTTGGCGTGAGTTGGCCAAACTAAAGACGAATGACAACTTCATTTGGCTTGAGTTAAGCAAACTAAAGACGAATGAGTGAACTGGTCCTATAGTCAAGGACTATTTGAGCCACATTTTGAGTGCAGCTACTCTTCAATTTCAATCGTTCTGATGTGCGGTAATGCAGGTGTTGAATAAATATCTGCTAAAGGATAGACATTGGT
>NZ_VBSP01000009.1 GCF_005864045.1 Ruoffia tabacinasalis | reverse complement strand
AGTTCATCCGTGGTAAGATGGGTGTAGGTCATTTGTGGTCACTCCTTTGTATTCTTTGGTCGGAATTACAAGTTGAGTGTACCACAAATGGCTGTTTTAGTTGTCTAGCTTAATTTTACAATCGGCGTATCTATATTTTAATACCACACAATCTATCAACAAAATCATTCAACTTAGTTAAAGTTAATTTCGCAGTGTTTTTATAAATAATATGATATATTGATTAAGAAAAGGAAGTCTTATTATGGCGACAGTTAAAACAGACACAACGTTTGATGTATATTTAAATGAATTAGACGAAAAGGATCAAGATACTATCATTCGATTAGATCAAATGTTAACGAAACAATTTGGCAAAGATAACCGTAACATTTGGGAAGGCAAATTTTGGGGTGGATCCCAACAACAGATCGTTGGTTATGGAGAAATTCCAATAAAAGGCAAGTCCGATGAGACATGGTTTATGGTTGGTTTAGCTAGGCAGAAGACTTACTTTAGTCTGTATGTGAATGCCGTTGAAGATAAGACATACTTGGCAAAAAATATCAAGACCAACTGGGGAAAGTGAAAATTGGTAGCAGTAGTATTAGTTTTAAACAATTAGAGGATATTGAATTACCAACGTTAGAAAAAATATTCGAGATAGCATATCGACAATGGCTAGAAATTAAACAGTAGAAAGTGGTGCTTTATGGATCAAAAAATACAAGACTTATTTGAGCTATCTCAAAATGGAACGAAAGAAGAACGCTACGACGCCCTTTTGGAACTGAATTCAACTTTAGAACAACCCGTTGATTGGTCTTATGACGTTTGGGATGATTTAATTGAATTATTAACGGATAAAGATGGACATCAAAGATCACGAGCTGCCCAATATTTATCACGCTTAGCTGCCTATAGTGACCCTGAAGACCGCATTTTAAAGGATTTTGATGCTTTATGGCAAGTCACTTTTGATGGAAAATTCGTCACTGCACGCCACACCATTCAAACTTTATGGCGGGTCGGTCTAGGAAGCGATGCAGCTAAAGAACTGTTCTTACAACACGTGACAGACCGCTTTAAAGATGGCGACAAAGAGAAAAATTATACACTCATTCGTAATGACTTCTTACAAGGCATGCGTAATTTATATGACGAAACGCATGACGAAGTCATTAAAACTCAAGCACTTGAACTTATCGACTCTGTCGATGACCCCAAGTATCAAAAGAAATACGCTAAAATTTGGAAATAAAAAAAGGAGGGTATGACTACTCTCCTTCTAATTCTTCAAAATAATTGATCCCTTTTAAGTTTTTGACACGCATTATAAAGTCTTGCTTCTGAATTCGGTTATATAAATCGATAGCTACAAAGTAAACAATTTCATTGGAGTCCGTTTCGTAGTCACTCTCAATGACATGCTCACTCTCAATCTGCATATCAATGATATTCACGCGTAAGTCCGCACAAAATTCTAAAAAGTGATTAAAGCTATCTAAAGAATCTGCAATAATATAACAATCAATCTTACTCGACTTCCCTTGGATGACTTTCTTTAAAGGTCTAAGTAAGGTCATAATCAGTAAAATCGCGATACCACCAGCAATCGCTCCTTCATAGAAGCCAATACCTATCGCAAGACCAATACAGGCAGCCGCCCATAAACCAGCAGCAGTTGTTAAGCCTTTCACTCGATTTCGATTGGTAACAAGAATGGTTCCAGCTCCTAAAAAGCCAATCCCACTTATTACTTGAGCACCTAAACGAGTTGGGTCTCCTCCACCGATATTCTCAGTAACGTATTGGTTTGTCATCATGACCATGGTAGAACCAAGACAGACGAGAATATAAGTTCGCAGTCCTGCCGTGTGGTTCTTCATCCCACGTTCCATACCAATTAATCCACCAATGAGAACAGCCAGTAATATTCGAACAAGAATCGTTATTGTATTTAATTCATATAAATCAAACGTTAGATTCATTACATTCCTCCTCTCAGTTTTTTTCAAGTCATCTATTATACATTCTTTGGAAAATCAGTCAATAATTTCTTTAACTCGACCTACAATGCCACTTTCTAACATCACTTTAATTCCGTGATGGTGGTTAGGTGAATTAGTTAAGAGACGTTTTACAACACCTTCAGTCAATTTTCCTGAGCGTTGATCTTGTTTTTGAACAACATTCACTTTTGCTCCGATTTGAATATCGGCACGTTTGGTTCCATCTTTCATTTGTATTCCTCCTTTAAGACATTTATAACGACCTTCTATTATAACACAATTTCTTCTTTAATTTGGTCCATGATTCGAGCCACATTTTCTGAATGCTTTAATGACATGATTGGGCTTTCTGTTTTGTGTTGTTGAATGCATTCAACAACATGGGCAATTTCACTGTAGAAATCATCATGATCATACGGCACTTCATGTAATTGTGCTTCATTGCTGTCAGCTAAAGTGAGTGTGTATGAGGCTGGACGGTGGAAGTTTGGAATGCGAATTTCTCCAATGGTTCCCGTAATAATTGCGACTGTCTCCTTTTCACGGTCAAAGGCTGATTCCACTCGTCCAATCACACCATTCGATTCTAATTTCGCATCGACATAGACTTCAACCCCATTATCTGTCACTTCATAATCTACGTCTTTCACTTGAACCGGTGATGTCATGAAATCTTCAATCAATGAAATATTATACACTCCCATATCCAGTAAACAGCCCCCTTGAACAGGCTCAAAGTGATAACTTGCATCCGCTTCAGTAAATACACGGCACAGAGACGTTGAAACACTTAACACTTCACCGATATCTCCTTTTTCGATGCGCTCTTTAATCTCACGATAAGCCGGGACAAAGCGACTTTTCATTGCTTCCATGAAGAATACATTCGTTTCTTTCACCGTCTCAGTAATCTCTTCCATTTCTTGAAGTGACAGCGTCGCTGGCTTTTCACATAGAACAGCCTTTCCAGTTCGCAATGCTTTCTTAACCCATTCTAGGTGAAATTGGTGTGGTAAAGCAATGTAGACCGCATCAATTTCTGAATCATCTAATAAAGTTTGATAATTATCATAACTGACATCACATGGATGTTCTGCTCTAAAAGCTTCTGCTTTCTCCATTGTACGTCGTGCTACGGCATATAAACGTGCACCTTTCACTTGTTCTAAACTCGCCGCAAAGCGATGTGCAATATTTCCCGCACCAATAATTCCCCATTTAATCATACGTTACCCCTTTTTGTTAAATGTATTTTTTATAAAAGTGTTTTCATTATGTAAATTGTACCTTATTTTTTTCTCGATTCATAATATCTTACGAATAGTTATCTCTATTAATTTTCTCGTTTTTAGCATATAGTTAATAATAACAATATAAAGGGAGGGTTTTCATGCTTACAATTGCATACATTGGCAATGGTAAAAGTACTAATCGCTACCATTTGCCTTTTTCAACCCAATTATCTGACAAAATAAAAATCAAAACCATTTATTCTCGCAGTGGAAAAAGTGACTGGACTCCGATTGAGGGAGTGCAGTATACAACGAATATCGACGATATTTATAATGACCCAGAAATCCAACTTGTAGTAGTAACTACACCAAGTTCAAGTCATTATCCGTTAGCTAAAGAAGGTTTACTGCGTGGGAAAAATATGTTGGTCGAGAAACCTTTCACTGAAACAGTCGAACAAGCTCAGGAATTATTTACCCTAGCTAAAGAAAAGAATCTCTTTGTTCAAAGTTATCAAAACAGACGGTACGATTCAGATTTCTTAACGGTTCAAAAAGTGATTGAATCAAATAAGTTAGGTGATTTATTAGAACTCGAGATGCATTTTGATTACTTCCGACCAGAAGTACCGGAGAATAGTACGTATTCTCGAATTGACAGCTTTTTGTATGGACATGCTTGCCATACTTTAGATCAAGTTATCTCATACTTTGGAGAGCCTGACGAGGTTTATTCAGACGTGCGACAATTATTAGGTAAAGGTCGAATGAACGATTACTTTGATTTAGATCTTTATTACGGCAAATTAAAAGTATCCGTAAAATCTAGTTACTTCCGTTTGACACCGCGTCCTAGCTTTATTCTATATGGTAAGAAAGGCTCGTTTGTTAAAGAGACAACAGACCGTCAAGAAGAGCATTTGAAACAATTTTACATGCCTACTGAAGCGGACTTTGGTGTTGATTTACCCCAACATTACGGCACTTTAACTTATATGGATGATGACAATAACTATCATCAAGAAAAAGTCATCTCTGAAGTGGGCGATTATAGTCGCTTCTATGAAGATGTCTATCAAACAATTATTAACAAACAGGATAAAGTCGTTAAAGACGACCAAACTTTACTACAAATTAAATTACTTGAAGAAGGAACAAAACACTTAAGTTAAACCTTTGAATGGAGGAAGATTTATGAATTTAGCAATCTTTGGCGCAGGTAAGATCGTTCAGGAATTCTTAGATATGGTAAAAGACATCCCAGAAATTAATTTAAAGGCCTTATTATCATCTGAGCGAAGTTTAGATAAAAATAAAGACTTAATTGCCACTTATAATATTGATGGGGTCTATACTGACGAGAATGAGATTCTGAAACTCACTGATGTGGATACCGTCTACGTTGCCCTACCGAATCATCTACATTATGAATTCAGTAAAAAAGCCCTTGAAGCAGGCAAACATGTGATTTGTGAGAAGCCATTCACCTTAACTTTAAAAGAATTAGAAGAATTGGAAGCCATCGCTTTAGAGAAAGATTTAATATTAATTGAAGCCATTACAAATCAATACTTTGCTAATTTTGCCCAGCTTAAAGAGGATTTAAATGCTGTGGGTGATTTAAAAATCATTGAATGTAATTATTCACAGTATTCTTCACGTTATGACGCTTTCAAAGAAGGAACTATTCTGCCGGCTTTTAACCCAAAAATGGGTGGCGGATCGCTGATGGATATTAATATTTATAATATTCACCTCGTTGTTGGCTTATTAGGCAAACCAAACCGGGTTGAATATTATGCTAATATCGAACGAGAGATTGATACATCCGGAATATTAGTCATGGAATATGATCAAACAAAAGTTGTCTGTATTGGATCTAAAGACACGAGTGCACCCATTAAAAGTACTATTCAAGGAACCGATGGCTCGCTCATTATTAATGGTCCGACGAATACATTAGAAAGTTATACAAAAATTATTGGAAAAGACACGGAAGAAGTCATTGATTTAAAAGTACACCCGCACCGTATGTATGAAGAATTTATCGCCTTCAACCGCATCATTAAAGAACATGATATGGATACTGTACGTGAGAAACTCACACATAGTAAAATCGTCATGGAAGTAGCAGAGAAAGCACTTGAAGATGCTGGTATCAAATTAGGATAACAATAACCCCCGAAAGAAATGTCACCGCATTTCTTTCGGGGGTTTCTCATTATAATAATTCTTTTCGTAAATCTGCAGCACTCTTAGGTGATAAATATTTTGGCGCAATATCAAAAACGGTCTCAGCTCCAGAAAGCCCTTCTTGATGCAATTTATAAGCGGCACGTGCATATGCTACATTGACTGCAGCCGTAAATTCAGGGTTACTGCCTAAGTTTAAACCAAATTCATAGACTTGTTGCATGTCAGATGAGGTTTCTCCTGAGCGAATCACTCGTCCACCGTGTGGTAAACCAGCATGATTTGCATGCAATTCTTCCTCAGTAATAAAAGTAACTTCGGTTTGATAACCTTCAAAGTAATCTGGCATCGTTACAATGTCATTTTTTACTTTTTCTGCATCTGCACCTTCTTCCAACACCACATACACATCACGATTATGAGCGGATTTAGATGTATATTCGACGGTTTCTCCTGCATGGATTTGATCAATTAATTCTGTATTTGGAATTGTATATTGAACGCCATCTTTAACCCCTTCAACGCGTCTGACCGCATCTCCGTGCCCTTGGCTCAACCCTTTACCCCAGAAAGTATATGTATCTCCTTTAGGTAAGATAGCCTCTCCAATTAAACGATTTAAAGAAAACAATCCTGGATCCCAACCCGTCGCAATAATTGACACATATTTATGTGCTTTTGCCACACTGTCCATACTTTCAAGATAGTTCGGAATCTGGCTATGATTGTCATAGCTATCTACAGTGTTAAAATGTTCTGCTAAAGCGGGTCCTTGTTCCGGAATATCCGAACGCGACCCACCACATAAGATTAATACATCAATCTCATCTTTAAAATTTAAGATATCATCTATATGATACGCCGTTGCTTCTGTATCTAAAGTATCTGGATTACGGCGAGAGAAAATCCCCACTAAGTTCATATCTGGCGCATTCTTTAAATTAGCCTCTACACCGCGCCCTAAGTTACCGTAACCTACAATTCCAATATTTATCATAATTAAATCCTCCTTACAGGATAGTTAAAAACTAATTATATTTTGCTTCTTTTTACTTAATTTGTCAATTAATTTACTATAATATTATTTCCTTTTTTTGAATTTAGAATATTATTGGTAAGTGTTACACAAGCGATAATACAGCTAAAAGTGACTATTTATAGTATTCTGTACTTAATGTAAAAATATCTGGAGGTAAATATGAAAAACTTAGAAGAACAATTAATCGGAACCACTTGGTCACTTAAATCATTCGAATCAGTCGATCAAAATGACCAAGTTTTTTATCCTTTAGGTGAAGATGCTACAGGATATATAGTCTTTGATCACACGGGCTTATTCTCTGTTCAAATAATGGCAAAAGAAGCTTTATCTAAAGATGCCGTCACTCACTATAGAACGGATGTTGAGAAAGCCATGGGAATGCATGGGTATCATGCATATTCAGGACATTTTAGTTTGGATGAAGAAAAAGCTGTGATGACTACTTCTGTGGAATTAAGCCTTATCCCTGCATATCGAGGATCAAAACAAAAACGTTCAGTTAACATTGAAGGAGACCGCTTATACTTATCAAATATTGAACACCCCGAGCGTAAACTAGTCTGGCAGAAAAAAAGTTAAGCAATCTTACCGCTTACACAATCAAATGCTTATTGTAACGATGGGTGTATATGCTATACTAACACTACGAAATAAAGGAGGCTATTATGCTAGAAATCGAATTTTTCCACGATGTTATCTGTTCTTTTTGCTTTCCGATGTCAAATCGCTTGCGAAAAGTCATGGATAAATATCAAAATTTAGATATACAACACCGCTCATTTGCCCTTGGTTGGGAAGTAGAACACTTTGAGCAAATGTTCGGAAGTCATGAAGCAGTTAAACCAGAAGTATTAAACCATTGGGAAGCCGCAAATCAAAATGATGATGAGCACCGCTTTAATATCGATGGCATGAAACAGACGGACTTCAACTTCCCTCATTCGCAACCCGGTCTAATTGCAGCTAAAGCTGCTGGTTTAATTGGTGGCGATTCAATGTACTGGGAAGTCTTTGATAAACTTCAAGAAGGCTTGTTCGTACGTAATTTAAATATTGCAGATCAACAAGTCATTGATGACTTAGTAAAAGAGACGTCCATCGACTTTGATTCATGGAAGAACCAAGCAAATAATGATGAAACTAAACAGGCTGTCTTAAATGACTTAGCCCTGGTTAACGCTTATGGTATCCAAGGAGCTCCAGCTTTAGTCATTGATAAAAAATACTTAATTAGTGGTGCCCAACCTCAAGAGCTTATTGAACAAGCTTTAGAGCAAGCAGCACAAGAAGCAAATATTAATATCACTAAACCTACGACACCTCAGTTTCAAGTATTAGGTGATAATACTGGCGCATCGTGTCGCGTTGAAAATGGAACTTGGATCTGCGACTAGCTTCAAAAGATAAACAAATAAAAACGTAATGAAGAGGGGAAGCAAATCCACTTTCATTACGTTTTTTTCTTGTTAAAAATAATTATTCAACTTAGTTTGAATCGTCTTAATTTAAACGATGCGTCTCGTTAGTCGTCCCAATCGTCATCATCCCAGTCATCGTCGTCCCAGTCATCGTCATCCCAGTCATCATCGTCCCAGTCGTCATCATCCCAGTCATCATCGTCCCAGTCATCATCGTCCCAGTCATCATCGTCCCAGTCATCATCGTCCCAGTCATCGTCGTCCCAGTCATCATCATAACGGTCATCATCATCCCAATCATCGTCGTCCCAGTCATCGTCATAACGGTCGTCGTCATCCCAATCATCGTCATCGTAACGATTATCATCACGTCCATAGTAATAATTATTATCATAAACTGTTGGGCGGCTTCCACTATAATCATTATAGAATTGACGGTAGTAATGGCGATCATCATCGTCGTTATCGTCATCATTTACATCGTCATTAATGTCATCTCTACCATCATCTTGGTCAAGAATATCCCCTGTTAAGGCATCAATCTCGACTTCGATTTCCCGATTACCATCAATGAGTGTAATCTCCCACTCTAGTTTATCGTCATCACTGATATCATCATCGTCATCACTATCTAAACTCCAATTAACGATATTATTATTTTGAGTGTGATCCATGACTGATTGAGTGATTTCTTCGATGGAAGCCAGCTCATCAACATTTATAGCTAAATTATCATCGTCATCATCTCTAGATTTACTTGCAAAAAAGTTTTCCCCGTTATATCTAATTAATTGATATGCTTCTGTCTCACCACGGCCAAGAACTCTTGTAATAAACTGCCCTGTTTCTTGATGCATGTGAATATCAATATCTGTTAGTTCGGCATTTGGATAGTATGATTGATAAAGTGAAACTGCCTCATCAAAAGCATTTTGTAACTCACTTGTTTGTTCTTGAGAAATCGCAACAGTACCAACATCATTATTTTGCGCATTAATACTTACTACAGGCGTGATGCCACTTAGAGCAAGCATTGATGCACTGAGTAGAAGGAATTTTTTCATCTTCATTTTCTATCTCTCCCTTATTTTTTTACCGTTTGCTCGGCTTATTAAATAATACGAATGTCGATTTGTTTTTAGGTACCTTTTTCAAAAATTAATCATCATCATCGTCTAAATCATCATCCCAGTCATTGTCGTCCCAGTCATCGTCATCAAAATCATCGTCGTCCCAGTCATTGTCGTCCCAGTCATCGTCGTCCCAGTCATCATCCCAATCATCGTCATCCCAGTCATCGTCGTCTTCTATATAAGTATTCACTGAACTATTTACACTGTCATTAGTATTATAAGAATCTTCATCATAAAACGATTCGAACCAATCATCCTCTGAATTAAATTCACTATTATCTGTTGGTTTTGGTGTAACTAATCCTTGGAAGAAGCTTTGTAGTTCTTGAACTTCTGAGCGATTATAAATACTGTCTAACAATTCTCTAAAACGTTCACTACTTTGGTTTAAATTATAATACTCCGCGTTTCCTGATAAGCGGTCACGTTTTTCTTTAGCTGATAATACGCGACTTTCTTCATCTGTCCACAATGAAATATTTGCATTAGCCAATTGATAATCACCAAGTAAGACTTCTTGTTGAGTCGCATTTTCGTAGTCTTCCATTGTTCCTTTAATAACAACAATATTATTGTTTGCCATTGCGTTCCTTAACTCATCTATTACTAGATCCTCAATCGCATTCGTATCATCCGCATTGGCGGCTGAGATAGCAATCAGAACATCTAAGGAATCTGATTCATCAATGAGGCTTACCAGTGAAGGTGTAATTTCGCTTAAGCTTTCCCCTTCAGTTATACTTTCATTCTCCATTTCACCCAGTCGATTAATAACTCTAACGACTTCATAATCATCATTCAGTTCAACTTGAACACCTTCTTGTGTTCCGATTGAAATGGCTGCATATGCAGGTTCTGAAGGACCAAAAATATTTTGAGAAAGATTAAAGAATAAGAACAACACTGCTGCAACCGCTACGAGACTTATTAGTGGCCTAAAATTCACATGTCGAACTTTTTCTTTCGCTTGGTATCGATCAGAATCAAAGTAAAAAATTTGATCGCCTACGGCTAAAGAATCTTTTCTTTTCAACCGATGAATTTCACCACTCGGGTCCATGACGATGACGTAATCTGCTTTGATTTCAATGACAATCGTTTCTTTTACATCATATTTACTCATCTTATCCCCTCTTTATCCAATCTATTAAGCTTGCTAACCCATTTTTAAATATAATAATTGTCGATGTGATAAACACTTTGTTTCCTTTTATAACCTTCACTGAGACATTATTATATGTTGCGGTTAGTTTTATAGGCAGACGCTTCTTTTCAAATAAGGGTATTGTTATCGGCTTATGTTTACTTGATTTCTCCGAGATATGAATCGCTCTTTCGCGACTATCTTTATGTTTTGGAGATTCTTCTATTAACTGCTCCAAACTAATATCAAAGTCTTCAATCGTACTTTTCCACTCTTCAATTTCAATCGCTAATACATTTTCGCTTTGTCTCGATTCGTCTTGAAATTGTACGCCTGATTCTTCCATCGAATCTAAGGATGCCATCTCTTCATTCTTTTTTTCTTTCCTTAGATAATCGATCACACGACTTCGAATAACCACTTTTACAAAATTCAATAAGGATCCTTTTGACTCGTCATATTTTTCAACGGCTTCCTTAAAAGCTAACAAAGCAATTGAAAAAGCATCATCATTTTGAACATTAACATATCGATTGGTAGTCTCACTAACTACTTTTATTATGAAGCCGTAATGTTCTTCAATTAGTTGCTCAATTTGTTTTTCGATTTGAAATGCCTCCTATCTGCTCAATATATAATACGTAACTTTTTAACAATTTAGGGACCTTTTTCTGTAGTTGGTTAAATCATAGCACAAATATTTATTGATTTAATCTAATTATCCTCCAAAAAGGTCCCTAAAATTAATATAGCTTTCGTATTATGTATCGACTGGCAAAGCAAAGTCAAAAATAAGAAAGAAGGTACGAAAATGCGAAACAAGAAATATCTATTAAGAAGAAAAGGTTTTAGTGTTAAAAAGGCTCTATTATCAATTGGTGTTGTTGCTTCCATTGGATTAGCTTTTAGTCATTCGACTGATATCTTAGAAAGTGCTTTAGCTAATTCCGCAACTGAAAATGTAGAAAAAACTCAAACAAATAATGTATTAAGCCATCCGGTAGTGCAAAATGAACAAAATGCTGCTTTAGATGCATTGATTAATCGTTGGCAAGAAAAATCTCCTGAAGAAATAAAAGAGGAATTACTTCGTCAAGAAGAAGCAGGTTCGATTGCTTATGTTGTTCAGTGGGGAGACACTCTTCCAAATATTGCTTCCGCTGCAGGTTTGACCGTTGAGCAATTATTAGACTTGAATGGTCTGAGCGAAGATTATCATATGAATACTGCAGATGTCTTAATCGGACTCATTGATAACCAAGATATCCACGTCGCTGGTGCATATGACGATGACTGGGATGATGATGACTGGGATGACGATGATTGGGATGACGATGACTGGGATGACGATGATTGGGATGACGATGACTGGGACGACGATGACTGGGACGACGATGACTGGGATGACGACGATTGGGACGACGATGACTGGGATGATGACGACTGGGATGATGATGACCGTTATGATGACGACTGGGATGATGACGATTATTGGTTAGAAAGATTCTATAACGACCCAAATAACATTCCAGGACACACTCCGAAAACCGAAGGGGATATCCCTACAACGATTGCCCAGGAGAGTGAAGTAGAAACAACACAATCGCCTGATCAAACAGGAGATAGTCAAGTAGCAGATACAACTTTAGATGAATTACCACCCGTTGATACGACTGTAACTGATACAAATAATGTCAATCTTGATGCCGTTACTCAAGAATTCCATAATTTAGTCAATCAAGAACGTCAAATAATGGGCAGAGCCAGTTGAATTATGGTAATCATTTACAAAATGCTGCCGTAAGTCGAACAGCAGAAATTACAGAACATTTTTCACATACAAGACCGAATGGATTATCTTTCTACACAGCACCCGGCTTTGATCAAGGTGGAACGATTGTCGGAGAGAACCTGCAACAAACATATATCTCACGCAATGCGGCACCAGAAGAAATCGCTCAAAAATTATTTGATAATTGGAAGAAGAGTCCAGGACACTATGAAAACATGATGGATGGTTCGTATTTAGATCATGCAATTCAACTTGATACATACGAAAATGGAGACAACATCATTATCTATTCAACACAAGTATTCAGTAACTAAAGTAAAATAAAAGATACCGAATTTACTGCCATAAATTCGATATCTGATAGGATTTCAATTCTAGTTCACAAAACATTATTAATATTAGGAAGCAAGGACAGTTTACTATTGTTCTTGCTTCTTTTTCTATAAAAATAACAGTTAATGACGTCTGGTCTATAATTATTCTGAAATAAACTACTTGGTCCACGTATTTTATAGCTGAAATAGGATTTGTTCACGATATAAATGAGCATATGCCTGGTTGTCCACGTTCATAGGACCAGTATAATGATTGATTAGCCGGAAACGAGCACTCGAATTTTAATCGAATGACTGATTAGCCGGAAACGAGCACTCGAATTTTAATTGAATGCTTGTTTCTCAATCCTCCTCATAAACAAAAAGAAGGAACTGTACAAAAATGAACAGTTCCTTCTTTTTAATTACATTTATTCCACATTTACTTCTTGAGCATTGACAATTTCCCCGTTTTCTAGGGTAACCATCACGGCTGGTTTCACAGGGTTATGTTCTTCATTAATTGAGAATGTACCAGTCACTCCTTCGAAGTCGACAGTTTCAGCTAAAGCTTGGTTAACTGCGTCAGCCTCTGTTGATCCAGCTCTTTCGATACCGTCAACTAAGAAAGCAATCGCATCATAACCTAAAGCAGCGAATGTATCTGGGGCTTTACCAAATTTTTCTTCATAGTCTGCGACAAAGTTATTAGATTTTTCGTTTTCTAAAGATGTGTCATAGTGAGTTGTATAGTGAACGTCATTTGTGTTTTCAGGTCCAGCTAATTCTACGAATGTATCACTCGCAAATCCATCTGCTCCAACCACTGGTGCTGTTACGCCAACTTCACGGAGTGCTTTGACTAATAAGCCTGTTTCTGTATAGTAACCAGGTACATAAATGGCATCGAATTCATGTCCTAAAACTGCTGTAGACAGTGATGAAAAGTCTGTATCACCTGAAGTATAAGCTTCAGTTGCAACAACAGTTCCTCCTTTAGCTTCATAATCTTCAACGAAAGCGTCCGCTAGACCTAAAGAATAATCTAATGCGTTATCTACGATAAGAAGCGTGTTCTCAGCGCCAAGTGTATTATAAACATATTCAGCTCCGGCACGTCCTTGATATGAATCTTCATAGGCAACTCTAAATAAGTTCTCTACGGCTTCGCCGTTACTATCTAATGTCAGGCCATCTCCTGTCGTCGCTGGAAGGACATTTGGTTTATTATTTTCTTCGATTACAGGTTTTGCTGCATTAACAACTGCAGAAGCGTTTGGTCCAAAGACAGCAACAACGTCTTCATCATTCGCTAAACGTGTTTGTAAAGAAACTCCTTCGGTTGTATCTGTCTTATTATCTAAGACTACAAGTTCTAATGGGCGTCCATCTAATACTCCGCCTTCAGCATTCTTTTGTTCAACAAACAATTCAAAGGCTTCGACAGCGGGTACACTGTATGGCGCTGCGGGTCCTGTCAGTTCTAAGTTTACTCCTAGAACAACTGGTTCACCTGTTGCTTCTTGAGCACTCACACTGTTAGAGAATGGCATCGCTAAGGCACCGACTAAAGTTAAACCTGATAATAATAACTTACTTAATTTATTTAATTTCATTTTATTTTCCTCCGATTTTTATGGTTTGACAGTTAATTGAACGTCACCGACATTTTCATATTCAACGCGATAATTTCCGGCTTCTAATCTCTCTGGGAGCATAAATGTTCCTGATGAGACAAATCGACCAGCAGTTAATTTTTCCCCACGCTCTTCTAAGGCTTTGGCTAGCCATTTCACGGAATTAACTGGATGTCCTAATACTTCTTCAGAATTTCCTCGTTTGACTTCTTGATCGTTTAAATACAGAACTGCTTCGATATTTTTCACATCGTCATAACTGTATTGCTTGGCTTCTCCATAAACGACTGCCCCATTCACTGCACCATCTGCGATAACTTCATAGAAAGTTGTCTTAGGGAACCAGTCATCATAACGGCCATCGGGTACTTCAATCCCTGGGGCAACCAAACATTTTCTCATTACTTCCTCGTCTGTATCGTCGCCGTTAACATCTTCTTGAACTAAGAAGACTAACTCAGTTTCTAGAAGAGGTTCATTGTAATCAGTTAATGAAAGTGAAGCATCTTTTTTCACAGTGACATCGGTCATTTGTCCGAATAAAGGTGAGTCACTATTGAATAAATCTTGCGTTTCTTTACTCGTTAAACTGATTTTGTAACCTTGATGTTTTTCACCATTCTCTTCTTTCAGAGCAAGTACATCATCTTGTACTTGATAGGCTTCTTGAGTCGATTCGAAATTAAACTTCCCTTTTTCCAAAGGTGCGTTATCTCGGTAAGCTTTAAATAGTAATTCTGCTTTGTTTGTCATTTTTTATAATTCCTTTCTTTTAATCCAAGTCATCAACAATTAAAATTCAACTTTTTGAATCCAACCTTCGGGTCCTTCTTTTTCACCAAATTGGATTCCAGTTAATTCATCATAAAGGGCTCTAGTTAGTGGTCCGACTTCAGTTTCTGAATAGAAGACATGTTTCTTGTCGCCTTGAGTAATACTTCCAATCGGTGTAATCACTGCGGCTGTCCCCATAGCCCCTGCTTCTTTGTAGTGATCCAGTTGGTCAATAAAGACGTCACCTTCAAAAGTTTCTAAACCAAGCACATGTTCTGCTAAATGCAATAAAGAGTATTTTGTAATACTTGGTAAAATAGACGGTGATTTAGGTGTGACAAAGACATCATCTTCAGTAATAGCGAAAAAGTTCGCTGCCCCGACCTCTTCAATTTTTGTATGTGTTGCTGGGTCTAAGAAGATTGAATCCGCAAAGTTATGCACCTGAGCTTCTTTTCCTGCTTTAAAACTTGAGGCATAGTTTCCTCCCACTTTAGCTGATCCGGTTCCTCTTGGTGCAGCTCGGTCATATTCACTGACCATGAAAGGTGCGGGTTGTAAACCGCCTTTAAAGTATGCACCGACAGGTGTGACATATATTCCGAATAAGGCTTCTGATGCCGGAGATACGCCGACGATATCACCGACTCCGATTAAGAATGGTCGAATGTAAAGTGTTGCACCTGTTCCATAAGGAGGAATCCATTCTTCGTTTGCACGGACGATTTCTTTCACCGCTTCAACAAACGCTTCTTCTGGATACGGTGGCAACATCACTTGATCAGCTGAACGTGCCAGTCGTTTCGCATTTTCATCTACTCTGAACAAGTTAACTGAACCATCTTTAGTTCTGTAGGCTTTAAGTCCTTCAAAACATTGTTGACCTAGATGAACGGCTGGCGAAGCTTCACTAATTGTGATTGTATTGGCCTCTACTACTTGGCCTTCGCTCCATTTTCCATCTTTGTAGTAAGCTCTAAAACTCTTACCAGTATTAATGTATCCAAAACCTAAGGTTTCCCAATTTAAATCTTGTGGTTTAACTGACATTTCCATTATTAATCTTCATTCCCTTTCCTAAACAAATTTTTATTACAAAAAAAGCCTATTTAGATTAACTAATAATCTAAACAGGGTTTGACTGCTGTATATTAAGAAGCGAGATTTGAATCTGCCACTCGTTTAGATTATTAGTCTATACGAGCAACAAAAATCTTAGCACGCATAGATACAAACTTGAAAGTTTTTTCGTGTTTGTATCTATACTGCGGATACAAACACTATCTAATAATGCTAATAATTGTAGCTAATTTAAATGTGTGTGTGCTAAAAGTTTTCATGTTATCTCTCTCCAAATATCTTTAGTAAATACAATTTATCACCTTTAAATGAGATTGTCAACACTTTTTCTAATTTAAAACTAATAAAAAACACATCTTAGATTAGAAAATCTAAGATGCGCCTCATTAATTAATTAGAATAATTCTTTGTCACTACCAAACGTTTCTCCTAAAGCTTGTTGTGCAAGCACATTTAAGAAATTCCATGGTTTGTCATATTCTGGTTGGAAGAAGAAATCAGCTAAAGCTAATTGTTCTAATGTCCAGCCAGCTGAGATTGCTGTTGAAACTGTGTTAATCGCAAACATAACATCTTTTTTAGACATTAATTGCGCACCAACAATACGATTTGTATCTTTTTCAAAGTGAATTTTCATCTTAACTGTTGTATCGTCACCAATGAATTTAGGACGAAGCGTCTCTTCATAGAATTTGCTATCAACCGTATTTGAATCTGCGTCACAGTCTTTAACTCCTGTACAAGCAAAGTGGTAATCAAATAATGATAATGCAGATGTACCTGATACAGCTGGCATTTCGAATTTGTTATCTGAAAGCATATTTTTAGCTGCGATCACACCTTGGCGACGTGCGTTAGAAGCTAATGCAATGGCACGTTTTTCTCCAGTTGGTGCAAATGGAATTAAGGTTGCATCTCCAGCTACGTAAATATCTGGGTTCGATGTTGATTGCATATGTTCATTCACTTCAACAAAGCCACGTTCATTACGTGCTAAAATACCGTCTAACCATTGTGTGTTTGGACGTACACCAACAGCCATCACAACTGTATCTGCTTCGTATTCGCCTTTATCTGTTACAACTTTTGCAACAGAACCATTCTCACCAATGATTTCTTGAACTTTTTCACCGCCATGGAATTTCATTCCATGCTCAAGTGCGTTCTCTTGTAATACAGAAGTGAATTCTTTATCTAAATACGTTGGTAAGATAGTATTTAATGAATCAATGACCGTTGTATCAATTCCTGCTTTCGCATAAGCTTCTGCAACTTCAATTCCAATATATCCACTACCTACGACAACAGCTTTTTTAGCAGATGACATACGTTCTTTTACTTTATCTGCCCAATTGCGGCCACGTAAGTAATATAAGTTATCTAAATCAGTTCCTGGAATTGGAATTTCAATGGGTACAGCTCCTGGACTAAGGAATAATTTATCATAAGATTCTTCTGATTCTCCATCGGCAGTTTTAACCGTAATAGTTTTAGCTTCAGGATTCACAGATACTACGTCACTATTCATATGAACATTAACGCCTTGATCTTTATAACTTTCTTCATTCGCATAATGTAAACTATCTAATGAAGGTGAGATATCTTCTAAATAACTTTGAATCCCACAAGATAAGAATGATGCTGTTTCCCCGCGTTCATATAAATGAATCTCAGCATTTGAATCTTCTTTTAAGATAGTTTGCACTGCTTCATACCCAGCATGTGAAGTACCTACAACAATAATTTTCATGACAAAACCTCCAATTTTTTTAACAGATTAATTGTATCACATTTTAATACCATTTCAAATATTCAGAACTCAGTCATTTAAAATGCTTATTTAACAGCATTTAACAAGACACCTCATAACAATACCCATTTGAATATTAGTAATAAATTGTTTTTATTTTATATAAAAGTCAAAATTAATCCGGTATATATTACTTCAATATAATATATTGTTATTTAAAATTTAATATATATTGGATAGTTATTCACAAGTAAATTTACAACAAGAATCATTATTTTATTTACAGAATTCGCTATTTAATACTAAACGTGTTATACTAGTTAATACGCGAAAGATATTTTTTATGCAAGAATTTAATTTGTTTTGATGAAATTTAATCAAACTGGCGTAACTAAAGGGTTACAAGGGTATATTAGAGGTTATGGGAATATATCGTTTAAATGAGAAAGAATTAATTTTAAGTAATAGTTACAAGAAAGAACTTTAGAATAATAATATTGAATAGTTAGGTAGCCTTCTCTTTATTGAGAGGGCTATTGTCTATTTAACAGATTGTTTAGACAAAAAAAGCAAAGTGGCTAGTTAGCACACTTTGCTTTTTTTCTTATACTTTTCCTTGCAAAGATTGCAGGCGGTACATATCGTAATATGTTCCTTCTAATTTAATCAGTTCATCATGATGACCTTGTTCGATAACACGGCCTTTGTGCAGAACGTAGATTTTGTCAGCATCTTTGATTGTTGAAAGTCGGTGGGCAATGACAATTAATGTCGCTTGCTCTCGAATCTTTTCAAGACTTTGTTGTATATACTGCTCCGTCTCCGTATCAATATTGGCCGTAGCTTCGTCTAAGATTAAAATTCGCGGATTTCGAATAATCGTACGTGCAATATTAATTAACTGCTTCTGACCAGCTGATAGTGAAGTTCCCCCCTCACTGATGTGAGAACGATAACCATCTTCCATTGATTTAATAAAGTGATCTGCTCCTGTAAATTCTGCAGCTTCTCTCACTTCTTCATCTGAATAGTTTCCATGTAAACGAATATTGTCATAGAAATTACCATAGAACATGAACGCATCTTGTTGGACTAAGCCGATTTGAGAGCGAATACTTCGTTTGGTGTAACCACGAATATCTTCTTTATCAACGGAAATTAATCCTTGTTGGTATTCGTAGAATCGCATTAACAGATTAATGATTGTACTCTTTCCAGATCCGGTATGACCAACAATCGCAATCATTTCTCCCGGAGACACTTCTAAATCGATATCTTTCAATACATCATTTTTACCATCATACGAGAAATACAAATCATCAATGTTAATCTGACCATCAATCAATGAATCCACTGCATTCGCATTTGGTTGAGGTTCTGTATTCTCATTTGCTAGTAAAGCCATCCCGCGAGAGGCTGAAACTAGCCCATCTTGGTAAATACTCAAGCTGTCTAACATCCCTCCAATTGGATGGAAGAATGACTTAGAATAAGACGTAAAAGCGTAAATAATCCCAATATCAACGACTGAACCCGAAAGTAATTGCGCAGCAAAGATCCAGATGACAATGACCAACACAATTTGTTCAATAAGGTTAATGGCAGGCATTAATAGCACAGCATTCATCTTGAACATATTAGTTCTAGCCACTAAGTATTCCTGGTTTACTTCATCGAATTCTTCTTTCATTCGCTGGGTCTGATTGAATTGTTGAATGAGCCACATCCCCATTGTTGACTCACTTAAGCGCGCATTCACCTTACTTAACGCTTGGCGCATACGACGGTAGATGACAGTACTAATCTTTTGGTAGACGTATATCAAGATGAATATGACGGGGATAAAGGCCATGAAGACCCAAGACATCGATACACTAAGTGAAAACATCGCTACCGCAATCATCGTTGCATTAATAAAACCATCGAAAAATGTTAAAAACACATTCCAAAATTCTTTAATTGTCTCGGTATCATTCGTCACACGTGAGACAACTTCACCATTAGGTGTTTTGTTAAAGTAATCTAAACTTAATTTCCCTAATTTGTGGTACAAATTATTTCGCATATTCGCTACCGTATGCTCGGATGCTAATTTAAAAGTGTAATCTTTAACGTAGACAATGACCATTCTTAAAAGTAATAAAACAAGGTACGTTCCAGCTACTTGTAAAGTAATTTGGATTGTTGCTGAACTTGTCGATAAGTACTCATCAATATATTGTTGAATAATAATAGGTAAGTAAGCTGATAAAGCAGAAGCAATAACCATCATAACAATAGATAAGATAAACCATTTAGTTTCAGATTTCGCAAATGAGAATAAATAACGTAATATGTTCCATTGCTCTTTTAGTGAGAAGCTTGTTTTTCTTTGTTTCGTATTACTCATTGTCTTCCCCACTTTCTGAAATTTTCTGATCTAATTGTTGTTGACGGAACATATTGTCATACCAACCTTCTAACGAGAGTAACCGCTCATGAGTTCCTCGTTCGCTAATATGCCCATTATCTAAGACTAGGATCTCATCTGCACGCATAATTGAACTTAATCGATGAGTCGCTATGATTGTGATCCCTTTTTGACAGAATTCACGTAAGTTCGTTAATATCCTTTGTTCTGTCTTAGCATCCACAGCGGAAAGCGCATCATCCATAATTAATATTTCTGGATTCATCGCTAATGTTCGAGCGATTGAAATCCGTTGCTTCTGCCCACCAGATAAACTCACACCGCGTTCTCCAACCAAGGTATCGTAACCATCTGAGAAAGTTAGGATGTCTTCATGAACATCTGCAACCTTTGCATAATATTCGACTTCTTCTTGTGTCATATTTGGACGACCGAAGCGAATGTTCTCTCGGATTGTCGTTGAGAAAAGTAAGTTGTTCTGTGAAATATACCCAACTCGATCATTTAATTCTGTCATATCAATCTTATTCAGTGGTGTGTTATCAATAAGGATTTCTCCAGATTCAACATCAAAATTTCGCACTAATAAGTTAAACAAGGAACTCTTTCCAGACCCTGTTCGGCCAACAATGCCTAAAGTATCCCCTTCTTCCAGTTTAAAGTGAATATCACTTAAAATTTCTACTTCTGAATCTGGATAACTAAAGGTATTAATATTTACTTTTAAATCATTATATTCTAAGTTTTTAACAGGATTGGGATCATTGACGACACTTGCTTTTTCAGATAGCAAATCAGTTACTCGATCATAACTCGCATTCCCGCGCTCCATTGTATTCACTAATCTTCCAACAGCTAATAATGGCCAAGTCATATTTCCTAAATAACTTAGGTAAGCGATTAAGTCTCCTAAAGTAATACGACCATTTTGGATAAAGTATGTCCCAAAAAAGATCGTTAATACATAAGTTAAACCAGTAATCACATCGATGACAGGCGTATAAGCCGAATCAATTCGGAATACTTTCTTGTTCTTTTCAACGACATTGTCCGTTTCTTTAACAAAATCTAGGTAATCCTCTTCCTCTTCCTCTTCACCGAAAGCTTTAATCACTTTCATTCCGGAGACACTCTCTTGTACATGATCATTCATATCAGAGAAAGCTTTTAATGACCCTCTAAAATACTTATTAATTAATTTTCCTAAATATTGGGCAACAAAAATCAATAATGGGAAAGGTAAAATAGTAAACAAGGTCAATTGCCAGTCAATAATAAAAATCATTGAAAACAAAGTCACGACAGTGATTGATAAGGAATCAGTTAAAGTAATAATTCCCCCACCAGCAACAAAGCGTAAAGCAGCTAAGTCATTCGTCGCATGTGCCATTAAATCACCAGTACGATATTGCCCGTATAACTTCTGATCCATCTTAGTAAAATGATCAAACAAACGGTTACGCATAATCGCTTCTAACAATGTTGAATTCCCAAACAAATTACTGCGCCACATGTATCTTAATCCATACATAAGTAAGCCAATACCAAGGAGTAATCCAGTCTGTTGTATTAAGTGGTCCCAAGTAATAGTCCCGGTTGCCATTGAATCGACTAATCCTCCGATAATTAATGGGATAATCGCTGATAAGATGGCACAGGTAGTTAAGCCACCTATGGCAAGTGCATAGGTTTTCCATCTCAGTTTAAAGAACCATGCTAATTTTTTGAATATTGCAAACATATTAACCTCACTTCAATCTATGAAAATTCTTAAAAAGCAGTATATTAATTATAGTCAAAATAGTGTTTTAATGTCAATGATGGCTCCTTTTTTCATCAGATTTGTTCTTCCAATTATATATAGAAAACGCAATTCAAAAACTTGTATTTATTAAAATCTAGTGATAACATACTTATTGTTTATATTTTTTCAAAGGAGAGGATCAGTGACTAAAATTATTTTATCAGATATCAGATGGGATTATATTTTTAATCCCCAACTTGCGCTTGAAAGTATCCCTTTTGTACTCGAAGGGCTTAGTTATACGATTGCTATCTCACTGTTAAGTTTCATCCTGAGTCTTATCGGAGGAACAATCCTTGCCCTTATGCGAATCTCAAGATCAAGGCTACTTAGAATCCTCGCTCGGTTCTATGTTTCTTTCTTCAGAGGTGTGCCAGTACTCGTGACCTTATTCTTTTTATACTTTGGTCTCCCTTTAGCCAATCTTATGCTGACAGCTATTCAAGCTTCGGTCCTTGGCTTTGGACTAACAAGCAGTGCTTACAGTTCTGAGATTATTCGCTCAGCTATTGAAAGCATCGACAAGGGTCAGTGGGAAGCTGCTCAGTCTTTGGGATTGAATCGACGAAAAGTTTTGAGAAAAATTATTTTCCCTCAAGCCACTCGTATTGCGATTCCTGCCTTGAGTAACGTCTTATTGGACTTGGTAAAAGGAAGCTCACTGACAGCCATGATTACTGTTCCAGAAATCTTCCAAAAAGCTAAAATTGTCGGTGGAGCTAATAATGACTATATGACCATGTACTTTCTTATCGCAATTATTTATTGGATTATCTGTGTTATTTATGGTTTCTTACAAGATTACTTAGAGCGACTATATAAGCCAGATCAGATAACTCCCCCTAGCAAACGCATGTCTCCTTAGAATTAAAAATGATTGGAGTAAAAAATGTTCAAAAAATTCTTTAGTGCATTAGTTATCGTTTCACTTTTCTTCACACAATTCACGGCTGTCTCAGCTCAAGAAGATGATTCCTTAAGTCGCGTAGAAGAAAGAGGTCATCTCATCGCAGCCATATCAGGTACGCTCTACCCTAGTGGTTATTATAATGAGGACAACGAATTAGTTGGATATAATATTGATATAATTCGTGAGGTAGCTGATCGCCTAGGTCTTGAAGTTGAGTTCATGGAGATGGGTGTTGACGGAATGTTAACATCTGTGAAGTCAGGTCAAGTTGACTTGGTCGCTGAAGGAGTTCAACCCACTGCTGAACGTGAGAAAGATTTCTTAATCGGTGAACCTATTAAATACAGTTTCACTTCGATCGTTGTCCGTTTATCTGATAATTCAGGTATTGAATCGATTGAAGACTTTGCTGGTAAAAAAGCTGCTGGTGGAGCGACAACCAACTATATGCAAGTAGCCGCTCAATTAGGAGCTGAACTTGTGACTTATGACAACGCAACAAACGATCAATATTTCCTAGATGTTGCGAATGGACGTACTGACTTCATCCCTAATGACTACTACTTACAAAAGACTTCTATTGATTTCTTTAGCGACTTAGGTGTTAAACTTGGGAATGTATTCTACAACCCTTCATTCAGTGCCTTCGTCTATAATAATGAATCAAACGCGCTTCAAGAAGCTATTGATGCTGTCTTAGTTGAGATGAAAGAAGATGGCACTTTAGCAGAGATCTCCGCTCAATACTTTAATGGTGATGATGTGTCCGTTGAACAAGAAGAAATCAACGGCATCAAAATTAGTGACCTTCCAGTAATTGAGTTAGAAGACTAATCTACGAATGAAAACACCTGAGACAATGATGTTCTTAGGTGTTTTTCTTTCTAACTATCTTATAAAAATTTTGATATAATTAATCTATCAAGATGATAGGAGGATCACTATGAGCTCACTATGGAAGAAAACATTAGGTATCGCGGGTGTAGTAATTCCAACTTGGTTAGCAATCTATGCATGGCCACCTAAAGAAAAAACGACACCCTTTAATTATGAGAAACAAGACAGACCCTTAAATATAGCCCACCGCGGAGGTTGTGCCCTGGCACCTGAGGAAACCTTAGAAGCATTCGCTAGGTCTGCACAAGCCGGAGCAGACATGTTCGAGTATGATGTTCATATTACCAAAGATGGATATCTCATTGCCAGTCATGACCCTACTGTCGATAGAATTACAGATGGGAGTGGCTATATTAACCAACTCACTTTAACTGAGATTAAATCGTTCGATGCGGGTGTAACATTCCAAGATTTAGAAGGTAATTATCCTTATCAAGATCAAGGTGTTCAACTAGCAACTGTCGAAGAGATATTCTTATTATTCCCTCACACACCTGCTGTCATTGAATTAAAAGATACTAATGACCCAGCGCTTTACGAAGACTTAATTCAAGAGATGTGGCGTCTAATTCAAAAGTACCATATGGAAGATAAAGTCGTTATAGGCAGTTTCGACCATAAGATTAACAGACGCTTCAAAGAAGTATCTCAAGGTCAAGTAGCTATTGGTGCCGGTGTCAGTGAAGCAACCTCTTATTTAACAAAGATGATTTTAAGACTGAATGGGCTTGCACATACAGATGCGCAAGCTTTCCAACTACCAACGACCCAACATGGGTTAGACTTGACGCAGAAAAATATCATTAACGGCTCACGTCAACGCGGACTAGATGTTTATTACTGGACGATTAATGACGAAGGAACTATGCATGATTTGATTGCTAAAGGCGTTGATGGGATTATGACAGATAATCCTGAGTTGTTGGAGAAAGTGTTGAATGAGGGTTAGAATCACAAAAAATAGGCTGGATGACAAATTTCATGTCATCCAGCCTATTTCATTTAATATTTCTTATTCCCAGCAGTAAGGTCCTGACTTTTCCCGGCGTCTTCGACTTGGAAAAAGCCTAGTACTCTTTGCAGGTATAACACCAACATTTTCTCTTAAAGAAAATTGGTGTTACTCCCACTCAATTGTTGAAGGTGGTTTACCTGTCACATCATACACTACGCGGTTAACGTGAGGGATTTCATTGACAATTCGTTTACTAATTTCATGTAATACATCCCATGAAATGCGAGCGAACTCACTAGTCATTCCGTCAATCGACGTTACTGCACGAATTCCGACCATATGATCGTATGTACGGCCATCTCCCATAACCCCAACACTTCTTACGTTTGGTAAAGTCGTAAAGTATTGCCAGATATCACGGTCTAAACCATGTTTAGCAATTTCTTCACGTAAGATTGCGTCAGATTCACGAACGATTTCAACTTTTTCTTCAGTAATTTCACCTAACACACGAATTCCTAATCCTGGTCCAGGGAATGGTTGACGCCAAACGATTGAATCTGGCATACCTAAAGCCGTTCCTAATGCACGGACTTCATCTTTGAATAATGTGTTTAGCGGTTCAATTAATTCAAACTGCATATCTTCTGGTAAACCTCCCACATTGTGGTGAGATTTAATTGTTTGAGCCGTTTTCGTTCCAGATTCAATAATATCTGTATAAAGTGTTCCTTGAGCTAAGAAGTCAATTCCTTCTAACTTAGTCGCTTCATCATCGAAGACATAAATAAATTCATTCCCGATGATTTTACGTTTTTCTTCTGGATCGCTTACTCCTTCTAATTTAGAAAAGAATCTCTCTTTAGCATCAATACGGATAATGTTTAAGCCGAATTCTTCTAAAGCTGCCATCACGTGGTCACCTTCGTTTTTACGAAGTAATCCATGATCGACAAAGATACAGACTAATTGCTCGCCAATTGCTTTTTGTAAAAGCACACCAACGACACTTGAATCAACTCCACCTGATAAAGCTAATAATACTTTACGGTCGCCAACAAGTTCACGCACTTTCGCAATCTCAATATCAATAAAGTTCTCCATTGACCATTCTCCAGAAACGTTACAAATATTGAAGATGAAGTTACGTAACATGTCATTTCCATGAACACTTGCACGAACTTCTGGGTGGAATTGAACACCATAAATTTGACGTTCTGTATTCTCAAACGCAGCAATCGGTGTACTTTCATTACTTGCTGTAACAGTGAAGCCTTCGGGTACTTTTGTAATTAAATCCGAATGACTCATTAAAACTGTTTCAGTTTCTTCTAAATCTTCAAAGATTCCCGCTTCATTATTACTGATGTTAATTGGCATTTGGCCATATTCACGTTTGTTTGAACCTTCAACTTCTCCGCCAAATAATTTAGTTGTTAATTGCATTCCGTAACAAATTCCAAATACTGGAAGACCTAAATCATAAATAGCTGGATCAATATCAAATGAGCCTGGAGCATAGACACTATGAGGCCCTCCTGAAAGGATAATCCCTTTAACGCCAGTCATTTCTTTTATTTCTTCAGCCGTTGTGTCATTGGGTAATAATTCACTGAATACTCCAAATTCACGGATACGTCTTGTAATTAATTGATTGTATTGACTTCCGAAGTCTAATACAACGATTTTCTCAATATCTAATAAATTTGTTTCCATGCAATTCTCCTTTTTTAATCAATATTTACGTACGTAAACATTGTCAATCGAATGATTTTTTCCTTTATATAAGATTACATCAGCCCGACCTCTTGTTGGTTGAATATGTTGAACAAGGTTGGTTAAGTTAATTGTATACCAAATTTCATTCCCGTAGTCTTCCACTTTTTCAGATGGCCATTTGGTAATTTCATAGAAATAGTTCGTTGGATCATCTTTCGCTGATTCCATGTGCATCTTGAACCGGTCCATAAACCAGGTTTTAATATGAAGTGGATCGGCATCTATATAGATTGAAAAATCAAAAAACTCATTCATATACGTTTGTTGGTTTTCCGGTAGTTGAAAGGCATTAATTCCTTCAACAATTAAGATATCAGGTTTCTTCATAACTTGAACTTCTCCTGGTACTATATCATAGATTTCATGTGAATATGTCGGATATTCAACATCCTCTACCCCAATTTTTACCTTACTCATAAACTCTAGTAAACGAGGCATGTCATAACTTTCCGGGAATCCTTTCCGTTTCATTATTCCACGTCGTTCTAGTTCTTCATTTGGGTATAGAAATCCATCGGTTGTCACTAATTCAATCCGCTTCTCAGGATAGTATTTCTGAAGCAAGCGCTGAAGTACTCTCGCTGAAGTACTCTTTCCTACTGCGACACTTCCGGATACACCAATCATGAATGTATTATTCTCAAATGAACTTTTCTCACCGATAATATCAAAGAATTTATCACGTTCTACTTCATATTCATCTTTGTTCTTAAGCATTACATCAATATAATGAACTAGTGGGACGTAGACTTCTTTCACATCTTGTTGTGATAATCGGTCGTTTAAGGAAACCAATTCTTCCAATCCTACAATTGGTTTTAGGTTTCCTTTCATTTGGTTAAATCGTTCCCATTCTTTTCTAGAATAATGTGTAAATAATTCGCTAGTCAAATGACCACTCCTTAGACTTTACTTTAATTATAAGTATTTTAGCACTCTCCAGGAATAGTTTAAAGGCTTGAAAGAAACCATTTTCATAAATTTTACTAACAACGACTATAACTTCTAATTATCCACTCAAAAAAAGCGTGATGATTAAAGCTTCGGGACGATTTATTGCAAAAACTGTTGAATATTATATAATTAAACTATCAATTCGATTGAATTTCTTAGTGTATTAATTTTAGAATTTTACCACGGTTAAAAGTAATACACAATAAAACTCCGATAAATAAACTAGAAATTCGAGTGAATGTTCGGGTTTTAGCTTATCTCATTCGATATTTTTATAGATACATTTAATTAAAATATATAGAAATAGTCACTTTTTTTAACACTATTCCTTATGGAAATGCTTACTAAAGGTTGTATTCTAATAGTATTTATGTAAAATAATAATGTGATATAATAATAATATTTTATATAAATAAAAAAAGTGATGGGAGGTAGAAAATGGACATATCAAAGCGACATAATTATCAATCTAAATTAATGACTTCAAATGCGAAACAACTTATTGGTATAGGTAAGGCTCATAGTAAGATTATATTGATGGGAGAGCATGCGGTTGTCTACGACTACCCTGCGATTGCATTACCTTTTAATTCGGCCAATGTGACTGTGACGATCACTCCTTCTAAATCTAATCATACTTACATTCATAGTTCATATTATGATGGCATTATAGAAGATGCGCCGGAATCTTTAGATAACCTTAAGCAAGCTATTGAAGTGACTCTGAGTAGCTTTAAATTAGCGAATACGCCTATGGATATTACTATCGATAGTTCGATTCCTTCAGGGCGAGGTATGGGTTCGTCAGCTGCGGTTAGTGTCGCGCTAGTTCGTGCTTTGTGTGATTTTTACAAGCAAGAAATATCTAATTATCAGTTGAATTTCATTGTGAATCAAGCCGAGGTTATCGCCCATGAATCAACAAGTGGTTTAGATACTCTTTTAGCTAGTACAAATTCACCGGTTATTTATCGTAAAAGTCAAACAGCAAAAACGATTAAAATTAACCTAGATGCTTACTTAGTTGTAGCTGACAGTGATATGCCAGGTCAGACGAAGACAGCCGTGAGTAAGGTGAGACAATTAAAAGAATCGAAACCAGATTTTATTAGAACGGTGATGAGGGCCATTGGTGGCTTTGTCCAACAATCTGTTGATGCGATTCAAGGGAAAGATATCAATGAATTAGGTCGCTTGATGACATATAACCATTACTATCTCAATCAATTAGAGATTTCAAATGCCCATATTGACCGTATCGTTAACGCTGCTTGGATAGCCGGTGCTTTAGGTGCTAAACTTACAGGCGGAGGCTTCGGTGGCTGTGTAATCGCACTAGCTCAAACTAAAGTCGAAGCCGATTTGATTCAACAAGCAATGATGGATGCGGGCGCAACAAAAACTTGGTCATTAGATTTAAAAACAATATAAGGTGAGGTTTATAATGCAACATAAACAAATGGATACAACAACGTATCGTGCTTATACTAACATTGCTTTAATTAAGTATTGGGGAAAACGAAACAAAGAATTGTTCCTTCCCGTTACAAGTAGTCTTTCTTTGACGCTTGATCAATTTTATACAGAAACAACTTTAGAATGGAATTCTCAATCCAATGAGGATACCTTTACCTTAGATGGTCAAATACAAGACATTAACGCGATCGAGAAAGTATCGCGTTTTATTAATATGTTCAGAGATTTATCTGGTATACATCGACCAGTACACGTAAACAGTACCAATCATGTTCCAACTGCAGCCGGTCTTGCCTCTTCGGCATCGGCTTTTGCAGCTTTAGCTAGTGCCTGTAATGATTTATTTGAGACAAATCTATCGAATAAAGAACTGTCTACCTACGCTCGTCGTGGTTCTGGAAGTGCTACTCGTAGTTTATTTGGTGGCTTTACCGTTTGGCATAAAGGAATTGGGAACGAATCGGATTCAAGTTTTGCTGAGATGATTGATGAGGCTGATTGGGATATTGGTATGCTTGTTGTTATGATTAATAAAGAACAAAAGAAAATTAGTAGTCGTGTCGGAATGGAACATACTATCGAAACTTCTCCTTTCTACAAACTTTGGCCGGAAACAGTGGCTGAAGATTTGGAAGCAATCATTCCTGCCATTGAGAATAGAGATTTTCCGACGATTGGACAAATC
Source organism: Ruoffia tabacinasalis (assembly GCF_005864045.1). Classification (GTDB taxonomy): domain Bacteria; phylum Bacillota; class Bacilli; order Lactobacillales; family Aerococcaceae; genus Ruoffia; species Ruoffia tabacinasalis. The sequence continues at coordinate 28,939 of NZ_VBSP01000009.1, read as the reverse complement.
GCAGAACATAATGCGATGAAGATGCATGCGACGATTATTGCTGCTGATCCAAGTATGACTTATTGGGAACCTGAATCTCTGACTGCAATGAACATCGTCAGAGAACTTCGTGAGGCTGGCATTCCTTGTTACTTTACAATGGATGCTGGACCAAACGTGAAAGTTCTTTGCCGTTTAAGCCAGGCCGAAGAAATTAAGAAAGCCTTTGAAAAACATTTTTCAAGTGATCGTCTAGTTATAACTGGACCTGGAAAAGGACCGCATAAGATTAGTTAGGAGTGTAGATATTGTCAACACAAACATCGATACAGGATCTTTTCAATCGAACGTCCTTCAATGAATCTAGTACCGTTAAAGTACCAGGGAAATTATTTATAACGGGTGAATATGCGATTTTATTCCCGAAACAACCGGCTATTATTATAGCGGTCGATCAATTCTTAACTGCTCGAGTTACTGCGAGTGAGCATACTGAAGGTGGAGTAATAACGACTAATTTGTCTGAATTAGGTCCTTTGAATTATGATCGAAAAGATAATCATTTCCAAGTTGCACCAAATACTGCAACTGGTTGGCACTATTGTATTAATGCGATTCGTGTCACTGAATCACTTTTACGAAGCTTAAATGTCTCTATTTTAAATTATAATATTCAATTTAATTCAGACTTAATTAATAAAGATGGGTTAAAATTCGGTTTAGGCTCAAGTGGTGCAATTGTCGTAGCGACGATTAAAGGGATATTAGCTTATCATGGAGTACAAGCATTAGACCATGTGACTATCTTTAAACTGGCTGCGATTGCGTTGGCTTTATCGAAATCAAATGGGAGTTTGGCTGATATCGCGACAATTACGACTGGTGGCTGGGTTTATTATCAATCTTTTGACCGTGAGTGGTTGAAAGAGATGGTTCATGCTAATACACCGTTGGCTTCATTGCTTCTAAAGAATTGGCCAGACCTTGTCATTGAATCACTGAATGTTCCTGAAGAATTGTCCTTACTTATTGGTTGGACTCAATCACCTGCTTCAACTGAGAACTTAGTCGGGCAATTACTTGAACGATCAAATCCATCAGATGACGTCTTCAAATCATTCTTAAAGAGCGCAATGACATCGGTTGAACGCATGCGTAGTGGCTTTCAAGCTAAGAACTTAGCAAGCATTCAAGATGAAATTCAAGTATATCGTCAATTATTATTAGAATTGAGCCGGACTTATCAACTAAACATTGAAACAAAAGAACTGACTCAATTTATTGAAACAGCCCTTCCACACTCTTACATTGCTAAATCCTCGGGAGCTGGCGGCGGAGATTGTGGCATTGCTATCGGCCATCAAGATATCGAAACAGAGACTTTAATTAAAGAATGGGAATCGGAAGATATTGTAGCTTTACCACTGCAAGTGACTCCACCCTTCTCTACGGAAACAACATAGTATCGGAGGCAATTATGACAAAAGAAAATCAACCTTCACTTGCTCAACAACGAAAAGATGATCATGTGAACTTGGCTTTAGAACAACAAAGTAAATTACAAACATCGGCGTTTGATGATATCCGCTTTATGCATCATTCATTCAGCGATGTGAAATTTGACCAAATAGATACGTCAACTCAATGGGCAAATACGACTCACCGTTTTCCTTTCTATATCAATGGGATGACAGGTGGTTCAACCTATACGAAACAATTCAATGATTCGCTATCAAAACTTGCGCATGAGACAGGCTTAGCGATGGCATCTGGTTCCGTCAGTGTTGCTTTGAAAGAACCTGAAGTCAGAGATTCGTTTACGATTATTAGAAAAAATAATCCAAACGGCTTCGTTATGGCAAACTTAGGTGCGCACCATGACTTAGAAAACGCTAAACGCGCCGTTGACCTGTTAGATGCTAATGCCTTACAAATTCACTTGAATACCCCCCAAGAAGTTGTGATGCCTGAAGGTGACCGTGATTTCTCAACCTGGAAAGAAAATATTCAACAAATTGTTGAAGGCTTAGATGTTTCAGTCATTGTTAAAGAAGTCGGTTTTGGTATGAGCAAAGAAACGATGGAAGAACTAATTTCACTAGGTGTTAAAAACATTGATGTCAGCGGACGAGGTGGGACAAACTTCGTTAATATCGAAAATGATCGTCGTGACACCATTGATTTCAGTTTACTTGGTGAATGGGGTCAAACAACTCCAGAATCATTGTTAGAATCACTTTCTTTACAAAAAGAAGTAAATATTCTAGCCAGTGGTGGAGTCAGAAGCTTTTACGATATCGTTAAAGCATTGGCTCTTGGTGCCAAAGCGACTGGCCTATCAGGTAAATTACTTCAGACAGTCCACTTAGAAGGCGTCGATGCTGCTACTCAAATCGTCCTAGATTGGGAGAAAGCTATCAAACATATGCTTCTATTACTAAACTGTCATAACATCCAAGAACTACAAGAAACTCAATTATTACTACGTGGTCCACTGCGTGAATACGCTGAATTACGTAAGATTGATTATAAATACCTTGCAAGACGTTAAAAAAATCCCATTGCCTCTTCAATGAGACAATGGGATTTTTAGTATTTTCTATGCATGGTTAATTGTATCAACAATTAATTGAATTGGTTCACTATGGTCACTAATCTTAAAGGCTTTTGTTAATTTATCTTTAACTTCAGAAATATCTTCTGTATTCGAGTGAATAACAACAATCGGATCGCCTTTTTTAACTGAATCTCCAACTTTCGCTTTAAGAACTACACCAACCGCTGGATCGATATCATCTGTATATTTCTCGCGACCTGCTCCAAGTAGACTACAAGCTACTCCGACTTCATGTGCTGTCCAATCACTAAGCACACCATCACGGTCTGCTTTAATTTCAGTTTGATATTTCGCTTGCGGCAGTAAACTTGGATCATCAACAACCGCTGGGTTACCACCTTGATGTTTAATAAATTGACGGAGTGTTTCTAATGCTTCTCCATTGTCGATTTTTTCTTGTAATAAGGCTTTACCTTCTTCTAAGCTTTCAACTTTATTCGCAGCCATTAACATTTGGCTTCCTAAGACTAGACATAACTCAGTTAAGTCGCTAGGTCCTTCGCCTCTTAAAGTATCAATTGCTTCTTGAATTTCTAAAGCATTCCCAACAGCAAAACCAAGAGGTTGACTCATATCAGAGATAACCGCTAAAGTCTTACGGTTCACTTGTTCACCGATTTGGACCATTGTTTTAGCTAATTGACGTGCATCATCAACAGTCTTCATGAACGCACCGTCACCCACTTTAACATCCAATACAATCGCATCGGCACCTGAGGCAATTTTCTTACTCATAATGGAACTCGCAATTAATGGAATCGATTGAACAGTACTTGTCACATCACGTAATGAGTACATCTTCTTATCTGCGGGTGCTAAGTTACCAGTTTGTCCAACAACCGCCACTTTATTCTTATTCACTAGTTCGATAAATTTCTCAATTGGTACTTCAATCTTAAAGCCTTCAATGGCTTCAAATTTATCTAAGGTTCCACCGGTATGGCCTAGACCCCGTCCACTCATCTTAGCAACGGGAACACCTGCACTCGCAACTAATGGCGCAAGGACAATCGTTGTTGTGTCTCCTACTCCACCCGTTGAATGCTTATCAACTTTAACGCCATCAATTCCAGATAAATCAATCTGATCTCCACTTTCAACCATAGCCATAGTTAAATGACTGGCTTCTTTTTCATTCATACCTTGGAAGTATATTGCCATCATCCAAGCACTCAATTGATAATCCGGGATAGACTCATAAGTCAAACCTTCCACCATAAAGCGAATTTCTGCTTCGCTTAACTCTTCACCCATTTGTTTTTTCTCAATGATATCAACAACTCTCATAACTTGCCTCCACTTCCAATATTATTTACTTCGTGTAATTTCTTGTACATTTCCTTCAGCATCACTTGATAAGATGACATCAGGATAATTTAAAAATAAACCATGTTCGACAACCCCAACCATATTACTTAGCTCAAATGCTAATTGATGAGGGTTTTGAATCACATCTAAATTTAAATCAATAATATAATTACCAGAATCTGTAATAAATAAAGTATCTTGGCCTGATTTTCTAAATGTTGGATTCATACCTGATTGATCGAAAGTACGGAATAATTTCCAACTTCCAAATTGAACAATTTCGACAGGAAGTGGGAATTTACCTAAAGTATCGACCAATTTATCTTCCGTCACAATCCAAATGATCCGACGGCTGTTTTGAGCAACGATTTTCTCGTATAATAAAGCGCCCCCGCCACCTTTAATACCGTTAAAATCATGGGTCGTCTCATCGGCCCCATCAACAAGTAAATCAATAAAGTTTACATCATCTAGCGAACGACTCTCAATGCCTAAAGACTGCATTTGCGTTAAAGTACGACGAGACGTCGCAACTCCAACAATATGTTTCAGTTCGCCAGCTTGTATTCTTTTTCCAACTTCATCTATAAAGAAATATGCAGTTGAGCCCGTACCAAAGCCAACTACCATCCCATCTTCAACATAATCTGCTGCTTTCCGTCCAACAGCTTCTTTCCCTAAAGACATTTGTCATCCACCTTATCTTCTCTCATATTTGAGCTCCATTCACTTTGGTAGCCCTATCAATTAAATTATAGCATACTCATGAATACTTGTTACCTTTGATATCGTATAAATTATCTATTTTTGTTATAATGAATGTATTGACTATATCAATAGAACAGCTTCTAGGAGGATTCAATGAAACAAGTAGTTAAAATTAAATGCCCTGTGTGTGAAACGCCCGCTTCACAAGAAGTAGAAACACGTGTAAATTCTAAATTTCAGCCAAACTTGAAAAAAGACTTATTAAATGGCCAACTACAATATTTTGAATGTAGTAATTGTGGTGCACGCAGACAAATCGAAACAGAATTCTTATATCATGATCCCATTAAAAAGTTTATGGTCTTTTTAGTACCAAACTTAAAAAACAAACAAAATCAATTGAGTACACTTTTAGAAAATGTGACTCGCGATGAGAAAGTGGATCTTTCTGATTACGAATTGCGTATTGTAACACACCATGCTGATTTAATTGAAAAAATTCAATTATTTGAACATCACTATAATGACCGCGAAGTCGAAATTGTTAAATTATTGACAGATGGGTTATTTGCTAAAGAAAGACCTAATGAAGAGGTTAAATCACGCTTCTTCTATATGAAAGATGGCGTACCAAAAATTATGTACATTACGGCTAATGAACAACTTTTAGTTGATTTTAGTGATAATTTACTTAAATTCGCCAAAGACAAATATAAGAAGATAGTGAATACAACAGAAACTGGCCAATTTCATTTAATCAATGCAGAATGGGCTGCACATGCTTTAAGTAGTAGCTAAATAAATACTAAAACCGTCTAAATCTCTACGCTATTTACGCTTGAGACTTAGACGGTTTTTATTATTTTTCAATTTCTTCGCGTGAATGAGCTTCTTTCACAATGTAGAGTGGGCGACGCTTTGTTTCGTTGAAGATTTTAGCGACGTACTTACCAACAATGCCTAAACAGAACAATTGCAGACCACCCATACCAACGATGAGAACCGCTAGACTAGGCCAACCTGGTGTTGTTGCTCCGAGAAGAACTGTCTTAACAATAATGTAGATCCCATAAATACTTGATAGAATAAAGATGATCAAACCAAGCATACTTGCAAAAGTTAATGGCGCATCTGAGAAACTGATGATGCCATCGAAGGCATATCGAATGAGTTGGGTAAAGGACCAAGAAGAATCTCCGGCACTTCGCTCAACGTTATAGTAATCTAAATACTTCACTTTATAACCGACCCAACTAAAGATTCCTTTAGAGAATCGATTTCTCTCAGGCAAGCTTAAAACAGCATCAACAACTTCGCGCTTCATTAAACGATAGTCTCGAACACCTTCTTCTAATTTGACATCAGAGATGACATTGTTCAACTTATAGTATAAATTGGCGAAGAATGACCTCACTGGTGGCTCACCTTCGCGGTTCACCCGCTTCGTTCCTACAACATCATAATCTTCTTCTGTAATTAATCGATGCATCTCAACGAGCATCTCAGGGGGATCTTGTAAGTCCGCATCCATTAAAGCAACCCACTCACCTTGAGCATACTCAAGCCCTGCCATAATTCCCGCTTCTTTACCAAAATTTCTTGAGAAAGAGATGTAGCTAACTCTATCTGGATATTTTGCAGCTAATTGCTTAATAACTGCAAGTGTATTGTCACGAGATCCATCATTTACAAATAATGTCTCAATAAAAACAGATGGCAATTTCTTTTGAGTTTCTAAAATCGCATCCATAAAAATTTCCAGCGTATCCTCTTCATTATAAGAAGGAACGACAATCGTCATAATATTACTTGTCAAAATGATTTGCCTCCTTAACAGCAACTTTTTCAGTTTGTACCGCATCGATTGATTCATCCGAACTCGAATCATCTAAAAGAATTTTTCGCGATACAAAGTTAAACACCATCACAAAACCTGTGACGAAAATCTTACTTATCATGACTGCCACACCAAACCATTCTACAAATACGAACATCAAAATCTGTGTCAAGATAAGTCCGACGATACTCAGTGATAAGAAGATTGTAATTTCTTTATAGCGTTGGTCTTTTCCAAACTTACTAACAAAAATAAATCGCATACTTGCCCAGTAATTAAATACGGTAGCAATAATGAACGCGATGGCTGTGCCGATTAAGTAATTCATGCCTAGTACTTCATAGCTAATATATAGCACAATAAAATCAATCAATGTTGAGATCCCACCGACAACAGCAAAGTTAAAAAACTGTTGTATCAAACGTTTCATTCATTATCCTTCTTTCTATACTTTATTAAATCATTCATAGATTGAGAGACAAAAAATGATTCTCTTTCTATTTATGCTTACAATCAAACTACTTTATATGTGTGTTTCATTATACACACTGATTATGTTCAAAATTACTACCTTTAATAGTAACGGATTTTAAGACAATATAAAAGCATTACATGCCGACCGTTGTTTTATTTTAAGTTTAAAAAATGAGGTTTGTTTCCAATCCTCATTCTACACTTTAGTTGTTATTTATTTATGAATATTTTTAGATTTTCATTATTTTAAGAATATTAATGACTTGTCACTTCAATCATGCATAAAGATTCAACGTCAGGCAACTCCTCATTATTGATTTCAAAAGCAATAATCCACTCACCCTCAGGAATTAACCCTGCCTTAGCTTCATTGCTTGTGTAGAGGTCCTGCTCGTGAATTTTAATGACACGCCTCTCGTGTATTTGAGTTGTTTCTGCTCTCAAATTATAATTGCTATCATACACTAGAATTAAGTTAATGTAATCATAGGCCATCTGGAATGACAACATAAGCCCATCCTGATTTTCCGGTACGACAAATCGTTCAATAATAAAGGATGAAGCTTTGGCGAATTTTTTCTGTGATATGTCAATAATTAGCTTTTCCAATAGCACCATTATCCATCCTCCTCTTTTGTTACTACTATCATACCAAGCTAATATAAATTTAATGAAAGTTTCTTGTAAATTTTATGTAAAGATTCTTCTTAAAGATTACAATTATATTAAATAACAGCAAAAGAGGATTGATTAAATGGAGAAGTCTATGAACTCACCATCTATCAATCCTCTGTTTTTTATTGGAAAACCGTTTAGTCTCTTGGTTCGATCTTCACTTCTAAGAATAAATCATTATATTCAATTAATTTCTCTTGCCCTAATCCGCGGTATACTTCCAATTTATCTAAAGCATCTTCACTTGGATAAAAGGCTTCATCGGAAATGACTTCTGGATCCATTAAAGCCATCGCCGCTTCATTCGGTGTTGAATAACCGACGTAATCAGCATTTTGCGCTGCTACTTCAGGTCGAAGTAAGAAATCAATTAAAGCATGTGCCCCTTCAACGTTTTGTGCATTATGAGGAATCACAATATTATCAAACCAAAGGTTTGATCCTTCTTCTGGTAAGACATATGCAAGTTCTGGATTTTCCCATATTGCCATGGACGCTTCCCCGGAGAACGTCACCCCAATCATCGCTTTTTCGTTACCAAGATGCATCTTCATCTCATCTGCAACAAGAGCTAATATATTTGGCATCAAAGTTTTCATCTTGTTCGTTGCTTCTCTTAATCTTGTACTATCTGTTTCATTTAATGAATATCCAAGTGATTGTAAACCAACGCCTAAGACTTCTCTCGCTCCATCGTAAATCATAATATTATTACGGAATTTCGGATTCCACAAATCATTCCATTGTTGAACTTCACTTTCATCAACATAATTTGTATTGTAGATAATACCTAATGTTCCCCAGAAATATGGAATAGAAAAACGATTATTCGAATCAAACTCTAAATCTAAGAATCGCGGATTAATGTTCTCTAAGTTAGGTAACAATGAATGATCAATCTCTTGTAACAAATCTGCTTCAATCATTTGTTCAATCATATACTCACTAGGAACTGCTACATCATAACGTGTCCCGCCTTGTTCAATCTTCGTCATCATCGCTTCATTCGAATCAAAGGTTTCATAGATAACTGAATACCCTGTCTCTTCCTCAAACTGAGTCAGTAATTCTGGATCAATGTAATCTCCCCAGTTATAAAAGACAATCGTATTACCATCTGTCAGTCCTAAACTACTTTCTAACTGATGTCTAAAACCAAATAACACAGCAACAATTAGTAAAATCCCTAATAACATGGTCATTAATTGTTTCATCGCAGACCACCTACTTTCTTATTAGCTTGTTTACGAATACGTCTTTGATCGCTCGTTTGGATTTGATAATAACCAAAGACTAAAGCTAAAGCGAGTACAAACATTAATGTACTTAAAGCATTAATTTCTAAACTAATACCTGTTCGCGCTCTTGAATACACTTCGATCGAAACAGTACTAAAGCCGTTCCCAGTAACGAAGAATGTTACCGCGAAATCATCGAGTGAATAGGTAAAAGCCATAAAGAAACCAGATACAATACCACGAACAATACTTGGTATAACGACACGTGATAATATTTGCCAATGCGTCGCCCCTAAATCTTGGGCCGCAGTAATCATGTTCGGATTCATCTCATATAAACGAGGTAAAATCATTAACACAACAATTGGAATACTAAAAGCTACGTGAGCCAAAAGGACACTCCAAAAACCTAAACGAAGTGGCAATATACTAGAGAATAATATTAAGAAACTTGCCCCCATCATAACATCTGGTGTGACCATCAAGACATTATTCGTATTCAATAAAAATTGCCGCTGACTATTCAAGCGCGCATAATAAATGGCAATCGCCCCAAAAGTTCCAATCGCTGTCGCAATCGTCGCTGACAGTAAGGCAATGATAAACGTATTCATGATAAATGATAATAACCGCTGATCAGCAAATAATGTCTGATAATGTTCTAAAGTAAAGCCTGTAAAATCAGACATATTCCCACCACTATTGAAAGAATACGCAATTAAATACCCAATTGGTAAGTACAAAATAATAAATACTAAGATAATATATAAGTTAGACCATTTAAACTTCCCTTTAGTCATTACTTGCACCCCCTTGATCGTTACGGCTACGAGTAAGGAACATAACTAATACCATTGAAACCATTAAGACAACACCAATCGTGGCACCCATTCCCCAGTTTTGGGTCACTAAGAAATGCTGTTCCACTGCTGTTCCTAAGGTAATGACTCGGTTCCCACCGATTAAACGCGTTAACATGAATAAAGATAGAGAAGGGATAAATACTGCTTGAACACCACTTCTCACTCCACGCATCGATAATGGCATCACTACTCGTCTCACTGTCACCCATTCACTTGATCCTAAGTCCGTACTTGCTTCAATCAGTGAATGTAGTATCTCATCAATCGAATTAAAGATTGGCAACAACATAAACGGTAATTCAATATAGGCCGCCACTAATAAAAAGGCAATATTCGTAAATAATAACTGTTGTGATTCAAAACCTAAATTCGTTAAAAATGAATTAATTGGTCCTGTTTGACTTAAAATCCCAATAAAGGCATAGATTTTAAGTAATAAGTTTATCCACGTAGGTAAGATAATCAACAATAGCCACAAATCTTTACGCTTTGTCTTTGTTAAAAAATACGCCATTGGATACGCAATAACCAGTGTGACCAATGTGACTAAAAAAGCATATAAAAATGAGCTAGCAGTCATAACCAAATAATTTCGATTCGTAAAATAATGAATATAATTATCAAAAGTAAACTGACCGGCGATATTAAAGAATGACCGATACAATAATAAAAGAATCGGTGCAATGACAAACAATATAATCCATAAGTAATACGGTATCGCTAATAAATGATGTTTTTTCGTATTCATTGCCCACCTCTAGTCTTCATACTGTTCTAAACGGGCATCAAAATCTTCTTCAGATTCGTTGAAACGCATCACATGAATATCGCTTGGACCGAATCGCAATCCGATTCGAGAACCAGTTTCAACTTTTTTAGTTGTATGAATCATCCATTCATTATGATCTTCGTCGTAAGCAATGACTTCGTTAAAGACACCACGGAATAATTGAGTATCTACTTTAGCAATCAATTGACCTGCTTCAGGTGACGTAATTTCAACGTCTTCGGGGCGAATAACAACCTCTACCGCTTCACCACTTGGTATCCCACCATCTTCACAGTCAAACGTATGACCGACAAATTCAACCCGATAATCTTCGATCATCTTCGCCGCTACAATATTACTCTCACCAATAAAGTCTGCGACATAACGGTTGATCGGCTCATCATAAATATCGACGGGCGTTCCTGATTGAACAATTTCACCGTTATTTAAGACATAAATCCAATCCGACATAGCTAAAGCTTCTTCTTGATCATGAGTAACAAAGACAAAAGTAATTCCTAAACGTCTTTGTAATTCACGCAATTCATATTGCATGTCTGTTCGAAGTTTTAAATCTAGCGCAGACAAAGGCTCATCTAATAAAAGAACATCCGGTTCATTGATTAATGCTCTCGCAATCGCTACACGTTGCTTTTGTCCACCGGACAACGCATCAATGTAACGCTCTTCGAACCCTTCTAAGCGCACTAAACGTAACATTTCCGAAACTTTCTCCTTAATCGTCGCTTTATCGACTCCTTTGACAGACAAGCCAAAAGCGATGTTATCAAAGATATTCATATGCGGGAAAAGTGCATAATCTTGAAAAACAGTGTTAACCTTCCGCTGATTTGCTGCAACTCTCGTAACTTCAGTACCATCGATTAAGACTTGGCCTGATGATGCTTTTGTAAACCCAGCAATAATACGTAGAATCGTTGTTTTACCACACCCTGACGGGCCTAATAAAGTATAAAATTTACCTTTCTCTAATTCCATATCAATGGATTTTAACACTTGTGTATCGTCGAAGGATTTTGTTACCCCATGCAACTCCACACTATAACCTTGTTTTACCATATGCACATTCTCCTCTGCATAAATTTTTGTCATTATTGACTCCTTTGAAACCGATTTGAAAGAAAATTAGTCTTTCGAGATGAAATTATAGCACACGGTGTTTAAGTAAGACACAATTATTTTTCCGAATATTCCACTTTTTTTAATTTGCTATAAAGCTTGATATATTAGCGTTTATTATCATTTACAAAAAAACTCAACAACTCTAGGTAAATGTTTACTAGAATTGTTGAGTTTCTCAGATGTTGTACATAATATGGTCCATTTTTTGGTCTGTTTACACATTTTTAACTGCCATACTAATTCCCATGCCGCCCCCGATACATAAAGATGCCAGTCCATATTCGGAATCATTGCGTTTCATTTCGTGAATCAAGGTGGCACTTATTCGAGCCCCTGAAGCTCCAATCGGATGTCCAATGGCAATCGCACCACCATTCGGATTTACTTTAGCCGCGAGCGCTTCATAAGTTAAGCTCGTATCTTTAGTCAATTCTCTCATGACACCGATCGATTGCGATGCAAAAGCTTCATTCAATTCAATAACATCAAATTGTTCTAAGCTTAAACCAGTTTTCTTCATGACGCTATTAATTGCTTTGACTGGTCCAATTCCCATAATTTTTGGATCAACCCCACTTTGGCCAAAGCCTAACACTTCAACTAATGGTTCTAAGTTGTGTTCTTTAACGAATGCATCTGAGACAACAAAAGCAAAAGCTGCCCCGTCATTGATTCCTGATGCGTTCCCTGCAGTGACTGAACCTTCATTATCAAAAGCCGGACGCAAGTTATTTAACTTTTCTAAATTTGTTGAATCATTGATGTATTCATCTTCTTCAAATACGACCGCTTGACGACGTTGTTGAACTGTTATTGGTACAATTTCATCTTTGAATTTCCCCTCTTTTTGTGCGAGTCTTGCTTTCTCTTGCGTATTCATGGCAAATTCATCTTGTTCTTCACGAGTGATTTTAAATTTACTTGCAATATTCTCAGCTGTTATTCCCATATGAATTCCTGAAAAGGCATCTGTTAACCCATCTGTTAACATTGTATCTTCTAAAGAAAATGCGCCCATTTTATTTCCTTTTCGAATGTTGCCTGTCGTTGCGAATTTAGCTTGGCTCATCGACTCCACTCCGCCAGCAATAATACAGTCCGCATCACCTAGTTTAACATGGTTATATGCTTCATTAATGGCTTTTAGACCACTCCCACATAACATATTCACCCCATAAGCAGGGACATTGATTGAAATGCCTGCGTTAACAGAAACTTGTCGCGCAATATTTTGGCCATGACCTGCACTTAAGACATTCCCGATAATCACTTCATCCACATTGTCTTTAACGATCGTGTATTCTTCTAACATCTTTTCTAATAATTTTGACCCAATCTCAGCGGGTGATAAGTCAGATAAACTCCCTAGAAAACTTCCTACTGCGGTTCTTTTAATTGATAATACATAAACTTTTCTCTCTTGCATAACGATTAACCCCCATCTATCTTTTTATATTATTTACAAAAAACCAACCTAAGCAATTCTTTTACAGAATGTGTTAGGTTGGTTTTAATATATCTCATTCAATTATTCTGCTTCCCGTCCAATAATTCGAACTTCGGTTTCAAGTCTAACTGAATTTAAATTCCAGATTGTCTCTTGGATGTATTCAATCATCTCAACATAATCTGTTGCTGTGGCTCCACCAACATTAATGATGAATCCAGCATGCTTACGAGATATCTCAGCACCACCAATTCGATGTCCTTGTAAACCAGCATCTTGAATTAACTTTCCTGTATAGTAACCTACGGGACGTTTAAATACACTTCCACATGATGGATACTCTAAAGGTTGCTTCGATTCACGTAATTCAGTTAAATGATCCATTTTTCCTTTGATAGCCTCTTGATCTCCGGGTTGAAGTTCAAAGGATACGCCTAAGATAATGTTATCATTCTCTTGAAAAATACTATGACGATAGGCAAATTCTGCATCTTCATTCGTATAAGTTAAAAATTGTCCTTCGCGATTGATTGCCTCAATCTTTACATTAATATCCGTTATCTCACCTTCGTAAGCACCCGCGTTCATAAATACCGCGCCTCCAACACTACCTGGAATTCCACAAGCGAATTCTAAGCCAGTTAATGAATGGCGATAGGCCTCACGACTTACTTCAATAATACCTGCGCCACTCTCTGCATAAATATAATGACCATCGACTGAGATTGCATTCATATCTGTTAAAATCATGACAATACCGCGTATGCCGCCGTCTTTAACGATTAAATTACTGAGGTTACCTAGAATTGTTAACGGGGCATCAAATTCCTTTGCCCAATCAATAATTTGTTTCACTTCATCTTTTGATTTCGGAAATGCAATAACATCCGCTTCGCCGCCAGTTTTAGTATAACTGTAATCTGACAGTGCGTGGTTAAATTTTATATTTAAATTAGGGTGAGCTTCTTTTAATAGCTTATAGTTCATAACTCGACCTTTCTTTCATAATCAATACTTATCTATTCTAAGTAATTATATAAAAAAAGTAAAGTAAATCTATGATGAGAAATTATTTGAATATTAATCAATCAACCGTTCCATGACATAAGTATCATAATAGTGAAAATCATTTCTTAAACGCTTCGATAGTGTTCCAACTATTTCAAAACCATATTTCTCATACAATTTGATTGCTCGGATATTTTTTGTTACAACTTCCAAGGTTAGCACTTTAATATCTGCGTAGCTTGCAAATTGAATCATTTCTTCAGTGAGAATTGAGCCTATGCCGTAGCCCCAATATTCTTTAATAATACTGACACCCACTTCAGCCACATGGCTTTGACGATTATTATCGATGACAGCAACTGTTGCCATACCAACTATCTGATCATCTGATTCTGCTACTAACATAATGTTATTATCTGATTCATTGTATCTCGTAATTAATTCTACTTGCTGATCCACGGTCATATTCGCCCCTTCAGGACCAACTGACAAATACGGGGTATCTTTCCCTACATGTCTTAATAAGCCTAGTATTGCCTTTGCATCGATTGGCTCTGCTACTCTAATGATTGTTTCGATTGGCTCGTCCTCTGCTTCATGTACGTATTTGTTGTAATTACTCACACAATCACAATCCTTTCCAGTTCTGAGTCCATTCTTTCCTTAATTGGTCGTAGTCATCACTTTGACCTACTGTTCGTACTTGAATTTTACGTTCATCATTGTCAACTGCCTCTAATTCAATCTCCAAATAAGTTTCTGGCATATAATCAATGACAAATTCTGCCCACTCTATTAATGTAATCGTATCATCGTTTATAAAACTTTCCAAGTCAATCGATTCAGCTCCACCCTCTTCGAGGCGATAGGCATCAATATGATTAAAAAGCTTCCCTTGTTCACCGAGTGGATAGTGCTTCACTATAGTATATGTTGGACTTTTCACCGCTCTTTTAATTCCTAAAGCTTTCGCAAATCCTTGAGAAAATGTAGTTTTACCACTTCCTAGATTTCCCTTTAAGCTAATGACTTTACCAGGTTCTATCAATTGCGCTAATTCTGCTGCGATTTGTTTCGTTTCCTCAGCAGAATGTGTAATTTTGTATGACATTATATATAATCTCCTTGTACTTCTAAAAAAATTCACGCTTTATTCTTAATAAGCCAATTATAAACAAAGTGTGTTGAAACTGCGAATCATTTGACTTTATGCCGTTTTACTGATAATTTATACCTATAACATATTAACGTAAGGAGGCAGTTTTATGAAAAAATTTATCAAATTAATTACTCTACCGACTTTAGCATTGCTACTAGTAGCTTGTCAAAGTTCGACTGAAGAACAGCCAGCAGAGAGTGCTCCAGCTGAGTCAACTGAACAAGTATCAACAGAATCTACAGAGTCAACTGAAAGTACTTCTGGAGACGCAGAAAGCGAAGCAACCGAGGAATCAGGCGCAGAACAAGGTTCTGAAGAATCAGACGCAGCAGCATCTGACAATGGTGAAGGTACAACTGAAGAAGGCGAATCTGCAACTGAAGATACAGAAGAAGCTAGCGAAACAGCAGCAACATTCGCATTCTATGTATCAGGTGAAGAAGCGCCAATCGCTGAATTCTCAGTTGAAGATGCTGAAGGTCTTAGCGTTTTAGAAGCTCTAGAATCAAACGAAGAATTAACATTTAACTTCAACGAAACTGAAGGTGTTGTTGATTCAATTGAAGGCTACGAAAATGACTATACTGTAGGTAATACATGGACTTACGTATACAATGGTGAATACGCACAACTAGGTGTTGTTTCTCAAACATTAGAAGCAGGAGATGAAATTGATTGGTACTACGGTACTATCGATGAAATCCCAATTAACGTAGTTCCTGAATAAGCAATACTTTACAATTTAAAAGAGCGTCTGACTTAAATCAGACGCTCTTTTTGTATACTACTCATTTATATTTACGCGTTTAATCCACTCGTGATTATTTCTCGTCAATAATCGATCCGCGCTACTTGGTCCAAAGGACGTCGCTTGATAATTTGGAAACGCAGGATCTGACATATCATCCCATGCCACTTTAATCGCATCAGTAATGCGCCACTGTTCTTGCACTTCTTCCCAAGAACTAAACAACGTATTATCCCCTTCTAATGCATCATGTAATAAATTTTCATAAGGCGTTGGAACGTACTCTTTCCCGAATGTATTTTGGTCTGGACCAATAAATGTCGTGATTGGTTCCATATTCGATTCAATATCTTTCTGGTTTAAAACCATTGCCAAACCTTTACCAGGTTCAATATAAAAAGTGAGCCTACTTGGTGTATCGTTTGAATCACCATTTCTCTCTTTCAATATAATATCAACCGAAGAAAATTGTTCAACTAACGCTTTTCCTGTACGAACGTAAATAGGAACACCCTCCCAACGCTCATTATCGACAGATAATTGAATCGCAATGTATGTTTCCGTACTACTATCTTCCGCTACATCTGGTTCATCGCGGTAATGGTTATACTCCCCTTCAGCATCTGCTGAGTATTGACCTCTAACAACAAACTCTTTCACTTCCTCTTTCGAATATGTTGGTATTTGACTTAAGGCTGCGTGCTTCTCACTATGTATCGCATCTTTTTCTAACTTCTCAGGCAAATCCATAATAATGAATGAAAGTATTTGCAGTATATGGTTTTGGAACATATCTAACAATGCACCATTCTCATCATAGAATGCACCACGGTCCCCTACTTTTAGACGTTCAGGTAAGTTAATTTGAATGTTCTCGATAAATTTATTATTCCAAATACCTTCAATAAAGGGATTGTAGAATCGAGTTGCCAATATATTTTGGACAAAATCCATCCCAGGAAAATGATCAATTAAAAAAATCTCTTCATCATTAAATGATTTTTTTAATATTTGATAATATTCTTTAGCTGATTCTAAACTATAGCCAAATGGCTTCTCAACAACGACACGATGCTCTCCAGTTAAACCAGTAATACCTGACTCTTTTAAATTTACTGTCGTCTCATCGTAAATACTTGGAGCGATAGAATAGTAATATAAAAATCGATCGGATGTATTATGCGTCGTTGAAACTTCTTTTATTTTCGTCATGAGTTTTTCAAAATCTTGTACTTTTGTATTGTCAGCTGGTTGGTAATAAATGTGTTCTAAAAATGATTCTTCGAACTCAGTAAAATTACTCCCTGCTTCAACAGCTTTTCTTACATGTTCCTTAAATTCATTCTCAGTGAATTGAGTGCGGGCCGCTCCGATAATCGCAAATTCCTCCGTTAACTGGCCACGTTGATATAGTTGGTGAAAAGCTGGGTACAATTGTCGCTCAGCTAAGTCACCCGTTGCCCCAAACAAGACAATTAGCCCACCTACTTCAACTTTAGACATAGTATCTCCTCCATTTATATATTCTGTTTAATGCGTGCCTCTATTAAATTCTATAACAAAATATTCATCTTTCACAATAATACAACTTAGAGTACATATACTTAAGCCATTGACAGCATTAGGAATAACATGAACGTCACGGAATTATGCAAAATTTAAGTTCAGCACCATAATCACATAAATATAGAAAACTCTGTTTAATACACAGCTATCGTTGCTTATTGAAGGGAGAATGGTGAGGTACCGTAGTACCAGGACGATTGGGCATACATGAAGCCGTAGGAGCGGTAGCGACGTAAGGATTTAGTAGCACAACGAGACGGAAGCTCAATCAGCTAGCAACGCTAGATGATTAGCTGAAGCCGGTCCACTACGGTCTACGGTCACCGAGCCGTTCTCCCTGAAATAAGCTCTACAGTTCCCCCTCCACAACAAAAAGAGCTAGAAACACTACCGTTCGGTAGTATTTCTAGCTCTCGCTTATTTATGAGTGAAAAGACTCAATTACATGATTGCTTGGTTAGCAGTAATAATTGAAACTTTATAAACATCTTCTTCGACACATCCACGAGATAAATCAGAAACAGGTTTGTTTAAACCTTGTAAGATTGGACCAACTGCTTGGTAGTTACCTAAACGTTGAGCAATCTTGTAACCAATGTTACCTGATTGGATTTCTGGGAATACGAATACGTTCGCTTTACCAGCAACTTCTGATTCAGGTGCTTTTTTATCAGCAACTGATTCAATATAAGCTGCGTCAAATTGTAATTCTCCATCGATAGCTAAGTCAGGAGCCAATTCTTTCGCAATACGAGTAGCTTCAGCGACTTTGTCAACTTCTGGTGAAGCTGCAGAACCTTTAGTTGAGAAACTTAATAAACCAACTTTAGGATCGATATCGAACATTTTAGCTGTTTGAGCACTTTCTACAGCAATTTCAGCTAATGATTGTGCATCTGGGTTAATGTTAATCGCACAGTCAGCAAAGATTAAACGTTCACCATCATTGTTAGGTGGAACCATAACAAACGCACCACTTGTTAATTTAACACCTGGGCGAGTTTTGATGATTTGTAGTGCTGGACGAACAGTATCACCTGTTGAGTATTGAGCTCCACACACTAATCCATCTGCTAAGTCCATGTAAACTAACATTGTTCCGAAGTAAGCATTGTCACGTAACATTTCACGTGCTTGCTCTTCAGTGTTTTTACCTTTACGACGTTCTACGAAAGATGCGATCATTGCATCGAATTCGTCATAGTTGTTAGGATCGATGATTGTTAAATCACCAGTGTTCCAGTTACGTTCTGTAGCAATTGCTTCAACTTCAGCAGGATTTCCTAATAAAATTGGTTCTACTAATTTATCTGAATGTAGACGAACAGCTGCTCCTAAAACACGTGGATCAGTAGCTTCAGGGTAAACAATTTTAACCTTTTTTCCTTCAATCTTCTGTGATAACGATTTAAACATATCCATTCTAGATATTCCTCCCATAATTTAACTTTATAATAAACGCTTACTACTTAATATTACACGTTTTTTACAATTTTTGAAACTGTTTTACTCAATCTTCTGTATTAAAGTTGTTCTTTTCTCTATTAGCCTCACTTATAGCTTTCTTTTTCCTCTTTGGTAAGACATCTTTAATTTTTCTAAACAATGGACGCAAGACATATCGTATGATTAATATTATGATAATAATCACGATGATGTAAGGGATTAAGAATATAATTGTTAAAATCCCCCATTGGAAAGCTTCAATTGAATTTTCCCAAGTATCGTTAAAGGCTGCGACAATTTGATCCCAGAAAGTCAATTGACTTTCACTTCCATCAGATAACTCAACAACTTCTTGTAAATTCAAGTGTATCGTTGCATTTTCAACTTCTGCGGAGACAGAAGATTGTTCTGCTAATAAACTATCCCGACTCGCAATTGCTTCTTCTAAAGCGCCTTGGATTTCAATTAAATCCGTAACGGACTCTGCTTGATCATTAAGTTCATTCAGTCGGTCAATTCTAGAATCAATCGCTTCGATACGAATTTCAATATCTTGAACTTGTTGGGTTACATCTTGAGAACCGCGTGATAGTTGAATAAGTTGAGCTTGGTCATTGTTTTCAAACTGTGTAAGCGTCTCTTCATAATTGTCTCGAGGAACTCTGATCGTCAAACTTAATGATGTGAGCGACTGAGAACTTTCTGCATAACTGTATTCATTCATTGATTCATCTTGATATTGAATATAAGCATTATTGGCCTCAATAATTTCTTCAATACTTTGCTTCGCTTCATCATAACGAATCGTTTGATAAATCACATTGGCCGTGTAGATAATATCTCGATCTTCATTTGTTTGTTGGCGACTGACATTTTCGTCAGTTTCTTGGGCCATTTCGGTTGTGTAGTTGGCGTCAGGATACGTAGTAGTTGACTGTTCTTGAGATTCACATGCATATAGGAAAAATACAGTTAGAAACAATATTCCCCATTTCCATTTCTTCACGCTATCACACCTCTCTTATACTTCATTATAAAGGGTTTTCATGCCTAAAACCACTAATTACATGTTGACTGGCTTTTTGAACATAAAAAACTCAATGAAGAATCACTTTTGTGATCCCTCATTGAGTTTATAAGTTTAATCTGTTGCTTTTGCTGACGCTTGAGCGTTTTTCGCTTCTTCACGGCGACGTTTCTTCTCTTGACGGTATTGCATACGTTGTTTGCGACGGTCATTAATTGCCCATTGCTTGTAGTCATTATCTTCCATAGCCTGAACTTCTCCAAGTAGGTAACCATTCCCAACTTGTGAGAAGAAGTCATGGTTACTTGTTCCTGTTGAGATACCATTCATAACAATCGGATTCACATCTTCAGCTGTATCAGGGAATAAAGGTTCGAAGCCCATATTTTGTAAAGCTTTATTCGCATTGTAGCGAACAAATGTGTTTACGTCTTCTGTCCAACCTAATTCATCATATAAATGAGACGTGTATTTTTCTTCATTTGAATATAATTCAAATAGTAAGTTAAAGACCCAGTTTTTTAATTCTTCTTGTTCTGCTTCGCCTAACTCATTGTAGCCTAATTGGAATTTATAACCAATATAAGTTCCGTGAACAGATTCATCACGTAGGATAAGTTTAATGATTTCAGCTACGTTAGGTATTTTGTTGTTTCCTAAATACCATAATGGTGCGTAGAAACCTGAATAGAATAAGAATGATTCAAGTAGGACACTTGCCGCTTTCTTTTGTAGCGGTGTACCATTTTGGTACGCATCATTAATTTTATCCGATTTGAATTGGATTAATTCGTTCGTATTCGTCCAATCAAAGATTGAGTCAATTTCTGAGTTTGTATTCAATGTAATAAAAATCGTTGAATACGATTTAGCATGTACTGCTTCCATAAAGTGGATATTACTTAAAACAGATTTTTCATGTGGTGTTCTTGCATCATCTAATAAGACAACAGCCCCTTCTTCAGATTGCAGTGTATCTAAAAGTGTTAACCCACCAAAGACTTTCCCTAACATATCTTGTTCTGCTTTTGAAAGACGACGCCAATCATCTAAATCATTCGATACTGGAATACGTGTATCTAACCAAAATTGCTCAGTCAGCTTTTCCCAAGTTAATTTATCAACGGTATCTTCGATATCATTCCAATTTATCGCTATGTAATTTGGTTCTACCATGCATTTATTCTCCTTTATAAAACTTATTAAATTGAACAGCTCTCGCAATAATTACTTCCAATTTCATCGCCATCATCCGTAAATGTACGAACATAGTAAATTGATTTAATGCCTTGGTTCCAAGCATAGTTACGTAGGATATTTAAATCTCTCGTGTTCATCTTTCTTTCACCAGGACGTTTCCAAGGATAAAGCCCTTCAGGTAATTCTGAACGCATGAACAACGTTAAAGACATTCCTTGATCGATATGTCTTTGAGCCGCTGCATACACATCGATGACTTTACGCATATCAATATCGTAAGCTGACTCATAGTAGTCAATCGTATCATTTGATAATTGTGGCGCTGGGTAATATGTTTTACCCGTTTTCTTCTCTTGACGCTCTTCAATTAGACGTGTAATTGGGTGTAAGCTCGCACTTGTCTCGTTTACATATGAGATACTTCCAGTTGGTGCAATCGCATGACGGTAAGCATGATATAGTCCATCTTTTTGAACCATATCTCTTAACGCTTCCCAATCTTCTGCAGTTGGAAGTGGCACATTTTTCATGATTTCTTTTACTTTTTCATCTTCAATAACAAATGGTTCTTCAATATAACGATCAAAGTATGAACCATTAGCATAATCAGAATTTTCAAAATTATAGAAAGTTTCACCACGTTCGCGTGCAATTTGATTACTTGATACTAATGACCAGTAGTTTAACGCATAGAAATATGCTTCTGTTAATTCTAATGACTCATCAGATCCGTAATAGATTTGATTAATTGCGAATAACGTATGAAGTCCCATGCCACCTAAACCGATGGTATGATTTAATTCATTCCCTCTACGCACACTTGGTACAGCATCGATACTGGTATGATCTGTAATGAATGTTAAACCACGGACAGCTGTATCCACTGATTTAGCAAAGTCAGGTGAATCGACCATATTCACAATATTTGTAGAACCTAAGTTACAACTAATATCAATTCCTTCATCTTCAAAGGTTTGGTCATCATTAATAATTGATGGTTGTTGAATTTGTAAAATTTCTGAACATAAGTTAGACATTACAATGCGCCCATCAATTGGGTTCGCATCATTGGCTGTATCAATATTAATAATATATGGATAGCCTGATTCTTGTTGTAATTTACTTATTTCGTTCTCTAATTCACGTGCTTTGACTTTGTATTTACGGATTTCTTTATTTTGAACCATGTTCTCATACTCTTCCGTAATATCCACATAAGCAAAAGGCTCGCCATAAACACGTTCAACATCATAAGGACTGAATAAGAACATATCAGCATCTTCTGCAACTAATTCATAAAATTTATCCGGAACCGTTACTCCAAGCGATAAAGTTTTCACACGGATTTTCTCATCCGCATTTTCTTTCTTAGTTGATAAGAAGCGGACAATGTCTGGATGGAAGATTGATAAATAAACCGCTCCAGCACCATTTCTTTGTCCTAATTGATTGGCGTAGCTGAATGAATCTTCAAATAATTTCATAACTGGTACAACACCTGAAGCCGCGTTTTCGATTTTCTTAATCGGTGCGCCTTCTTCACGTAAGTTTGATAAGTTTAGACCTACGCCTCCACCACGCTTACTTAATTGTAAGGCAGAGTTGATGCTACGTCCGATTGAGTTCATATCATCACTAATCTCAATTAAGAAACAAGATACCATCTCACCACGACGTTTACGTCCAGCATTTAAAAATGTTGGTGTTGCAGGTTGGAAGCGTTGAGCGATTAATTCATCACGTAAATTTGTTGCAAGAACTTCGTCCCCGTCCGCTAAGAATAAGGCATTAAACACAATACGATCTTCGAAACGTTCTAAGTATCTTTCCCCATCATTCGTCTTTAAAGCGTACTGGTTATAAAACTTATGTGCGCCCATAAATGATTTGAAACGGAATTTCTTCTCATAAGTTGTTTGCATTAATTTCTTAATGAATTCACGGTCATACTTATTTAAGAAACCTACTTCTAAGTAGTCATGTTCAATTAAATAATCTAATTTTTCATCTAATGTATAGAAAAACACAGTATTAGGGTTCACATGCTCTAAGAAGAATGCACGCACCGCCTCTTTATCTTTCTCTAATGGGATTTTATTGTCTACTGGAATATTTAATTCGTTATTTAATTTGAAATATGTAATTTCATTGGGTGCTTTAGACATAGTTGGTGTTTTCAATTTCAGTCACAATCTCCTTCACTTTTTTTACATCATTATCCGAGCCTTGAAACTCAAATCGATACAATAATGGAACATCATAATCGAGTGCAATATCTTCTGCTGTAAAGCAGTAAAGCTCATTAAAATTTCGGTTTCCTGCGCCGATGACGCCCTGACAATATGATAAATTATCGCCAGTCTCTAGGAAATCATTCAAAATATCAGTCATTTCAATTGCATATGTTGGTGCGATCATAATAAAGTTTTCGTCTATTTCAGAAAATGCATTCACTTCAGACAACTCCAAAGAGTCCATTTCTAACTTTTCAACAAAACGTCGTGTATTGCCTATGACAGACATATATATAATTTTCATCACTACACCGTCCTCTTTAATACTATATATTAGCATGGTTACCTTCAAAATTAAACCTTGAATAAAACTAAATATTGTGCTTCAAGATTCGACCCAATACTATATATTGTGTCTATGCGTTTTATAATCCATAGTTCTAGTATATTTAAATAAATTTAAAAAGCTTGTAATTTGCTCTTGCTTTATTCAGGTTACACGTGTAAACTGAAGTTAGGTTACAAATGCAACCCCGTGTTAGGAGGGAAATTATGACTGAACAATTAAGTATTCAAGATTTAAACATTTCCGATTCAGAATGGGAAGTGATGCGCGTGTTATGGGCAGATGCTCCTTTAACAAGTCGAGAAATCATTGACCGGGTGTTAGACATTCTCGATTGGAAAGAAGGAACGGTAAAATCACTCATAAACCGTTTAGTAAACAAAGAAAATATTCAAAAAATAAAAACCGATACGGTTTTAAAATACAAACCAGGTATTTCAGAACTCGAGGCCAATCGTTTAAAAGCCGATAAAGTCTTCGACTCGATATGTACGAAAGAACGCGGCAGCCTCATTAGTCACCTTGTTGACACAAATCAATTATCGCAAGATGAAATTCAGGAGCTAATATCAAAACTCCAAACAAAAGCACTCACAGCACCAGAAGAAGTAGCTTGTGAATGTGCTGTTGGACAATGCCACTGTCATTTACATTAATAAATAATAAATTAAATAAAAGGAGACATTAATATGAAAAAAGAACAATTTGAAGTCGCAGGTATGGGATGTATGAATTGCAGTAAAACAATCCAAAACACTTTATCAAATCTTGATGGTGTATCTGAAGCCACGGTCGATTTTGCCAATAAAACAGCAGATGTTACATATGATGATACTGTTGTTTCAAAAGTTGGCATGCAAACAGCTGTAACTGACGCTGGTTACCAATTACTTTAATTAAGAATAGGAGGTTTATTTATTGAAAACTTATGCCATTGAAGGCATGCACTGTGCTGCATGCGCGACTTCTGTTGAAAAAGCTGTGAATAAATTGGATGGTATCAATGAAGCCTCAGTGAATCAATTAACAGAAAAAGTAAGTGTCGACTTTGATGAGTCAAAACTATCACTCGATGATATTTCTAAAGCGGTATCCGACGCAGGCTATACGTTGGTTACTCAAACTGAACCTGCTCGTTCAGATGATACTTTTCAAAACTTTTCTGTGACTGGAATGACTTGTGCGAGCTGTGCACAAACTGTTGAAAAAGCAGTGGCGAAACTCCCACAAGTTCACTCTGCTTCCGTTAACTTAGCTACTGAAAAATTATCTGTAACTTGGGAAGAGACTGCAGACGCTCAATTAATCCAAGAAACCGTGGCTGATGCAGGTTATCAAGCTGAGCTAGCATTAACTGCCAAAGAGCAGTACGAAGTAGATCAAGCACGTAAAGAAACTAAGTTAAACTCGATGAAACAAACATTAATTAAGATGGCTATCTTTACCATCCCCCTTTTCATACTCACTATGGGTCCAATGGTTGGAATGCCTTTACCGCAAGTGATTGATCCAAGTATTCATCCGGGGGCCAATGCGGTATTACAATTAATATTAACGACTCCCGTCTTATATTTTGGTTTCGATATATTTAAACGGGGGTTCAAAACATTATTTAATGGACATCCAAATATGGATTCTTTAGTTGCTGTTGGTACGGGTGCGGCATACTTACAAGGAATCGTGATGACTGCTTTAATCCTTTTTGGACAAGTGAATACGCATGATCATTTAGAATTATACTTTGAATCGGCCGCAGTCATCTTAACTTTAATGACCTTAGGTAAATATATGGAAGAACTGGCTAAAGGACGAACATCCTCAGCGATTAAAAGCTTAATGGAATTAGCTCCCGATACAGCTCGTGTCGTACGTGAGAACGGAGAAGTTGAGACGATTCCTGTTGAAATGTTGAATATTGGAGATATTATCCAAGTTCGACCTGGTGAAAGCTTACCTGTCGATGGTGAAATGGTTGAAGGTCATTCGAGCATTGATGAGTCCATGTTAACAGGTGAAAGTCTACCTGTTGAAAAAACAGTTGGTGACTTAGTCACTGGCGCAAGTATCAATAAGATGGGAGCTTTTAAATATAAAGCTACTCGTATTGGACAAGATACGATGATTTCTCAAATCGTTCGTATGGTTCAAGATGCTCAAGGTTCTAAAGCACCAATTGCGAAATTAGCCGATGTTATCTCAGGATACTTTGTACCTATCGTTATTATTATTGCGATTCTATCTGGTTTATTCTGGTTCTTTGTGATGGGTGAACCACTGAATTTCGCTTTAAATATCTTTATTAGTGTTTTAATTATTGCTTGTCCTTGCGCCCTAGGTTTAGCGACTCCCACAGCCATCATGGTTGGGACTGGAAATGGCGCGAGCCAAGGTATCTTAATTAAAAACGGACAAACGCTTGAGAACATACATAACGCAACGACTGTTCTATTAGATAAGACCGGAACGATTACAGAAGGTGAACCAACTGTTACAGATTTCATCATTAACGAAGGCTTTGATAAAGATGACATCTTACAACTGGTTGCTTCAGCAGAATCGGTTTCTGAACATCCACTAGGATCAGCCATTGTGAAGTATAGTGAAGAGAAAGAAATTAACTTACTGCCAACCGATCACTTTGAAAGCATAACTGCACGCGGAATTAAAGCAGACATAGCAGGCAGAGAAATTGCGATTGGGAATAAAAAATTAATGGACTCTCTAAGTGAAGTACCTAGTTCATTAGAGGCACAAGTCAAACAATTAGCCAATGAAGCTAAAACACCGATGTATATTGCTTTAGATAATGAAGTGATTGGAATTGTTGCTGTTATGGACCCTATTAAGGAAACATCGAGCCAAGCAATTAAAGAGATGAAAAACTTAGGTCTTGAAGTTATTATGGCCTCTGGTGACAACCAATACACAGCCAATATTGTTGGGGAAGAACTTGGTATTGACCGCATTCTAAGTGAAGTCATGCCAGAAGATAAATCTGCTATTGTGCAAGAGTTACAAAATGCAGGTAAGAAAGTGATTATGGTTGGGGATGGTATTAATGATGCGCCTGCTTTAGCTCAAGCAGATATCGGGATGGCAGTTGGTTCTGGTACCGATGTAGCTATGGATTCGGCTGATACCGTCTTAATGCATGATGATTTACGTGATGTCCCAAAAGCTATCAGCTTAAGTCATGCAACCATTCGTAACATTAAGCAAAACTTATTCTGGGCCTTTGGATACAATACGATTGGGATTCCAATCGCGATGGGATTACTTTACCTCTTCTTCGATGGACCTTTATTAAGTCCAATGTTTGCTGCGGCTGCGATGAGTTTAAGTTCAATTTCCGTATTACTCAATGCCTTACGTTTGAGAAATAAATAATTATTTACATATAAAAGGCTACTGACCGGATTACTCGTCAGTAGCCTTTTATGCACTTGTTTAATATTTTGCGTCTGCAAAGGTTCTCATCATTTTTGGTAATTCTCGAATCACTTGCGTTGGTAATGTGACATAATGAGTTTCTGCTAATTGATCCGCAATGTAGCTATGAATGAACACAGCTGAAAGAATTGCTTGTTTGACATTCGGTATTTGTCCAATGAAACCAGCTAGAATCCCAGTCAACGAATCTCCCATCCCGCCGGTCGCTTGCGAGGGATTACCTGTTGTGTTTTCAAAGACACCTGAGTCTAAATACACTTGTGTAGGCGATCCTTTTAATACAACTATGCTTTGTAAATCTTTCTGAGCTTGTTGGTTACTTTCTACTGTTAATTTATTTTTATCTAGACCTATGAGTCTCTGCCACTCACCAAGATGAGGCGTGAAGATACAATGGCCATTGGTTTCTCGCTTGACTTTCCCTTCACCAAGTAGCGTAATCGCATCGGCATCGATGATCAGATATTGCTCACCTGAAGCAGATTGAAGGACTGTTTTAAGTACTTCTCGACTTTTCTCAGTCAAGCCCAAACCTGGTCCAATCACTATTACATCTTTTTCTTTTACTGCTTCAATTAAATTTTCAGATTCATACATATCAATAAACATAATTTCTGGCGCATGAGTATGTAAGCTAGTCCGGTTCACTTGATCCGTCGCGACAGTCACTAATCCTGCGCCAGAATACAAAGCAGCCAGACCACTCATGATAATGGCACCACCCTTTTCATGATTGCCTCCAACACATAATATGCGCCCCATTTTATTTTTATACGTATCTTTATCTCTGATAGGTATTGTGTCTATGACTATTTCTTTATTAATTTTCTTCATGTTTAAGCCCCCTTTGCCTTCTCATTATACAAAGAAGAGAGTGTTAACACTCTCTTTTCAAATTTATTATTATATGATGAATTGTAAAATTAAGTGCGACAAATAAAGAAACCCATAACAGGTTCGTGTAAAATGTTAGTAACGACAAAAACATAAACACGGAGGTCTGTTATGAGCTACACACATCTTACCATAGAGGAACGTTCAAAAATAGAAATACTCTATCAAGAAGGCTATAAAATTAATCGCATTGCTCAATTAATCGGGCGCCATCGGTCAACGATTTATCGAGAACTTAAACGATGCCCTTCAGATCAATACCAAGCTCAGGATACCCAAGAAGTTGCCAACCAACGCGCGCGTCATAAGGGGAGAAAGCCTAAGCATACAACCAAGCTACTTGAAGACATTCAAGATAAACTGGAACGTACATGGTCACCTGAACAAATTGTTGGACGAGATTATCAGGGAAAACTTTCCTTTAAATCCATCTATAACTGGATTTACCAAGATATCTTAAAGGTGCCCCTAACTGTCTTAAGACACAAAGGAAAAAGTCGAGAGCCTCAAGAAACGCGAGGAAAGTTTAATATCGGCACTCCCATCTCAAAACGCCCCAAATCTGTGAAGAATCGAAAAGAGTTCGGGCATTGGGAACTCGACACAGTTGTTTCTTCTCGAGGCAAGAGTAAAGGTTGTTTTGCGAGCTTTGCAGAACGAAAAAGCCGTATATATATCAATGTCATTAAGTTAAGGGGAAATGAATTCCTATCGTTATATAAAGACGCCTCTTCTTCACATGAAATAGTGTGAAGAAGAGGCGTCTTTGGCTTTTTTTATTCTAAACAAGTTATTTTTCTATT
>NZ_VBSP01000008.1 GCF_005864045.1 Ruoffia tabacinasalis | reverse complement strand
TTCATATAACTAGTAACTAAATTATACCAATTACACCTGAAAAAATGAATTAATAAGCAGGTTTATTTGGCATGGGTAATAATCAATCTAAATTTCTAAATATTTCACTTGACTAAACGTAGGAAAAAACCTACAACTAAACAAATAATGGTTTTGACGACTAACAATAATCCTTGTTTTTTAAAGACAATGGCTAAGCGTTTAATATCAATACCAGCACCGGAACAGAAACAGGCGGCACCAATCACATAATTTAACCCACTTGTTGTAAACAAAGCTTCACTCACACCACCGAGGTTAGTGAATAAGTTTGGTAGAAAAGTATTCATTAAAGCTGCTAGAAGCATCGGTACTAATAATAGGCCTCCGGGAATTTTCCGCATAAAATCAGACATTATTTTAACCTTTTTTCTATTTTATTAACTTAAAATTATACTCAATTGAATCATTAGACAATTAAAGAGACAAAAAAAGTGCCAATGATTAAACATAGGCACTTCAAACATTATTTGCTACTGCGTTTACGAACACCTTTATTAACATCTAATAAAACCGGTAAAATCATAGGAGAACGTTGAGTACGTTCAAATAAGATTGGTTTGATTTGGTCGAAGATAATATCACGAATTAACTTTTCGTTGACGTTATTTCCGTTTTCATTTAAACCGCGGTTAATTGCAGATTTCATAGCTTGTTGAATCTCTTGAATTAAATCAACCGATTCTCTCATATAGATGAAGCCACGTGACATAATGTCTGGGCCACTAATAAGCTGTTTGTTTTCGTAATCAATGGTTGCTGTAACAATAACTAAACCATCTTCCGAAAGTGTTTTACGATCGCGTAAGACAATATTTCCAACATCTCCGATACCACTTCCGTCTACATAGACGTCTTGGGCATTAAAGAAGCCAGCGCGTCTTGCGCTATTCTTAGTTAAAGCAAGCATATCACCGTTCTTCATAATGAATGTATTCTCACGGTCAATACCGGTTAATTCAGCCAGTTTAGCTTGGATACTTAACATACGGTATTCACCATGGACTGGCATGAAGAATTTCGGCTTCATTAAACGTAACATTAACAATTGTTCTTGTTGGCTACCATGTCCTGATGTATGAATGTTATTCACTTTACCATGGATGACATTGGCACCTGTCTCAACTAATTGGTTAATGACACGGTTCACACTTAAAGTGTTACCTGGAATCGGTGAACTTGAGAAGATGACTGTATCATTATGTTGAATTGAGATTTGACGGTGAGTCCCGTTCGCAATTCGGCTTAAAGCGGCCATAGGTTCACCTTGAGAACCCGTACATACAATAATCATTTCTTCTGCAGGATATTGATCTAATTGACGATTATCAACAAAGATATCCAAGCCATAATCATCAATATAACCAAGTTCAATCCCAGTTTTAATTGAGTTTTCCATACTACGTCCAAAGACCGCAATTTTACGATCTGTTTTAATCGCAGTTTCAACGATTTGTTGCAGACGTGACACATTCGATGCGAATGTCGCAAAGATAACACGCCCCTCAACACCTTGGATAATATTATGAATCGATTGACCCACAACCCGTTCTGAAAGGGTGAAGGTCGGAACTTCCGCATTTGTACTATCACCTAATAGAAGTAGAACGCCTTCATTACCAATTTCAGCCATACGGTGAATATCAGCCGGCTCTCCAACAGGTGTAAAGTCAAATTTATAATCCCCTGTAAAGACAATGTTTCCTTCAGGTGTTTTTACAACAATTCCGTGTGCTTCGGGAATCGAGTGAACGGTTCTATAAAAGCTAATCGATAATTTACGGAAGTTAACGACTGTATCTTCATTAAATTCAGTAATTTCCGCATCACGCAATAAGCCATTTTCTTGTAGTTTGTCGCGAATTAACGCGGCAGCAAGAGGGTCAGCATAGATTGGTACATTGATTTGTTTTAAAAGATAAGGAATTCCACCAATATGGTCTAAATGCCCATGACTGATAAAAAGACCTTTAACTTTATGACGATTTTCTAAGATATATTGAAAATCATTAATTACGTAGTCAATTCCTAATAATTCATCTTCTGGGAAGAGAATTCCGCAGTCTAAAATAACAATTTCGTCTTGGAATTGGACACCATACATGTTTTTCCCAATTTCGCCTAGTCCACCAATGGCGAATACTCCGACTTCATTGTTTCTAAGATTTACTGCCATCTAGGGTTTCACAACCTCAAAATCAGGATTGTTTTCTTTCTCATATTCTAAGAAATCTCCTGATATTTCAGTGATGTGTTCGATCATGTATGGTGTAGTTTCAGATAAATATTCTCGCACTTCACTTACTGCATTAGCTTCCACGTACATAGTTTTAGTATATTCACGACGCGGTGCTTCATTTGTTGTTTCTTGATAAAATACTTTAAATATCATTAATATTTGCTCCTTTTCATTAATTTGTTTTCAAACGAGTAGTGAATTAATTGAATTCACAGCTATAACCATTTTATCACATTCATTATTTCAAGTATATCCCAATTTAGTTAACTCATTTAAAAAGGGAAAAACGGATGATGTTACTCCAATACTTCATATTATCCTTTCAAATCCAGAATAGTCAAATATTTTAACGCAAAATAACGATTTTAAAAAAAGTGAAAATAAAATAATGGAAATGGCCATTTTTTACGTATATATATATAGGCTAGTTTAAAGGAGTGAGATGATGATTGAAGGTGATGCAAAAAAACTAATACAAGCGGCGATCGATGAATCGGTCTCTGATATTCACATATTACCAACGAAGGAACAGTATGTGATTCATTTCAGAGCGAATGGACGGTTAATGTTATTTGAGGAGAAGTCATTAGAGTGGGGAAAGCGATTGATTAGTCACTTTAAGTATTTGGCAAATATGGATGTGGGTGAGAAGCGAAGACCACAATCTGGTTCCACCACTATTGAACTTGAAACTGAAGCGGTAGAATTAAGGTTTTCAACTATTACAAATGTCTTATTACTTGAGTCAATGGTTATTCGAGTTTTACAAACTCAGAAGTTTGACCGTGATCAAGTGGTCACTTACTTTCCCCAAGATATTGAGGAACTTCGGAAGTTAACCAAAAGAAAGAGTGGGTTGATTTTATTCTCTGGTCCGGTGGGGTCGGGAAAGACGACGACAATCTATCAATTGTTGCGTGAGCTGATTCAACATGAGTCACTACAAATAATAACGATGGAAGACCCGGTAGAGATATTTGAAGAGCGTTTCTTGCAGACGGAAGTGAATGAGAAAGCAGGAATAACTTATGATTTGTTGATTAAGTCTTCTTTGCGACATCATCCGGATGTCTTAATGATTGGAGAAATTCGTGATCAAGAGACGGCTCGGATGGCCATTCGAGGGGCGTTAACAGGGCATTTAATGATTGCGACCATCCATGCTAAGAATACCCGAGGGGTCATTGCAAGACTGCAAGAGTTAAGTATTAGCGATGAACAACTCAGACAAACCTTAATTGGTGTTATTTCGCAAAGATTGGTGCCGTCCGCAATTCAAAAGGATACACAATATTCACGGGCAGCAATCTTTGAGATTTTGGCTAAAGGAGCATTAAACGGCGTATTACATAATAATCACACATTAAGTCAGTATGACACGTTAAATGATAAATTACGAAAGGCATGGGCATATGGTTACATTGATGAAGCAACGTATACAAAATTCGAAATTATCTAAGAATATAAAAATACCTAAGAACTTGCAAGCCTACTTATTGCAAACTTTAAGTGAGTTATTGTTAGAAGGCTTCTCTATTCATCAAAGTTTAGTTTTTATGCGTGTTTTGATGAAGAAACAAACAACGGCGATTGACTATATCATTAGACAGTTGGAGTCGGGTATTTCCTTTGAAAAGTCTTTACGTGCTTTAGGTTATTCTAATTCACTCATTGCTCAATTATTCTACGCCCAACGACAAGGCAGATTCACTGAGTCATTGGCTGATGCGAGTAAGCAATTAAAAGAGGCTCATCATTATAAGCAGAAACTCGTAAAAACCTTAGTCTATCCAGTATTTCTATCGGTGGGATTGGTTGGGATGTTATTTGCTATGAGGCAATTTCTTCTACCGCAGGTCGCCAGCTTTATTTCGCAAGAAGTGTATGATGAGCAATATTTAGTTCGTGTTTTAGTTTACTTTTTTACTTATTTGCCACAGATTTTTGGAATATTACTAGCCTTCGTGTTAATTATTTATGGCGGTGTTGACATGTATTTGCTGAAACAAAGTGAAATGAGACGCTACCAAATATTAACTCGAATTCCATTAGTCGAAAAATGGGTAAGAAGTTATAGTTCTTATAAAGTTTCTAAAGAAATAGGGCATTTCTTTTCTGGAGGGTATTCTATTCAACAAACGCTGACGGTTATCGTCGATTATCCGATTGATCCATTCTTAAGTGAACTAGCCATTGAAATACAAGAAAGAATGTTAAAGGGTGAAGACTTGGCTGCCATTTTAGATGAGTTGAATATCTTTACGAAGGAATTACCTTTAGTGATTTACCAAGGAGAGTTAACAAGTCAAACAGCACAGAAATGTTATCTGTATTCAAGGAAAGTCTATTTAGATTTGATGGATGATATTCAAGCGAAGCTAACTTTAGTCCAGCCAATATTATTCATCCTAATCGGAATTTTAGTCATGTCGATGTATTTATTGATGATGTTACCTATGTTAACGATGCAAGGCATATGAAAGGATATAAAACATAATGAAAAAATTCAGAAAATTAAACAAAAAAGCGTTTACTTTAATCGAGATGCTAATTGTTTTAGTCGTAGTAAGTCTGCTTATGGCAATTATTATTCCAAACGTCGCAGGACAAAGAGAGCGTATTAATGAACAGGCACGTACAAATATCGAAGAAGTAATTGAAACACAGTCAAGTACGTATCAAATGGTGAATGGGTCTGAGGCACCAGATTTACAAACATTATTTGATGAAGGATACATTACTGAACGACAACTCCAAGAAGCTCAAAATTTATTAACGAATGATACCGGTAACTAATATGTATGAGTAAAAAAGGCTATACGCTCATGGAGTCCCTGGTAGTACTCGTCCTACTTTCAGCCATGAGTTTGCTACTAATGTTTCGTCCCAATATCAACTTAAGTAAGCAAATTGAAAGTCGAATCTTCTTTGATGAAGTCATGAGTCACTTAAAGCAAGCTCAACAAATAGCAATCTTACAAAAGCGACTAATTTCAGTTGAGTTTCACGCCAGTTTAAATCAGTTAAGAATTAGAGATGCTTATAGTCAAGAAAGGATTGCGACGTTGGACGCTCCTGAACATATACAGTTTCAAACACCTTATATGTTTATGTATTTGCAAGGTGGGGGTGTGGATCAATTTAGAACGATTAGTTTTTATGACTATGATCGTAATCAACGAATTTATTTAGTCTTTCAGTTAGGGAATGGTCAATTTGAATTACAAACATAAAGCCGGATTTTCAATGATAGAAACGGTGATTGGTTTTTTCTTATTTAGTTCGATGATGCTCCTCTACTTGCCGGCTTATTATAATGAGTTGAGGCGGATAGAGGATGCGGCACAGACGAGTCAAGTCTGGCGCTTATTCTCTGAATTAGTGGATGTCGAATTGGATGAGCAGATAGAAGATGAGGCGAAAGCACTTGTAAGCGAACAATTAATTCTAAATTGGGAAGCCTTAAATGAAGATAACGTGAGTGAATTCGCATGTGATTTAAATTATTGTTACATATCGTTAGAAGGCGGGAGTGAATTGTATGTCGAAATTCAAGACTTCAACTTTTAAAAAAGGATTTACTTTGTTAGAAGTAATAATCAGTCTATTCGTATTGAGTTTATTCATGCATTCCCTTATGACAATCTACAATAGTTACAACACAATTGAAACAGAAATTCGCACAGATCGCAGTGCGGATTTCTTACACTTTATGACGCTGCTTGAATTAGAATTGGAAAAATATACGGTGACAGGGGTCGATTCTAACATTATTCGCATTGAAAGTACTGAAACAAAGAGAAGTAGTCGCATCATCAACCAGAACAATAAAATTTATATCGCACCCGGTCATCAACCATTATTGTACGACGTATATTCCTGGCAAGTATTTCAAGTTGCTAACAAAGTAACTGTGACGGTAACCTTTAATAATGGACAAGTCTTTTCAGGCTTCATTTCAGTGAAACTTAATAGATAGTTAGAGGAGTATAATGATGCGAAATAACAAACAAGGAATGGTAATGGTTTACGTTATTGTCTTTTTACTCGTTAGCCAACTCATCTATTGGGGCTTACTGAGACTGAATCAAATCAACTTAAGTCGGTATTTGAATTTTAATGATTATTACACAGCGAATATTCAAGAAGAACTTGTGATGAATTTATTGCCACTGATTGAACAGATGGACGCACAAAACTTAGAAGAAGCCATTAAGATGCGCTTTAATGAGCAGGCTATAGCTTATATGCCGAAACAAGTCTTAGATCACATTGATTCACACAAGCAATTTGGTGTCTTACAATTAACAGCTAACCAACAATACGAGCAACTATATGTCTATACTCAAGAGGTATTTCTGCAAGATGCAGCACTAGACTATTGTGATGCATTCAATGCCATCGTTTGTAGTGGCGTGATTACACGACCAGGTCAAGTTGAAGGAACCAATCCAGAACTTGAAGCTTTATGGAAGGCGACAGAGGCATCTATATTAGACCAAGGTTTCCGTTTGAGTAAAGTTGATGACTTCCTACGAACATATGATTGGACTCCAGAAGATATTAGATTGTTACAAATACAAACTAATCATGGTATCACAAGCTACTCCCGAACAAATGGGGTTGAAATGCGGTCAACGGAATTAATGCCACGGAAATTTAGTCGACGAGAACAAAGTGAACAAATGCGATATAACTACTCTGTACGTTGGAGGGGCTACCTTTTTGAGAGAGAGTTCACTGAAGATATTTAAGCCATCTCTTCATTTAAATTAATAATAGCAACAAGTTTAACATCTATGTTTTATTTGATATAATACAACTATTGATTTAGAAAGAGGGCAAAGTATGAATAATAGAATAACTGAATTAAGATTAGAAATGAAAAAACAAAACTTAGACGCATTTTTAGTAACAGCGCCTAAAAATGTACGCTACTTATCAAGCTTCACAGGATCAGCGGGATTAATAGTCATTACACCTGAACATGAATACTTTATTACAGACTTCCGATATACTGACCAAGCCAAAGAGCAAGCGAAAGGCTTTGATGTCATTATCCATCAAGGAAAAATGTATGAAGAAATTAGCGAACTTCTTAACGCAGAAGACGTTAGAGCTATGGGAATTGAAGCTGATGATATGAATGTATCAACTTATTCTCGTTTAAGTGACTTATTCGAACCAATGTTAGTTCAAACATCTGGCGTCATTGAAACGATTCGTGAAGTTAAAAGCGAAGACGAAATTGAAACGATTCGCGAAGCTTGTGACATTACTGACCAAGCCTTTGAACATATCTTAACGTTTATCAAACCAGGTGTTACCGAAATTGAAGTGGCGAATGAATTAGACCGCTTCTTAAAAGGTAAAGGGGCATCAGGTATGTCGTTTGATACAATTGTTGCCAGTGGCGTAAGATCATCAATGCCTCACGGTGTTGCCAGTGATAAAGTAATTGAACACGGTGATTTAGTAACACTTGACTTTGGTTGCTACTACAAAGGTTATACTTCAGATATGACTCGTACAATTGCTGTAGGTGAAGTAGATCCGAAATTAGAAGAGATTTACAATATCGTCCTAGAAGCACATAACCGTGTAATTGCTGGAACTAAAGCAGGGATGACTGGTAAAGAAGTCGATGCCCTTGCACGTGATTACATTACCGAGAAAGGTTATGGACCAAACTTTGGTCATACAACAGGTCATGGGATTGGTTTAGATGTTCATGAAGGACCAGCGGTTGCTAGCCGAAATGAAAAAACATTAGTTGAAAACAATATCATTACCAATGAACCTGGTATTTATGTCTCTGGTTTAGGTGGCGTTCGTATTGAAGATGACTTAATTGTTAAAACAGACGGGGTAGAAAGTTTAAACCGTAGTCCTAAAAAATTAATAATTGTATAGCACTTTCTTAGAAATTCCGCTACAATAAGGAAAATGCGAACATAGATGAGTAAAGTATATAAAGGAGGGCTATTATGGCTAAAATAACCGAAGTACCATTTGAAACTCAAGCGAAAGAAAATTTAGGTGAAATTAAAATTACCACAGGTGTCCTAGAATCAATTGCCGCTCAAGCAGCAAGTGAAATCGAAGGTGTTGCCTCTAAAGTAACTGGTTTCCAAAAAGAAGTAGGAAACTTCTTAGGGATGGACCGTGACCGTATTAACACAAAAATCAAAACAGAGAACAATTCAATCGTTGTCGACGTTGAAATTCGTGTTCTTTATGGTTACTCAGTACCTGAAATTGCTATCGCAATCCAAGATAAAGTGAAAGAACAAATTCTATTCATGACCGACTTAGCAGTGACAGAAGTGAATGTTCACGTTATGTCAGTTGAGACTGAATCTTCAGAATCAGACTCAAATCTTGTTGAAGAAGCTGTTGAAACAATTGGTGAAGCTTTTGAGTAAGAAAGTAGTGAAACGACGTGAAGTGCGTCAAGTTGTTGTCCAAACACTTTATCAGATGATTTCAGCTCACAAAGATTTAGATATCAATGAAGCTGTGGCTTATGCATTGGAAGCAGGCGTATTTCCTGAAGAAGGCTATGAAGGCATCGATAATGAATACTTTTATGAGCTCATCGAAGGGGTTCGTTCAAAAGAAACCGAAATTGATAAACTCATTGAACCTTATTTAACAGGTTGGAGTTTAGATCGAATTGCACGTATTGATTTAATTATTTTACGCGTTGCATTCTATGAAATCTTTTTCGTCTCAAAAGAAGAAGTTCCAAATAATGTAGCAGCTGACGAAGCGATTGAATTAAGTAAATTCTTTAGTGACGACAAATCACGTCAATTCGTGAGTGGTGTTGTTGCAAAAGTTTTAGATGATACAAAAGCCGAAGCAGATAACGAATAAGCAAAAAACGCGATCCATTCAGTTGGATGGCGTTTTTTGCTATCTAATACTAAATATTATTCACATTTACGAAAAATGTATGAATAATATTTGCAGAAATGTCTCAAAGTAAAATAAAGAAATGTTCTGTGATATAATAAGGGTACATAAAAATTATAAATGGGGTATATAAATGAAAAAGAGATTACTATTGTCAGCAATGATTGCCTTAGTCGGTGCACCATTAACTCAACCAGTATTAAACTTTAATACAGATGGTATTCAACACGTTCAAGCACAAGAATTACAATTAGTTGCCTTAGGTGGATCATTAGATCAAAACCAAGCACAACAAACATTACAATTGTTAGGTGCAAACGCTGTTGATTCGAGCAACATTATCTATGTTGATGGTACGATGATTAACCAATACTTACAAGACGGTTCAGGTCCAGGAACAGTTGTATACTCAAGTGCATACATCCAAGGTATGAACGAAGGCTACGGTGTTCAAGTTCAAATCGTCACACAGCAAAACATTACTGGCGTATCAGCAACAACTTACCAAAATGCTGCAATTACTGCCGGTGCACGTAACGCTCAAATCCGTATCGCAACAGTATCTCCTGTAACAGGTGAAGGAGCTTTAGCGGGTGTTTATGCGTTACTAGAGCAACAAGGTGTTGCATTAAATCCTGAAGATGTTCAAGTAGCTCAAAATGAAATTTCGTTAGTAAATGAAATTATTGAGAGCGAAGGAGCAACGATTTCTGATTCACAAGTCAACCAAATGATTTCAGAAATCAAACAGGAAATTGTAAATACTAATATTAATGCTGAAAACTCGGACGTCAATGTTGATAACAGTGAAGAAACTAACACAAATATCAATAATATCGTCAACAACATTACAAACAATTACGGCGTATCTGATGAAGAATTACAACTTGCTTTAGAACAATTCGCACAAGAGTTTGCTAAAACTGAAGCGGCACAATCTGAAGATACAATTGGCCAACTTGAACAAAGTATCCAAGAAGATTGGACAGATGTGTTAGCTGGCTTAGAAGGTTCAGTTCCAGCTGAGGAATTATTATCTGCTGAACGTGTGGACTTCTCGGACACTGAAACTTATCACCCAATCTTACAAGCATTCTCGGATGAACTATATCGAGTGATTGAAGCTGGTGAAGTTGTTGACCGTGTTTATAGTGATACATTTATCTTTGAAGCAATGTCTCCAGATTTAACATCTGAAGAAAAATCTGCTTTAAACCACTTAAGAACAGTAATGTATCAATACGCTGCGAACCAAGATGAATTTATTGCATCTGGTGAGTATCAACCTGGTTTTACAAGCATTAAAGAAAACTGGACAAACAAATTAAACGCTTTTGAAGGCTTAAAAGCATCAGATCCAGTTCAAGCAGAAATTATTTCATGCTTAGCGATTGCTACTGGTCGCGCACCGCAAGTGTATAACTATGTGAATCCAACTCAAGAAGGAACTGTTATTTCATTAGAAAACATGTGGGATAATCCAGCGGGTAACCAAGCTGATTTCACAATGTATTCATTTGACGTTGCGACAGACGAGATGAGTGAATTAGATGTTGTAACGAATGAGATGGTTCCATTACAAGCTGCTTACGACTTTAACGCTATCTACGGAGTTTCTGTAGAGAACTTATACCAATCACAAGTTGAAATTCCAGCAGACTACACTCTTCCTGGTTATGTTCCAGAAGAATCAGAAGTAGAAGAAACAAGTTCAGAAGAAGAGA
Source organism: Ruoffia tabacinasalis (assembly GCF_005864045.1). Taxonomy (GTDB): domain Bacteria; phylum Bacillota; class Bacilli; order Lactobacillales; family Aerococcaceae; genus Ruoffia; species Ruoffia tabacinasalis. The sequence continues at coordinate 48,299 of NZ_VBSP01000008.1, read as the reverse complement.
CAAGTGAAGATGAAGTTTCATCTGAAGAGTCACTTTCAGAAGACGTTCCTTCTGAGGAAGTTCCAGTCGAAGAAGAGCCAGGTGAAGACTTATCAGAAAGTGAAGCAACTGAAACGGAAGAACAATCTGTAGAGGAATTAACTGATCCTGTTGAATAATCAACCAGTTAGATTCTCAATGACAATTCAATAAATAAGCATCGAACTTTAAATATTATAAACTCAGATAATTTGCTGAGTATAATATTTAAAGTTCGTTTTTGTGATTAAAACGTATGTCCTAAACAATTCGAACGATATGGGCAGTTACTTACTTTAAATGTCGACTAAGATTGTTAGATTTTACGAATTCAGTTATACTGAGTCTACGAATTAAAGTGACCGATGGGGTTTATAGATATCGGTTAATCTTGAATTTAAATTGCAGAAAGAAGGCGATACAATGTCTAAAACTCTAGTCTTAGATGGAAAGCAATTATCGTTACAACTACGTGAAGAATATAAACATGCGGTAGAAAAGCTGAAGGGAAAGCATATCATCCCGAAATTAGTCGTAATTACTGTTGGTGAAGATCCAGCAAGTAAAATTTATGTTGGGCAAAAAGAAAAAACGGCTCAATATATTGGCTTTGATTTTGAGTGGCTCACTTTAGAAGATTCGATTACTCAAGCTGAATTACATGAAACGATTGAAGGGTTAAATGATGACCCAACAGTCACTGGGATGATTGTTCAATTCCCACTACCAAAACATTTAAGTCAAGTGGCAGTAACAGAAGTTATTCGACCAGATAAAGACGTTGATGGCTTTCATCCTTATAATATGGGGAAAATTGTCGAAGGCACTGGCGATTTATATCCTTGTACACCAAGAGGAATTTTACGTTTACTTGACCGTTACAATATCGATATTAAAGGGAAAGACGTTACTGTTGTAGGTTACAGCCAAATTGTTGGAAAACCATTGTCGATTTTATTAGCTAATAAAGGTAGTACTGTCACAATTACACATCTCTTAACGCGAGAATTGCATCAACATTTAATTCATGCCGATGTTGTCATGGTCGCTGCCGGTTCACCGCATCTGGTGAAAGAAGAGGATTTAAAAGAGGGCGCGATTGTCATTGACGTTGGGATTAATCGTTTAGATGATGGGAAACTCGTCGGGGATGTTGATTATGAAGGGGTATTTGATAAAGTGAGTGCCATTACTCCAGTACCTGGTGGCGTTGGTCCAATGACGGTAGCGATGTTAATGGAACAAACGATTCTATGTGCCTGCATTCAACATGGATTAAATAGCGAGGACTATATAGACGGAGTTAGTTTATGAGTGAAAAAAATCAAGAGTACTTAACAGTACAAGCGTTAACCAAATATATTAAAAGAAAATTTGATGTCGATCCACATTTACAACGAGTGTTTGTTGTAGGAGAGGTTTCAAATTTTCGCTTGAGACCCAATTCTCATCAATATTTTAGCTTGAAAGATGAAGGAGCAAGAATTAGTGCAGTGATGTATCGTTCGGCTTTTCAACGCGTCAAGTTTAATATTGAAGAAGGGATGAAAGTATTCGTTACCGGAAAGATTACTTTATATGAACCCTCTGGCGCATATCAAATCGTGATTGATAGTATTCAACCAGATGGTATTGGTGCTTTATATCAACAACTTGAACAATTAAAAGAAAAATTCAACAAAGCCGGTCTATTTGATCGACCTAAATTACCAATTCCACGCTTTCCTAAGAAAATTGCAGTTATAACGAGTCCAAGTGGAGCAGTAATTAGAGACATTATTACGACCATCAATCGTCGCTATCCCATTGTTGAAATTACTGTCATTCCAACCAGAGTACAAGGGAAAGAAGCCGCTGGAGAAATCGTGACAGCCTTCAATAAAGTGAAAGATAGACAAGACGAATTTGACACAGTCATTGTTGCACGTGGTGGAGGTTCTATTGAGGACCTTTGGTGCTTTAATGACGAGCAAGTCGCGATGGCTATTCTAAATTGCCCGCTTCCAGTAATATCTTCAATTGGTCACGAAACAGATATAACCTTGTCTGATCTTGTTGCTGACATTCGAGTTGCTACGCCGACTGCTGCGGCTGAAATTGCCGTACCGGTCTTACAAGAAGTGTTAACTTATTTAACTCAGATGGAAGAGCGCGTATTTTACTCAATGAATCAACGCATTCAATATATGCGAAAGTATTATGACCGCTTTGCCCAATCTTATGTCATGACTCAACCTGAGCGTTTATATCAACCATACATGCAACAGCTAGACTTAGCGAATGAAAGACTGAATAATAACAAAGATAATTACTTTACTGAGCAAAATAATCAAGTAAAAGTATTAAAACAACGACTGTCCTTACAACAACCGCAAGGACTTATTAATCAATATCAAAAAGATTTAACTGCTTTTAGGAAACAATTAAATCGTAATATGGAACAATATCAATACAATAAGAAAGTTGTCTTTGGCAATCTCATGCAATTACTTGACGCATATAGCCCATTAAAGAGCGTTCAAAGGGGTTATGCTGTCGTGACTTCAAAAGATAACATTGTAAAACATATCACTGATGTTGAAAAAGATGATATGATTAAGGTGAATTTAAGTGATGGACAAATCGAAGCGCAAGTAACAAAAACATCCACAGACAATATATTTCAACAGCTTTCTGATACAGAGAAGGAGTAAACAATGGCAAAAACAAAACAACCAGAAAATTTCGAAGAAGCATTACAAGAATTAGAACAAATTGTATCTCAACTTGAAAAAGGCGATTTACCTTTAGAAAAAGCGTTAGAATCTTTCCAACGCGGTGTAGAATTAAGCCAATATTGCCAAAAATCTTTAACTGATGCAGAAAGCACAGTCGCTAAGATGATGACAGACAAAGGCGATGTTGAATTAGATAGAGAGGTTATGAATGATTAAGCAAGATTTAAACGATTTAAGAAATGTATTTGAAACTGAATTAGACAAACATATTCGCCTTCTTCAAACTCCGATTGAAATGTTAAAACCAATGATTTATTCATTAAAAGGTGGCGGCAAACGACTACGTCCGTTACTATTACTGGCTATCTTAAACGCAGAATCAGAGAAACATATGAAAAAAGGAGCAACTACAGCGGTTGCTTTAGAATTTATTCATACGTATTCTTTAATTCATGATGATTTACCAGCGATGGACAATGATGACTTGAGACGGGGTCAACCAACCGCTCATATTAAATTTGATGAAGCGACAGCTATCCTAGCAGGGGATGCATTATTAACGGACGCATTCAGTTTAATTAGCGACGATTCAAAATTAAAGAGCAAACAAAAAGTTAAAATTATTTCTTTACTGAGTTCTTCCGCAGGTTCACACGGGATGGTCGCAGGTCAATTAGGTGATATGCAAGCAGAGAATAAAGAGATAACGTTAGAAGAATTAAATCGAATACATGAATTTAAAACGGGGAAATTATTTACCTTTGCGACACAAGCCGCAGCCATTATTGGAGAATACAGTCCTGAAGTTGAAGAGTTATTAGTAAACTTTGGTGAAACCTTTGGCGTTTTATACCAAATTCACAATGATTTACTTGACGTGATTGATGACAGTACGTTATCTGGAAAAGGACATTCAAGTGATGAATTCAACAAGAAATCAACCTATCCAAACTTACTTGGTTTAGAAGAATCAAAAGAAGTTTTAGGTCAAGAACGTGAAAAAGCTGAAAAAATTATTGAAAAAATTACTAAGTTGAGTGGAACGGATTACAGTATTTTAAATAAATTTCTCTCATTCACAGATATAGACTAAGGAGTCATATGAAAAAAGAACGATTAGATAAATTAGTAGTTCAATCTGGACTAACAGACACACGTGAGCAAGCGAAACGCTTGATTATGGCAGGGCAAATTTATGATGCGAATAACCAGCGCTATGATAAACCAGGTGAGAAGATTGATATTACAAAAGAGTTGCATATTAAAGGAAAGACCATCCCATATGTGAGTCGCGGAGGCTTAAAATTAGAAAAAGCGATTAAACATTTTGGTATCGATATGACTGATCATATCTTACTTGATATAGGTTCTTCTACCGGTGGTTTTACGGATGCAGCCTTACAAAATGGTGCAAAGTTAAGTTATGCCTTGGATGTAGGTTATAATCAATTAGCTTATAAATTACGTCAAGATGAGCGAGTGGTAGTGATGGAGCGTCAAAACTTCCGTCATTCAGTGCCTGAGGATTTCACGGAAGGAATGCCAACGATTGCGAGTATTGATGTCTCGTTTATTTCACTTGGATTAATTTTACCACCACTTATTCCAATCTTAGAAGAAGACGGATCGGTATTAGTGCTTATTAAACCACAATTTGAAGCAGGACCAGAGCGTGTCGGTAAAAAAGGGATTATTAAGGATATGACCGTTCATAAAGATGTCTTACACGAAGTCATCGATATGATGTGCCGTATCGGCTATACCATCGAGAATTTAACTTATTCACCAATTACTGGTGGCGAAGGAAACATTGAATTTCTAGCCCATATTAAAAACTCAAAAGAATTGAACAATGATAGTAAAGCAAACATAAATATTGAAGGGATAGTGCAAATAGCACACGATAATTTATAAAAACCAATGGGGTGAAGTCATGCTACAAAGTTTAACAATTGAGAATTTTGCGATTATTGAAGCAGTGAATATCGATTTTACCGAAGGGATGACGGTTCTTTCAGGTGAGACAGGAGCCGGGAAATCAATTATTATTGATGCCCTAGGTATTCTTTGTGGTGGTCGTGGGTCAAGTGATTATATTCGACACGGAGACGATAAATTATTAATTGAAGGCTTATTTACTCTTGAGCAAATACCTGAAGACTTAGAAGATGTCCTAGTCGAATTTGGATTAGAGGTTAATATAGCCATGGATGGTTTGATTATTCGACGAGAAATTAATAAATCAGGGAAAAATACCATTCGAATTAATGGTCAATTAGCTAACGTCACCTTACTTAAAGAAATAGGGAATTATCTCGTAGATATTCATGGACAAAATGAACATCAAGAATTGTTGGACCGTACAAAGCATTTATCTTTATTGGATAATTATGGCAATAAAAGAATTAAAAAAGAGTTGGAGGACTATCAGAAAGCTTATATAACTTATAGCCAACTTCGTAAAGAATGGCTAGATGCTCAGCAATCTGATACGAATGACCGCCAACGGGTAAACTTCCTTGAATTTCAAATTAATGAGATCGAAGAAGCGCAAATAGTTATAGGTGAAGATGAAGAACTCGAAGAGATGAGTAAACAATTGCAACACGCTCAACAAATTAATCAAAATATGAGCACTATTAATAGCTTACTTAGCGAATCAGATCAAAGTGTCATCACGCAATTAGATCAAATCTTGTTACTATTAGAAGAGATTAAAGATTATCAACCTCAACTCGCAAAAATCCATGACGGACTCTCGTCATCTAAATATGATTTAGAAGAATACAGTCATCAATTGGCCGCACTTGATAATGACTTCGATGAAGAAAATCAAACCATTGATCAAGTTGAAGACCGATTAGGCGAATTAAGTCGCTTAAAGCGAAAGTATGGGATGGAATTAAGTGAGATATTAGATTATTTCAACGAAATATCTGAAGAAGTTTATCAAATTATTCATCGGGAAAGTTATCTTGAAGAACTTGAAGCTCAATTGAGTGAAGCTTATCAAAGTGCGTTAGATAAAGCTAAACGACTTAATGACAAAAGACAATCCATTGCCCAAGATTTAATTTCAGCCATTGAAGCAGAATTAAAAGATTTATATATGGAGAATAGCCGCTTTACAGTTCGATTTAGTGAACCTAGTATTGATACGGCTTTAAACATGGTTAATATCGATGAAATTGTGAGACTAACGCCAACTGGCTTTAATAGTGTGGAATTTTACGTCGCAACGAACGTAGGTGAAGAACAGAAACCCTTGGTACAAGTCGCTAGTGGGGGAGAGTTATCGCGTTTTATGTTGGCATTGAAAACCGTATTTAGTCGTGAAACATCACCAAAAGTGATGGTATTCGATGAGATAGATACTGGAGTCTCTGGCCGAGTTGGACAAGCCATCGCTGAAAAGATTCGCGAAGTATCTCATTTCCATCAAGTATTTTGTATTACGCATTTACCACAAGTTGCAGCAATTTCGAATAAGCAACTGTATATCTTTAAGCATGTCGAAGATCAAAAAACAGCTACAAATGTGAAGCAATTGTCATCGAATGAACGTATTGAAGCCATAGCACTCATGCTTTCAGGAAGAGATATGACTCAAACATCGCTTCGTATGGCTAAAGAATTATTAAAAGAATATCACCCAATGAAAAAGTAAGTATAAAGGATAATGTACATGGATTTAAAATCAATATCAATACTCGTCATAGCCGGACCTACAGGTGTAGGAAAGACGCAACTGAGTATTGATTTAGCGAAAGAATTTAATGGTGAGATTATCAATGGCGATAGTCTGCAAGTGTATAAGCACTTAGATATTGGAACAGGAAAAATTACGCCTTCTGAAATGGACGGCGTTCCCCATCATATGCTTGATATTCTTGAAGTTTCAGAACCTTATAACGCAAGTGAATTTAAACATGAATCTACAAAATTAATCAAAGAAATTCATCAAAGAGGGAAACTACCAATAATTGTCGGTGGAACAGGACTCTATTTAGAAGGCTTGTTATACGACTTAGAATTTGGGAGAGACGATAGCCAAGATGAGGCAGTTCGAAAAGAGTTAGAAGAACAAGCGTCAGAATTAGGTAACTTAGCCATGTGGAACCGATTGAACGACCTCGATCCAGAAGCAGCCAAGAAAATCCCATACCAAAACGTTCGCAGAACCATTCGCGCGCTTGAGGTTATTCAAGTAACGGGAAGGTCTTTTTCCAGTCAAACAGGACATGACACAAAAAAATCGGTATTTAATGAATGCTTATTAGTATTAAATCGCGAACGAGAAGCATTATATGATAGAATAAATTTAAGAGTGCATGAAATGGTCAAAGCCGGCTTAGAAAACGAGGCAAAATGGTTATATGATCAGGCAGAAGGTGCCGATTGGCAAAGTGTGAAAGGTATCGGCTATAAAGAATGGTGGCCTTACTTCAATAATCAAATGGATAAAGAAGAAGTCATTGAAACAATTCAACAAAACTCCAGACGTTATGCCAAACGACAATTAACGTGGTTTAGAAACCGTATGAAGCACCCACAATGGATCGATATGACGAATGAAAAAGGCGCAATAAATGAAGCTTCACGTATAGTGAAAGAACATATAGAGAATAATTGAAAGGTTGATAAAAAAATATGATAGAGACTGAAAATCACCCCGAGAGGGTACTTATAGTCGGAGTACAAACAGAAAACATTTCAGATTTAAAATTTGAAACGATCATGAAAGAAATGAAGGCACTAACGGAGACCGCTAATGGTCTACCGGTTGGAGAAATCACTCAAAAATTAAGGCGCATCGATCAGAAATCCGTCGTAGGTAGTGGAAAACTAGTGGATGTTCGTGATTTTGTCATTAACTCTGATATTGATTTAGTTATCTTTTTAAATAGATTATCACCAAACACAAATATGTATTTAGAAGAACAACTTGACGTAAAAGTCATTGACCGTGTACAATTGATTCTTGATATATTTGCTCAAAGAGCGCGAAGCCAAGCAGGGAAACTTCAAGTTGAACTAGCTCAATACCAATATTTACTTCCAAGAGTCATCGGACAAGGGACATCATTATCTCGACTAGCCGGTGGGATTGGAACTAGAGGACCCGGTGAGACTAAACTAGAACAAGATCGTCGTGTCATTCGTGGTCGCATTCATACGATTGAGAAAGACTTGAAACAATTGGAAGAACACCGTGAAAGAACGCGTATTAGAAGACAGTCTGGTCGAGAATTTAATATTGGTCTAGCAGGTTATACAAACGCAGGGAAATCAACCTTGTTACGCGAATTAACTGAAAGTGAGACGTATGTTCAAGACCAATTATTCGCAACCTTAGACCCTTTAACGCGTAAGTTAGAAATTAACGGTCATGATGCCTTCACTATTACAGATACGGTAGGTTTTATTGATGAACTACCTACAGAATTAATTCATGCATTTAATTCAACATTGGAAGAGATTCGCTTTGTGGATTTATTAATACACGTCGTAGATGCCTCTCATCCTGCAAGCAATATGCATGAAGATACCGTCGTAGAGTTGTTAAAAGAGTTAGATATGGATCATATCCCGGTCTTAACTGTCTACAACAAGATAGATAAAGCAGATCCAGGGTTTGAACCGACATTGCAACCTAATGTAACTATCTCAGCACTGGATAAAAAAGGTATTGAAACCTTAAAACAAGCGATTTGGGATATCTGTATATCGAATGCAGAAGAGTTTCAAGTAGAAATTCAACCTGAAGAAGCAGAGTTATTAGCGCTATACCGACAAAAAACTTTAATAAAAGATATTGAATTTAATGAAGAATATCAGTATTATATACTATCGGGATATCGACGACGTTTAACTGATATAAGAAATGAGGAATAATATGATAACAATGAAAGATTTTGTTCCTGAAAAAGAACCAATCTTAAGAGAAAAAGCTAAGCCAGTAGAGTTTCCAATCAATGAAGAATTGAAAGAGACAGTTGTGGCTATGAGACAATTCTTAATAAACAGCCAAGATTCAAAAATGGCTGAAAAATATAACTTGCGTCCAGGCGTAGGAGTAGCAGCACCACAAATTGGTATCGACCAACAAATATTTGCTGTATATTTAATGGATTATGATGAAGAGGGAAATGAAACTGAACCTCTGATTGATGAAATTTTTGTTAATCCAAAAATCATAAGCCATGCGGTTCAAAAAGTAGCGTTGAAAGAGGGCGAAGGCTGTCTTTCAGTTCCTCGTGAAGTACCAGGAATCGTTCCAAGACCTAAACGTGTAACGGTTAAATATAATGATTTAGAAGGTAACGAAAAGAAAATTCGTTTAAGAGATTATGAAGCAGTGGTTGTACAACACGAAATTGATCACTTAAAAGGAATCTTGTTCTACGATCATATTGACGAAAAAACACCTTGGGAACCAGATGAAGATACAACATTGATTTAGTGAGAAAAAATACGGCAACTCTTTTAAAAATGTTATTGACAAATCAGTCAATCATAGGATATAATATAAGAGTTGTCAGTATTAAACATGGTCTAGTAGCTCAGCTGGATAGAGCATTCGCCTTCTAAGCGAACGGTCGCAGGTTCGAATCCTGCCTAGATCGTACATAAACGTTGATATGATGCGATTTATAGCGTGTCGTTCTAACTGAGGGTAAGTTATTTTATGAAAAATCCCCTAAAAGTCGCCTATTATAAGCTTGTCGTATCATGCTGAAATAGGATTATATTGTTGACTGAATAAACCTCTTACTTACTAAGGTAGGAGGTTTTTTTGCTTTTTAAAATTTCAGATAGAACATCTATCTGAGAATAGTAACATTTTCCTGAAAGGTGTATAGTAGTAATTATCAAAAAAGTTAGGTGATCGGTATGGAATATAAACTCATAACTAAAGACGAAGAAGCAGCATTGAATTTACCGAATGAGCCGTTTGAATTATATGGCAAGTTAGTTGTTTCATTAAATAATAAACAATGGACTTATAAAGAAGAATTGTTCGAGCAAGTTGAAGAACAAACTTTTCCTGAAGAGAACTATATATATGAAGAGATTGTTGAAAAAGGATTTGCCATTGGAGCTTTTCAAGATTCAAAATGTGTCGCATTAGCAATCTTTGAAAATCACTGGAATAAGTATATGTACTTAGCTGATTTAAAAGTAATGAAAGCATACCGCCGATTTGGACACGGTCAAGCATTGATTAAACAGGGTCTCATAGAAGCCCAAAGTCTAGGTTATAAAGGCGTATTCACTATTGGACAAGATAATAATTTAGGCGCTTGTAAATTTTATTTAAAACAAGGTTTTGAGATTGGTGGCTTTAACAATTACGATTATGATTTTACTCAACAAGAGGGTAAATCAGATATATATTTCTATTTAAATGAGATTAGAAATTAGAGACCTTTATTAAAAAATTATTATGAAAAACAAAGCTGTGTTATAATGACATATACGAAAAGAGGAGTGACACATAATGGCAAATAATTATATGACGCGTGTTTATGACAAATTATCAAAAACTTTTGAGCATGAAACAGAATTTTTACAAGCTGTGAAAGATTTTCTTGATGCAATTGAACCAGTGATTGAAAAACATCCTGAATATGAAGATTTGGCAATACTTGAACGAATCACTGAGCCAGAAAGAATTATTTCTTTCCGTGTTCCTTGGGTAGATGACCAAGGGAAAGTTCAAGTGAATCGTGGTTACCGTGTGCAATTTAATTCCTTAAATGGACCCTATAAAGGTGGTATTCGCTTCCATCCATCAGTAAACCAAAGTATCATGAAGTTTCTTGCTTTTGAGCAAATCTTCAAAAATGATTTAACAGGTCTACCAATCGGCGGAGGTAAAGGTGGTGCTGATTTTGATCCTAAAGGGAAATCAGACAATGAAGTTATGAACTTTACTCAAAGTTTTATGACTGAATTACAAAAATACATTGGTGCGGACGATGATGTGCCTGCTGGAGATATTGGTGTAGGTGCACGAGAAATTGGATACATGTTCGGGCAATACAAACGCTTAAACGCTAAGACTCCAGGTGTATTAACTGGGAAACCAATTCCAGCTGGGGGGAGTCAAGGACGTACTGAAGCAACGGGTTACGGATTAATTTACTTCTTATTAGAAATGTTGACTGAAGTGAATGAATCACTAGAAGGCAAACGAGTGATGATTTCTGGTTCTGGGAATGTTGCTTATTATGCTGCGAAGAAAGCCATGGAACTTGGTGGTGTAGTTGTTTCTTTTAGTGATTCAGATGGGGCAATTTACGCTGAAAATGGTATCGATTTAGATACGGTAAAACAAATTAAAATTGATAACCGTGGAAGAATTAAAGAATATATTGATGCTCATTCAGCTGCTGAGTATTTTGAAGGTTCACTTTGGGATCATGATATTAAAGCAGATATTGCCTTACCATGTGCAACTCAAAATGAAATTAACGAAGAACAAGCCCAACGTATAGTTGATAATGGAATTAAATTTATCGCTGAAGGGGCAAATATGCCAAGCCATACAAATGCAGTAAAAGTATATAAAGAAAACAAATTATACTATGGGCCTGGTAAGGCCGCTAACGCTGGTGGGGTTGCGGTATCTGCGCTTGAGATGAGTCAAAACTCTCAAAGACTAAGATGGACAACGGAAGAAGTTGACGAGAAACTTAAAGTCATCATGAAAGATATCTTCAAACAAGCATTAGATGCAAGTAATAATTACAACTTAGATCATGATTATGCTGCCGGAGCAGATATTGCGTCATTTGAAAGTATTGCTAAATTAATGATTATGAATGGTGTCGTATAATACACACGAAATAATAAGCTATTGGGTGAATTTTTCATCTGATAGCTTTTTTTAATTTCAAAAATCTCAGGGACATTTTTCATATTTCCACACTTTAAATACGACCCAACACATATCTTCAACAAAATAAAGCTATAATAATACTTAAAACGATTACACAATATAACAATAATGATTTGAATAATCGCCATTCCTAATAGTTTCTATCATCTTAAAAAAACTTTAAACTTTTATAGTTTGACAATCAAACTAATATCATTTATTATTTGACTATCAAATAGTTTGATTATCAAACGAAGTTGATGAGAGGTGATAATGAGTGGATAAAGGGACCGTTACAAAAATTAACGATTATTTGGTCCAAATATTTAATGAAGTACTATTAATTGAAGAAAATTCGCTTAGACAAAGTGAGTTTTCAGATCTAACTATTAAAGAGATGCATACTATTGAAGCAATTGGTCTTGAAGGAGATTTAAGTTCATCACAAGTAGCAGAGAAATTATCTGTCACTAAAGGTACTTTGTCTGTGTCCATTCAAAATCTTGTGACAAAAGGCTATGTTGAACGGGTGCGTTTAGAAGAAGATCGTCGAGTTGTTAGACTTAAGTTGTCTAAAAAAGGAAAACTACTCTTTCGCTTGCACCGCAAATTCCATCTAGATATGGTAAGAGATACAATCGCAGGTCTAGATAAAGAAGAAGCGGAAATGTTAATAAAGGGATTAGGTAATCTACATAATTTCTTAAATGACATTAAAGAGAAATTGTAAAAAAGGAAGATGATATGAGTCGTATTATTGCTACAGGAGCGTATTTACCGGAGAAAGCTGTATCAAACACAGAATTAATCGAGGTAAATCAGTTAGACTCATCCACAGAATGGATTGAGCAACGAACTGGTATAAAACAACGTTTTTTTGCAAATGATGAAGAGACAGTGGCGAGTATCGCGACAAATGCCGTAGACGATTTACTCAGTAAACTGGATGAAGATATTCGACAAGACATTAAGTTGATTATAGTAGCAACGATGTCACAAAGAGAATATACACCTTCAACAGCCAATAAAGTGCAATTAAATCTGAATTGTCACAATGCCATTAGTTTTGATATTAATGCCGCATGTAGTGGATTTGTGTATGCATTGGATGTGGCTGAGAAAATGTCAAAATCATTTCCATCTGGCTACACATTAGTAATTGGTGCTGAGAAGATGAGTCAGATTTTAGATTTCAATAATCGTGGTACATCTATCTTATTCGGTGATGGCGCTGGAGCAATGTTAATTGCCAATGACGGCGAAGGCCTACCAGAATATGATAGTAGCTTGTATTCTCAAGGTGATGAAAATCTATCCATCGCAGTAGCTCCTAATGAAGAAGGAGATATTACTTTGACGATGAATGGACGCGAAGTGTTCAATTTCGTTCAAAGAACGGTTCTTCCGTCATTAGATCAATTTGTAAACAAACAAGAATCTTTGGATTATATCATTAGTCATCAAGCGAATTACCGCTTTATAAAGATGATGTCCAAAAAACTAAAGATGGATTTATCAAAAATACCATCAAATATAGACCGTGTTGGGAATGTATCTGCTGGAAGTATTCCAATTCTATTAAATGAATTGGTTGAAGCAAAACAAATCAGACTAGATGGCACACAAAGTGTTGTCATGACTGGTTTTGGTGCAGGCTTAACATGGGGCGAAGTACATACAAAAATATAAAAAATTATTGGAGGAAAATATTATGTTTGAAAAAATTAAAGAAATTATCGTGGATCAATTAGGTGTAGAAGAGAATGAAGTAACTTTAGAAACTAGCTTTGAAAATGACTTAGAAGCAGATAGCTTAGATATCTTCCAAGTAATCAATGAAATTGAAGACGAATTCGATATTACAATTGATACAGACCAAGACTTAAAAACAGTTGGAGATTTAGTTAGTTACGTAGAAGGATTAGACAAATAATTTTTCTCGTTAGATAAAGGAAGGTATATATGAAGACAGCCATTACAGAATTATTAAACATTGAATATCCTATTGTTCAAGGTGCAATGGCATGGGTTGCTGATGCGGATTTAGCGAGCGCAGTATCAAATGCTGGTGGATTAGGCGTTATAGGAACAGGACATGACCCTGTTGAATTAGTTCGAGAAAAAGTTGAATTAATGAAGTCAAAAACTGACAAACCATTTGCAGTGAATGTCATGCTTTTAAACGCAAATACCCAAGAGGTTGTTGATTACTTAATCGAATCTGGAATAAAAATCATCACAACAGGTGCAGGAAATCCTGCAAAATACATGCAAAGATTTCACGATGCAGGTATTAGCGTCATTCCAGTTGTAGCTTCAGTCGCTCTAGCGAAACGAATGGAGAAAATTGGAGCATCTGCTGTTGTTGTTGAAGGGATGGAAGCTGGGGGACATATCGGTAAATTAACGAGTTTAGCCCTTTTAGCTCAAGTCACAGAAGTTGTAAATATTCCTGTCATTGCGGCTGGAGGATTCGGAGACGGTCGTGCTTTAGCAGCAGCTTTAATGCTAGGTGCTGACGGTATCCAAGTGGGTACTCGTTTCGTTGTTGCAGAAGAATCAAATGCACATGATAACTTTAAGAATGCAATTCTTAAAGCAAGTGACATTGATACTGTTGTAACAGGTCAGATTACAGGACATCCTGTCCGTGTACTGAGAAACCGACTAACAAAAGAATATTTACAAGTCGAAAAAGAAATCACAAGTCTTCCAGGTCAAGACTTTTCACGCTTGGAGCAAATGGCTCAAGGCGCTTTAAGAAAGGCCGTTGTGGAAGGCGATACAGTAGGTGGATCAATGATGGCTGGCCAGATTGCCGGTTTAATTAAAGAAAGACAAACTGTTAAAGAAATTATCGAAGATTATATTCAAGTAGCAAAAGAAACGTATAAGGAAAAAGCAAATTATTTTGAAGCTTAATTGAAAGGGTGATTTTATGGAATTGGCTATTATATTTAATGGTCAAGGTGCACACTATGAGGGAATGGGAATGGATTTTGTAGAAGCATTTCAAGAAGCAAAAGAAATCTTCACTCAAGCAGAAGACATCACTCAATTACCGATTCAAACGTGGAACAATTCTGATATCAATCAATTGGCTTTAACAAAAAATGCTCAACCTGCAATCGTTACAACAAGCTTAGCTATTTATGAATCGATTAAAACTAAACTCCCAGCCATACAATATATGGCTGGGTTAAGTTTAGGCGAGTATAGTTCTTTAATTGCCAGTGATGTATTAGAACTTGACGAAGGATTAAATTTAATTAAAAAGCGTGGAGATATTATGTCTGCGTACTGTGAACACATCGAAAAGGATGCAAGTTACCTTATGGCAGCTGTAATTAATATGCCCATCGATGAAATTAAGACACTTGTTGAAAGTATTCATACTGAAGAGACACCTTTATATATTGCTAATTACAACTCGCCAACTCAAATTGTTGTCGCTGGGATAAAAGAAGCAGTCACTGCTTTTAGAAAAGAAGCAAAAAGTTTAGGTTATCGGAAAGTCATCCCATTAAAAGTAGAAGGACCTTTCCATACTCCGATTATGAAAGGGATGCAAGCAGACTTCGAAGAAGTACTCGCAAACACACAGTTTCAAGCAGGAACAGTTCCAGTAATTAGTAATGTAACTGTTGAGAATCATTCAACAGATCAGATTCGTACTTTATTAAGCGACCATTTGGTTAAACCAGTGAAATGGTTCCCAACGGTTCATCGCTTAAAAGAAGAAGGAATTACACATGTTATCCAAATTGGACCAGGAAATACCTTAGCTAAATTAATGGCGAAGGATGAATTGGCTCCAGAAGTTTTTGTAGTGGATAAAGTTGAAGATGTTGAAGAATTAACACAATGGTTAAGTAGTGGAGGGAAATAATGACATTAACATGTTTAATCAGCGGTAGCTCAAGAGGAATTGGTCTAGGTATCGCTAAACATTTAGCAGAAGCTGGGCATCAAGTAATTTTAAATAGTCGTAAACCAATTGCTGAGGAAGTACTTCAAGAATTTGCTGACTATGAATTGGAAGTAGGTCAAGCCATCGGAGATATTAGTGACTTTGATGGAGCGAAACAACTTGTTGAGGAAGTTCGCGAAGCATATGGCAGAATCGACGTTTTAATTAATAATGCGGGTATTACAAGCGATGGATTATTCCTTCGTATGACAGAAGAAGATTTTGATAATGTAATCAATACAAACTTAAAAGGAACTTTTAACTTAACAAGATTTGTATCACCGATTATGTTAAAACAAAAATCTGGGACGATTATTAATATGTCTAGTGTTGTAGGTGTAACAGGGAATCCAGGGCAAGCAAATTATGCTGCCAGTAAAGCAGGCGTAATCGGTTTAACTAAGTCTTTAGCGAAAGAGCTAGGAAGTCGATCAATCACTGTCAATGCGATAGCGCCAGGTTATATTGAAACAGATATGACTGACGCTTTGAGTGATAAAGTTAAGAAAACAATGTTAAGTCACATTCCATTAAAACGCTTTGGTCAAGTTGAAGAGATTAGTTCTGTCGTTGATTTCTTGATTACTAACCGATATATTACCGGTCAAGTCATCGAAGTTAACGGTGGATTACATATTTAAGGAGGATTCTATGAGAAGAGTCGTAATAACAGGTCTAGGAACTGTATCACCTATTGGTAATAGTGTCGATGCATTCTGGGATAGTGTATTAACAAATAAATCAGGTATTGCACCAATTGAAGGTTTTGATGCATCTGAAACAGGCGTAACTGTTGCAGGGGAAGTTAAAGGCTTTGATGCAAGAGAAGAATTAGGAAGAAAAGATAGCCAGAGAATGGACAAATTCTCACAATTTGGTGTCGCAGCAAGTAAAGAAGCTGTTGAGATGAGTGGTTATGATATTTCAAGTAATCCATTTAATGTAGGGGTAATGGTGAGTTCAGGAATTGGTGGACTACATGCTATTCAAAACGGTATTTTAAAGATGAAAGATAAAGGTCCTAAAAGAGTACCGCCTTTATTTGTTCCATTAACAATTGGGAACATGGCCGCTGGGAATATTTCAATGCAGTTTGGTGCACGTGGAATCAGTTTAGATATTGTAACAGCTTGTGCCAGTGCAACTAATGCGATAGGTGAGGCGTTTATTAAGATTCAAAATGGTTTATTAGATGCTTGTATCGCGGGTGGCGCTGAGTCAACGATTAACGAAATCGGAATCTCTGGTTTCGCGGCTTTAACTGCTTTATCTACAAATGAAGATCCAGCAAAAGCGTCTCGTCCATTTGATAAAGATCGTGATGGCTTTGTTATGGGTGAGGGTGCTGGGATTGTATTCTTAGAATCATTAGAATCAGCTCAAGCACGTAATGCAACAATTTATGGTGAAGTCGTTGGTTATGGTTCAAACTCAGATGCTTACCACATGACTGCTCCATTACCTGACGGAAGTGGTGCAGGAGAAGCGATGCTCCAAGCCATTAAGATGGCAGGTATTCAACCAGAAGATGTTGATTATATTAATGCCCATGGAACAAGTACACCAACAAATGATTCAGGTGAAACGACAGCGATTAAATATGCTTTAGGAGATTACGCACATAAAGTGCCAATTTCAAGTTCTAAAGGACATTTTGGTCATTTATTAGGTGCTGCCGGTGGTGTTGAATCAATTATGGCGGTTAAAGCATTACAAGAAGGCTTTATCCCACCAACATTAGGCTTAGAAAATTCAGACGAAGCATGTGATCTTGACTATGTACCTGGTGAAGGACGTAAACAAGACATTCAATATGCTCTATCTAATTCGCTAGGTTTTGGTGGACATAATGCGGTACTTTGCTTTAAACGTTGGGACGGTGCGTAATTTTGAATCAAGAACAATTACTATCATTAATCGATAAATTAGATCAATCTTCATTAGCTTTCTTAAACTATGAAACAGACGATGTAAAACTCGTTCTTTCAAAAGAAATGCCTAAAGAAGCCCCGGTTTACTACGGTCAACAAGAAGAAAGTAAACCAACACCAACACCGACAGTGGAGCAAGAAACAGCTCCAACTCAGATCGATGAAACGAAACCAGTAACAAACGACATCGACGTTGAGGAAGGTGTATTAATTACATCACCAATGGTTGGGGTAGTATATTTACAACCTAACCCAGATAGCGATGCTTTCGTTAAGGTTGGTGACACTGTGTCTGAAGGAGATACAGTCGTAATTATAGAAGCAATGAAATTAATGAATGAAATTCAAGCGAACCATTCAGGAACAGTTGTAGAAATTCTTGTTGAGAATGAAACTGTTGTTGAATTTGGTCAACCAATTATGAGAATTAAGTAGGAGGAAAACAATGACACTATTAACAGCAACTCAAGTAATGGAAATTATTCCAAATCGTTACCCAATTTTCTTTATCGATGCAGTGGATGAATTAATTCCGGGTGAAAAAGTTGTCGCACGTAAGAACGTGACAATTAACGAAGAAGTATTCCAAGGACACTTCCCTGGAGAACCTGTATTCCCAGGCGTTCTAATTGTAGAATCATTAGCACAAGCCGGATCAATTCCATTATTATCATTAGAAGGATTTGACGGAAAGACAGCTTACTTAGGTGGTTTAAATAAAGTTAAATTCCGTAAAAAAGTTGTTCCTGGAGATGTATTACGTCTTGAAGTTAATATTAAAAAACTAAAAAGTAATGCAGGTATCGGAATTGGTAAAGCATACGTTGGGGATAAAGTCGTATGTGAATGTGAAATGACATTCATTATAGGGGCGAAATAAGATGTTTAAAAAAGTTCTCGTGGCAAACCGTGGAGAAATCGCGGTTAGAATTATACGTGCGCTCCGCGAGATGGATATTACTTCAGTGGCTATCTTCAGTGAAGCAGATCGGAATGCCTTGCATACTGAATTAGCGGACGAAGCCATTTGTATTGGTCCAGCAAAATCATTGGATTCTTATGCAAATCCAGTCGCTGTCATCAGTGCTGCTTTAGCAACAGGTGTGGATGCGATTCACCCCGGTTACGGTTTTTTATCAGAACGTAGTGACTTTGTGACTTTATGTGAAGATGTAGGGATTGAATTCATCGGACCAAATAGTCATATTATTGATGTCATGGGACATAAACAACATGCCAGAGATACAATGCGTAAGTCTGGTATTCCAATTACTCCCGGTAGTGCTGGTTTAATTTATTCAATAGAAGAAGCCCGTGATATCGCACTTGATATTGGCTACCCATTGATGATTAAAGCTGCAGATGGTGGTGGCGGTAAAGGGATGCGCCGTGTTGAAGATGCTTCACAATTAGATTTATTATTTAATCAAGCGCAAAATGAGACGGAAGCAATATATGGGAATAAAGATTTATATATTGAGCGTATCATTGCGCCTGCAAAACATATTGAAGTTCAATTATTAGGCGATAAATACGGAAATGTTATCCATCTAGGAGAAAGAGATTGCTCATTCCAACGTAACAATCAAAAAGTTCTAGAAATCTCACCTGCGGTCAGTCTGCCTTTAGAGGTCAGAAAAAACATATGTGAAACAGCTGTAAAAGCAGCGGAAGCCATAGGCTATCAGAACGCTGGAACCATTGAGTTTTTAGTTGATAAAGACAATAACTTCTTCTTTATGGAGATGAATACTCGTTTACAAGTTGAGCATCCCGTAACCGAAATGGTAACAGGTGTAGATATTGTAAAAGAACAAATCCGTGTAGGCATGGGTGAACCATTAACGTATAAGCAAGCTGATATTCAAGTAGAAGGCTTTGCGGTTGAAGTACGTTTGAACGCAGAGAATCCAAGAGATAATTTTAGACCTTCCGCTGGTCACATTGATCAATTAATGTTTCCTTCAGGCGGTCTAGGTTTACGAGTTGAATCGGCTCTATATCCTAATTACACATTACCACCATTCTATGATTCAATGGTTGCGAAAGTAATTACGCATTCAAATACTTTAGAAGACGCTTTGAAGATAATGGAGCGTGCTTTATATGAAGTGACTGTTGAAGGTGTTGAGACAAATATCGACTTACTTGAAGCACTTGTAAGTGATGAATATATCGATTGGGACAGAGTGCATACGAAGTGGTTAGAAACCCACTATATGCCAAAATGGTTAGAAATAGAAGAAAATACTGAAGAATAAGAGGTGATGTTTTGGCTTTATTTAGGCGAAAAAAAACAATAAGAATTAATCCAATTAGTCCCGCTGAAGTAGCCACACAAAGATCATCTATTCCAGATAATATTGCAGAAAAATGTCCACATTGTAATCGAATTATATTACAAAATCAAATTACAGAAGATTACTGTTGCCCACATTGCAGTGAACATCTACATTTTCCAGCTTATGAACGTATCCAATGGTTAGTAGATGAAGGGTCATTTAAGGAATGGGATAGCGATCTAAACGCGAAGAACCCACTAGATTTTCCAGGCTATAGTGCCAAGTTAGAAAAAGCGCAAGAAAATACTCAATTGAAAGAAGCAGTCGTCACAGGCGAAGCAAGGATTGATGGTAGAGAACTAGCAATTGGTGTGATGGATAAACGATTCGTCATGGCGAGTATGGGAACAATTGTTGGGGAGAAAATTACACGACTGTTCGAACATGCGAATGAGAATAAACTTCCAGTAGTTCTGTACATTGCTTCGGGTGGAGCTAGAATGCAAGAAGGTATCTTATCCTTAATCCAGATGGCGAAAATCTCGCAAGTGGTTTCTAAGCATCAAGATGCAGGCTTATTTTATTGTAGTGTGTTGACAAATCCGACAACGGGTGGAGTCACAGCGAGTTTTGCGATGCAAGGAGACGTAACTCTTGCTGAACCGCGAGCGATCGTAGGTTTTGCTGGGAAGCGTGTGATTGAACAAACAATCAAAAGTAAATTGACGAAAGACTTTCAACAAGCTGAATGGGTATTTGATAATGGTTTTATCGATTCAATTATACCAAGATCAAACCAGAAACAAATCATCAGCCAATTAGTCCAAGCTCATTCATATGAAGGTGGTGTGAAATTATGAGCCAAGCATATGAAAAAGTCTTAAAAGCAAGAGATTTAAAAAGAATCTCAACGATTGATATCATTGAGAATTTAACCGATTGGTTTATTGAATTACATGGGGACCGTCATATGGAAGACGATAAATCCATTATTGGCGGTATCGGTATGTATGACGGGCAACCTATAACGATTATCGGTATTCAAAAAGGCCGTACAACCCGTGAGAACATTGAACGAAACTTTGGGTCCGTCGGCCCGGGTGGTTACCGAAAAGCTATTCGCCTTGTCGAACAAGCGAATAAATTTAATCGTCCGATATTAACCTTAATTAATACAGCTGGAGCACATGCCTCACCAGAATCAGAAGAGACAGGTATTGGGGAAGCAATTGCCCAATCACTATTAACTTTTGCGAAAGTTGAAGTACCTACCTTATCGATAATTCTAGGAGAAGGCGGAAGTGGAGGAGCGTTAGCTTTAGCATTAACAGATGAAGTGTGGATGCTTGAGAATAGTGTTTACTCCATTCTATCTCCAGAAGGCTTTGCATCTATATTATGGAAGGACGCGAAACTGGCTTCTAAAGCAGCGGACGTCATGAAACTTACGGCATCTGATTTACACGAATTAAAAGTCGTAGAAAAAATCATTCCAGAGATAAATCATGGAGTTCCTTTAAATAGAGATGTCATCTTAAAACGTACTATAAATGATATTAAAGCGAAGTTTAAAGAATTAAGTCAACTAGATGTTGATACACGATTAGCCAATCGTAATAAACGATTTAGATCTTTTTAAGCGATATAATAAATAAGTGTTAGTGAAATAGTTCACTGACACTTATTTTTTTGTGGCAAAATATTTTGTTTAAGTGAAAATAATACTAAATGAATAAAATTAACTTATTACTTCTAGAAATAATAATTACTTTAGTATATTAAAAATAAACAGTTAACAATGTAGATGCAACAAGTATTTATATGAAATTTTATGCAATAGTTGACTCAAAACATTAAATAGAAACAATTTATAAAAAGAACTATAAAAAAACATTATAACAAACAAATTGGAATCATCTCATTTGATTATAATAAATGTTACAGGCGAATTTTGTACTACAACAGAATTTCCTTATTGAAACACATTTTCACTGAAAATATAACAACAAATAAAATTTTAAATTTCAATCGCCAGATTGAGAAAAGTTTCACAATTAGCTTAAAATCAAGTTTTGTAACCGATTTATAATATTTTTAATACTTGCAATTATTTAGTAAGCGTGATAAATTAGAAGCAACTGAATAGTACAGTTTATTTTGCTTTGTATTATTCTATATTATTTTAAGAGAGGAATGTGTAATAGCATGGCAAATAAAAAAGCTCCTGCAAAAATGGAAGATCTGCTAAGAGCAGACAACTTTGATTTTAGCACAGTTCAAATATTAGATAATGACGGAAAGGTAGTTAATGAGGAATTAATGCCTGAACTTTCAGACGAAGAATTAGTAACATTTATGGAAGATATGGTTTTCTACCGCGAGTGGTATAACCGTACTCAAGCATTAAGTCGTCAAGGACGTTTAGGATTCGTAGCTCCAACAACTGGACAAGAAGCTTCTCAATTAGGAACAATTGCGGCAACAACTGAAGATGACATTATCTTCCCAGGATACCGTGATCTACCTCAATTAATGCAACATGGATTACCAAGTTACAAAGCATACTTATGGTCTAAAGGACATGTTGAAGGAAGTACTTACCCTGAAGATTTCCGCGCTTACCCACCACAAATTATTATTGGTGCACAGTATGTTCAAACTGCTGGTGCAGCTTTAGGAATCAAGAAAAATGGTCGTAAAGCCGTAGCAATGACTTGGACAGGTGACGGTGGTTCATCTCAAGGTGATGTGTATGAAGGAATGAACTTTGCCGGAGCTTACAAAGCACCAGCAATCTTCGTAATTCAAAACAACGGTTGGGCTATCTCAACTCCACGTGAATTCCAAACTGCAGCACCAACATTAGCTCAAAAAGCTGTAGCAGCTGGTATCCCAGGTGTTCAAGTTGATGGTATGGATATTTTAGCGGTTTATGCTGTAACGAAAGCTGCGCGTGAATATGCGATTGCAGGAAACGGACCAGTATTAATCGAAACATTATGTTACCGTTTCGGACCTCACTCACTATCAGGTGATGATCCAAAACGTTACCAACCAGAAGGTGCTCAAGACGAATGGCGTCAACGTGACCCATTAAACCGTTACCGTAAATTCTTAACTGAAAAAGGATTATGGACAGAAGAAAAAGAAAACGAAGTAGTTGAAAACACTAAAGAAGCTGCTAAAGAAGCAATTAAACAAGCAGAATCTACTCCTAAACAAAAAGTTTCGGACTTCTTGAAAAATATGTTTGAAACTCCTGACTATGTAACACAAGAACAAATTGAATACTACGAAGCAAAGGAGAATAAATAATCATGGCTCAAATGACATTGATTCAAGCGATCACAAACGCTTTAGAAATTGAACTAGGCAAAGATGACCGTACTTTAGTCTTCGGTGAAGACGTAGGAGCTAACGGTGGGGTATTCCGTGCCACAGAAGGTTTACAAGAAAAATTCGGAGAGGACCGTGTGTTTAATACACCATTAGCAGAGTCTGGTATTGGTGGTTTAGCTGTTGGTTTAACATTCGAAAATTTCCGTCCAATTATGGAAATCCAATTCTTCGGTTTCGTATTCGAAGTTATGGACTCAATCGTAGGACAAGCAGCGCGTACTCGTTACCGTACAGGTGGATCACGCACTATGCCAATTACAATCCGTTCACCATTTGGTGGGGGAGTTGCGACACCAGAAATGCACGCGGACTCATTAGAAGGTCTAATTGCACAATCTCCTGGTATTAAAGTAGTTATCCCATCTAACCCATATGATGCAAAAGGATTATTAATCTCTGCAATTCGTGATAATGACCCTGTTGTTTACTTAGAACATATGAAACTTTACCGTTCATTCCGTGAGGAAGTTCCAGAAGAAGAATATACAGTTCCTTTAGGAAAAGCAAACGTTGTTAAAGAAGGTACTGACGTATCTATCATTACTTATGGTGCAATGGTTCGTGAAGCTATCTCAGCAGCGGAAGCACTTGAAAAAGACGGCGTTTCAGCTGAAATCGTTGACTTACGTACTGTTCATCCATTAGATATCGAAACAATTGTTGCTTCAGCTGAAAAGACTGGACGTGTTGTCGTTGTTCAAGAAGCACAACGTCAAGCAGGTGTTGGTGAGAAAGTAATTTCTGAAATTTCACAACGCGCAATTCTTTCATTAAAAGCTCCAATTGGATTTGTAGCAGCTCCTAATACTGTCTTCTCATTCGGTATGGCAGAAAAAGACTGGTTACCAAATGCTGATGATATCGTAGCAAAAGTAAAAGAAGCTACTGATTTCTAATTATAAATACTTAGGGTAGTTCTGCTACCCTTTGGTTATTTGTTAAACATATCTGAAAACGAGAAAGGATGTAAACACCCAATGGCATTTAAATTTAAATTACCTGAATTAGGCGAAGGTATCGTTGAAGGTGAAGTTGTATCTTGGTTAGTTGCTGAAGGCGACCAAGTTCAAGAAGACGATATTTTAGTAGAAATTCAAAATGATAAAGCAGTAGAAGAATTACCTTCTCCAGTAAGTGGAACAGTTTCAAAAATCGTTGCACAAGAAGGTGAAGTAACAACAGTTGGTCAAGTACTAATCGAAATTGACGCACCTGGTTACGAAGATGAAGCTGAAGAAGAAGCGGCTCCAGCAGCTGCACCGGCAGCTCAACCAGCAGCAGGTGGATCTAACTTCATGTTCCGTTTACCTGAATTAGGTGAAGGGATTGTTGAAGGTGAAGTTGTA
This sequence comes from Ruoffia tabacinasalis, assembly GCF_005864045.1. Taxonomy (GTDB): domain Bacteria; phylum Bacillota; class Bacilli; order Lactobacillales; family Aerococcaceae; genus Ruoffia; species Ruoffia tabacinasalis. Next base: position 23,752 of record NZ_VBSP01000008.1, on the reverse strand, counting down.
TCTTGGCTAGTAGCTGAAGGTGATACAGTTGAAGAAGATCAAATTCTTGTAGAAATTCAAAACGATAAAGCAGTAGAAGAACTACCATCACCATATGCTGGTAAAGTAGTTAAAATCCATGCATCAGAAGGAACTGTTGCAGTCGTTGATGATATCTTAGTTGAAATTGATGCACCAGACTACGAAGGTTCAGGTGAAGATACTCAATCAACACCAGCATCACCAACAGCTGAAGCAGGCGAAGATCCAGCACAACAAACTGCGGATTCTAACGCTCAACCAGCAGCATCTACAGGTACTGCAGGCGTAAACAGCGCAACAGGACGCGTTCTAGCAATGCCTTCTGTACGTAAATTAGCACGTGACAAAGGAATTGATATCACATCAGTAACACCATCTGGTAAAGGTGGACGTGTTACAGCTGATGACGTGAATAACTTTGATCCAAATCAAACAACTGCTCAAGCTCCAGCAGCGCCAGCATCACAAACTGAAACAGCTTCTGAAGTGAAAGCAGCTCCAGCTAAAGCAGCAGAACCAGCTTCTGTACCAGTTTCAGAACGTCAAACTCGCGAACCAATGTCAGGTATGCGTAAAGCAATCGCTCGTGCAATGGTTAACTCTAAACATACAGCACCTCATGTTACATTACATGATGAAATTGAAGTTTCTAAAATATGGGATCACCGTAAGAAATTCAAAAATGTTGCTGCAGAACGCGATACTAAATTAACATTCTTACCATATGTTGTTAAAGCTTTAGTAGCAGCTGTTAAGAAATACCCAGTATTAAACGCATCGATTGATGACTCAACTAACGAAATAGTCTACAAAAACTACTTCAATATTGGAATCGCAACAGATACAGATCGCGGATTATACGTACCAAACATTAAAGATGCTAACGCATTAAGCATGTTTGATATTGCAGACGCAATCACTGATTTATCAGGTAAAGCTCACGAAGGTAAATTATCTGCTACTGAAATGGGAGACGGAACTGTTACAATCTCTAATATCGGTTCTGCAGGTGGTAAATGGTTCACACCAGTTATCAATTACCCAGAAGTAGCTATCTTAGGATTCGGTTCAATTGTACAACAACCTGTTGTTAATGACGAAGGTGAATTAGCAGTTGGACGTGTTGTTAAATTATCATTAAGTTTTGACCACCGTATCGTTGACGGTGCTACAGCACAACACGCTATGAACGAAATCAAACGTTACTTAGCAGATCCAGAATTATTGTTAATGGAAGGATAAGGTGAATAAATAAATGGTAGTTGGAGATTTCGCAGTTGAATTAGATACAGTTGTTATCGGTTCAGGCCCTGGTGGATATGTTGCAGCGATTCGTGCAGCACAACTAGGCCAAAAAGTTGCCATCATTGAACGTGAACATATTGGTGGAGTTTGTTTAAACGTAGGATGTATTCCTTCTAAAGCACTTATTAGTGCTGGACATGCATACCACAATGCACAAAACAGTGAAGTATTTGGTGTAACAACTAACGAAGTTAAATTAGACTTCAAACGCACACAAGAATGGAAAGACAATGAAGTTGTTTCAAAATTAACTGGTGGCGTTGGAATGTTACTTAAAAAGAATAAAGTTGAAATCATTAAGGGAGAAGCTTTCTTCCAAGATGATCATCATTTACGTGTTATTCATGAAGATGGAGCAGAAAGTTATTCATACAAAAATGCAATCATCGCAACAGGTTCTCGCCCAATTGAAATCCCAGGATTCAAATTTGGTGGACGTGTTATCGATTCAACTGGTGCTTTAAACTTAACTGAAGTACCTAAAAAATTAGTTGTTATCGGTGGTGGAGTGATTGGTTCAGAATTAGGTATGGCTTATGCTAACTTAGGTTCTGAAGTAACTATCCTTGAAGGTTCACCTCAATTATTACCATCGTTTGAAAAAGACATGGTAAGAGTTGTTGAGAAAGAAATGAAAAACCGTAATATGACTGTTCATACAGGCGCAATGGCTAAAGAAGCAGTTGATAACGGAGATTCAGTTACTGTTAAATTTGAAGTTAACGGTAAAGAAGAAGAAGTAAATGCTGATTACGTATTAGTATCAGTAGGACGTCGTCCAAACACTGACGAAATGGGCTTAGATTTAGCAGGCGTTAAGATGACTGATCGTGGTTTAATCGAAGTTGATAACCAAGGTCGTACTAACTTACCTAACATCTATGCAATTGGTGATATCGTTGCTGGTGCGGCATTAGCACATAAAGCTTCATACGAAGGTAAAGTTGCAGCAGCTGCAATCAGCGGTGAAGCTGACACTGTAGACTACGTTGCAATGCCAGCAGTAGCATTTACAGATCCAGAATTAGCTTCTGTAGGTCATACTGCAAAAACAGCTAAAGATGCTGGATTATCAGTTAAAGCATCTAAATTCCCATTCGGTGGTAACGGTCGTGCAATTTCATTAGACCAAACTGAAGGATTCGTTCGTTTAGTTACAACAACAGAAGATAATATTCTTGTTGGTGCTCAAGTAGTAGGACCAAACGCTTCTGAAGTACTAACTGAATTAATTGTCGCTGTAGAAGGTGGCTTAAATGCTGAAGATTTAGCGTTGACTATTCACTCTCACCCATCATTAGGTGAAGTTGTAATGGATACTTCTGAATTAGCATTAGGACAACCAATCCACATTTAATTTAATTTTTTAGAGAGTAAGTAAAAAACTTACTCTCTCTTTTTTTGTATATTTTTATGAACTATAACAACATGTGGGTGTATATAAAGTACAAAGGAACACTAAAAAAACTTGAAATATTAAAAATAAATTGTTTTTATTATTTTTGTATGCATTTGATTTAATCAAGGTGGTAGCGCAATCATTATGAAATATATAAAAATAATCGCCCGAAAAAATTAAAATAAAAAATAAAATATTTTTTGTTAGTAAACTTAATACAAAAAAATAAATACTATAATGTAAAATATATTCAAGGTCAATATAGTACTACACAAAAAAACGCTGTGATTACTGACTAGTAAGTATTTGTGTTAATGTAATTTCCATGGTAAAATAAAAAATGTTGAATAAATATTTAATAGTTTTTTATTTGACGTGATATAAACTATAAAAAGTTTGTGCACAATATTTTTAAAGAAAGAGGGGTCGCTTTTGAGTGAGACAAAATTAGTTAATATATTCGGTATTAATGTCGGGTTTAATACATTGATTGCAATGATTGCTACTTTGATTATTGTATTTATTCTATCTGTATTTTTCACACGTAAGCTGAAGGTTGAAAATCCTGGAAAGACACAAACTGTCTTTGAGTATTTAATATCATTTATTAATGGGATTGTTGAGGAATCATTTGGTAGTCAAAGTCAACCTGTCTACGTCATGTTAGCTTTGACGCTATTTCTATTCGTTTTTGTATCAAATGTGCTTGGTTTACCATTTTTAGTGGAAGCTCATGAGATTTCGTATTGGAAAAGTCCGACAGCGGATCCAATCGTCTGTATTGCATTAGCTCTTACTATGAATTTCATTTCGCATATTCTAGGGATCAAGAAATTTGGTTTTGGCGGATATTTCAAAAAGAATTATGCTACACCTAATGTAGCCGTACTCCCGATTAAAGCTGCAGATGAAATTATTTCAATTGCTACTTTGTCATTACGTTTATTTGGGAATATCTTTGCAGGTGAGATACTACTCGTATTAATCGCTCAATTAGGTAACAGTTTCGGCTTAGTTACTTGGTTAGCTGGGATACCATTACAAATGGTATGGCAAGGATTTTCATTATTCATTGGGGCATTACAAGCATATATCTTTGTAACGTTATCCATGGTTTATTTATCACATAAAGTTGTTACTGAACATTAAAATTTTAAAATATAAAGGAGACATATAATTATGAACGGAATTGGTGCTGCAATAGCGATTGCTTTCGCTGCTTTAGGGTCTGCGATCGGGAACGGTATGGTTATTTCAAAAGCAATTGAGTCAATGGCTCGTCAACCAGAGATGGAAAGTAAAATTAGAGGGACAATGTTTATCGGTGTGGGTATGATTGAGGCTATCCCAATTATGGCTGCCGTTATTGCATTCATGTTATTATTCTTGTAAGAATTAACTACGGAAAATGGAGGGAATTAAATGCTTGAATCAATACTTCAAACAGGAGTAGGTCATTTTTTAATGACAATTGTATCCTTTGCTATTCTCCTATTTATCGTTTCTAAATTTGCTTGGGATCCCATATCAAAGATTTTACAAGAACGTGAAGAAATGATTGATAGTAATATTAACGATGCTAAATCAGCCAAAGAAGATGCTGAAGCAACTAAAGATGAAGCAAGGGAAATGTTAACTAACGCAAGAACTGAAGCCAATAAATTAGTACAAGATACAAAATGGCAAGTTTCAAAGATGAAAGCTGATCAAATCGATCGAGCGAAAGAAGAGATAGAAGAAATGCGTACACAAGCAGAATTATCTATCCAACGCGAACGTAGACAAATGCTTGAATCGATGGAAGATCAAATTGGTAAATTATCTATTGAAATTGCTGAACAAGTATTAAGACGTGAAGTGAATTCAGAAGATCACCAACAATTAATATCAGAATTAGTATTAGAAATGGATGCGAGTATAAATGAAAGTAGATAATGTAAATAATTCTCTCAATGAAGAACAATTATTACAACAACTTGCTTCATCTTCTATCAATAAAAAACGAATCATAGAAGCAAATGAGCAAGATGATTATCGTTCGAATGAAAAAGTGAGAATAACCAGTGCGCAACAATTAACTGATGATGAAAGAAAAACAGTCATTGATGCGGTGAGTCATGTCATTCCTTTCGACAATGATAAAGTCGATTTCCGTGTGGATCCATCGATGATTGCAGGAATCAGAGTACAAAGTACAACTTACTTTTACGATAACAGTTTAAAACGTAAATTAAATGATTTAAATGGTTATCTACACAAACAAATCAATATGAAATAGAGGTGAAATAATTGGAAACTGAAAAATTAACTACGCGGTTACGTCAACAGATCCAACAATTTGATGCATCGCATCACCTCGAAGAGATTGGAATCATTTCTTTCGTTGGGGATGGTATTGCCAGAGTAAATGGATTAGATAATGCCATGAACGGCGAGATGATTGAATTCGCTAACGGTACTATTGGTATGGTCCAAAACTTAGAAAAAGATGATATCGGTGTTATTATCCTTGGAGAATATGTTGATATTGATGAAGGTGATTTAGTTCGTCGGACGAATCGAGTGATGCAGGTTCCAGTAGGAGAAGCCCTATTAGGAAGAGTTGTCAATCCACTTGGAGAACCCTTAGATGGGAATGGACAAATTATCACTAAGAAAAACCGTCCGATTGAAGCAGAAGCACCAGCAATTATGGATAGAGAAAGTGTTGCTGAGCCAATGCAAACTGGGATTAAATCCATTGATACATTAGTTCCAGTTGGACGAGGACAACGTGAATTAATTATCGGAGACAGAAAGACTGGTAAGACAACTTTAGCGGTAGATACAATTATTAATCAAAAAGATGAAGATGTTATTTGTATTTATGTAGCGATTGGTCAAAAAGAATCTACTGTCAAAAACTTAGTGACAACATTGGAACACCACGGAGCAATGGATCATACGATTGTTGTTTCTGCAAGTGCTTCATCAATGTCAAGTTTATTATATTTAGCTCCATATGCTGCTACAGCTATGGGTGAAGAATTTATGTATAACGGACGTCACGTATTAATTATTTATGATGATTTATCAAAACAAGCAGCAGCTTATCGTGAGATGAGTTTATTACTTAAACGACCACCAGGACGTGAAGCATATCCCGGTGATGTATTCTACTTACACTCACGCTTATTAGAACGTTCAGCTAAATTGAATAAAGAAATGGGTGGCGGTTCAATGACTGCTTTACCGATTGTAGAAACACTTGCTGGAGATATATCCGCATATATTCCAACAAACGTTATTTCGATTACTGATGGACAGATTTTCTTGGATCAAAATCTATTCTTCTCTGGTGTAAGACCTGCGATTGATGCTGGATTATCAGTATCTCGTGTAGGGGGATCAGCACAATTGAAAGCAATGAAGAAAGTAGCAGGGACACTTCGCTTAAACTTAGCAAGTTACCGAGAACTCGAGGCATTCTCTCAATTCGGAGCAGACTTAGATGAGTTCACTCAAAGAAGATTAGATCAAGGTAAATTAACGGTTGAAGTATTAAAACAACCGGCACATTCACCAATACCCGTATCGAATCAAGTTATTATGTTATTCGCATTAACTCACGGATATTTAGAAAATATCCCTGTTGATCAAGTGAAATATTATGAAGAGCAATTATACGATTATGTCGAGACAACTCACTCAGACGTCTTGAAAGAAATTGTAGATACAGGTGATTTACCGGATCAAGAAAGATTAGACAATTTATTAAGTAACTTTGGAGAAATGTTCCGAACAATGCAAACAGTAGATTAATCGAGGTGATATATATTGGCATTAGAAGAAATTAGAAGACAAATTGATTCAATCAATAAGACATCTCAAATTACTAAAGCGATGAGTTTAGTATCTACAACAAAGTACAACCGAATTGTTAACATATCAAGTAATTATGAAATATATGCAACAAAAATTAGACAAACGGTTGCGAACTTAATGCGCCAAGTGGGTGATATTAGTAACGCTGGTTATGTTACGAATAGTGATTTAACAAGTATTGTCGATTTTCATGATTTATTGATTAATCGACCAGTTAAGAAATCAGGTTACTTAGTGATTACTTCGGACAAAGGATTAGCTGGAGGATACAACTCAACGATATTGAAAGAATTTAAAGCATTATTGGACGAAAGAAATCAAGGTGCAGAAGATATCGTTGTGATGGCTGTCGGTGAAACTATTATGAAATTATGTCGAAAAGAAAATTTTCATGTTGCACACGAGTTGAATCATTTACCTGACTTTCCGACATTTACACAAGTTCAAAGTTTAATCCAAAAATGTGTTGAGTTATTTAAAAACGAGACTTTCGATGAATTATATCTAGTTTATAATCACTCAATTAACGCATTACAGAATGAATTTCGTTGTGAGCAATTATTACCTTTGTCAGATCTTCCAACTGAAGAAAAAGCAGATGTTGACTACGCTATTGAACCTGATGTTCCAGATGTGTTAGATATACTGCTTTCTCAATATGCAGAAAGTATGATTTATGGAACAATCTTAGATGCAAAAACAGCAGAGCAAGCAAGTCGTATGCAAGCAATGACTCAAGCAACGGATAATGCAAGTGATTTAATTAAGAATTTACAATATGTCTATAATCAACAAAGACAAAAACGCGTAACGAATGAAATCATCGAGATTACGAGTGGTGCGAATGCACAAAATTAAAGGAAAGAAGGCAAGATAACATGAGAATTGGAAAAGTAGAACAAGTTATCGGCCCAGTCGTCGATGTTCGATTTCCTAAAGACGATGGTGTCCCTCATATTCAGAATGCTTTAGTGATTATTCCAAATGTCACTGAAGAAACTGTAACCGAAGAGGATTTAAATCGTGATGATGTAACAGTCGTCGAAGTATCATTGGACTTAGGTGAAGGAACTGTTAGAACAATTGCTATGAATGCGACTGAAGGATTAAGTCGTGATATGGTAGTGGTTGATACAGGTTCAACTATCCAAGTTCCTGTTGGAAAAGAAGTTTTAGGACGAGTATTTAATGTGCTTGGTCAGACAATCGATCGCCGTGGTCCATTAGAAACTGGCTATGAGCTGAAAAGTATTTATAATGATGCTCCGAAGTATGAAGATTTAGAAAGTAACTTTGAAGTGTTAGAAACTGGGATTAAAGTTATCGATTTACTTGCACCTTATTTACGAGGTGGGAAAGTCGGACTCTTTGGTGGTGCTGGGGTCGGTAAGACAGTACTTATTCAAGAATTAATCCACAATATCGCACAAGAACGGGACGGGATCTCCGTCTTTGCTGGTGTTGGAGAACGTTCTCGTGAAGGGAATGACTTAATTCAAGAGATGGCTGAGAGTGGTGTTGATAAGAATACTGCCTTAGTGTTTGGTCAAATGAATGAGCCACCTGGAGCCAGAATGAGAACTGTATTAACTGGTTTAACGATGGCAGAATATTTCAGAGATACAATGAAACAAGATGTACTACTATTCGTTGATAATATTTATCGTTTCACTCAAGCGGGTTCTGAGGTATCTGCACTATTAGGACGTATGCCGTCTGCTGTAGGTTACCAACCGACATTAGCAAGTGAAATGGGTGCAATGCAAGAACGTATTGCTTCTACAGTTGATGGTGCGATTACATCGATTCAAGCTGTATATGTGCCAGCGGATGACTATACTGACCCGGCGCCAGCAACTACGTTCGCCCATCTGGATTCAACAACAAACTTAGACCGTAAGTTAACGTCACAAGGTATTTATCCAGCGGTGAACCCATTAGAATCAACATCAATTGCTTTATCTGAAGATATCGTTGGGAATAGACATTATCATATCGCCACACAAGTTCAACAAACATTGCAAAGATATAATGAATTGCAAGATATTATCGCAATTCTTGGTATTGAAGAATTAAGTGATGAAGAGAAAGTGACAGTGACACGTGCACGTCGTATTCAATTATTCTTATCACAAAACTTCCATGTGGCTGAACAGTTTACTGGCGTTCCAGGTTCATTTGTAACCGTTGAGGAAACGTTAGATGGCTTTGAAGGTATCTTAGAAGGTAAATATGACTCTCTACCTGAAGAAGCGTTTAGAAACGTGGGTGCGATTAATCAAGTGATTGATAAAGCAGAAGAATTAGGTATTGATGTTTCCCAATATAAATAAATAATCCGATTCAGGAAGTGAGGTAAGTAACATTGGCTAAAAAACACGAACTATTACAAGTTAATATTTATGCTCCTGAAGGATTAATTTATACTCACTACTCACGAGGTGTTGTAGTGAAGACAACAGACGGAGAGATGACGATACTTCCCAATCATATTCCAGTGATCACTTCGTTAACTGTTGGTTCAATTAAAGTGAGCCGACGTGAGGAATCGATGGCGGATAACTATATTGCGATTAATGGTGGTATTCTCGAAATGCATGATAATGTCGTTGAAATTACTGCGACGTATGCGATTCGTTCTAGAGATATTGACGAAGGAAAAGCACTCATTGAGAAGCAACAAGCCGAGGCAGAATTAGAAACCGCCTTATCAAATAATGATACGGTTGCTCACCGTCGTGCTCGAATTGCTTTAAGTCGAGCAATTAATAAGATTAACGTTAGAGCAAAAAATATTTAAAAATATCCAGAACCTACTTTTTTAAGTAAGGTCTGGATATTTTTTTGTTTATTTTATTAATTTATGAAGGGGTTTATAAATTTGATTAAGTGTTTGATATAAATCAAAATCTTCTGTATCCTTTGAAAGGGTTTGTGACAGATTCTTAATTGTCGCGATGTATTTAGAGGCTAAAGTAGTAATTTTTGCTTTATCAGCGCCTTTAAGCTGCTGTGCTTCTTTCATAATAATGTCCTTTAAAAGTGATAAATTACGGCGTGCATCTGGTCTTTTCTTATCATCAAGTAAAGTCATGCCATCATCAGCTAAACGTCTTAAATCGCGAATGTGTTGCGTTAATTCCGTATCATTTGAGTCTTGGAGTAATGCTTCGCTTGTCATCTCATTAATATCCATTGTATCATGCTCCTTTTCTTCATTGATACATTCATTGTAACAAGATATACTAAAAAGAACGATTATTCTAACTTGAGAAGGAGTAAATTATGCAGAAAAAACAAACATGGATTGATTACTATAATATGGAAGCCCATCCTGAAGGTGGCTTTTTTCATCAAGTATTAAAGTCAGACGAAACATTTGAAAGAGAGAATCAATCTCCGACGGCACTCTATACAAGTATTTACTTTCTATTAACCGATTCAAATCCGTCTAGATTTCATCGGTTAACGTCTGATGAGATTTGGTACTATCATTACGGAAATCCATTAACAATTCATATGATTACCCCAGAAGGGGAGTATCAACAAGTATCTTTAGGGACGGACATCGAGAAGGGGCAAGTGCTTCAAGCGGTCGTACCCAAAAACACAATCTTCGGATCGACGGTTGAGGAGAAAGACGGTTATTCGCTTGTAGGTTGTATGGTGAGCCCAGGCTTTAAATTTGAAGACTTTGAATTATTTGAACGACAAGCATTGTTAGAACAATACCCCGAACATAAAGAAATTATTACTCGCTTAACTACAGAAGAAAAATAATTATAAAAAATAAGCCACACTAGATTTAATTTTCTAGTGTGGCTTTCATTATGTGATTATTTTAAATCTTTTAAGCGAGCATTTTTAACGTCAGTGATTGTTTGTGTTCCTGCAAGTTGCATTACACGTTTTAAGTCGTTTTCGAAGTATTCGAATACGCTCTTAACGCCTTTCCATCCACCTAAAGCTAAACTGAATAATACTGGACGACCGATGGCAACGATATCAGCACCACTTGCTAGCGCTTTGAAGATGTGCTCTCCACGACGGATTCCACTATCGAATACGATTGGCACACGACCAGCAACTACTTCAGCGATTTCTTCTAAGACTTCGAACGAAGCAGGAGCGCCATCTAATTGACGACCACCATGGTTAGAAACCCAGATTCCATCCACACCAACAGCGATTGCTGCCATAGCGTCTTCAGGTGTTTGTACACCTTTTAAGAATACTGGTAGACCAGAGTATTGTTTAATGAATTGGATATCTTTTAAATCGATTTTTTGTTTAGATTGTCCATAAATATTGTTTAGAGACATGTTTTCCCCTGAACCAGTTAAGTAACGAGAAACAATTGGCATACCGAATGGGTATACGAATTCGTTACGAGTATCGCGGTCACGGTTACCACTTACAGTAGCATCTGCAGTTAGGATGATTGCTGAAGCACCATCTGCTTTAGCTTCGTCTAAGATGTTTTTGTTTAATTTATCATCTTTACTCATGTAAATTTGGAACCAACGTGGGTTACCAGCTAAGCCTTCTTCAATCTCTTCGAATGAAGCACCTGAATAAGCACTGATTGACATAATTGTTCCGCCAAATTCGCTAATCCCTTTAGCTGTTCCAGCTTCTTTAGATTCGTGAGCTAGACCATGAGCAGCGATTGGAGCCATAATGAATGGTACTTTTAAGTCATGGCCAAAGATTTTTGTTTGTGTATCAGGGAATTCAACGTCAGCTGCCATACGAGGTAAGATTCCTTTTTGGTTAAATGCTGAAACGTTACGACGTAATGTAAACTCATCACCAGATCCACCAGCCATGTAATCAAATCCGCCATGAGGAACGATTTCTTTAGCAAAGTCCTCTAATTCAATTGCATTGATAATATTTAAATCTTTTACCTCTTGAGGTGCATTATATTTGTTTTCTTCAGTCATGTTTATATTCTCCTTTTCTTAATTAAAATAATAATTGTAAAATTTGTGCACCAATTGGTGCGATAACAACAACAACAATACCCGTAACTACAATTGCTAAACCAGACATTGCTCCTTGGACTTCTCCAACTTCAATAGCTTTTGACGTTCCCATTGCATGAGCACTTGAACCAAAAGCAATTCCTTGAGCAACCGGGTTAGTAATATTGGCTACTCTGAATAGAGTAGGTCCAATTAAAGCCCCCACAACACCAGTGAATACTACGACCGCAACAGTTAACGGTACTAATCCACCAACAGATTCAGATATACCAATTGCAATCGCAGTCGTTACCGATTTAGGTAAGAATGTCGCTGCTAATGGATAGTCGAATCTGAACAACAAGCTAAATAGAATGATCAATACAGTATGGAATGCCACACCGGATACAATCCCTGTTAAGATTGCTGGGTAATTCTCTTTTAAGTACTTGAAGTTTTTCTCAAGCTTGATTGCTAAAGCAACCGTTGCTGGAGTAACCCAGATACTTATATATCTTCCTCCCTCATTATAAGTTTCATATGACACATTCGTTAGAAGTAACATAATGATGACACATATGATAGCGAATACTAAAGGATTAAAAAGTGGAAATTTAATCCGCTTATAAAGAATACTTCCAAGTAAATAAAAGCCAATAGAAACCATAAAACCAAAAAATGGTGTTGCAACTAAAGTACTTATCATTTTTTAGCCCCCTTATTCTGACGTTTGTCGATCAGTTTTTGAACAACTGTACCGACACACCACATCATTAATGCAGTCGTAACAAATAAAATTATTAGTAGCTGCCACCAAACGTTCCCGCCCAGTACTTCGAACTGAGTCATTAATCCCACCCCAGCTGGGACAAATAAGAAAGCTATGTTATCAGTTAGCCAAGTTCCAACGTCTTCTACTTTTTCAATCGGTAAAATATTGAAATGCAGAGCTAAGAACAATACGACCATTCCGATAACACTACCAGGAATTGCAACAAACGGTGAAATAACTAGCGACAATATTTCCCCGATATATGAGAAAATAAGTAGCCAAAATAACTGTTTTAACTTATCCATGTATGTCATCCTTTTCAATTATGATATAATCAATATGGAGCAAAATCCACATGATATGGAAGCGTTTCATAACTGTATAATACCATATAGATATAAAATTAATAAATATCGATTTATTATTAAAGATAAATATAATTTATGAAGTGAGGAATAATTATGAATATTAGAGATTTAAAATACTTTATTCATTTAGCAGGAAGTTTGAGCTTTACTAAGACTGCCGAAGCATTCTATGTATCGCAACCATCTATCTCTATAGCGTTAAAGAGATTGGAGGAGAATTTCGAAACAACATTAATCCAACGTAATCGTGCTGTTCAAAATGTTCAATTAACAGAATCAGGTGAAATCTTATATAGATCTGCTCATGAGATATTACAAACACTTGACCGTACGAAACAAGAAATTATCAATTCACAAGCAGAGACAGTATCGTTTGGTTTCTTACCAACGATTGGCGGTTTTTACTTACCGAAGATTCTTCCAGATTTAGCTGAATACAGTATGTTACTTAACTTTATCGAAGAAGAGAGTTCTGAAGTGATGTTTGAAATGATTCGAAATAATCAAGTTTCATCAGCAATTATTTCAAGTGAAAAACCTATTTTTGTGGAAAAATGGTTAACTCAAGTTCCTATGGAAGAACATGACTTTGCGATTTATGTAAATAAAAATCATAAATTAGCAGACCGTAAGAGTCTTTCAGTAGAAGAACTTGAAGAGTTAGACTTCATTACGTTAGGTAATGGGTATACGCATAATACAATTATGAATCATTGGGTAAGTGATAATGGCCTGAAATTGAAGAAAGTTCGTTTTTCGAATGAGATTCAAACAATTAATTCAATGATTGATTCAGGAATTTATGCTGGTTTCATGACAGATATTATTATCAGAAACCAAGACCACTTAATTAAGGTTCCTGTCGAAGATGCACCAAATGTGTATACAAGCTTAATTATCAATAACGAAACACCGGTAACAGCGATTCAGAAGAAATTTAATGATGAAGTGTTAGCGATTGTAAATAAACTATATACAGAGGACTAAAGTTTATTTTCAGCAATTTAATATAGCAAGGAGATTCTATTTGAAAAACTATCAATATCCAATCGACCCAGATTGGTCAAATGAAGACATCGTTCATGTCATCACTTTTCTTAATGCAGTTGAATCAACGTATGAACAAGGTATTCACTTTGAAAAATTCCAAAAAGCTTATAACCAATTCAAAGAAGTGGTTCCAAGTAAGAGTCAAGAAAAGCATATGGGGAAAAAATTCGAAGACATAAGTGGGTATTCAATATACAGAGCGGTTCAATTGATGCGAACAAAATTAAAAGAAGAGAATTTAAATAAAAATGCTCAAATTATGAATTTAACTACGGAACAAAGGAGAAAATAAGTGGACTATCAATTACATCATCGTATCTTAGTTTGGATGGAACAAGCAGCAGAGACATTAAAATATTCTTTAGAGCGCGAGTTACAAGTTGAAGAGAAGAAAAGTCCGAGTGATTTAGTCACTGAGATGGATAAAGCAACGGAGCAATTCTTTATTAACAAAATCCGTAAATATTATCCAACACATCAAATTATTGGTGAAGAAGGACAAGGGGATGCCGTGAACGATGCAAAAGGCACTGTTTGGGTGATTGATCCCATCGATGGCACTTTAAATTTTGTTAAAGCTAAAAATCACTTTGGAATTATGATCGGTATTTTTGAAGATGGTTTACCTGTTGCAGGTTATATCTATGATGTAATGAATAGTGATTTATACTACGGAATTGTGGGTGAAGACGTTTACTTAAATAATCATCCCCTCGAATCACTAAAAATTTCTCAATTAAATGAATCTTTAGTGCTCGGAAATGTAGAATCTTTCTCCAACAACGTGTATAATATGAAAGCCTTACTAAATGTTTCACTCGGCGCAAGATCTTATGGATCAGCTGCGATAGAAATCATTGGCTTAATTAGAGGCGAGGCGGCACTCTATTTTTCAGCTGGTTTACAACCCTGGGATTTTGCTGCTGGCTATGCTATATGCGAGTCAATGGGATATAAAGTAACAACAATTGATGGAAGTCGACCAGATATATTAACCCGGTCACCAATATTATTTGCACATCCGAATGTGCATCAAGAGGCATTAGAATTGCTAAGTCATAAATAGATAAGGATTGAATAAAATAATGGAATTACGTAATGATATAAGAAACATCGCAATAATCGCTCACGTTGACCACGGTAAAACATCGTTGGTTAATGAACTGTTAATACAATCGGACACTTTAGATGGACATACACAACTTGACGATCGTGCGATGGACAACAATGATATTGAAAGAGAACGTGGAATCACAATCTTAGCTAAAAATACAGCGGTAGATTATAAAGGGACTCGCGTAAATATCATGGATACACCAGGACACGCGGACTTCGGTGGAGAAGTAGAGCGTATTATGAAGATGGTCGACGGTGTTGTATTAGTTGTCGATGCCTATGAAGGAACTATGCCACAAACACGTTTCGTATTAAAACGTGCTTTAGATGAAGGATTAGTTCCAGTTGTTGTTGTAAATAAAATTGATAAACCATCAGCAAGACCTGAAGAAGTCGTGGATGAAGTTTTAGAATTATTCATCGAGCTAGGTGCCGATGATGATCAAATTGAATTCCCAGTTGTATATGCTTCTGCATTAAACGGAACTTCAAGTACATCAAGTGATCCAGCAGATCAAGATGATAATATGGATGCTATCTTTGATGCAGTATTAGAACACGTCCCTGCACCTGCAGATAATCGTGACGAGCCTCTACAATTCCAAGTGTCAATGTTAGATTATAGTGATTACGTTGGACGTATCGGTATTGGTCGAGTGTTCCAAGGAACAATCAAAGTAGGAGATAGCGTGACATTAATGAAGACAGATGGAAGCACTAAAAACTTCCGTGTATCAAAAATGTTCGGTTTCTTCGGCTTAAACAGAGTTGAAATTAACGAAGCCATTGGTGGAGATTTAATCGCTTTATCAGGTATGGATGATATCTTCGTTGGGGAAACAGTATCAAGTAGTACTGATCCAATTGCAATGCCACTATTACATGTGGATGAGCCAACATTACAAATGAAGTTCTTAACGAACAACTCACCATTTGCAGGTAGAGAAGGTAAATATGTCACAGCGCGTAATCTAGAAGATAGATTATCACGTGAACTACAAACCGACGTTTCTTTAAACGTAGAACCTACAGATTCACCTGATGCCTTTACTGTATCAGGACGTGGGGAACTACATTTATCAATCTTAATTGAGAATATGAGACGTGAAGGATACGAATTCCAAGTATCAAGACCAGAAGTTATTATTCGTGAGATTGACGGTGTAGCAAGTGAGCCATTTGAAAGATTACAAATTGATACTCCTGAAGAATATATGGGATCAATTATTGAAGCTTTAGGTACAAGAAAAGCTGAAATGGCTGATATGATTAACCCAGGTAACGGACAAGTTCGTCTGATCTTCTTAGTTCCAGCGCGTGGATTAATTGGATTCGCAACAGAATTTATGTCATTAACACGTGGTTACGGAATTATGAACCATACTTTTGATGAGTATAGACCAGCTGTAGGTGGATCAATTGGTCGTCGTCGTAACGGTGCCTTAGTATCGTTAGACTCAGGTCAAGCGACAACTTACAGTATTATGAACATCGAAGAACGTGGACAAATCTTCATCACTCCAGGAACGGAAGTTTATGGAGGAATGATTATCGGTGAACATAACCGTGAGAATGACTTAACAGTTAACATCACTAAAGCGAAACAACAAACAAACGTACGTTCAGCGAATAAAGACCAAACAAATGTTATTAAACAACCTAAAGTTTTAACATTAGAAGAGTCAATACAATTTATGGACGAAGATGAGTACTGTGAAATAACACCAGAAAGTATTCGTTTACGTAAACAAATCTTAGATAAAAGTGCTCGTGAAAAAGCATCTAAAAAAGATAAAAAATAATATTTCTCAAAACGCTCACTTTCTGTGAGCGTTTTATTTTGTTATTCATTACTAGGATGATACTATGGATATATCATGAGAAATATATAGGAGGAATTTAATTATGGCTTTTACTTTACCAAATTTACCATATGCAAGTGATGCTTTAGAGCCAGTTATCGATAAGGAAACAATGGAAATCCATCACGGCAAACACCATAATGGATATGTAACGAAATTAAATGATGCATTGGAAGGAACTGAGTTTGCTGATAAAGCAATCGAAGATGTTGTTGCAAACTTAAACGATATTCCAGAAGAAAAACGTACAGCTGTACGTAATAACGGTGGAGGACACTTAAACCACTCATTATTCTGGGAATCATTACAAGCAACTTCAGATAATAATGAGGTTCCTGCTGAATTAGCTAAAAAATTAGAAGATGCATTCGGATCAGTAGATGCATTTAAAGAAAAATTTGAAGCTGCAGGTGCAGGTCAATTTGGATCTGGTTGGGCATGGCTAGTTGATATCAACGGAACATTAGAAGTTGTTGGAACTCCAAACCAAGATAACCCAATTACAGATGGTAAGAAACCATTATTAGGTGTAGATGTATGGGAACATGCTTACTACTTAAACTACCAAAACCGTCGTCCAGAATACTTATCAGCTTTCTGGAAAGTTGTTAACTGGTCGAAAGTTGCAGAACGTTTAAACGCATAATCTAAACTTTAAATGGATAGTGTCAGTGAGAGAAGTCTCAGTGACACTATTTTTTTGCTAGTAAGTTAGAATTTTAATAGCAAGTGAGTCATTTGACTATTCAATAAATTGTCATTTTTAATTAAGCGATACATGTTATAATAGCTTATATGAAAAATCTTACACTTTTCAATACACTTTTTGAAGTGGTATACTGAGTGTAATTATCTATGCATGAGGAGGCGTTTGATGGCAAACAATGAGGAACATCATGATGCTTCAAAAAGTATGAGGCTTAAAAAGTCATTAAAAGGTTTTTTTTCTAAAAAAGAGATGACAAAGAATTTTAGATTGATTGACAAATCTATCGTATTAATTACAACTTTATTAGTGGTGATTGGTTTGATTTCAGTCTTTAGTGCGACAATGTATGGTAATCCAATTAGCGCGATCACAACACAAAGTCTTTCGGTGGTCATTGGTGTTACCATCATCGGTATAATGCTCGTCGTACCTTTTGAATTGTTTAAAAATATCAGGCTCATTCTATTAATGATGACCATTTTAATTGTATTATTGGGATATACTTTAGCTACTCAAGAAAGTGTTTGGGGGGCAACCAGTTGGTTTCTTGTACTCGGAGTTAGTTTTCAGCCAAGTGAGTTCGTTAAAGTCATTGGGATTCTAGTGATTAGTTGGCTAATCAAGTACTATGATAGGGAAGTTATCCTTACAAAACGTAAATTGCCTAACTGGATAAACGTGAATAATGCAGCCATAGCATCATTAGTAATTTCTTGGTTTCTGATTTTATTACAACCCGATTTAGGAATGTTGATTATCCTAACTGTAACTCTTGGACTTATCTTCCTGTTAACTAAAGGGTCTTTAAAGTGGAATGTTATCGCCTATAGTGTTGTATTTGTCGGTTATTTATTACTGACGATCATTGGACGGCAATTTGGAGATTGGTTAGTTTCGAAAGATTTCCATATGTTTGAACGGATTGCATCATTCATTGATCCATTCAGATATTCATCCGATTCAGGTTACCAGATTATCCAAGGCCTAATGGCATTTAGTCGGGGCGGTTGGTTTGGAATGGGATTAGGCGAAGGTGTATCGAAGCAAGGGGCTTTACCGGTCATTGAATCCGATTATATATTGGCAAATATCGCTGAAGAACTTGGCTTAATTGGTGTGTTAGTCGTGGTAGGCTTATTATTTAGCCTCATAGTAATCATTTACCAACGCGCTGCAGCAAGTACAGAGTTATACCGCAAATCAGTTCTAATAGGTGTTGCATCTTTACTTCTCGTACAATCTGTGATTAACATCGGAGGAGTCGTGAGTATACTGCCATTAACTGGGGTCACGTTACCATTTATAAGTTATGGGGGGACAAGTATGATTGCAATGCTAAGTGCGATTGGACTGGCTTTAAGAATGATTGTTGAAGAAGGTAAAGAACCAAATATCAACTTAGTTTATTCTAAACAGAAAGGGGAGTAATATGGAATTTAATGTGATTGAAAGACAAGCGCTTATTATTTGGCTATATTCAACAAAGCAGATTAAAGAATTAAGAAAGCATGGCTACATTCATTACTATAGTCGTAAGATGAAGTACGCGATCATGTACGTGAATAAAAAAGATGCAGAAAAAGTTGAGAGAATAGTGAATGACTATTATTTCGTCAGAGAAGTCGAGTACTCATATCGAGACGACATTGACATGACATTTGCAAATGCGATTGAGCACTCATCAGACAATTCTTTATCTGGTCCTTTTTCTGTACAGGATGAAGAAGAATCATTAATCGAGTCAATTGCAGAATCACTTCGCAACAAAAAAATGAATAATGGATAATTGGTGGTAGTATATGCGAGTAATATCAGGAAATTATGGAAGTAGACGACTAAAAGCAGTCCCAGGTCAAAATACACGCCCAACAACAGATAAAATTAAAGAAAGCATGTTTAATTTAATTGGTGGGTACTTTGACGGTGGTATTTGTTTAGATTTATATGCGGGAAGTGGGGCTTTAGCCATCGAAGCTGTTTCTAGAGGCATGGATTCTGCCGTTCTTTGTGAAAAACACAGACCAGCCATCGAAACAATCAACGAAAACCTTAAGATGACTAAAGAGGAAGAACGATTCACTTTATTAAAGGGTGACAATCATAAGAGTTTACGAAATTACGCAAGCAGTCAAATGACTGAGCCATTTAAACTACTCTTTCTAGATCCTCCATATCATAAACAACAAATTGAAAAAGATATTCAATGGCTCTGGGAATTAGAGATGATTAATAACCAAACGACAATTGTCTGCGAAACAGATTCAGATGTAATCCTTCCAGATAGGATTGAAGGTTATGAGTTAGTAAAAGTAAAAGATTATGGTGCAACCCGCATTCATATTTACGAAGGTGAGGAGAATAGTGTTGAGTAATAAACCAAAGATTGGTATCTTTGCTGGAACGTTTGACCCCTTAACAAAAGGGCATTTAAATTTAATCGAACGTAGTAGTAAATTGTTCGATGAAGTCATTGTCGTTATCGCAATCAATACAAATAAGAAAACATTATTTACGGTTGATGAGCGCATTAAATTAGTAGAAGACAGCGTGAAGCATATTGATAACGTGACTGTAGATACTTTAAAGGATGGGCTAATTGCTCATTATTACGAAGAAAAACAAGCGACTGCACTTATTAGAGGTTTGCGTAACACAACGGATGTGGATTACGAGTACGCCATCGCTTCTGCGAATGCGCGTCAAGTGGAAGGCCTAGAGACGATGATATTATATGCAGCCGATCAATATCGTTACTTAAGTTCGACAATTATTAAAGAAATCGCCTTTTTCGATGGGGACATTAGTGACATGGTTCCACCAAATGTTGAAGAAGCCATGCATGAAAAAATTAATTCTAAGTAAATAGTCACATTAATTAGGTCACTAAAAAAATAATTTGGTCGATTTTCATTTTAAAAAATGAAAATCGGCTTTTTTTTTGTATATATATATATACAAATTTTTAGGAGGAATAATATGAATTTTCAAAATGTGACCTTTAAGACAATCGTGACTCATATTAAACAGAATATTTTTAAGATATTAATACTGACGGTGTTAGTTATCGTCTTATTATCCGCCATCTTACCAAACCGACAATCGTCAACCGATTATGTCAAACTGTTCGAAAGTGGATCAACTCAATCGGAGGAATCCACCCAAGAGCCAGAAGTTAATACAGATTTAGCAGCAATACCGGGGATAGAACAACAGACAGATGAACAGGCTGAAGACAATGAACAACTAGTGGTTTATGTCGATATTAAAGGAGCGGTAGCCAAACCAGATATGTACGCCTTGCCTATAGGTAGTAGAGTTTATGATGCGATAGAAATGGCAGGAGGCTTAACGGAAGAAGCCGCCACTGAAACGTTAAACCAAGCGAAACTACTTGAAGATCAGATGTTGTTGTACATTTATAGCTATTCAGATTTGGAACAGGCAGAGGCGACACCGAATTTAGGAATGGTTGAACCAGCTTATACTGAAGGACCTGATTCATTTAATGACAATGTATCTGGTGTTGTAAATATAAATTCAGCCACTGTAGATGAGTTGATGACTCTCCCGAATATTGGACCAAAAAAGGCTGCCGCAATCATTCAATTTAGAGAAGAGAATGGAAGCTTTAGTGTTGTAGAAGATATTATGGCTGTTTCAGGTATAGGTGAGAAGACATTCGAGAACCTAAAAGACCTCATTACGGTTTCGCCATGATTAATAAGTATTTACAAAACATTCAATATGAATGGCCATTTATTTTTCTGTTTATTTATGTCGTTTTACAGGCTTTTTATAACTTTAACCTTTGGCTGATATTACCTGTTATCGTCATTGCCTTAAGAATAATCACTTTGAGTAATCTGAAGACATTGATAACCGTTTCTGTCATGACTGTTTTTGTTATTGGATATGCTAGGTTTCAAGCAACTCTGTTTCAAAATCTCGAGCATTTACCCATAGAGTCGCAAGAAATGCGAGCCATTTTATATACGAATCCTTTTGATGTAAAAAGTGATGAGGAATCAGTCCGTGGTGAGGGTAAGGTTCAAGTCGTTCATCAATCTGAAAAAATCGAATTAAAAGTAAACTTTATTCAGTGGTTAGAAGATGACGACCCTCAATTTCAAAGCTTACGTGAAGAATCAACTGTTTGGTACGTTGAAGGAAAGTTTGAAAAGCTGGATGAAGCAAGAAACTTTGATGTATTCGATTATAAATCCTACTTAGCCACCCAAAACATCGCCTGGGAATTTGAAATTACTAATATATATCAGCTTAAATCGGACCTTTCATTTGTTGGTAAGTTAGATACATTCAGGTATACGTTATTGGAACCCTTTATTAAGCTAAACCATCATGAGTGGATTGCAATTCATAATAAGCTTCTTTACAATATCGACTCTGATACTTACCGGCATTACAAAGATAACTTTACTGCTTTAGGCGTTGCACCCTTTTTTGCGATATCTGGTTTTCATATATATTTCATTAGACGCTTATTAAACAATGTATTGCTCAGGTTAGGCATGCCGATTGAGTATGCAAAGATGTTAATTACGGTTTTGTTATGGCTTTACACGTGGTTAGTCGGTTGGCCGATTGGGGTCATCCGTGTCTTATCCATGAGTAGCTTAAGTTCTTTAAAAACAAAGTATCATTTACCTATCGCTTCTTTAGATAGCCTTGCCATCGTGGGGATTTTATTCATTTGTTTTAACCCATTAAATGTCTTGTCACTAGGCTATACTTTAAGTTTTGTGATGACTTTTGTTGTCATGAGTTATAACCAAGCCTCTCCAAGTAAACATAGTGCCATTCAAAGTATTGAAATGACTTTTGCCTGCTTGTTATTGTCCTGGCCAATTATAATGCAGACATCTTTTGAATGGAATGTGATTCAAATATTAGTAGTTATTTTGTTTACAGTCGTTTTTAATCATCTGATTATGCCGCTCGTCTTTTTAACGACTTTATGGATTGTATTTTCTTTACCGGGGTTAGAAACATTGAGTGCATGGTTAGATAGAGGTGTCATCTTCTTTAATGAACTGTTAAGTCAATCTGACGTATTTCATTCCTTTAATTTGATTGTCGGGAAACAGGCGCCAGTAATTTTTTATTTACTTATACTTGTCGCGTTATTTTTTATTGCTTGCATTCATGTTCGCCCATTTTTAAGTTATGGTGTCTTCTTGTTGATGTATTTAATTATTTTGTTTGGGGTACCCTATTTGGACCCAACGGTTAAATTAACGATGATTGATGTGGGGCAAGGGGATGCGATGTTATTTCAATTAGGTCATCAACAAGGGAATTGGTTAATTGATACCGGTGGTAAGCGATTGTGGGAGCCGGTGGAAGGGTCGAATATCGACTATAGTTATGCAGAGTGGAATTTAATCCCCGCTTTAAAAGCCCTAGGTGTGAATCAATTAGATGGAGTCATTATTACCCATCCCGATATTGATCACATTGGGAACTTACAAGCTTTGTCTCAAGCGATCAATATTCAAGAATTATGGGTAAGTAATTATACTTTGGAGAGTGATATTTGGGAAGAGATTTCAGCTGAAGTTAAAGTGAATACTGTTGTGAGTTTAGACATGGGTCAAAGCTATAAGCATCCAACCGTTCCACTGACATTGTATAGCCCAGCGCTCTCTGATATTAAATATTCGCAAAGTGAATCCAATGACTCTTCATTGATTACCCAAATTGATATAGAAGGACTCGCGGTATTATCTTTAGGGGATGTGACTAAGCGAATAGAAACAAAAATCTTAGCCACCTATCCAGAAATCCGAGCGGATATTTTAAAAGTAGCGCATCACGGGAGTGACACAAGTACTTCTGAAGAATTATTGACACATACTCAACCATCTCTCTCCTTTATTTCTGCTGGGTTAGATAATCAATACGGTCATCCCCATACCGAGGTGACGGATTTGCTTAATCAGTACAGCATCCCTTATTTAAGTACTGAAAAAGTCGGTGCTGTTCAACTAACATATCACCCATTAAAGGGTTATCAAATACGGACAGTTATTAAGAAATAAGGGGGAATTTCAATGCAAACAAAGACCGTCATATCAACGTTTTAAGAGGGGTCGGAAATTTACATAAACTTTACAATAAAAGTGACAAAAAGTGATTGCTTATTTTGAATTATTAGCTATAATTATTTTGTTTTTTGATTTGTCAAATTAAGCTAGACAAAACAGCTTCATCTAAGTAACTCAAAAATACTTCCAACGGTGTTTGGTAGTGCAAGGATTTCCGTGGAATCGTGTTCCGTTTGTGTGCAATCGATGACACA
>NZ_VBSP01000007.1 GCF_005864045.1 Ruoffia tabacinasalis | reverse complement strand
TGTGTCATCGATTGCACACAAACGGAACACGATTCCACGGAAATCCTTGCACTACCAAACACCGTTGGAAGTATTTTTGAGTTACTTAGATGAAGCTGTTTTGTCTAGCTTAATTTGACAAATCAAAATACATAAAAAAGAGGCTTTTCCATTATTACAATTTCATTAAAAAAAAGCCAACGGAAATTTTCCATTGGCTCTTATAAATATTATCAGAAATTTTCTCCAAAATACTTCAATGCATCCTTGCTTCGTAACATGTCTCCATGTTCTTGAAGGATTGCTTCAGTTACTTTGACTTTTTCACCATACTCAAACATAGTTAAAAGTTTGTTGTACGCGTATTCTTCAACAATTGAAGAATCAACATAGTTAATGACTAAGTAATAATTTGAATTCATATGATAAAAGTCTGCATGAATCAAATCAGTGGTTACTTCTCTCGATAACTTAAGAAAATCCTCTAAGTCAGCAAATTTAATAATTTCACCTTCAACTGATTTTACATCTTCAGTTTCTTGAATACTCTCTTCATTTTCAAATAAATCTAAGATTGTCTTCTCTTTTTTATTATCATCTTTATTTGATTCATTTTCATTCATTTCTCGTTTACGCTCTATGAGATGTTTAGTTAATTCATCTTCCCATATTTCATCCATTTCATCAAAATTTGTTCGGCTTATATATAATTCCAAACCTTCTTTATTAGGCATTACTTGGAAAGTGACAGCTTCTGATTCCTGAAAGTGCTTATCAACATCTACCTCTTCTAAAATTGAGTAGAAAAATCTTTCAATCGTCTTTTGATCACCAACTAAATCTAGGAAATCAATTCCTCGCTCTTCCAAGTCTTCCTGTCTAATTGACACTTTAATTAAATTTTCATTAATGTGTTCCATTTCCATATCCGTACACCTCCTTAGATCTTCTTACATCTATTATACGAATAATCTAGCAATACACAAATCATTAGTGTTACGTTATCATACCAATCAGAATGTCATGTTTCAAGTAAAAAAGACAAAAAAACCGATTAATAAATAATCGGTCATAGTTATAATAAAAAATGGTTTTTATTCGTTAACCAATGCGCGTGCTTTTTGTAATTCTAATGCACGAACTGCACGTGGTAAGAAACGACGAATTTCATCTTCATTGTATCCAATTTGTAGTCTTTTATCATCAATGATAATTGGTCTACGCAACAGCCCAGGTTGCTCTTGAATCATTTCGAAGAAATCATTTAAAGGAATCTCACTTAATTCTACATCTAATTCAGAATATGCTTTTGAACGAGTAGAAACAATATCCTCTGTCCCATTTTCTGTCATTCGTAAAATTGACTTAATTTCTGTGATTGATAATGGTTCAGTAAAAATATTACGCTCCTCATAAGGAATTTCATTTTCTTCTAACCATGTGCGAGCTTTTCGACATGAGGTACAGCTTGGAGTGATGTATAAAGTAACCATAATATAGTTGCTCCTTTCAATTTTGACAAAGTTAGCTAAAACTTTGCGGCTCCTGTTTAGTACGTTAGCAGCTCTTTTGTGAAATAATAAAGTGATACAAAAACAATAGTGTTATACTTTTAATGAAGTATGTTTTCACAATCTGTATTGCTTTATGTTTAATAGTATAGCATTTTCAAATGAAAAAATCAATCTTACTTCTAATCATCTCTTTAGACTATATTAAGAATTCATCATTAATTCACAAAGTCATTATTCATTAACACACTAAGATTTACAGGTCATTAAGATTTTTTATTTTTGTTCTTTGTCAATAAATACGTTATAATGCTAATATAATTTAAGAAATATTTAATATTTGAAAAGAGGTATTTTTATGAAAGAAAAAGTTTTTTCTGGAGTGCAACCTTCGGGAATCCCCACAATTGGTAATTATATTGGTGCTATGAAAGGCTTTGTTGACTTACAAGATTCTTACGACGCTATCTATTCTATCGTTAATCAGCATGCCATCACAGTACCACAAGATCCAAAAATATTAAAACAAATGACACGTCAATTGGCTGCTTTATACTTAGCCATTGGTATTGATACAAAAAAAGCGATTCTATTCGTTCAATCTGATGTCCCTGCTCATGCTCAAATGGCATGGATTATTCAATGTATGACTGGTTTAGGTGAGTTAGAACGTATGACTCAATTTAAAGATAAAGCTAGAAAGCAAGAAGCTGTTAATGCTGGTTTATTAGCTTACCCAACATTAATGGTTGGAGATATTGTCTTATATGATGCTAATTTTGTTCCAGTCGGAGACGATCAAAAGCAACATTTAGAATTAACACGTAACTTTGTTGACCGCTTTAATTCTCGCTATAATGATGATCTATTAGTTAAACCTGAACCACTTATACCTGAAGAAGGCGGACGTATTATGAGCTTGCAAGATCCAACAAGCAAGATGAGTAAGTCAGATACAAATACAAAATCATTTGTATCTATGTTAGATACACCAAAACAAATCACTAAGAAAATTAAGAGTGCCGTAACGGATTCTATTGGTGAAGTGAACTATGATAAAGAAAATCAACCTGCTGTAGCGAACTTATTACAAATCTACGCAAGCTTCAGTGGAAAATCTATTGACTCAATCGTTTCTGATTATAGTTGCCAAGGCTATGGTAACTTCAAAGGTGATCTAGCTGACTTAGTTGTTTCAACGCTAGAACCTATCCAAGAACGTTATGAATCACTATTAACAAGTTCAGATTTAGACGATATCTTACAAGACGGAGCGAAACGAGCTTCTGCTATCGCTGAGTCTACATTGAGTCGTGTCGAAAAAACAATTGGCTTAACTTATTAATTACATTTTTTAATCATTATCATATTTATGCGCCCAGTTAACGCGAATTAATCTGGGCGTATTTATTTATAGAAATTTATTGTTTTTGTAATCTAATTGTAGTCCAAATACCCTTTACTAATCTATCGTTCTTTAATACAATATTCTCTATTATTATTGGACCTTATATCTTGAATATTTCTGAAAATCAAGTACTATTAAGTTAATTAAAATCTACATTAGGAGAATAAAAAAATGAAAATTGGCGCGCGGGTCTTAAAAACAGGACTAGCGATTTCACTTGCGACATATTTATCTATACTACTGATTCCTGATAACAGTGCAGCGCTTGCAGCGATTGCCGCAGTTACAACAACGATGCCATCAGTAAGAAAATCTTTCGACATGTTTACTCGTCGATTAGTAAGTAACATCATCGGTGGTCTCGTTGCGGTCTTCATGCTTTTTGCCATCGGGAGTAACCCTGTAGCCATCGGTATTGCTGCCATAGTTACGATTGCAGTATTAAATGCCTTAAACTTATCAGATGTGTTAACATTAGCAGTTATCACACTTGTAGCAGTAATGTTAACGACTTCAGACAATTATTATCTAGCTGCACTATACCGTGTGTTAGAAACAACGATTGGGGTGATTGTTTCTTTCATTATTAATTGGTTAGTCTACCCTCCGCAACATGACAAACCTTTCTACTCAACTCTGGTCAATTTGACGAATGAAGTTTTAATATTCATTCGTGCGACACTCAGAAAGAATGTCACTTTCTCGATTCTACATCGAGATATCCAATGGGCAAGAAAAGAATATTCTACTCTAACAACTCTATTTGATTTAATGAATAATGAAGTAACATTCTCTAAGACAGAGAGAATGGGTAAAGCAAGACGATTAGTTATTTATCGTCAAATGATTAAAACAACTAAATCAGTCATTGATTTACTTGATGCCCTTCATTCGAATGATCACGTCTTTCAAAGTTTCCCAGTAGATTTAAGAATAATGCTCCGCGAACACATTGAAACATTAATGGTTGGGCACGAACAAATTTTACTTAAATTTAGTGGTCGAGTTTCAGCATCAGAAGTGAATTTTATTCATTCTCAAAAAGATTTTAAATTAGAATTTATGAAGCGATTCTTTGATCAAGCTTGGGATGAACTGGAAGCCGATACGAGCTATGATAATGATAGTAATGGGGTTATTCATATCTTATCAGCAACTTATAATTATGAAGAGTCTTTAGTGAAACTCAATAGCATTATACGTATCTACAAAGAACGTTATATTGAGTATCATGATGAAGATGAACAACTTGGTAACGAACATCTATAATGACATAACAACAAAAAATCGGGCTATCCTTAGTGAAAACTAAAGATAGCCCGATTTCTTTTTATAGTCTAGATTTAAAAAATAATGACTGGCATACCATATTCAACTAATTCAAATACTTGCCCCATCATTCCGGGCGGCGTATTAATACAACCAAGTGATCCGGCTGTTTGGTACGCATTCCCACCGAAAGATGACTGCCATGAGGCATCATGAATACCTTGCGCTTGGTCATCAAAAGCAATCCAATATGACACAGGTTGAACATAATCTTGTTCAGTAATTGTATTGTAGCCAACTAAGTTCGTATCTTGTTCCATATTCCAAACTTGATACGCGCCTGGAACTGTTTCTGCCCCAATGATTCCTGAAACAATGGGTGTGTCTAATACGAGTTGTCCATCACGGTAAATAAACATCATTTGATATGCAATATCGACTTCAACATAATCCTCTCCGACATAATCTCCCATACCGTAACCACTTCCACCGATCACAGGTTCTCTAGTGACTTGAGCTCCGTTATGTATATCTTGAACAATCAACTCTGCTTCATCATAACGATCGATAAACCAACCATAAGTACCAGGTTGTACTTGAACTTCTCCTTGATAAGTACTATTAAAATTACGAGGTAAGAATAAACCTGCATATTGTTCATTTAGTGAAAGAATATATTCCTCCACAGCTTCTTGATCCACTTGTGGGTTATTATCCTCATCTAAATAAATCCAAGCGTTAATTTGCCCTTGCGGGATTGTAACAGAGTTTCCGTCGAATTCCAATGTAATAGATGTACTTTTCATTTGTTCAATGATATCTGCTCTTTGAATCAAGCTCTCACTTTCAGTTAATTCTGTTGGTTTAACATAGGCGTCTTCGATATTTAACTGCCCCGCTCCTGTTCCCACTGACTGAACAATCGCTTGAGCTAAACTATCCGAAGTAACTTGGTTTCCGTATGTTTCTTCTGCAACACTTATTTCACCATTGGCATTCTTCACTAATTGAGCATCAACGGTTGGTTCTCTTTCTTCATTTTTAATTCCAAGACTAGGAACCAAGCCAGCTACAATATTCTCATCAATTTGAATCTGATCTTGAATATTAACGACTTTATCGCCATTGAAGAAGGCAATTGGCCAACTCCAGCCATTCTGATTTTGAATGGCTTGCCCCATAAGTTCATCTACTTCAGCAGACATACCAATTTGGTTCATTTCGATGTAGCCAATATTATTTTCATTTTCATTAAAAATCAAAGTTTTTGACTCAAGGTTCTGCTCCACCGTTTCGGTCGCTTGTTGTGGTGTCATTTGACTAATTTCTACTGGTCCTGCATAAGAGCGAGGCAAAAAATGAGATTTAAAGTAAAATGCACCCACAAAATAAATTAGTAAAATTAAAAGAGCTACGATGGCAGTAATCACATATCGTTTAGGCAATTGTCTAATTTTTTCCAATACATCCACCTCCTATAAATATATACTTCATTTTATGACTCAGTTGCAACTTGTTCAAGGATATTTTTGAAAACTTCAATTGGCTGAGCCCCTGAAACAGCATATTTATTATTAAACACAAAGAATGGAACCCCTTGAACACCAATCGAGCCCGCTGTAGCAATATCATCTTGGACT
Organism: Ruoffia tabacinasalis; assembly: GCF_005864045.1. GTDB lineage: Bacteria > Bacillota > Bacilli > Lactobacillales > Aerococcaceae > Ruoffia > Ruoffia tabacinasalis. Next base: position 60,892 of record NZ_VBSP01000007.1, on the reverse strand, counting down.
TTTTGATGATTAGTTTGACTATCATTAAGAATCGATTGAACATCAGCTAAGTTTAGTTCTAGTTCTTGACTGAGTTTTTCAATGACTTCATTATCTTCTATATTCAAACCTTCGACGAAATGCGCTCGATAAAAGCGATGGAAATAATCGTTCCCTCGTCCTTCTTCTTTTGCATACTGGAAGACTCGGTGAGCTTTTAACGTGTTTGAGTACTTTGCATCGTCATAATTCATTGTTAAACCAGCTTCAGTTGCCATGTTCTTGACACTGTCCATCATTTGTGTGACTTTATCCATTGGCATGCCTTTTAATTTCGCAAAGGTTTCATAATAGTTTAATTCAGGTTGATAAGTTCCCATTGGATCTAGTTGAAAACTTTTATATTCAATAGTCACATCGTCCTTCTCAGAAAAAGTACTTAAAGCTCGGTTTAAGTGCTCCTCAGCAATGTAGCAAAAAGGACAAACAAAATCCGACCAAATAGTAATTTCCATAAATAAATTCCTCCTAAATGATGTACTCATACATTAAGTATTCTGCTAAACCTGTATCTTCGTAATACAGTTCAATGGTATCAACCAAAACAAAGCCAGTTGCTGGATATAATTTCTTCCCAGCTCTATTTACTCCGTAAACATCAATGCGAATGGCTTTATAATTGCGTTTATTCCCGTAAGCTTGGGCAAATTGCACTAATGCTTTTGCGATACCTTTGCCTCTTGCATTAGGCATGACGCCTAGAGCGTGTATCGATATGAATTCGCCTTCATCGGCTTGTATTTGCCAGCTTACCTTTTCGTAACCTTCTGTATAGGCTTCATTAATAATCATTCCACCACAGATTTTGTCTTCTAGTTCAAAAACATAATATTGTTTAAGATTAATCGCTTCTTGAATCATTGTTTCATCAGGATAAATACCAAGTACCCAACCTGCCCCAGCCTCTACTTGCCCCGGATATTCGGTCATCACTCTATAATTGTCCATAATGATATCAAAATCACTTTGTGTTGCTAATCGAATCGACATCCATCCACCTCTTATTATGTAATCATCGTCATTAATTTTGTTTAAGTAATTAAATCTACTTATCAATTAATTTACCATAGTATTGGCTTCGATACCATGATAAAGCTTGATTTTATGCTCTTTTGTCCCATCATTTCAATATATATTTTTTTAGCTTATATTTTGAAATGAAAAAGACGACAGAAAATAAATATCTGCCGTCAAACTTTATTATTTATTATTGAAGACCCGCTTGATAAGTTAACACTGGCTTACGCGCAGCGATTGTCTCATCTAATCTTCTAACTGATGTTAAGTGTGGTGCTTGTTTAACCATTTCTGGATCTTCCATAATTTCTTTTGAAATTGAAATAAGAGCATCTGCAATTTGGTCTAATTCACGGATTGATTCCGTTTCAGTCGGTTCTATCATCAGACATTCTTCTACAATTAGTGGGAAGTATGTCGTTGGTGAATGAATACCATAGTCTAACAAACGTTTCCCAATATCTTTCGCATTGACATTATGCTCAACTTTTTGTCTTTTACAACTCACAACAAATTCATGCATACAATGTTGGGCAAAAGGAACGTCGTAATATTCTTTAATACGTGCTTTCAAGTAATTAGAATTCAAGACGGCATCTTTAGACACTTGCGTTAGACCATCTGCACCCATGGTTCTAATATAAGAATAAGCACGGACATTCACACCAAAGTTTCCAAAGTTACCTTTAATTCGACCAATACTTTGAGGATAGTCAGAATTAATAATGTAATGCTCGTCTACTTTTTCAATTCTAGGCACAGGTAAGAAAGCTTCTAAGTTTGCTTTCACACCGATAGGTCCTGATCCTGGACCACCACCACCGTGAGGTCCTGTAAAGGTCTTATGTAAATTCAAGTGAACAGCATCAAAGCCCATTGCACCTGGATTAGATATTCCCATAATCGCGTTTGAATTAGCACCATCGTAATATGCTAAGCCACCTACTTCATGAACAATGTCTACAATTTCTTGAATATCACGTTCATATAAACCTGCTGTATTAGGATTCGTTAACATAATACCCGCCGTCTCTTCATTGACTACTTGTTTCAATGCTTCAATATCTATAATGCCTTCTTTAGTTGAAGGGATTTCAAACGTTTCATAGCCAGCAACCGTTGCTGTCGCAGGGTTCGTCCCATGAGCAGAGTCTGGAACAATAATATTCTTACGTTGCTCACCTTCACCGTTCGCTTCATGAAAAGCTTTAAACATCAATATTGCAGCTAATTCTCCATGAGCTCCAGCGGCAGGTTGAAGAGAAATATGATCCATCCCTGTAATTTCCGCAAGGTATTCTTGTAAGTTATGCAATAATTCTAAGGCTCCTTGAGCTGTCTCTGGTTCTTGTTGAGGGTGAATTTGACTGAATCCGTCTAAAGCAGCAATCGTCTCATTCACTTTTGGGTTATATTTCATCGTACATGACCCAAGCGGATATGGTCCAGACTCAATACCGAAGTTTTTATTCGATAAGGCTGTATAGTGTCTTACCAGTTGCAATTCTGACACTTCTGGTAATTTTGCTACTTCTTGTCGATTTAAATATTTAGGTAAATCTTTAGTTAGATCATACGTTGGGACATCGTTCTCTGGTAAATCATAACTGATATGACCAGGTTGAGAAATTTCAAATATTATTTCATTATATTCTTTAAGCATGACGTGTCACCTCTACTAAACTCGATACAAAAGCATCAATTTCTGACTTCGAGCGTTTCTCCGTTGCACATAATAAGTAAGAATTCTCAATACCTGTTGAGCGAGTCGCATCATAACCACCAACAAAGCCTAGTTGGTGTAATGCCAAGTTAACTTCTTTAACAGGTTGCTCTAATTGAATTACAAACTCATTGAAGAAAGGCACTTGATTAAGAACTTTGAAGCCTTGCGCTTCTAATTGGTCTTTTAAATAATGAGCTTTATTAATATTTTGCTTAGCCATCTCGACAATGCCTTCTCGACCTAAAGCAGAGATAGCTATGGCTGAAGCTAAAGCATATAAAGCTTGATTTGAACTGTAATTACTTGTCGCTTTCTCACGACGAATATGTTGTTCACGTGTAGCTAAAGTCATAACAAAACCACGTTCGCCATTCTCATCTTCCGTTTGGCCGACGATACGGCTAGGTATTTTACGCATTAATTTCTTTGTTGTCGCAAAGTAACCACAGTGAGGTCCACCGTATGACATTGGTATACCAAATGGTTGCACGTCCCCAACAACAATATCTGCACCTAAATTACCTGGTGCTTCTAGAACACCTAAAGCAAGCGGATTTGCTGATACAATAAGTAACGCTTTTGTATCACTCATGGCTGCTTTAATTTCTTTCAGATCTTCAATCGATCCAAGGAAATTAGGGTATTGAATAATAACAGCAGCAACGGAGTCATCTAATTGCTCTTTAAGCTTTTCAATATCTGTCACATCATTTGCTAAAGGAATTTCATTCACTTCATATTCCTTACCAAAGCCATATGTGTTTAAGACATCAATCCCCTGTGGGTTCACCCCTTGAGATATTAAGATTTTTGATGATTTTCTTACAGAACTTATTGCTAAATTCGCTGCTTCAGCAATAGCATTATATCCGTCATACATCCCACAGTTTGCCACTTCCATCTGAGTCAACTCTGCAATCATAGATTGCCACTCAAATAAAGCCTGTAGCTCTCCTTGGCTAATTTCAGGCTGATACGGAACGTATGCTGTTAGAAATTCTTGTCTAGATATTATCGCTTGGACAATAGAAGGAATATAATGGTCATACGTCCCTGCCCCAATAAAGTAAGGCATCTGAGTAGCATTTGTGTTCTTACTAGCTAGCTCACGAGCGTGTTTAAGTAGTTCAAATTCACTTAACTCTTTAGGTAGATCCATTCTTTCCTGGGTTCTAACTGCTTTTGGGACGTCTTCATATAATTCATCCACTGACTTAACGCCAATGGTATTTAACATTTTTTCTCTGTCTTCCTCTGTATGAGGTAAATAACGAAATTTTTTCAACTCATTCATCCTCTCACATTTAAACATTCATTCTGATTACTGGATTGAAAATAAACTTAATCTTCTACAAATTCAGTATATTGTTCTAATGATATTAAATGAGATGTATCAATAGCTGATTCACTTGTTAATTCACAAATCCACCCTAATTCATAAGGGTCTTCGTTAACATTCTCAGGTTCATCTTCTAAAGTTTCATTCACTGCAGTTACTTTCCCAGCAATTGGTGCATAAATTTCTGACGTAGATTTCACTGATTCAATGTTTGCGAATGCTTCTTCTAGATCATATTCCTCATCCATCTCGGGTACTTCAACATAAACGATGTCCCCTAATTGTTCTACAGCGTAATCTGTAATTCCGATACGAACAGTATTGTCATCTAATACTTGAACCCATTCGTGATCTTCTGTGTAAAATAATGTATTTTTATCCATTTTTCTTCCTCCAATTATTTATTTTTTAACCAATCTTTTTTAGTAATCTTCGCTGGTACGCGTTTATTACGAATCTCAACAAAAATTCGATCGTTTATTTTGGCAAATGGTTTTCTAATTTGTGCAAAACCGATTGCTTTTTTAAAGGTTGGTGATTTTGTTCCAGATGTTACTTCCCCAATGACTTTCGTACTTTCTTCTAATTCATAGATTTTAAATCCTTGGCGGGCAATCCCTTTTCCAGTAAGTTCAAAGCCACGAGACATATAACGATTCGGATCGTTCATCACTGTCTCAAGGGCTTCCTTACCAATAAAGTTCTCCTTATTTAAATCAACTGCAAAAGCAATCCCACCTTCTATCGGTGTAATTTCTTCGCTAAGATCATTGCCGTATAAAGCCATACCAGCTTCAAGTCGTAAAGTGTCTCTTGCTCCTAGACCACATTCTTTCAGTCCATAAGACTCACCTACGTTAAGCAACGTCTCCCAAACTTCGGCTGTCTCTGACCATGGAATATATAATTCATAACCCAATTCACCTGTGTAACCTGTCTTAGAAATACGCACTGAATCAACACCCGCAATAGTTTGTTGACTGAACATTTGGAAATTATTTAATTCTAACACTTTAGGTGCTGCAATTTCCTTTAATACTTTTTCAGAATTTGGACCTTGAACCGCAATCAATCCGTATTCTGCTGATTGATCGACGATCTCTACTGTGTTATCGGAATTATGCTCATTTAACCATGCTAGAATTTTGTCTTTATTTCCAGCATTGGGAGTGACAAATAATGTATTCTCTGCAACATAATAATAAATCAAATCATCTAAAGTATAGCCATTCTCATTCACGATGGCAGTATACTGTGCGTCGTTTAATGAAATCTTTTGTGTATCGTTCGTGATGATTTGATTAAACCATTCAAGCACATTTGAACCTTTAATTAAAATTTCCCCCATATGAGAAACTTCAAAAATCCCAACCGTTTGACGCACCGCATCATGTTCTTCTTGAATTTTTGTGAATTGGATTGGCAGCGCCCAGCCTCCAAAATCAGTTAATTTTAACCCTTTCTCAACATAATAATCAAAAAGTGGGGTTTGTTTTAAATTTTTTTCAGCCATTCTTAACTACCTCCATCGTATTATTACAGCTTTTATATTGTCAGCTACACACTTTATATTCGATTCTAATAAATTCCTGTCTGTTTTTTAATTATAAGACACCTAGTAAACCTTGCAATACTTCTACGCACGAACATTAATAAAACAATCATATTGTTCGTTATAACTTAGTTTTTTTCAGAAAACCCACTGTAGTATAAGCGTTTTTTAAATATCGTGTGTAAATTTTAGTAGCGGTCTTTACACATTCTCAATTGTATTATAGCCAATTTTTAATCGACTAACAATAAAGGACACACAAGCGGTAAAGCTTGAAAATATACTGAAATAGGAATAGGATGATTTAAGTAAGAAAAACCTTAGGAGGGAAATAATGTTAGAGAAATTACTAGCAAAAATTGAAGAAAATAAAGATCAGATGATTGATATTCGTCGCTACTTACACGAAAATCCAGAACTATCTTTTGAAGAAGTGAATACTTCTAAATACATCGCGGACTTTTACAAAGATAAAGATGTAGATGTTCAAACAAATGTTGGTAATCACGGGGTTAAAGTAACGATTGATTCTGGTAAACCAGGTAAAACGTTAGCTATCCGTGCTGATTTTGATGCACTACCTATCGAAGAAGCCACTGGTTTACCCTTTGCCTCTAAAAACCCAGGTGTGATGCATGCATGTGGACATGATGCCCATACTGCTTACATGCTTATCGTAGCTGATGCTTTAATCGAATTAAAAGATGAGTTCGAAGGTAAGATTGTTATTATTCATCAAGATGCTGAGGAAGTTCCACCCGGAGGGGCTATCGGTATGATTAAAGATGGTGTCTTAGACGGTGTTGATAATGCCTTTGGTATCCATGTGATGTCTAACAAACCATATGGAGAAATTCATTATGTCCCAGGTGAAGCACAAAATGGTCGTGCGAAATTTGTTCTTAAAGTACAAGGTGTTGGTGGACATGGTTCAAGTCCTCACGAAGCGAATGACGCGATTGTTGCGGCTAGTTACTTTGTTACAGCGATACAAACAGTTGTTTCACGTCGTTTAAGTCCATTCGATACAGGTGTTGTAACCATCGGTTCTTTCGACGGTAAAGGGTCGTTCAACGCTATTAAAGATTCAGTAGTCCTTGAAGGTGACGTTCGTGGTATGTCTGAAGAAGTACGTAAAAAAATAGAAGACGAAGTAAAACGTATCATTAAGGGGCTTGAAGTTATGTACAACGTCACTTGCGAACTTGACTACGCAAATGACTATCCTGTTCTATACAATGATCCAGAATTAACAGAACACATTGGTGCAGTTTTATCTGAAGCTAATCTTGAAGATGTTACAGAAGTTGTTAAAGCAGGACCAATGTCTCCATCAGAAGACTTCGCTTACTACGCTAAAGAAGTTCCAAGTTCTTTCTTCTATGTTGGTGCAGCCCCAGTAGATAAAGAAGCTTTCCCACATCACCATCCTAAATTCGATATCGAAGAAGGCTCAATGATGATTGCTGCCCGTGCAATGGCGACGGTTGTAGCTGATTACTTCAGTAATGATCAAAGCGAGAACAAATAGATGATTACAGGCGTAGAGATTGATTTCGTTGTTGAAGACTCACTAAAAGCACTTGAAATGTATCAAGCAATCTTTGCTGATGCATTAGAAGTCATTGAAAAAACAAGTTTCCCTACAGGTTTAAACGAAGCAGTGTTTACTTTATACGGCACTCGCTTCCATCTTTTAGATGCTAATGCTGAGTATAATTTATTAGCACCTACAGAAGATGATCCTAAAACTTTATGGTTCAATGTGATGGTACCTAACATTAAAGACACGTTCCAAAATGCAATTGATAATGGCGCTTCTGTCATTCAAGAACTTATGCATATGCCTAAGATGGGTGTAACTAATGGAATGTTCTTGGATAACTCAAATTACATTTGGATGTTACATGAAATCCACGAAGAAGTTAGTTTTGAAAAACGCGAAGAATTTTTCAAAGATGAATTTAATTTAGATTAGTAACATTTACATAAATACACCTTATTATTCAAATGAGTAAGAATATTGAATAATAAGGTGTATTTGTATGTATATAATAAGTGCTGATTAATCGAAACTATCTGAATCGGTCATTAAACGCTCGCGTTCTTCCATATTCGCGTTCTTTACTTCCCAGTGAACGACAAAACTTAGAACTATTCTTAGAATTACAACTACGGTTAATACAATCAGTTCTTGGAAATCTCGAATAACGACCGTCTTAATAACCTCTGCCCCAAGTTTAAACTGTAAACTCAAAGCGAGGACTTCACCTAAAGTAATCGTAATCGCCTTATCATGAAAGTTAAAGCCAGATTTCATAAAAATCCAAAGTACCTTTAAACTACCGAAAAAAAATAATAAAAATTCCGATTAATTCTAATATATGAATAATGGGTGGGCTAACAATTTGAATCAATTCTTCTAGGAACACTGATTCACAACTCCTTATACTTTTTATTTAATTTTACCGATATCTATCTAAAAGTACAAATGAAAAATAAGTTTGACAAAAAGAAATGAGATTCTTAAAATGAATGCATATTAAACTATTTTTTTATAACTAATATATTATAAAGTGAGGTAAGTAACTAACATGGAATATATTCAAATTCTTGGTCCGAATCATTTATTATATATTGCTGTTTTAATTTTCTTTACCTGCCTCTTATTTATGAATCAATCGTATGTTAGAGACCACCGCAATACTATTTCAAAATACATTGTGACTATTTCAATCCTTCAACAAATTTTATTATACGGTTCTTATGTCCTACTCGGTGAATTTACATTACAAGAATCCTTACCCTTCCACATTAGTCGGATTAATACCATTCTAGGTATCATTTTCTTATTTACTAAATCTGAAAAATTATTTAACATCGTTGCCTATTTCTCAGTGTTTGCTTGGTTAAGTTTCTTAGTACCATCAAACATTGAACCGATTACGCATCCTAGAGGGGTAAGTTTTTTAACGAATCATGTTATTACATTGCTACTACCCTTCTACGGTATGATTGCCTATAACTATAAAGTTTATGCATCCGCACGTAAGCGTGTCATTCTATTGTTTTTAGTATACTTTGTCTTCGTGGCGTTATTTAATCCAATTGTTAATGGTAATTACTTTTATCTTAGAGATAAACCCATCTTTTCTTCCGTACCTATTATCTTTTATTATCCGGGCTCAATTTTAGTATCTATCTTGCTGTTCTTTATCATTGAACAGATATTTCACTTAGTTCAAAGCAAATTTATTCACAAACAAACAGAGGAACGAGTTCTATTATGATCTCGTCCCTCTTTTATTATATTATTTAAAAACTTTATTTAACCAAGCTTTTGCTTGCATAGCTGTTTCACCATTTAACTCATGGGAATTTACCCAAAACGTTGTGACTTCTGCGCCGCGTGTCTCGAAGATATCAACAACATTCTCGCTATCATTTAACGAAACGATGGGATCATTTTCTCCCATTGATAAATAAATTGAAACATCTTTCATATCTTTTGTATTATGAGACACGTCCACTGGATACATTGGTGCAAAGAGTGTCCCTTTATTCACTTGACTGTCTTCTCTTAATAAGATATTCATTGCAATGTTTGATCCGTTTGAAAAGCCAACAAAGACTGCATCATCTAAATTAAAGTTATATTCTTTACTCGATTCAACGATAAACTGATGTAAAGCTTCTCCGCGTTGATTTAAGTCTTCAACATCATATACGCCTTCTTCTTTACGTTTAAAGTAGCGTAACATGCCATTCTCTACAACATCTCCACGGATGGCTAAGATTGCTGCCTCAGGATCTAAAATCTCACCTAAGGGTAGTAAATTTGTTTCATTTCCACCCGTTCCATGCAACATAATGAATACAGGATGGTTTGCTTTTCCTTCTCTAAAGATATGTTCCATAAATTATTAACTCCTTTAATCTGGTCGAACTAAATCAAATTGCGAACCTAATTTGGCATAATCCGCACCGGCTAATCGACTCACAGGTTTCAGTTTGTCTGCTATAATATAGCCTGTGTCAACATCGTAAATCTCTTCTGCAAGATGAAAACCAACCACCTCTAGGATGATTAAATCCGCAACGATTAACCCTGATGCATCCGTAATTTCAACAGCTTTGTACAACTGTGTCTCATAGCGGACGAGGGCTTCTTTAATCCCTGGTGTGCCAATCAATTTTGAGTCAATTAAGTTAAAGTTTGATACACTTAACTCACTCTCATCTGTAGACAATGTTGCTGATGTTGCATTTGCATCGTTTACGATTTGCTCATCTACAACATGAACCGTCGCTTCTTTCTTTGCGAGAATATTTCTTGAAGTGTCTTTTAGTTCACCATTCGATCGTTGTATCGCAATCGAAATGAGAGGTGGGTTGTTAGAAACAATATTAAAGTAACTAAAAGGTGCAATATTAATGACTTCATCAAATTGCGTCATCACTAAGGCAATCGGCCTTGGAATAATTGTTCCTGCTAATTTCTTTTTATTGTCCTTAGAGGACATATTATCTGCTTTAAAAAAATGCATAAACCCCTCCTATAATCGACTTTTGGTAAAGTTCGCTCGATTTCTTCTCGATGGCTTTCATATTGTTCTGGAAGCATGAGCTTTTGGCCTAAGGCATCTAAAGGTTCATCGACAGCAAAGCCTGGACCATCGGTCGCATATTCGAATAGAACATGGCCTTTTTCTCGCATGTACATCGCATTAAAGTAATTACGATCCTTAACATCTGTCACGTGGAATCCTTCATCTTGTAGGTATTCACGCCATTCTTGCTGTTTAAGATCGTCTTCCATTGACCAAGCCACGTGATGAACTGTTCCAACACCGTCTCTACCTCTCGCTGGTGCTTCTTTAGGTATAATAATGTGATGACGTTGTTCTCCCACTGTTTCTAAGTGGAAGAATTCTAATGTGGCTTCTAATTCCTCTAAACCGAGTTGGTTACGTAATGTATCTCTTGTTGCTTCTGGTTGGCTTGATAGCAACTCCACGCCGTAGAAACCTAAGATATCTGAATCATTATTCTCTTCATCAGTTTCGACGATTGCTAGGCGTAAAGTATGATTATCTTCAAAGATAATTCCACGATTTCCAAACATATTCGATTCTTCAAAAATAACATCATGAGTTTCTAAATGTTTCTTCCAATTTTCTAATGACCCATTAGGTACTGAGAAAGCAATTCTTCCAACTTGCCCACTACCTTTAACACCACGATTACGTGTATCCCATGGGAAGAACGTTAAGATTGTTCCATCATCCATACCCTTATTTGAGAAATAAAAATGATATGTATTTACATCGTCAAAATTAACTGTTTGCTTAATTAATTTTAAGCCTAAAACATCACGATAAAAGTGTAAATTTTCTTGAGGTGGACCTGCAATCGCAGTAATATGGTGTAAATGTTTCACCGGTTCCATATTATCAGCTCCTTATATTGTATTAAAGATTTCAAAGTCGCCTGGCTATTATTTATTGCGCGTTGTATCAAATGGACGTACAGATGCTTCGATTTCGTCACGTTTTTCTTCTAAGAATGGCGGTAATGATAATTTTTCTCCTAATGTTTCATATGGTTCGTCGCCCATGAAGCCTGGTCCATCTGTTGAGATTTCAATTAAGATGTGGCCAATTCGTGCATATAGTGCTTCAAAGAAGAAACGATCTACCCAACCAGAGTGGCGAACACCGATTTGGTCATATTTTGCTTCCCATGATTTAATTGCTGCATGGTCTTCAACTCTAAATGAAACGTGGTGAACTTCTCCGTAACCTTGGATTCCAACGGGTGTTTCCTCATCTTTACGTAAGATAACACGACCACCATTTCCACCTTCACCAACTTCAAAGACTGCAACTTCCTCTTCTTCAATCATTGGTTTCATATTATAGATTACTTGTAATAATTGTTTGAAGTCATCAAAATAACTTACAGTAATTTCAATCGGTCCAAGCCCGTAGATAGCTTTATCTGTTGGTACTGGTCCATCTTGCCATGGTCTTCCAGCCTCTACTCCTTCATTATTCTCATCTGAGAATAAACGGTAGCGCTGCCCATCTTCTTCTTCAAATTCTAAAACTTTCGTACCGAATAAATCTTCAATTTCGCCGTGTTTTACATCAAATTCTTCAAAACGGTTTAAGTAGTATTCTAATGCTGCATCGTTAGGAACACGTAAGCCAATACGCGAAATTGAGTTTGATCCATAAGTTCCTGAAGGAATATTCGGAAAATCAAAGAATGTTAAATCCGTTCCTGGTGATCCGATGTCATCCGCAAAGAATGTATGATACGTTTGGATATCATCTTGGTTTACTGTCTTTTTAACTAAACGCATACCTAAAATATCCGTGATAAATTTATAGTTTCTTTCAGCACTATTCGTAATCGCTGTAACGTGGTGAATTCCTTTAAGTTCAAAATTGTTCGTCATAATAAAACGCTCCTTTATTTGTTGTCTATGCCGTTCATTTTCTTCAATAAGAACCGTAGTTGTGTGAGTTCATCATCCGATAATTTATCAAATGATTCTCTAATCAATTCAGCATGCGATGGGAAGATGCGTTCAATTAACTCTTTCCCGCTAGGTGTTAAAGAGGCACGAATGATACGACGATCTTGTTCATTTACAATTCGCTCAACAAGTCCCTTTTCACATAATTTATCAATTAAGTAAGTAGTACTGCTGCTCGCAATTAGAATTTTCTCTTTTATTTGTTGAATGGGTTGTGGCCCTTTATTCAATAATAATTCTAGTACGGCAAACTCATTTAAGTTTAGACCGTGTTTTCTTGAGTCTTTTCTAACTGTTCTATCTAAAGTTTCGCTTGTTCTTTGGATCCCTACAAATGCTTTTAATGATTCATCGGTTCTGTTCATTGTTGCTCCTCCTAAAAGATTGTTCATATTTTGTTATCTCGTTTTCGAATTATAAGTTAATAATTATAACCGAGCAAAAGCATTTAAAATTTTACTTTAAATGTTTACATCTCGATTTCGAATTAATATTAACATGAATCAATTTAGAGGTCAAGTCTTTCACTTTTATTAGTGATCAATGAAGTGTTATCTCGACTTCGAAATAATACTAACATGGATATTTGTTCAATGCAAGTATTATTCTTGAATTCGTTTGAATGTCTTCAAATTGACACCCTCCACCATTATTGATAAATTCAATAGAGGAATAATTAAAGGATTGGTGAACGAAGTGACAATGAAACAAACGTTAAAAACAAATATCAATGTAATTAAAGAAACGATTGAAAATCATCTACCCGCTGGAAACAAGGAGCCTATTGTAGTTGCGGTCACTAAGACCGTTGATGAAAAAACGATGCGTGATTTGCACGCTCTTGGAGTAAAACACTTTGGGGAGAATCGCCCCGATGTATTCTTAAAGAAATATGAACATTTGGCAGATATTAATGACGAGATTCAATGGCATTTTATTGGTAATTTACAAACGAGACAAGTGAAGAAGATCATTAATGATATTGATTATCTCCATTCTCTGGACCGTCTCTCTTTAGCAAAAGAAATTCAAAAACGCGCTGATAAGCCAGTTAACTGCTTCATTCAAGTTAATGTGAGTGGTGAAGATAGTAAATCTGGTTTCCACCCCGACGCGTTGGATGACACTTTAAAAGAGTTAGAAGCATATGATAAGTTAAATATCATTGGCCTAATGACGATGGCTCCTATTGATGCCAGCCAAGAGGAAATTCATGAATATTTCCGTTCTTTAAAGGCATTACAAGTTAAAGTGGAACAAGGTAACTTTTCAAATGCTCCTTGTACCGAAGTTAGCATGGGCATGAGTCAAGACTACCCCATCGCTGTAGCTGAGCGAGCTACTTTTATTCGTGTAGGTACTGCCTTTTTCAAAGATACTTTATAAGTAAAAAAAACAACAGTTCAAAAAATTCGAGCTGTTGTTTTTTGTATATTAATAATATGGTTGACCATTCGATTGTGTCCAAAGCACAACTTTATCTTGCGCCAAACTCTGTTGGACGTCGATAATACGTTGATTTGTACTGCCTCTGAATTGCCTTGTGAGGTCTTTTTTATTAATGTCAAAACGCCCATCGACTAAAACATCGATAAGGGATAATAGTTCCAACTTATCTTCAGATTCTGAAAGTAATTCTTCCCATGTATAACCAGTCCATGACCAAATATCTTTAGTCTGCTGGTATTTTTCTCGGATTGCTCTACATAAAGGGACTACGATATTAGTATTTAACATAGGCTCGCCGCCTAGTAAAGTTAAGCCTTGGCAATATGATGCCGCGAGATCTTCAATGATTCGCTCTTCTAGTTCTTGCGTATAAGGTGTGCCGTAGTTAAAGTTTTGTGCGACACGATTGTAACAACCGACACAAGCAAAGGGACAACCACTGACGTAAAGACTACATCTGACTCCTTCACCATCCACAAAATTATACGGTTTGTAATCCGCAATCTTACCTAGACTTAAATCTTCAGCTAGCCATTCTTTGGGTTTTGGATTTTTCATTCGAGTACGCTCCTTGAGTCGTTTGATAATTTCGCTTTCTGATTGCGTTTCAATTTCACGACGCTATCCGGAATATGTTTCACTCGTGCGTTGATTTCTTTATGTCTTCCACGAACCATCGGTCTTTTCTGTGGATTGCCTAAATAACCACAAGTTCTCTTTACAACGTCTGAAGTGTCAGGATTTTGATTGCCACATTGAGGGCATTTAAAACCGCGTTCGGTCGCTTCAAACTCTCCATCAAAATCACATTCATAACAATGATCAATCGGTGTATTCGTTCCTAGATACCCAATCTTGTCATAAGCAAAGTCCCAAACTGTTTCTAACGCTTTTAAATTTTGGCGCATATTCGGATATTCACAGTAATGAATAAACCCGCCACTACAGTATTGTGGATAGTCTTTTTCGAATTCGATTTTCTCAAAGGGGGTTGGATTTTTTCTGACATCATAATGGAAAGAATTCGTATAATAATCTTTATCAGTAATATTAGGAATCGATCCAAATCGTTCTTTATCCATCCGACAGAATCGGTCTGTTAAACTCTCTGAAGGAGTGCTGTACACACTGAAGTGATAACCGTACTGTTCACCTAGCTCATCTGCCTTGGCTTTAAGAGTTTTAATCACTTCTAGTGTAAAATCTTTAGCTTCTTTATTCTCTTCCCAATCGGGACCATAAAAAGCAGTTGCCACTTCATATAATCCGATATAACCCAGCGACACTGTTGCGCGTTTGTTTTTAAATAATTTATCAACGGATTCATCTTCATTCAATCGTTCACCAAATGCACCATATTGATATAAGATAGGTGCATTCTCTGGTAAAGCTTCCTTCACTCTTTCAACGCGATATACTAAAGCATCTGTCATAATATCGAGTCTTTCCTCTAATATTGACCAAAATTGTTCTTTGTTCTCGCTAGATTCAATCGCTATTCTCGGTAAATTCAGTGTGACAACACCTAAGTTCATACGACCGTCATTGACTTCATTTCCATTATCATCTTTCCATCCTTGCAGAAATGAACGGCAACCCATTGGCACTTTAAAGCTGCCTGTTAGCTCAACTAATTTGTCATACATTAGAACATCCGGGTACATTCGTTTAGCAGTACATTCAAGTGCTAACTGTTTGATATCATAATTCGGATCTACTTCTTTTAAGTTCACTCCGTCTCTTAATGTAAAGACAAGTTTAGGGAAAATTGCAGTTCTTTTCTCGCTACCCAAGCCTTCTAATCTAACTTTCAAAATAGCAAATTGGATTTCCCTTTCAATCCATGAAGTCCCTAGACCAAAGCCCAGTGTCGTAAAAGGCGTTTGTCCTTGAGACGTATACAGTGTATTAATTTCATATTCCAAACTTTGCATCGCATCATAAATATCTTTTTTCGTCTTGCTCACCGCAAATGCTTTTTGTTTATCCTCATCTTCAATCCACTGATGCGCCATCTTTAAATTCTTATGATAATTTTTTTCTGCATAAGGAGCTAAAATCTCATCAATTCGGTTGGCACTTGTTCCGCCGTACTGACTACTTGCAACGTTGGCGATGATTTGAGCCATTTGAGCCGTAGCCGTTTGGATCGATTGGGGTGACTCGACTTGGGCATTTCCAATTGTAAATCCTTCATTAAACATTGTTTCAAAATCAATCAAACTACAATTTGTCATCGGTGCATAAGGTTGATAATCCAAATCATGGTAGTGTATTTGCCCTTTTAAATGTGCGTTAGCTACATGAGGTGGAAGCATCTTTAACCCAATTGCTTTAGCCGTGACACCTGCAGTCAAATCTCTTTGAGTATTAAAGACACGACTATCTTTATTCGCATTCTCATTCATTAGTGTACTTTCTTTTGCAGTTAGGGCTTTGATACTTTCATTGATATCAACAGATAGCATGCGTTCTTGTTCTCTTTGTACCCGGTAGCTAATGTAAGCTTGGGCAACTTCGTTGTATTCAGAGGCCACTAGTACCTCTTCTGTTACTCGCTGTATTTGATTAATCGTCAATTCTTGACCATATCTAGTAGATAGTTTTGTGATGATGTCTTTAACCAATTCCGATATTTCAGCATCCTCGCTTGAATATACATGAGTAAATGCTTTGTTAATCGCTGCTTTTATCTTATTCGGATTAAAGTTTACAACTCGCCCATCTCGTTTGATGACGATTGTATTTGTTTTATTTTCCTTAATACCTTTAAATGTTTGCTCCATTTCCATCCTCCTCCAACACAATATATAGTGTTCACTTAATAATAATAGCACATATATTGTGTTAGTCGAGGTTTTTTTAACGTTTTCATAAATATTATTTATTTACAATTGTAAGTAACTGCGATGTGAAAGGATTGGAGATGATATTTTTTTGTGCAATAAAACTCTGACTACGATGATAATGACAGAAATGAACTTAGTCCACGAATGAATCGGACATGTCTCTAGTTGTCCACGTTTATAGGACCAGTATATAGCTGGAATCGAGTACTCGGATTTTTTCGAATGCGTGTTTAGCCGGAATCGAGCACTCGGATTTTTTTCGAATGCGTGTTTAGTCGTAATCTAGGACTCGGATTTTTTTCGAATACGTGTTTAGCCGGAATCGAGCACTCGAATTGAATTCAAATGCACGTTTAGCCGGAATCTAGCACTCGGATTTTTTTCGAATGCGTGTTTAGTCGTAATCTAGGACTCGAATTGAATTCGAATGCAGGTTTACCCATTTTCCCAACAAAAAAAGAGCTGCAACCACAGCTCCTTCATTCAACACTTATTATTCTATGACTAGCATATTATTATCATCGAACTTCCAGCTATCGCCATATGCAACTTCCCAATAATAACCGTCAAGATCTTGGAAGTAGCCACTATACCCGCCCCAATCCGTAGGTTCAGGATATTTCGCGATCGGCCCACCAGCAGACTCAACCAGTTTAACAAATTCATCAACTTCAACTTTAGTTTTAAAGTTGATTGCTAATGTGATTCCACTAAAACCTGTATTAATGACTGGAGGGTTGGTTGGATTTATATCTTTGGCTAAGGCTTTCAGCGAAAATAACTCTAGTTTTGTCCCATCCTTATCAAAAAATACAATCGGTGGGTTATCAGCCTCTTCATAGGTTTTAAAGCCGATATCTTTATAAAATTTCATTGCCCTACCGATATCTTTGACACCTAAAGCAATTAAGTTAATTCGATTCATATTCATGACTCACTTTTTCATATATTTTAAAAAACGCTTAGGCCTACACAATGATTGTTGTAAACCTAAGCGGTAATTAGTTCAAACTGCTTATTCAGCTGTTTCGTCAGTGTTGTTAAATTCATCTAGGCTCGAAATCTCGACACTTTCGCTGCTCTCTTCGCTTTCTTCAATCGTATTGAGTTCCACAATATTCCCGTCAGCATCGACTTCAGCCATGACGTAATCTATTGAGTCAGTTTCATCACTATTTCGAATCCAAGCATACAGCCAACTTTCATCTTCGAATCGATATGTTACTTCTGAAGGTTCACCAATTATTTCCTGTAACTCTTCAAACGTATTAAACTCACGATTGTCACTCTCTGCATCTTGCCAAGTTTCAATTTCTTCTAAGGAAATGTTTAATGGCTCAAAGGCCGTCTCATTCACTAACAAGAAATTCACTTCTGTTAAATAAGGCGTAGCAAAGTCCTCTTCTGTTTCTGTTCTTTCCACAGATTCTGTCGAAGCTGCCTGTCCACTACTTGCTTCCGCTGCCTTTTCTTCTGAGAAGATTTGTGCATATAGAATAGCTGATTCTTCATCATTCATTGAATAATACAATAAGAATTCACTTGCACCTGCGTCAAATGTTTCGGCAGGCTCGCCCACTAATTCAATGACTTCTTCTTTAGTCATGTCGGTTGAACCTTCGGAAATGAACGTCTCAAACGTAGACTTTAATTCATCTAAAGGTATTTGGGGCAGATCGTCATAGGCTCCAAACCAGCGAATATAATTCACTTTATCCTCTTCACTTAATTCTACTTGTTCCAGTTCTTCATCACTTGTACTAGAACTACTTTCTGATGCTGCTATGCTTATTGGGGTGAATAGCATCGCGAATAACATCGCTACTAAAAACCCTTTATTTCTATGACTCATCTCTATCCATCCTCACTTCAGATTGTTACTATAGACAAGTATAGCATAGGCCTCGATTTTTCTAAATATTTACGGTCTTCGCTTATTTATTGTAAAATACCTTGATTGCTTCGTATAAGTAATCTGCTGCACCTTCAGTAATATCTTCATAATATTTCTTGAAACGCTCATCTTGTGTATACATTTGAGCTAGGCCAATGTGTGCTTCTTCAGAGTATAGATCATCTGGCCAAACCATGATTAGCCATTCTTTATGTAATTCAGCAACTCGTTGCCCTTCTGCACTTTCAGGCTTCCCTTCTGGTACGGCATTTACTAAAGCTTCACTGATTTCTTCATTAAGCTTTTCAATACGTTCGTACTGTTCTTGCGTTAAATTTCCGAATTTTTTATTTGATGAATCAATGACATCATCACCGTATTTTTCTCTGATTTCTTCACCATATTTTTCTTCATTAGCTTTAATTTGTTGTTTTTTAAAGCCTTCAAATTCTTTTTTAGACATTGTTAAGTCCTCCTTGTATATTTTAATTGTGTTTTCGACTGTATTCATCAATTGACTGATACGGTCTTTTTCCGATTTGAGGTGTTGGTAATGAGTTTCCAACGCTTTAAGACGATCAAATTCTGAAGAATTAACAATCGCATAAATTTCCTCTAATGTGATACCAAATTCTCGGTAAAACATTATTTGTTGTAGCATTTTCACTTCGTCTTCACTATAAACTCGGTACCCATTCTCTTCGACATACGCAGGTTTTAACAAATCAATCGCATCATAATGACGCAATGTTCTTGTGCTAATCCCGGCTAGTTTTGCTAATTCTCCAATTGAATAACTCATTTCCTCACCTCTTCATACAGATTACACCTTAACGTTACGTCAAGGTCAAGCCATTTTATATAATATTTTCTGAAATAATAAAAAATCAGCCGGTGCATTCAATGCATCGACTGACTTAACTTTATTGAGTTGCTTTTTGCTGTTGTAATTCAACTAACTTCTTATTGCGTTTGTAATAGGCTGGAACTAAAGCAAGTACAGCACCTAACCACGCCATTGGATTGGAAATAACTGGACCGGCAAAGCCAATAAGCCCACTTAAACCAAACGCCGCAATGATTCTCATCGTTAATTCCATCACTCCTGCGACTGTCGGGATAAAACTATCTCCCAAACCTTGCAGAGTGTAACGAAGGATAAAGAGAATCGCTAAAATCCAATAAAATGGACCGGTTAATTGGAAATAGTATTGTCCGTAACTTCTCAGAACTTGTTTGGAAGAACTGTCTCCGAAGACACTCGTTAATTCTCCACCGAATAAGAATAAAACAACTGAGAAGAGTATTGACACTGATATCGAAAGAACAAGCACTTGCTTTACGCCTCTTAAGATACGGTCGTATTTTTTGGCACCGAAGTTTTGTCCAACGTACGTGGCCATTGATACTCCAAATGACATTAGAACAAAGACGACAATTTGATCAATCTTTTGAGCTGCTGAGTAACCTGCAACGGCTTCAGCTCCTAATGTATTTAAGGCAATTGTTACAGACATTGATCCAATCGCAATAATTGAAGATTGAAACGCCATTGGGAATCCAATCCGGCAATGTTGAATCACTTCATCTTTACGCATCTTAAAATGTCTTGCTTTAACTTTTAATAAATAAACTTTCTTTTGAATATAGAATAAGCAAATTAAAGAGGCGATTAATTGTGATACCATTGTCGCAGTCGCTACCCCAGCTACTCCCATATCAAAAACTAGGATAAAGATATAATCTAAGATAATGTTAATCACAACCGCAATGACTAAAGCAATCACCGGTGTCCGACTATCTCCTAAAGCTCTCATTAAGTTACTTAACATATTGAATAGAATGGTAATAGCCATAAATCCAAAGATAATAATTAAATAATCATAGGTGTACTGAATGATTTCAGCCGGCGTATTCATTAAATAAAGAATATCCCATAAGAAAAACATACTTAATGCCGTCATCACAATAACGACTAAAGTCGATAGTACCCCATTGATTGCGACACTTCGACTGACCTTTTCATAATCACGTGCCCCGTACGCTTGCGCCGTTGGAATCGCCATTCCAGCAGTGAACCCTTGCGAGAAACCAACCACAAAGAACATGACACTCCCTGCTGCACCAATACCTGCTAGAGCATTCACGCCCAACGTCCGTCCGACAATGAAGGTATCCACCATGTTATAGAACAATTGAAATATATTACCTATAATTAAAGGTATAGAAAATAATAGAATTTGTTTGATCGGTGTTCCCGACGTCATATCTTTCACAAACGTGTTCCTCCTACTTTATTTATTTCTTACGTAAGTATATGTTAAAAGTTTTTAGGATACAACATTAATCAATGTAAATATAAAAACCTAATGACAGCAACTAGGCTAATCATTAGGTTTAAACTTTTAAATTAAAATGTTAATTCACTTCCATGATCTAACTCATAGTAATGTTCTTTGTATTCAACATTCGAACGAATGAGTTTATATATGACTGATGCAATAGGCACCCCTAGGAAGAAGCCGGCGGGTCCTAAGATTCCCCCACCAATCGTTACCGCAATGAAAGTCCAGATACCTGGTAAACCAATCGATCCACCAACAATTCTTGGATAAATCGCATTACTTTCAAGCTGTTGCAGTACGATATTGAATAGAAGGAAAAAGAGTCCTTGAATCGGGTTTTGAACGAAGACTAACATCGTTCCAATAACAGCTGATAAGATAGCCCCAACCATTGGTACTAAGGCCAGTGCCCCAGAGAGTGCTCCAATCATACCCGCATATGGGAAGTTAAATATCATCATCCCCACCGTTACTAACGTACCATAAATAATCGCTTCGATTAACATTCCCGTAATAAAACTAGAGAATGATTCATTCGTCACTCTTAAAACATACTTCAAACGACGGAAGTGGTCTCTCTTCATATAAGCACGCAGTACGCGTTTAACTTGTCTTTGTATTTTCTCTTTTGAAAATAAGGCGTAAATTGCGACAACTAATATAACAACTAATCTAAATAAAGATGAAGTTAATAATTGGAATGTCGTAAACGTTGACCCTAAAATGTTATTAGCAAAACTTGCCGCATCTCGGGCAATACTTTCCCAATTAATGTTTAAATTATTTATCAATGTATCAATTTGAGGATAAATTTCTTCTAAATCCTCAATCCACCTTTGAATATATTCAACCATTAATGGTAGATTTTCTAATAAAGTTTGTACTAGGGAGATTAATTGTGGAATGATGAGCCATAACACTAGAACAATCACAATAATAACTGTAATCAGTGCCAGTAATATCGATACTGGACGTCTTGCACGAATAAGTAGCTCATTATCCGTTTCTGGAAACCAGAACCCCTCATACATCACCATAATTAAATTCAAAATATATGCAAATACAAATCCATAAACAACAGGAGAAATTATATCCCAAAGCTCTCTCAAACCAGCGAAAATGTGCTGATAATTAAAAATAACTAGAATAAATACTGCAGCTAAAATAACGTACTTCATGACCATTCGATCCAAACGGCCTAATTTATCCATTAAATCCCCCCTCTATATGCACATATACTATACCATGTTTTTATTAGCGATTACGAACAGTTTCATTACAATATGGAGTTATTTTATACTTGCCAGACAACTAATAACATTGACATAATAATAATCGAAATGATAATAGATATTGAATTTATAATTGCTGATAATTCAAAATTCTCCCCATACATCCGTGTATACATTGTTGCAACGCCTGAAACCGGCGCAAAGGCAAGTATCGCTAAAGTTTGTCGAATTTCTAAACTAAATGGCAATAAAAAATATAATAATGTTGAAATCCCTGCTGCTACAATATAACGACCAGATAATGTCTTAATTAAGAGCCGGACATGTTCCTTATGAATCCTTAAATCTAAGGCAACACCAATCATAAACATCGACAAGAACGTATTCCCATTCCCAATAATTTGGGTCACATCCGTAATAAAACTTGGTAATTGCAGTGAAAAAAGCGATAAGGTAATCATCACAATATAGACAATAACTGAAGGTGAACTCATCATCATGCGGAGGATATACCTAATATTAATCTTACTCTCCCCGTCCCTGACACTCTTTGCCATACCGTAGTTTCCACCTAAAACCATGAAGGCACTTCCGGCATCGAACAAGCTTACTGCCAAAATCGCTACTTCAGAGAAAAAGAAAGAAATAAACGGTAAAGAAAAGTTTCCAATATTATAACCATTCATATTCAACATTAAAAAACCTTTCTCTGTTGGTGTTTTACCCAACACATGCGAGAATATAATATACACCCAATTACATAAAAACCCAATAATACTAATAATAATCAATGTCGGTGGGAAGCTCAAACCGTTTAAATTTGAAATAATGGCACTTGGTAAAGTTAGATAAAAAATTAATTTAGAAATCGTGTCAAAATCTCTTTCTCTGATAAAGTAGCCTCGAGTTGTTAAGATATTTGCCAATATGATAATTGATACTAGTACTGCTGCTTTAATAATTGTTTCGACCATGATGTTGTCCCTTCTGTCCGTTTGATATGTGCGTCATAAGCGCATGTATACTAAATTACCATGTAAACTCTTGATGATTATAATTTGCTTGATCAATTAAAACTTGTAGATAACGGTTCATCGACTCTGTATCTGGACTAATCAATTTCTCGAATGTATCTTCATATGCAGAGACAGTTGCTTCCCAAATATTAGAGATATTTCCAGCAAAGAAAGCTAAATTTAATTCCTGTGTTAATTGTCTTAATTCATCATTTTGATCTTTATTAGAATCCAATTTCTCATTAGCTTTAGTAAAGACTTGTTTAAGGTAAGTATCATAATCGAGTAAATTTGGATCTTCTGTCTTAGTCTCTTTTGCCCAAGCATCCATATCTAATTTTATTTGTTGATACGACTTCTGGTTATTATCAATCACAACCTCGCCAATCACACTCGGTTGAACAGCAAACGCTCCTGTCGCAATGTCAGTCACTTGCCCTTCTTGCGCGATATGTTGGGCATGCATATGCCCACTCAATGTTACAGGTATTTGATATTTTTCTAAAATATTCTTCAACCTATCATGATTACCCACAACAAAATTCTGACCCATCAATTCAAAATGCGGAATAGAACTATGGTGTAAAACAACCGTCACTTCAACGTCTGCTCCCGTAATAGTCCCTAATTTATCCTCCAACCAAATGAGGGTTTCGTCTCTCAATTCTCCTTTAGACACAGGCGGTTGGTCATTGCCTTCTCCGTGATAAATATTACTATCTAACATTACTAACCAATGATCGCTCATTAATTGAGTAATATAACTTAAACTCACATCATCTTGGTAAGTTGCTTCTTCATAACCAAAGGAATTCATTAATTTTTGAAATTCTACGGGAGTAATTTGTTTATCCCTCACAGCTCTACTATCAGTAAATGAACTTGCCCATCCATTGTTAATATCATGATTGCCAGGTATCACAAAAACTTCCGTACCTAAAGCTTCGATTTTCGCAAATACTTTCTGAAGGTCGACTAAACTTTGATACTCACCGTTTAAAGTCAAATCACCTGCAACTATTAAAGCATCCGGTTGCTGTTCTGCCTGTTCGATTTGATAAGCAAGGGCTTCAAGTCGTTCATTGGAGTAAAAAAATTCCAAACCAGCACCAGTATCTTGTAATTTCTGAATGCGGGGCCCTTCAACATATAAGCTAGGTGATAAATGATGGATATCAGTCACAACCCATAATCTCAAATCTGACTCCGCTTTAGACGCTTGTGCGCCAGTCATTGCAAAGAAAATACAAAGAAAGAATACTAAACATTTCCAAACCTTTCTCATTATCAAACCCTCCTTTCAATAACAAACAAAAAAGACTATGAGAAATCTCATAATCTTATTATCCTATATTATTGAATGAATTCAATCTAATTATGTTTTTGATTCTGTTTCTTTCTTAACCTCAATATCTACGTCATAAACGGGGATGGGCTCTCGACTTGCTTTATCAAGTGTTTGTAATAGTAGCATCAACCAAGTAAAGGCAAGAATAAATGAAACTATTTCAAATCCTGTTAAAGTAATATACCAGCCTGTTAAATAATAATAAGTAACAAAGAACAACATAATGCCTAACACATAAGATGTAATCACAAATTCTCGTGACACCTTAGGCACAAACCACTTAATTCCGATAATCATCGCGATAATCATATATACTAGCATGGCTGCAGATTGGTTATGATATTTAGGCATATTTCCCGGTCCATCACTTGGGAAATAACCAACAAGTCCTAGGCAAATTGCTGTAATCGTCAGTAATATTCTTAGAATTGTTAGTGGACGGTGTTTTGGATAAATCTTCTTTAAACCAACAAATAAATAATCCACTAAAGCAATCATCATAAACGCAGACAGCATCAAAGTGAAGTTAAATTGCCAAGCACCGCTCGCCTCTTGTGTTCCTAAGAAACTTAAATTTCGCTGCCACCACTGTGCCTCACTGTTGGTAATCATTGAGATAATCACACCACTTAAAATGACCACAACTAATAATTTGGTCATTAAAGACGGCGAAAGGACCATCACAAAACTGATCATGACATAATTAATAATCGATATAAAGATAAAAGTCAGTAAGGCTGATAAGTAAATATCTAAAACTAAACCTTCAAATAATAAACCTAAGAGGTAGAAAAAGAATAATATAGCTAAAGCAATGATGATGGCGAAAGATAATAATATCGTTGGAACATTCCGCCAATAGATATTCTCCAAATTGGCTAATTTTTTTCTTTTACCTACGATAAAAGCAATCGCAAAAGTAATGACTCCACTTATCACCCCAATCAGCAATATCGCACTCGCAATCGAAATACGTCCCATTAATTGAATAAATAATTGCTCTCGGGAATTGAAAAAAAGAAAATATATCAAAGTTCCAATCACTGCTGGTATTAAGAAATAACGTAAAGCAAGTTTTTGATGATTGCTTGAATGATTATTTGACTTTAGTACATATTCTTGACCATCTATCTTAAGTATCGCTTGATTGACTTGATTTACGTCAGACACTTCATCATTCACTATAACCCTTAGTTCTTTATCCTCATTGCTTCCCATTATGCACCTCGTATTTTGTTAATATTATGCTCACTTATTCAACTTCTTCAATCATATAAAATCTAATTGCTTTAATTAAAGCTTCTTTTTTTGTATTTTCAAATGTATAAAATGAAGCAAAATGTATTCTCTGTCCTGGTTTTGCAATAATAACACCATCCGCTGCTCCATATTTCCCATGGGATAAAATACTCAGTAAGTTTAAACTACTTAACTGTATATCTTTTTTATCAAAATAAGTGATTAATTCATCAATCCCATTTATTGTTTGGTCGCCGTTAATTTCCGTTTCTACAGCTGGATTAAGTGTTTCCTCTAGATTAGATTGCTTTCCAACAAAAAGTCCTACGACAAAGTCTCTAATAACACGTCTTTTCGGCGCATTGTCACAACTTAAATCACCTAACAATAAAAAATCTGGCTTATATGGATGTGCTTCAGCGTCACTAAAAGTTAAATTACTTTCAGTTAAGGCAGATTCTAATATGTTGATCGACTTTTGTCCCATTCCATGTAGCTTTAATAATTCATCTTTACTAAAAGCAGCCACTTCCTCAAGTTGTGTGACATCAATAGTTTGAAGTGCTTTGGTAGCAGCTTTTCCAATATTAGGTAAACCGTGTGACATAATACCCTCTCCTTCATTTTCTTCACTTTATATCACTATCTTAATATATATAAGCCCATACTAAAAGGAGAAAATGCCTGAATTCAAAGATAAGCGTAAATAAGCTTACCTCAACAAGTGGAAGAATTAGTTTATATTCTTCCACTTAAGCACCTCAGTTGGAACAATTGGTATTTATTCTTCCAGTTAATCACCTCAGCTAGAACAATTTATTTTTATTCTTCTAGCTAGGTACAACTCAAAATCAAAAAACGTATATGCCTTACTTGCGCAAGTAAGGCATATACGTGTATAAAAGGGGATCAAATTTAGGTATTACTTGATGCGTCGGATACTATTAATTGTAGTTTGCTTGTCTTTCTTTATATCCATAATATGCATCTTCAAGGATTTCTTGCATTTCATTTACTAAAGCTAAGCGCGGATTCACTGGTGTACACTGGTCCTCAAAGGCTAAGTAGGCGATATCTTCTGTTTTATCCATGAAGGCAGATTCATCAACGCCCTGGTCTTTTAGACTCATTTGAATTCCAACACGTTCTCCAAGTTCGAACACAGCTTGTGCTAAGTTTTTTACTCCTTCTTCTGGAGTTTTTGCATCAAGTCCGATTAATTTAGCGATGTCTTGGTATTTTACATCTGCTTTGTAGTAATTGTATTTTGGCCAGTTCGCCTGTTTCGCTGGTCGGGTTCCGTTATAGCGAATAACGAATGGAAGTAAAATCGCATTTGTTCGACCGTGAACTGTATGGAAAACTCCACCAATCTTATGAGCCATTGAGTGGTTAATTCCTAAGAAGGCATTACCAAATGCCATACCCGCCATAGTTGAAGCGTTATGCATTCTTTCACGTGCTTCTGGATCATTATATTTTACTGAAGCTTCTAAGTTTTCGAATACAATCTTAATTGCTTGTAAAGCCAGTCCATCAGTAAAGTCGTTAGCCATCACTGATACATACGCTTCGATTGCGTGTGTTAACACGTCCATCCCTGTATCAGCTGTAACAAAATCTGGTACAGTCTCAACTAAAGCAGGATCTACAATTGCGACTGTTGGTAGTAATGAATAGTCCGCTAATGGGTATTTCATATTATTTTTTTTATCAGAGATAACCGCAAATGGTGTCACTTCAGATCCTGTTCCTGATGTCGTTGGAATACCTACATACTTCGCTTTAGACCCAAGTTCTGGGAACTTAACTGCTCTTTTACGAATGTCTAGGAATTTTTGAACTAAATCTCTAAAGTCTACTTCTGGTTGTTCGTAGAATAACCACATGACTTTAGCCGCATCCATAACAGATCCACCACCTAGGGCTATAATTGTATCGGGTTGGAATTGAGCCATCGCTTCAGCTCCACTTCTAACAGTTGTAATATCTGGATCTGGCTCAATGTTATGGAAGATTTGGTAATTTACTTTGTTTTGGCGCGCCTCAAGTTGGTCGATAATTCTTTGAGTAAAGCCGAGTTTCATCATTGATTCATCCGTAATAATCATGACACGTTCAACATCAGCCATTGTTTTTAAATATTGGATTGAGTCACGTTCGAAATAGATTTTTGAAGGTACTTTAAACCATTGCATGTTATTGCGTCGTCTCCCAACTGTTTTAATGTTAAGTAAATTCAATGCTCCGACGTTTCCACCAACTGAGTTGCGTCCGTATGATCCGCAACCTAGAGTTAATGATGGGATGAAAGCATTGTATACATCTCCGATTCCCCCGAATGTTGAAGGAGAGTTCCAAATAACTCGAATGGCTTTAACTTGACGGCCGAATTCATTTGCTAATTCTTGATTTTGTGTATGAATCGCAGCTGAGTGACCTAATCCAAAGAACTCAACCATTTGTGCAGCTTTTTGAATTCCATCTTCAGTTGTTTCTGATTTCAATAAGGCTAAGACTGGAGATAGTTTTTCGCGCGTTAATGGTTCGTTTGGTCCAACTTCTGACACCTCTGCTACTAGAATATTTGTTTCTTCCGGAACGGTGAAACCTGCTTGTTCTGCAATCCATGTCGCTGGTTTCCCAACAATTTCATTATTTAATTTTGCGCCAGCACAGTTTTCACTGAATGCTTTAGAACCGAAACAAAATTCCTCTAATAGTGCTTTCTCTTTTGAATTTACGATATAAGCATGATAGCTTACTAATTCATCTTTAAATTCTTTATAGATTTCTTTATCAACAATTGCGGCTTGTTCAGAAGCACATACCATTCCGTTATCGAATGATTTACTTAATATGATGTCATAAGCTGCTTGCTTAACGTTTGCTGTCTTTTCAATGTAAGCTGGCACATTCCCTGCCCCAACTCCTAACGCTGGCTTACCACATGAATAAGCTGATTTAACCATGGCATTTCCACCAGTGGCTAAGATTGTCGCAACCCCATCGTGATTCATTAATGCATTCGTTGCATCTAACGATGGTTCTGTAATCCACTGTACACAGTTTTCTGGTGCACCTGCTTCAATCGCTGCATCTCGAACGATTTGAGCAGCGTGAGCTGATGACTCAAGTGCTGCCGGGTGAAATGAAAAAATGATTGGGTTACGAGTTTTTAATGCGATGAGCGCTTTGAAAATAGTTGTCGACGTCGGATTCGTTGTCGGAGTGATGGCGCAAATAACTCCAACAGGTTCAGCAATTTCTGTGATCCCCGTCACTTCATCATCACTGATAACACCGACAGTCTTCATATTTCGCATGTAATTTACAACGTGCTCACAAGCAAATAAGTTCTTTGTTGCCTTGTCTTCAAATACACCACGGCCAGTTTCTTCAACCGCATGTCTTGCTAAAGTACCATGTTGATCTAAAGCTGCAACTGAAGCTTTCGCTACAATGTGATCAATTTGCTCTTGATTAAAATGATCGAATTCCTCTAAAGCAACCAAACCTTTTTCTACTAAACCATTAATCATGTAATTAACATTTCCAATAACTTCTTTTTCAATTAATTCCGTCATTGTTACGCTCCCCTTTTCTTTATCTTTGATTACATGTTACTCTTTTCACAAATGAAAGTAAAGAGGTTTATTGTTAAAAACGCTAATATAATAGGTTTTTATTAGGTGTTGTAACAGTTATCTATGCTGTTTCATTCAATGATAATTCTCGATATGTGATTAAATGAGCATCTTGCCGCTTCTGTTATATAACAATATTGATATTGTTTTATTGATATAAATATTTCTTTGAATATACTGGTAATATTTGCTAGAAATACATAAAAAGCGCAACACTGTTTTAAAGTGTTACGCTTTAATTATGTCGCTTTATTTAATCATCTAAATATCCTTTATAGCGTTCTGTTCTCAATAATCTTTTAGCATTTTCGACCCGTTCTGTAGTCGGTGGTTCAACTCCTTCTAAACGGTATTTAATTCCCAGTGCCTCATATTTGTAGACACCTAGTTTATGATATGGAAGCACCTCGAACTTGCGAACATTTGATAAAGTTTCAACATAATCGCCTAATCGGATCAGATACTCATCATAATCCGTACGCGTTGGTACAAGTACGTGTCGAATCCAAACAGGTATATTCAACTCTGAAAGTAACTCAGCCATTTGCATGATATTCTCATTGCGCACGCCTGTTAATTTCGCATGACCTTTTGGATCAATATGCTTAATATCAAATAAGAACAGATCAGTATACTTCATCAGTTCTTCAAATTGTGAGCGGAATGGTTCCTCTAAAGTAAAGGGCGCGCCACACGTATCAATCGTTGTGTGAACACCATGTGCTTTACAAATTTTGAAATATTCAATCAGAAAATCGATTTGAAGTAAAGGTTCTCCCCCACTTACAGTTACCCCGCCGCTATTACCCCAAAAAGAACGGTATTGTTTGGCTTCATCGAATAATTCTTGCGGAGTATAAGGTGTTCCCCCACGCATATTCCAAGTATCCGGATTATGACAAAACTGACAACGTAGACGACATCCTTGCATAAAAGAGATGAATCGTATCCCTGGTCCGTCAACTGATCCGAAACTTTCAGTCGAGTGGACGTTCCCAATAATTGGTGTTTTAACTTCTGACAAGATATATCCCCCTTTCAACAAGATATCTAAAACTTAAGTGATTACATTGAACTGTGCATTGTACGGTTAATAACATCCATTTGTTGCTCTCTAGTTAATTTGATGAAGTTTACAGCATAACCAGATACACGGATAGTTAATTGTGGATATTCTTCTGGGTGATCCATCGCATCTAATAACGTTTCGCGGTTAAACACGTTAACGTTTAAGTGGTGTCCACCTTCTTTAATATATCCGTCTAACATATTCACTAAGTTATCTTTTTGAATTTCTTCATCTTTACCTAATGCTTTTGGAATGATTGAGAATGTATTTGAAATTCCATCTAAAGCATATTCGTAAGGTATTTTAGCAACTGAAATTAAACTTGCTAACGCTCCGTGAGTATCACGTCCATGCATTGGGTTCGCCCCAGGTGCAAATGGCTCTCCTTCACGACGTCCATCTGGCGTGTTACCAGTTTTCTTACCATAAACAACGTTTGAAGTAATTGTTAAGATAGATGTTGTATGGATTGCATCACGGTAAGTTGGATGTTTCTTAACTTTAGTCATGAATGCTTTAAGTAAATCAACACCGATCTCATCGGCACGTTTATCGTTATTACCGTATTGTGGGAATTCCCCTTCGATTTCATAATCGACTACCAAGCCATTTTCATCACGGATTGTTTTTACTTTCGCGTATTTGATTGCTGATAAAGCATCAATCGCTACTGAGAATCCAGCAATACCTGTAGCCATCGTACGTTTTACATTTGTATCATGTAAAGCCATTTCGATACTTTCATAGCTGTATTTATCGTGCATATAGTGGATAACATTTAATGAATTGAGATACAATCCTGCTAACCATTCTAACATGTCATCATAACGTTCCATCACTTCTTCATATTCTAAGTATTCTGAAGTAATTGCTCGATAGCTTGGTCCAACTTGTCCTTTCGACATTTCGTCGACACCACCGTTGATTGCATATAATAATGCTTTTGCTAAGTTCGCGCGCGCACCGAAGAATTGCATTTGTTTACCAACTTCCATCGCTGACACGCAACATGCGATGGCATAGTCATCACCGTAAATTGGACGCATAATGTCATCATTTTCATATTGAATAGCTGATGTGTCGATAGACATCTTCGCAACAAATCGTTTGAAATGAGTTGGTAAGCTTGGTGACCATAACACTGTTAAGTTTGGTTCTGGTGCTGGTCCTAAGTTTGATAATGTATGTAAGAATCTAAATGAGTTTTTAGTTACTAGTGGACGTCCATCTATCCCAACACCACCGATTGCTTCAGTGACCCAAGTTGGATCTCCTGAGAATAATTGGTTGTAATCAGGTGTACGTGAGAATTTAACTAGACGTAATTTCATAACGAAATGGTCAACTAATTCTTGCGCATCTTTTTCTGAAAGCATACCTGTAGCAAGATCACGTTCAATATAGATATCTAGGAATGTAGATGTACGACCCAATGACATTGCTGCCCCATTTTGATCTTTAATTGCCGCTAAGTATCCTAAGTATAACCATTGGAATGCTTCTTGCGCTGTTTCAGCTGGACGAGTTAAATCAAAGCCGTAAATATTACCTAATTCAATTAAATCTTGTAAGGCACGGTATTGTTCACTAACTTCTTCACGTAGACGCATAACTTCTTCGTTCATTTGTCCGTTACCAATATTTGCGAAGTCTTTTTGTTTCTCTTCCATTAAACGGTTTACTCCGTATAATGCAACACGACGGTAATCTCCGATAATACGTCCACGACCGTAAGCATCTGGAAGTCCTGTAATTACTCCTGAACGACGAGCAGCACGCATCTCAGGTGTGTATACATCAAATACACCTTGGTTATGAGTTTTGCGGTACTCTGTAAAGATATGTTCAATTTCTGGATCAATCTTATACCCATATGCTTCTGCTGATTGAACAGACATACGGATTCCACCGAATGGTTGTAAACTACGTTTGAAAGGTTTGTCAGTTTGAACACCTACTACTTTTTCAACGTCTTTGTTCAAGTAACCCGCATCATGTGACGTAACTGTTGATACAACTTTAGTATCCATATCTAGAACGCCACCAGCATCACGTTCTGCTTTTGTTAGTTCCATTACTTGATCCCATAATTGGAAAGTTTCAATCGTTGCACCTTCTAAGAATGAATCATCACCTTCGTATAAAGTATAATTCTCTTGAATAAAATCTCTAACATCAATTGACTCTTGCCATTTAGTCCCTGTAAAACCTTCCCAAGGATTTACATTCATCTTTTCGTTTTCTAATTTTTCCATGGTATCCCCTCCATATAAATTCAAAGCAAACATCTAAACTTGTGATTCATTACACATATATGATAAACTATTTTTATACCTAAAGCAATAGGATATAACAATTATTTATGTGAATTTTAGAACATTGTACAAAAATAGCCCCATCGTTAGACAGGACTTTTAAATATTAATTTAATTCGGAATAAAATCACTCGGAATACCTAAAGCAATACGAGCAAAGCGTGAGATGCGAGATAAATCCCAATGCGGTTCAAAGACAACTTTTATATCGATTTCAGTAATTTTATCAAAGTTAGCTAATTGATATCTCACGTCACTATCAATGAAGTCTGCTAAGGGACAACCGGCAGTTGTTAAAGTCATTATGACTTCAACCTTCCCTGCTTCATCCATATCTACTTCATATATTAGGCCTAAGTTCGCAATATCTATGCCTAACTCTGGATCGATGACTCCTGTTAATTGCTCTAGTAATTCTTCTTCGTACTTTAATGCTTCGTTTTTGAATAGAATACCAAATTCTTCATTCATAAAAGACGTTCCTTTCGTTTAAATAATATATTTATTTTATTCATATTGCTTATGAAGTTATTGTTCGCTAGTATTATATAATATAGTACGTTTAGTTTATACATAAATAGATTTAATATC
Source organism: Ruoffia tabacinasalis (assembly GCF_005864045.1). Lineage (GTDB taxonomy): Bacteria > Bacillota > Bacilli > Lactobacillales > Aerococcaceae > Ruoffia > Ruoffia tabacinasalis. The sequence goes on along the minus strand of NZ_VBSP01000007.1, from coordinate 27,681 downwards.
AATCGAATTTTATAAGGAGTAAGAAAATGGAAAATCAAGTAGACCTTAATAGACCTGTGAAACAAGTCCTTGATTCACACCCTGAACTTCTCGACATTCTTGTCGATTTAGGCTTTAAACCTTTAGCTAATCCAGCCATGAGACAATCAGTTGGAAAAGTTGTCACACTAAAACAAGGCTGCAAATTAATCAACCTTCCTTTGGAACAATTAGTGAATGAACTACAATGGAACGGCTATACTGTCATCGGAGGTGACGTGAATGAGTAATAATACAGACAATCGCATAGATATATTAGAAGGTATTCTTCTTAAACTGCATCATGGAGCAGATCCTGAATCAGTTCAGGATGAATTTAATGAGCATTTCACGGGTGTGAGTGCCATTGAAATCTCCATGATGGAGCATCAATTAATGTATGGGGATAGTGTGATTACGTTTCAAGATGTTCTTAAGCTATGTAATGTTCACGCGAATCTGTTCAAAGGTACGATTGAAGATGGTAAAGCACCCGATGCTGATCACCCCGGACACCCCGTAACAGTATTCAAAGAAGAGAATATGGCGTTACGCTCTGCCCTGCTACGGATTAACAATATTCTGGATACCTTTGAAGAAATGCCGGTTGAAGAATTGTCTGATGGAATGATTAAAGGACTTAAACGTCAATATGATATCATCGGGCAATTTGATAACCATTACAACCGGAAAGAACATTTATTCTTCCCGGTTATGGAAAGTTACGGCCACGACGCTCCACCAAAAGTTATGTGGGCAAAAGATGATGAGATCCGTGACTTATTCAAACGCGCCTATAAAGCCATGGAAAAATTTTCCGATATTAAATTTTCAAAAGTAAGAGATACGTATGAAGCTTTCCAATTTGAATTCAATGAAATGATTTTTAAAGAAGAAGCTATATTAATTAATATCTTACTTGAAAGTTTCAATCAATTGGATTGGTACAACATCGCCCAGCAAAGCGATAATTACGGCTATGCAATTATTCCTCCTCGCGAAACTTGGGAACCAGAAAACCTGGCAGACTTACTCGAAGAAGATACGAAAAAAGCTGAAGAATTAACAATTCAAGAAGTACCTACACCAACTAAGTCAGTTCAAAAAACAATGAATACAGTGGAAAGTAAAACAATCGAAACACGAAAAATTACCGTTAATGGCGGTCAATTTACCGTTCTTTGGGAACCAGATGAGACGCTTGACTCAAGCAGTAACCAAATCATGAACCCAACAGTGCCTCTTTCGATAGGTGATGGTTACTTGAGCTTAGAACAAATCAAAGTCATCTTTGATTACATCCCAGTGAAAGTTACTTTTGTTGATCAAAATGATATCGTACAATACTTCAATCACAAGAAGGAGTCATCAATATTACCACGACACGCTGAAAACATCGGTGCTAAGGTAGAAGATGTCTATCCAGAAGCTGTCTGGGATACATTAGAACCCATTGTTCAAGCTTTCAAAGATAACACATTAACTGAAGAAAGCTTTTGGTTTGAACATGAATCAGAATTCTTATATATTTCGTATAAAGCACTCTTTAATGAAGCCGGGCAATATCAAGGGTTCGTTGAAATAATACAAAACATCCAACCTATCTTAGATATTCAAACGGATAAATGGCGTAATTTACTCCCTCAAAGTAAGGTTGATTTAACACTTAAGGATCCAGCTAATTTAACTCAGGTTAATCACAAACATCAGTCTCAAGCAGAATCACAAGTACTTCAATTTGGTAAAGGACAGTTGGAATTCAACTGGTCTGTAAGCAATGAGACAGTAGTCAATGAGCCAAAGGATTTTTCTAATGAGCAATTGATTAGTATCGGCGAAGGATATTTAAGTTTAAAGCAAGTGAGACTCATTTTGGATTCAATGCCCTTTGAGATTACTTACGTTGACGGCGATCATAAGTTTAAATACTTTAATAATATCGGTCCTTATGACGAGATGCTCTTCCAAAGATCACCTTTAGAAATTGGACGTGACTTAGAATATTGTCACCCAGCTAGAGTTTGGCCAAAGGTTAAACGCTTATCTGAAGACCTTCAAGCACAACGTCGTTTTATTGAACCTATGTGGTTCTCACCTGGGAATAAACTTATTTATATCTTGTATATTGGTGCGCAAGATCAAAATGATAATTATCATGGTATTGTGGAGACCGTTCAGGATGCTTCAATGTATGTTGAATTGGACGGAACAGAGAAACGATTGTATTAAAAAAAGGAACTTGCTATTTTGTAGCAGGTTCCTCTTTAATATACTAACGCCAGTTTAATGGTAGTATCTCTTCTTCAATAACGTCTGTAAATTCATTCTTTACATGTTTCCAGAATTTCAATCGATTAACTCCATTTTCAGTGTTTTCTTTATAGGCATTATAATCAGCACTTCTTTTTAATTCTGTCTCACCGATTTGTTTTTTCTTAGCTGGGTTATAGTTTTCTACTAAGAAAGCGAAATCTTCCTTATTTAAGAAATATTCTTTAGTAATCTTCTTTTCAATCGTATCTATCTTTTCTTCAATCTTTAACTGAAGTTTTTGAGATACATCTAAGTTTTTCAATTCTTCTTTTGGTAAATGTTGAATTTCATTCCAGATATCGTCAATAATGACAGCTAATTTTGGATTTGTTTGTTTAAAGTCAGAAATATACTTTTCAATTTCATTAACTCTCTTTTTACTTGGTTTATCATCTTTTTGATTGTATCTTTCATTCGATAAGTTTTGAATGAGTAGAATAAGATACTCGTAATCAATCTTATCCGTTCCAATTGATGATAATTTATAGTCAATATCGAATAATATTTCTTCTACATCATTCTCGCCAATCCGTTCTTTAATTTCTTGCAATGCATTTTCGTATTTACCGTGGTAATCTTCAATCAACTCTACTTTTAATCCGAATTCTTCTCTAAAGTAATATTCATCATAATTAGAGTATGCTTTGATTGCACTGAACGTTTTATCAAATTGTTGATAGTTTTTCACAAAGAGCTTTAGTGCTTCTGTCTCATCATTCATATCAATATTATCTGGATTGGGAGCTATAAATCTTAACTCCTCTAAAGCAAAAGTGAATTTACTAAACGCTTCATCCCAATCTGGAGCTTGAATAGCATTTTCGCCTCCATTAGAATACAAGAGAAAAGCTTCTTGAACTGCCTCTTTAAATGTAGCTGGTGATTGGAATGTCATGATTTGTCCGTATTGTTTAGTATGGTCATAAATACGGTTGGTTCTAGAAAAAGCTTGGATCAGACCTTGTGGTCTCATCGGTTGTCTATCGACAAAAAGTAATGCTAAAGAAGGCGCATCGAACCCAGTTAATAGTCGATCAACAACTATAACAATATCAATTTGTTCTTCTCTATATTTATATATTTCCTTTTTCCGAGCTAATCTATCATTTAAATTTCTATTGAATCCTCGAAGATTACTTAAATCATAATTCGTATTGTACATCTTGTTATAATCCTCTATGACACCTTTTAAATGACTTTGGTTCTCAAATGAACTCTCCTCAGTTTCTGTTACTGAATAAGTGACACTCACTTTAGGAAAGTCAACCACTGCTTTTTTCACTTTGTCAGAAATAACAACTGAACTTCTGCTCTCGATGACTTCTCTAAATAAATCATAATATCGTTGAGCTTCTTTAATAGAACTCGTCGTCAATATTGCACTGTAAGTATTTCCGATTCCTTGATCCAGGTTAAATTTATTTTTTGAATGATTAATAATTGTATCAATCACCTCTAATTTATGTTCATCAGAACAATAAATTTGTGTGGGTATATATTTTTCTTTCTGAACCTCATCCATATGTAATACACTATCGACTTTTGCTTCATGTTTAACAATATCTATTAAATCATCATCACTAATAGTATTGTTGTACTCTACTTGAAACCCAAGTACAGCATTATCATTAATTGCTTCTTTGACTGTATATTCATGTAATCTAGGGCCATATTGTTCTTCAGTAGTTCGTGCTAAATTTCCCTGTTCTTGACGAGCATTCTCTACAAAAAGTGGTGTTCCTGTAAAACCATACCAAAGAGCATAAGGAAAGAACTTATTAATCTCCTGTTGTTTTTCTGGTGAGACCGCCCTATGACATTCATCTACTACAAAGGCTACATTCAATGATTGTAACTTTTTATAATTCCGATTGTTTTCGTTATCTCCATATCTTTTCATAACATAATTCAATTTTTGAATGGTCGTCACTATAAGTGTTCTATCATTTGAAACTAGTTTTTTTACTAAATCAGAGACATTATCAGTCTGATCTATATCAATAACATCATTCTCTGCATAAGACGTAAAAGATGCCGTCGTTTGTTGATCAAGATCTATTCTATCAACGATAAATATTGTCTTATCTATTGAAGGTATTTGAAGTAAGTTTCTCGCTACCTTATAAGAAGTCAAAGTCTTTCCTGATCCAGTCGTATGCCAAACATAACCTGACTCTCTTCTTCTAGATGCCCTTTCCACTGCTTCGATGGCATGAATTTGATAAGGTCTCAGTAAAATTAATGATTTCTTTTCGTTATCTATTACAGTAAACTGTGTAACTAATTTATGCGCATGAGGAATAGATAGAACGTGTTCAGTAAATTCTAAATAATTATTCACTCGTTTATTATCCTTATCAACCCAATTTGTAAGGAACTTAGAATTAAGTTTTTCTCCTCGACCTGCTGCAATGTACCGTGTGTCGGAACCATTTGTAACGACAAACATCTGAGTCGTTGAATAAATTCCATTAAACTTACCTTCGTTTAAGTACTTATTAATTTGTTCATAAGCAGACATATACCCATCTGATTTGTTTTTCAATTCAATATGAATCATAGGTAGCCCATTAATTAATAAAGTTACATCAAAAATCCTTTGACGATCAACAGGACTCACTTGAGTAGTCCGATACTGATTAATCACCTCATAGACAGATGTACCACCTGCAATATCTTGGCGACGAATGACTTGCAATATTATGGTTCCCTTGCTAGCATCTTCTCGTTGAACTGTTGCCTTAGCAACACCATTCTCTCCTGTTAACCAAACTGCAGCAGCATAAAAAGAGCTAAAGTTTAATTCTGCTTTAACTTGTTCAAATTCTTGGTCAGTTAATGGAACACCATCCAGAACGCTTACATTATTCGCTTCCAAAATTTGCCTGAAATTGTCCCATAATTGATCCTCAGTCTTTAAATCATTACGATAAGTCCACTGTGACTCTCCTTGAATCAATTGATTTATTATATTTTTTTCAAATTCTGCTTCACTAGTAAAAGACGGCATAGCTCTCCCTCATTCTTTATTAATAGTCTAATTTATCCCATTATAGCATGGAAAGCTCATTAAAATAGTATTTAAGAGTAGTATTTTCGCTCTATCAAAGGAAACATATTTTTTTGGAAAATATTTTAGTTATACCGGGCTAACTAAAATTAAACGTGGGAACAGCGAGAACTTTCTGACATAGTAGAAAGAGTAAAATCTTATTCACTCTCTCGAAGTGTAGAAACACCAAACTATACAGGTACTAAATATGTTCACTATGGTGATATTCACACAAAAGTTGCAGACAAAATTACAAATGAGACCAATTTACCGAATATAGTTCCGGGTGATTATGAAACATTAAGAAAGGGCGATATAATCCTTGCTGATGCTTCTGAAGATTATCAAGGAATTGCTACCCCATCAATTATTATTGATGAGCCTATATCAAATATAGTTGCTGGTTTACATACTATTGCCCTCAGACCGACTGAAATATATCCTTTGTTTTTATACAACTTATTTAAATCAACTACATTTAGAAAATATGGCTACAAAACCGGTACTGGTATGAAAGTATTTGGCATATCTGTAATTAATCTTATGAAGTTTAAAGGATACATACCATCGTATAAAGAGCAGGAAAAAATTGCTTCAATATTATTTCGCATAGATAATGCAATAGTTCTTCATCAGCGTAAGTTTGATATATTAAAAGATTTAAAGGAAGCCTATCTACAACAAATATTTCCTGAAAAAAATCATAGTGTTCCTAAACTGAGATTTTCAAATTTTTCAAATGATTGGAAAAAAAGAGTGATAGGTGATATTTTCATAGAAAGAAAACAGCGTGGTGCTGAAGGTGAATTAATTTCTGTTACCATAAACTCTGGCGTAGTAAAAGCACATGAACTAAATAGGAAAGATAACTCAAGTAGTAATAAGTCAAATTATAAAAGAGTTGAGGTAGGTGATATTGCTTACAATTCAATGCGTATGTGGCAAGGAGCTAGTGGCTTTTCAAAATATAGTGGTATTCTAAGCCCGGCATATACTGTTATTACACCTAAAAATGATGTTCATTCTTTATTTTTTTCATATTATTTTAAAAATATTAATATGATTCAAAATTTTCAAAAATACTCTCAAGGCTTGACCTCAGATACATGGAATTTAAAATTTCCAAGCTTAAAAGAAATAAATATCAATGTTCCTGACTATAGTGAACAAAAAAATATCGCAAACTTTATTGTAAAAATAGATCAAATTCTATTACAGTATGAGAATAAATTATCAAGACTTGAAAAAATTAAAACCTCTTTGTTAAGTAAAATGTTCATTTAGAAGATTCTTTATCAAAAAGGGTTGATGACAATTCTATTTTTTGCCATCAACCCTTTTATTTTAAAACCATTAAAAAGCATAATTTGTGTTTTTTTATATAAGCATCGATAAATGACGCATAATTTTATCATTATCCTGATTCTCTAATTCATGAATGATATGTAAATAAGTTTCTTGTGTAGTTGTCATGCTAGAATGACCCAACCTTCTAGCAACTGATGCAATGGATACTTCGGCATAAAATAGCAAGGAAGCATGTGTATGACGTAAACTATGAATAGTTATTTCTGGAACCCCAGCATCATTACATAGTTTCGAAAGTTTCTTGTTAATCGTAGTGTTAAAGATTCTCTCACTTACAAATATCAATTGATCAGAAGGTATATTACGTACTAGCTGAGAAAATTGCATCGCTGTTTGCCAATCTAATTGAATTGTTCTTACTGATGATGGATTTTTTGTTGGCAAATATTTTCCTTTAGGTGATTTATAATCCCATGTTTTGTCTACTTTTAATTTTTGAGTAGAAAAATCAAAATCTTTTGGTGTTAGTGCTAATGCCTCTGAAAAACGTAATCCTGTCTTTAAAATTAAAAGAAAGAACCAGTCCCAATTAATTTCACTTGTTAATTCAAATTCTTTGATTAAAGATTGAACTTCAAATTGATTTAAATATTTTATTTTTTTGGTTCTAGGTTCTTTGCCTTTAATTATTACTTTACGAGTTGGATTATAGGGTAATATACCTTCATCTACAGCATCTAATATTGCACCTTTGAGTTGGTGGTGGAAATCCATTGTAGTTTGTCTTTCATGTGTTAATGCATAATCATTCAACAATTGTTGATACGAAGTTCGCGTTAGTTCTCCCATTTTTAAATTTGGTGCTAATTCTTCAATTCTCCTTTGATTAATATAATATTTTTGAAGAGTAACTTGCCTCACTGCAGCTTCCTTGTATAGCGCCACCCAATCTTTAAAATAGACTGAAAATAATTGGTTTGTTTTTCTATTCTTTACCAAAATGAAACCTCCTTGAATATATTAGGAAAAATCCTAATTCTGATTATCAAGGAAAGATTGTTTTAATCAAACAAATAAATTATTTAGTAATGATTTTTTAATTTTTTGAAATTCTGTTAATTTTTCTTTTTGAAGAGTGGTAAGTTCATCAAGGTGTTTGAAAAAGGTGCCAATCTTTTGTTGTTCTAATAATAATGGAACATAGTTTTTAAAATTTTCTACAGAACTTTTCGAAAGATTTAGTTGTGACATTCCTGCTCCTTGGGATTTAAAATAGGATTGATGTGTATTGATGTATGTGAATAAAAATTCTGGATTTACCGTCTCATTTGGTCGCAAGCGTGCAACCCGCTGATTAAGTACAAATCTATTATCTTCAGGAATTAATGCAACTCTACCAAGTAAATTACCATGTCCAATATCGCTTAAAATCATCACTATATCATTTTTATGAAGAGTATCTTTTGCTTCTGCCACATACTTGCCTGAATATTTCAAACCACCATCAAGACTAATTGAATTTAAATTTATTAATTCTAACTCACCTGACTCTGCTTGGATATCTTCATATCCTTTACCATTCTTATATTTAGTCATAGTAGATAATTCACGCTGTTTCCATTCGTCCGAGAAAGATTTAAATCTTAATTTTGGAATATTTTGAGTTTTTTCAGGGAACATTTGCTGCAGGTAAGCTTTTTTTAATGTTTTTAGTTTTTTCAATTTTCGCTGATGAAGTGTGAGAGTATAATCAATTAACTTAAACAATTGACCAATTAATTCTTGCTCATTTGTAGTTGGAATAAAAAAAGAGGAATTTGATACTTTGTTCCAGTCCGAACGAGGCATTTTTGTTCCAGAAGTATCATTAGCTATTCTTTGATAATGATTTGTTTGTATTAAATAATATATAAACCTTGAGTTTGAGTTATTTTCTTCAAATACCCAAAAATCACCTATAGCTTTTCCCTTAAAATCTACTAATAACCAGTTTTTTAAATATGGACGTAATTTCCCGTAAAGAATATTTCCAGGTCTAAATACAATTCCTTTTCTGTCATCATAAATTTCTATAAAATTACTATCTAATCTACCTTGTCCAGCGACTATATCTTGAAACTCAACCTTTGGTAATTGATTTGAATTTGATGTTTTGCTCACTCTTTTAACAATTTCTTTAAATTCTCGCTGTTCCCAATCAGCCGTAAATCCTTTAAATCTAAGTTCCGGTTGTCTTCTTTCTTCCTTAGCCATTATTGAAACACCTCTTTCATCGCTTGAATGATATCTCGTGTTTCATCCGTCACTTGAAAGTCATCAATCATTGAAAGTAATTCTTTCTCAGTTTGCTCAATTTCAGCATCAATTTCGCGAATATCTTTACTCAATTGAACCACATCAATGGGTTCTGGTTCTTCAAAAGTATCTACATAACGTGGGATATTTAAATTATAGTCATTCTCTACAATCTCATCATAAGGTGCTAAATAAGCATACTTATCTACAAATTCGCGCTTCTTATAAGTTTCAAGTATCTTTTCAATGTTTTCTTCAGTTAAGATATTTTGATTTTTCTCTTTCGTGAATTCATTTGATGCATCAATGAACATCACATCACGGTTTACTCTGTTTTTCTTTAGGATAATGATTGTGGTTGGGATACTTGTATTCACAAAAATATTAGCGGGTAAACCAATCACCGCGTCAATAGCTCCGTTCTCTAATAGAGCTTTACGTATCTTCCCTTCAGATGCACCACGGAATAATACGCCATGTGGAAGTACAATTGCCATAACTCCATCATTACGTAAATGATAATAACCATGTAGTAAGAATGCAAAGTCTGCCTTAGATTTCGTTGGTAATACCCCAAATGAAGAGAATCTTGGGTCATCTAAAAAGCCTTTAGATGCTGACCATTTTGCTGAGTATGGTGGGTTCATTAATACACCTTGGAAGTTAGTTGGCTCATCTATTGGCCAATCCTCATCAAGTGTATCACCATTACGTAACTTCTGATTCTCGATAGGAACTCTATGAAGAAACATATTCATACGTGCTAAGTTATAGGTAGAAGTGTTTAATTCTTGTCCAAAATAGCGGACACTTAATGGTTCATTGGAATAGCGTTGTGCGTTTAGAAGAAGCGATCCCGATCCCATAGTTGGGTCATAAATTGTGAATCCCTTTTGATCCTCTTTATCCATTAATACAATTTGTGTCATTAATCTAGCTACTTGTTGCGGTGTATAGAATTCTCCCGCTTTCTTCCCTGATTCTGAAGCGAACTGACCAATAAGGTATTCATAAGCATCTCCAAGCGCATCTCCGTCATAATCAACAAGATTTAAATCAGCAAGTTCTTTCATTAATTGTGAAATTGTTTGGTTTTGTTTCTGAGGATTAGGTCCTAGCTTTCTTGAGTTTAAATCAATATCTTCAAATAAGTCCTCAAAGATAGGATTTGACTGTTCAATGTCTCTTAACCCTTGTTGTAGATGCTCTCGTTGGAATGTATTATTGTTAATTTCATCAATAAGTGCAGAGAAAGTTAGCTCTGGTTTAATGTCATAGGCAATATCATCTTTCAATGCTTCCCTTAAATCTTCATGAGTATCTGCATCTCTATAAGCATTGGCATAAATCAACTGAGCTTTTTCTAAATCATGTGACTCTTCTTCTAGTAACTCTGTAGAATGTACCAACATTCTATCAGATAAATACTTATAAAAGACCAGCCCCAATAAGTATGATTTGTATTCATTGGCATCCATTTTTGATCTTAATATATCAGCTGAATTCCATAATGCTTGGTATAAACTTTGCGAATTTGACTTTTCCATCATGATTCTCCGTTCTAATTTAACTTACGCTGTGTTTCAGCGAGACTATTCTTAGTATATCATAGAACTCTAATTTTCCTCTACACAGTTGTTCATAAATATAGTCACAAAAAGAAGTGTTGTGCAAAAGCTACAACACTTCTTAAATAATCTCTATTCAAACTCAGCCGACGTTTGTTTTTTTATCAACTGTTCTACTTCATCGTAATACTCATTGTATAACTCCATTGTGTCTGGAATAGGTTTGTTATCAATAATCGCAGAAATTTTTTGCATACAAATTAACCAACCCGTCACATCTTTCGGACTATGTTCTTCATCAATATGATGAATCCATTGAGTATAATTCAGTTGCGTCGTTAAGTCGTCATTGCTAACAAGGTCAAAGGTTACAATGTTTCCTTCTCCCCATTCAAATGACAAGTGAGACGGCACTTCAACGTCATAAATCATCATATCTATATGCATGTCGCCTGAATTAAACATCAAGTTTCCGCCAGCTTTGAGTGATTCAAATTCAAGTTCAGGGAACCATTGTTTGACGTATTCATTCGATGTTAACACTTCCCAAACTCGCTCAATATTAGCATTTAACTCACCTTGTAATACAATGTCTATACCATGATTATGTGTTAAATGATCTAATTCAGAGTGATGATGGTGGTCGTGATTGTGATCATGGCCATGTTCATGTGCATGTTCGTCTTTATGTGAATCCATATTATCTCTCTTTTCTCTTTAGATTATTTTTGGAATTTAGGTTTATAGATTTGACGGCGGTCTAGTGCAAAGATTTGTGATGTAAATTCGCCTGGCTCAGTCTTATCTAGGACTTCAGTAATCATGTTGATTTTAGCGTCCATATCGTCAATATAGTGAATTAACTCTGCTTCTAGTAATTGTGGTAATACAGGACTACCAAATTCCATTTTACCATGGTGAGCTAATACCACATGTTTCAGTAATAAGATTGACTCGTTCTCAGGATCAACGCCAATTTCAGCACACGCACGGTCAATCATCTCTGAGATAATGACGATGTGTCCCATCATCTTCCCTTTAAGGGTATACTCTGTTGAGATGGCTCCACTTAATTCAACAGTTTTACCAATATCATGAAGGATGATTCCTCCAATTAATAAACTTGGATTCAGTTGTGGATAAATCGTTAATAAATTACGTGCGATTTTAACCATTGATAATGTATGGAAGCTTAGTCCACCTGCCATGGCATGGTGTAATCGTTTGGCTGCTGGATGGACAAAGAAGTCTTCCTGCGTTTGGTGAATGATTTTACGAACGACACGTGCAATGTTTGGTTCAGTTATAAGTAATAACGCATCATCAAGTTCTGCTTCCAAGTCTTCACGTTTAACCTTCACTTTTTCTACATAAAGCGTTGGATCATCCGGCTCACCCGCTTCTGCTAGGCGCATGGATTCAATCTTTACTTGCGGTGTTCCTTGATATGTATCTCTCTTACCTCTCAGAAAAACAACTTTACCTGCTTGGTATAAGTTCACTTCTTCTTCAGTTGCTGACCAGAACATACCGTCCATCGAACCTGAACGGTCTTGGAATCGAAAGGCTATGAATGGTTTCCCATTACGCGCTGTACGAATATCCGCTGCTTTAATTAGAACAAAAATACCGAATTGTTCTCCGTTTTTAATTTCAAATAATTGTGCCACAATATACCTCCTTGTATATATAAAACATCTAGTTATGTTAAACAGATATACATAATAATCACTCTTTTATTCTATCATATTATACGGATAAAAAAATATCCGAGCCCTTAAATAATAATGAAGTCATTATTATTTAAAGACTCAGATATGGACTGATCTTATTCAACCTGTTATTCAGATTTTTCTTCCTTTGCTGCTTCTAACGATTCAACCAAAGCTTCTTTATAATCTTGAGTGTTCTCATTAGGTAAATCAATTGAGTTAATTTCCTCTAGATTAATAATAAATTTCGGATGGAATGTTTCATTAGCTTGCTGGTCAAAAGTAAAGAATAGCACTTGTATGTCTTCACTAATATCTTGCAGCACTTTATACATGCTAGTTTTGCGGAATTCATCAAAGTTTACAAAGGCATCGTCAATGATGATTGGCATCTTAATCATTCTCTGAGCACTAATGACAAAGGCTAATCTTAAGGCAACATATAATTGCTCCAAAGTACCTTGTGATAATTCGTGTGGTGAGAATAAGACGTCACTAAATTGTTTTACTTTAATATCTTTCTTATTCATCTTAATTTGTGTATAGCGACTGAAACTTAAGATATTAAAGATACGATCAGCAATATCATTCATTTCATTGACTGGATTATCCAAACCTTTACGAAGTGTTTGATTAATCATATCCATTGCCAAACGTTTAGTTCCCCATTCATGAATCACTTCAAGAATTTCTGTCTTTTTATTCTCAAGTTGTTGTGATAATTCTTGGAAAGTACCGTCTTGCTCAAGTTGTTGAATCTCCACGACGAGATTCGCTCTCTCACGAATATTCGGATCTAACTTCCCTTTCAGAATTGAATGCTCACGTTCTGATTCATGGAATGACTCGTTAAGACTTTGTTTACTTTCAATCGAAGCTAAATCATCTTCGTAGCCAGTAATTTGTTCTTTATAGAGTTCTTTTTTATTCGTTAAGTCTTCAATTTCTTGGTTAATTGACACTCGTTGTTCAAATTCTAAGCGATTTATAACATCCGTTTTATTATAGATGTCTTGAATCTCAACTTGTCGTGCGTCAATTTTGCCTTTGTTTTTCTCAATGCGTTCTCTAGCTTCAACTAAACGCTCCTTCAAGCTATTCCCTCTTTGTTGCGCTTGAATTAATGACGCTTCGACTTCTTCCACGTGACGAATTAACACGCGGGTAGTTACATCCTTGGCTGGGAATCGTTCTAGAAGTGGCGAGATTGCATCTTTCCAATCTTCAATTTGCGATGCTAATTTGGCCAATTCAGCCTCATAAGTCTCGCGTTTTTCCATCTCAGAGAAGTAGCTTTTCACTGGATTTGTCTTTAGAATCCATTCTGGATCAGCTGTTGGATAAAAACCAATCTCAGTTAACCAATGATTTTGTTCTTTTACAATTTCTGCTTTCGCTTCTTCTAATTCATTAATTGTATCTTCTTTTTCATTGATTTCTGTACCAAGTTCACGACTTTGCTCACTCACTTGTTTCTCTTCTTCTTTCAGCTGGTTTGCTCGATCGAGGACTGGACTATTATTAAACTCATTCATTAAGTTACGGTGTTTTATAAACACATAAGACATTGACGCAATTCCAATAAGGGTCATAAAAACACCCAACCAGAATATTATATTCGCCATGCTTGCTTCATTAACTAAATTAAAGAATACGACAATAAGCCCAACAACTAACAGTGTTAATCCGATAAAGTACTCTGATAATCGCGTATTTTGAATTAGAATTTCTTCTTCATTTACACGCTGATTCTCAATCTTCGCCACATTTTGACGCAAGTTTGCGCTTTTATTTTGCAGATTTTTTCTCTGTTCTAAAAGCATCTTACGTTGAATTCGAATGGTTTCAATTTCAGAATTGCTGTCGATTAATTTAGTTTGGATGATTAGACCTTTTTCAACTTTTTCTTCATATGCTTGGCTGTTCTCAATCTTTTCTGGATAGAATTGTCCTTTTACCGCTAATTGAGTCATAGATTCGTTTGTTTCGTGAATACGCTGATTCGTTTGCTCAAATTTGGTTTGAACTTCTTTAATTTGCTCTGTATGAGCTAGCCATTTCTTACGGTCTTGTTCATGATTATTCGCCCAGTTAAATCGTGTTAGCTGGCCTAATTCGTTTTGAATGTGAGAGATACGTTCTGTTAAAGCTATATTCTCTTCCTCCAAGTTTTGGATGGAGTCCACATTATCTTTCAATTTCTTTGGAGCGTTCTCAGGAATAGTCGTAAATACAAGTCCCTGTAAGGCTTTCTCTGTCGCTTTGAGTTTCAAGTAAGTGTCATAACGCGAGATGAGTTTATCTTTTTCTCGTATGTCTTGTTCAACTTGATTGAGTTGTTGATTTGTTTCTTTGATGACAACATCAATTTGGTCCCGACGTCTAGTTAAATCATTGTAGCGTCCCGTGTTTCTTTTAGCTTCATTGGCTTGTTCAGAAAGAAGATCATAATCATTAAGCAGACGGTTTAGTTCAGGTTTAACTCCCCTAGGTTTGAATAATTCATCCGTTTGTTTCTCAAGATCCTTAGAGATGCTTAAGAACTTATCGCTTCCAAGGGTTCCAATACTTAGAAAGTAATCATTTAACTGATCCGCACCAACATTCGCTAATTCTTGTAAATTCGCTAAGTTAAAAGCATAAAAGTTATCAAATAATGACTCGTCTAAGCCACCTAATATTTCATTCAGTTTAGATATAGCTAATTCTTCGCCTGAATCTGTATAAAGTTTCAATTCTTTATCCGTTCTTTCGATCCAAACATCACCATAGATTGTTTCTGTTAACAGAATGCGTCCACCGTATACGTCACTATTCTTAGGTTCATAACGATTAGGTTGGTTTACTTTTTTACGTCGACTTGGAAAACCGAAGAGAATCGAACGAATAAATGATTGTAAAGTTGATTTACCTGACTCATTACGGCCATAGAACAATTGAATGTCATCGTTAATATCAAACTTTTGGTTAATCCAACGTCCATATCCATAGATATCTAATGTTTTAATTCTCATGAGTCTCATCCTCCGTCTCTTTATCTAGCCCGATCATTTGTGCTATTAATTGTCGAGCAGAATAAATCATATCTTCCTGTAAGGATTCATCATGTTCTAAGTTAAAGTGACGTTTAATTAGTGGATGTTGATACAAATCAGATACGACTGTCTTAAAGCGGTCGCCCCCTTCTAATTCTTCCACCACTTTATTAAAACTTTCCTCCAAACCTGGATCAAAATGGAAGACATCTAAAGATACATTTAATTTGGGTGTCATTCGATGAATGAGTACAAATGGACTTTCCTGATAATCTTGGTCTAAGACTTGGAAAAATTCGCCATCTTGAATTTGTTCAAGGAGTTGAGGTTCAAGTCTTTGGGCTTGAGTTAACTCCACATGAATAAAGTAAGTTTGTTGATTTGCGTTCGCTTCATCTTGAAAATTAGCCCTGATTTGTTGTAATTCTTCAATAATATCATTCGCTTGCCAATCAGATTGACATTCTAATTTAGCATTTTCCCAAACAATTGAAGCAAGAGAGTAAAACGTATTTATCGTTTTTTGACCCTTCTCTAATTCAACGATATAGCACCCTTTATCGCCAGTTTCATTAATATGACGCCCTTGAATTGTCCCAGCATATTGAATCAATGGTTCTTGGTTCATTACTTCAGATTTATGAATATGTCCTAAAGCCCAATAATCATAGTTTTTTGAGAGTAGTTCCTCGATACTAAAAGGAGCATAATTTCCTGAATCTGATTCAATACCTTCTAAAGCTCCATGTAACAGCCCGATATTGAAAGCGTCTGGGTTGTTATTCATTGGATAATCATTAACCACGCGTTCGTGAATCCATTTAGTTGTATAACTGAAACCATGAATTTGAACTAAACGTCCATCCTCTAGATTGAATTCATAACTTGATACTTGTCGGGAATCTAGAGCATGCACATTGTTGGGATAGACCATGCGTGCTTTATCTGGACGAATATAATCATGATTACCGTGTATAAGTACAACAGGAATGTCCACTTTATCTAAGCGTTCCATTTGTTTCATAAAAAAATGCTGAGCGACGATTGATTGCCGCTCGCTGTTATACACATCACCTGAAATTAGCATGACATCAACGTCTTCATTAATCGCAATACTTACACAGCGCTCAAACGCTTTAAACGGGGCATTGATTAACTCTTTTTGTAATTGAGGCGAATCATTACCTAGCCCTGCAAAAGGACTATCTAAGTGTAAATCGCTGACGTGTAATAATTTCATCTTGTTTGCTCCTTTCATTGAATAGTTTTATATAAGAGAGAAAATTTACGTAAAGAAAACCAGCCAAAAGCATCGATCGTCTCGAAAACTTCCAGCTGGCAATAAAGTTCAGCAAATAATTACTGGCTCATGTTTTGATAAACTTCATTTAATGGCTTCGTAATAATTTGGTTGATGTCATTAATCGTTTGGCTTACTTGTTGCTCACTAGCCATTAAACGGTTAATGTTCTCATCTTCTTGAACTTTAACAGACATTGCTTGAATGTTTGCAATCTCTTCTTCTGTAGGTGCTTCACCTTGCATTTGTTTCTGTTGTAATTGTTGCGAAATCGCGCGGAATTCTTTGAATAACTCACGACTCTCATCGTTCGCTTCAATGGCAACAACTGATTCTTTTAAATCATTATATGCTGGTAATGCTCTTAAGTCGCGCTCCAATTGATTCGCAGTATCATAAATATTATTATTTTCTGTCATATTCTCTCTCCTTTTTTAACTTCTATCTTAATATTAGCAAAATTAGACTCTCTTTACTACCAGAAACGGTTATAAATCTGAATTAATTTGAAAGTTACATTAGTTAGTTTTCCACACAAATTAAACTAATTTATCCAACCCGAAACTTCTTCAACTACATTCGAACCAATTCTACCTATCTCATTGAGTAGATTCCCACCGTGTTCAGTAATAAACTCACCCGCATCATTCAAGAAGTACGTTGCTTGTTCTTGCCAATTATTCGCATTCTCCACAATGTTTGTAGACTCTTGAGTTTGTGACGCATAAGTGACATCGAAAGGCGTCTGCGGTGATTGATTCATTAGTGCCGTTGTCTGAAGATTGAATAAGGCACCCATACCAGTTGGCATGAGTTCATCTAAAGACGGTTGGCCTTCGACGTCTACTTCGTCTAAGCCTGACCATGACACGACGACAAAGTCTGGTGTGTAACCAACCATCCATCGATCACGTGTATCCATATTTCCTTCTGCTACTTCGGTGCTTCCGGTTTTACCAGCTAACATACCATAATCTGGTCCGGATCCATAACCGGTCCCGTATCCACCATAAGTATCTAACATCATGCTTGTCATATCTGCAGCGACATTAGAAGTCATTACCATATGTTTTGTTGGTGATTCATTGTTGTAGACCACTCGTCCCGATGCATCTTCAATTCGACGAATAAAACTACTTTCATAACGAATACCTTCATTAGCAAAGGCTGAATAAGCATTCGCTATTTGTAGTGGTGAAAGCCCTGGATTAATAACTCCAAGTGCTAAGGATAAATCTTGATTTTCTTTCGGGACATTAATACCAAATTGTCTTAATTTTCTGACCGATTCACTAATTCCAATATCATCCATTAAGTGAACAGCCGTTGTATTCTTACTTTGCGCTAAGGCGTAGTATAATTCGGTTTCGCCACCCGGTTCCGTATAATTATTATAATTATTTGGCGCATAATCATTCGCACCATGGCCTTCCACGACATCCGGAACGATTGAATGCATATTGTAACCATTCTCAAGGGCGGGTACATAGACAGCCATTGGTTTAAGTGTTGATCCTGGTAAGCGGTACATGTCCGTTGCGCGGTTAAAGCCGCGATAGACATAATCCCCTCGGCCGCCGTAGACTGCCATAATCCCACCAGTATTTGGATCAATAACGACACTTGCACTTTGAACTAATGGTTCTCCTGTCCTATCATCTGGGAATATCCATGTATTATCATATGACCTGTCTATGGCATTTTGATATGCAGGGTTTAAATTCGTATAAATTTTATAACCTTTTGATAATAAATCATCTTCTGGAATATCAGTCACTTCCACTACTTCATTAATGACACCATCGAAGTAATACGGATAAGTGTAACTATCCTCGACATAGTAATTATCATAAAGATATATTCCTTCAGCCATTATGGCATCAGCATCTTCTTGGGTGATGACATTATCTGAAGCCATCAATTGAGCTACAACATTCCGTCTTTCAATCGCCGCTTCATAATCATCAATCGGGTTAAATATTGAAGGTCCCTTAAGAGTTCCTGTTAGGACCATACTTTCATTATAGTTAAGTTGCGAAGCTGGATGACCAAAGTATTTCTGAGAAGCATCTTCAATCCCCCAAACTCCGTTACCATAGTAGGAATTATTTAAATACATTTCTAAAATCTGGTCTTTTGTATAGTGCTTTTCAACTTCTATAGATAGAAAGAGTTCTTTAATCTTCCGTTGGAAGGTTTGATCGAGCGTTAAGAAGGCATTCTTCACAAGTTGTTGGGTAATCGTACTCCCACCACCGCCACTCGTGTCTCGATTGATTAATAACCTAACAAACGCACGTCCGATCCCGATAGTATCGAAACCGTTATGTTCATAGAAGCGTTTATCCTCAACGGCCACTAACGTCTCTCGCATCTGGGGCGAGATTTGTTCTAAAGGAACATAAGTCCCTTTTTGAGCCATTAAAGTTCCAGCACTTGTATCATCGTAAGCATAAATAGTTGTTTGAGACATAAGTCCTTCTTGCAAGGTAGCGACACTCGTTGTCTTAGCAATAAGAACAGAATAACTTGATAGCAGTAAGGCAAACGTTAAGCCAATAAAGATTAACCACTTCCAACCACGGTAATATTTCCACATGGATTTTACTTTATCCCAGGTTGCATTACTTTTTCTCGTTGGTTTCGTTGGTTGATTGTTATTTTCTTCCATAGTTTGCCTCCTTTCATTTTATTATTGTATAAATTAATATAGTATTATCCTACTGATTTGTTATCAGCCTAAGGAATGATAGCCTTACTTATTATATAGATAAATTCCAGCATGACAAGTTAGTTTACACTAATTTAACTTAAGGACATTATAAGCAATAAGTGTGAAAAATAAATGAAATATTCGCTATCTTTAATAGGTAAACGTCTTTTAAGATATTTGATATCTATTGATATTGCCTAAGCAATTAATGTAAAACAAAAAACTACTGGATACACATAAGCTATCCAGTAGTTTTATTAATTAATTATTCATTGAGTAACTCTTCGTATAAATTAATATAGTCTTGAGCTGGGCCTTTCCAACTAAAGTCACTCTTCATTGCTTGCTCTACTAGCTGGTTCCAAGTTTCTTGATCATTGCGGTAGATAAGTAGGGCTAAATTAATTACATCCATCATCGTTTGAGCATTAAAAGGCGAGAAGCTGAACCCCGTCCCTTCACCAGTGAATTGATTATATGCCTGAACAGTATCTACAAGGCCGCCAGTTTCGTGAACGATTGGTAAAGTCCCATATCTCATGGCCATCATCTGTGATAAACCACAAGGTTCAAACGCACTTGGCATTAAGAACATATCCGAACTCGCATAAATCATTTGAGCTAGCTCAACATCAAACATAATGCAAGAACGCATCTTATCGCGATAAACGTCTTCAAAATATCTAAACGAGTTTTCAAATTGCTCTTCACCCGTACCAAGTAGGACAACTTGGACATCTTGTTGAAGCAAGTCATTTAATTTTTCTTCAATTAACTGAAAGCCTTTTTGGTCTGTTAAACGACTTACCATTCCAATGATTGGCACATCCGGGTTCTCTGGTAAACCTAAGCGTCGTTGAAGTTCAAGTTTATTCTTAGCTTTCCCTGACAAGTCTTCAATTGAAAAATGATGTGGAATAAGTGGATCAGTTTCTGGATTATTTGAATCATAGTCGATACCATTAATAATCCCACGTAATTTCCAACGATTATGACGAATGACATCGTCTAATCCTTCACCAAATTCAGGTGTCGTAATTTCATTCGCATAAGTTGGGCTAACTGTCGTTACACGGTCAGAGAAATTAATCCCACCTTTTAAGTAATTTACTAAATCATGGTATTTAACACCGTCATCCGTAAAAGTATTAAAACTTGTCCCAAAGACATTCGTTAATATACTAGGATCGTATATTCCTTGGAAGCGAATATTATGAATAGTAATAACTTTACGGATTGATTTCAATGCATCCTTCCAATGGTATCTATCCACCAGCATTACTGGAATCATAGCTGTTTGCCAATCATTACAGTGAACAATATCTGGAATAAAGTCAACCACTTCCATCATCTCAATTATTGCTGTTGAGAAATATGCAAATCGTTCTCCATCATCCCATTCTCCGTAAAGATCCGGACGATCAAAATTACTTAAGTTATCAATAAAATAATACATCACATTATCATGTGATAACGTTTTTATACCACAATAAACATTTTTATTCCCTAATTGAAAACGGAAATGTGAGTGTTCTTTTAGTTGACTCTTATATTTTTCTGGCATCTTAGTATAGTTTGGTAAAACTACTCTAATATCAACACCTTGTTTGACTAATTCTTTAGGTAGTGCAGCGGCAACATCTCCAAGTCCTCCAGACTTAAAAAATGGTGCTGCTTCGGCTGAAGCAAATAAAACCTTCATTTTTCCCCTCCTAGTCAGCATAAATGTGCGAGTTTTTTCCGATTACTTTTATATCGTCAGGTGATCCGATAATTTTGGCACCTGCTTCTACCGTTGTATTCTTATCAAGAATTGCATACTCGATTTGCGCACCTTCACCGACTTTAGTTCCTTGTAAAAGGATACTGTTCATAACAATAGCGTCTTTTTCAACAACAACACGACGGTTTAAAACCGAGCGTTTGACTGTTCCTGAGATAAACGTATCACTTCCGACAAATGATTCTCTTACTTCAGATTCAGGTGAATAATAAGTAGGCGAACCGTGTTTCGTTTTTGTTAAGATTGGAATACTTGTTTGGAATAATGAAGCGAATGTCGGGAAACTCAATAACTCCATGTTCGCTTTATAATATTTATCAATTGTGTCAATATTTGATGCGTATCCTGTATATTCAAAACTATTCAACGAACAAGTAGTTGAATAATGTTGTAACAATTCATTTAGTTCTAGATAAACTCCTTCTTCTGTAGCTTTGTCTATAATACTAAGCATTTTATCAACACCTAATAAATACATATTTAAACTTAGATTTACTTTTCCATCTTCTGAAGGTGTAACATAATCTGTGAATTTTTCGATGTCATCACCGTCAAAGACGATACCATGAGCTAGTAATTCTTGATCAGAAATTTGATTTTTATCAAAGTGTTTATAAACAACTGTCACGTCTTTTCCGCTTTGAATATGTTGTTTTCTCACTGCTATTATATCTAGATTAGCAATAATTTTACTTCCTGCTACAAAAACATACTCAGATTTTGATCTTTCTAAGAATAAACGATGGTTATAGTAAAAATCTTCATATTCATGCGCATTTGGATTATTGCGCTTCCAATCTTGATGAGAAAAAGTAAATATACCTCCAGCTACTTCAGATTGTAAATCCCAAGCAGCTCCTGAACGAACGTGGTCATAAATAGAACGACCAGATTCACCAATGAATAATCCGACAGATTCAATCTTAGCATACGCTAAGTCTGAAAGCATAAAGTCAATAATACGGTAACGTCCTGCGAATGGTAATCCAGCGATAGGACGATTGTTTGTTAAGGGTTTTAGTTGAGTTGTATCTTCTGTTAAATTTATAATTGCACAAATATTATTTTTCGCCATCATTCTTTGGGCCTCCTACCTTATCATAAAATCCAACTACAGCAATTTCATCTCTTGTTCCGACAACTTTCGCTCCGTCTGCGATCACTGCACCTTCACCAATGATTGCGTAATCTATCTCACAGTTTTCTCCAATGACAGCGTCAGACATAATGACTGAATTTGATACTGTAGTACCATGAGAAACGGTTACGTCTTGTGAAATAATTGAATCTGACACTTTACCAGCTACATAACTTCCGTCTACAATTAAAACATTCGAAATTTCTGCATCTTCAGTTAAGAACTGAGCACCCGTTACTTTATTTGATGTGTAGACTCTCCAAGAATTTCGCGTTTCATTTAATGGATGATCAGGGTTTAAATATCCCATATTCGCTTCCCATAGACTTTCAATCGTTCCTACATCTTTCCAGTAACCTTCGAATGAATAAGCAAAACAGTTCTCAGCGTTATCTAAATATGTTGGGATAACATCATGACCAAAGTCTTCTAATACACGGTCTTTAGCTGAATCTTTCACTAAATATCTACGAAGTGTTGGCCAGTCAAAGATATAAATTCCCATTGAAGCTAAGTTGCTCTTTGGCTCTGCTGGTTTTTCTTCGAATTCAATAATGCGGTTACTGTGATCTGTATTCATAATTCCGAAACGTGATGCTTCGCTCATATCAACTGGGATAACCCCAACTGTTAAACTTGCATTATTCTCAACGTGGAAATTATACATTTCACTGTAATCCATCTTGTAAATATGGTCTCCTGATAAAATTAAGACGTTGTCAGGATTTAAAGAGTCTATATAACTTATGTTTTGATAAATAGCGTTCGCAGTTCCTTTAAACCACTTTTCGCCATCTGTACTTGAGTAAGGTTGTAGTATGGTTGCTCCACCATCACGACTATTTAAGCCCCAAGAAGCACCTTTTCCAATATGTTCATTTAACTCTAATGGTTGGTATTGCGTAACAACCCCAACGTTTTTAACTCCAGAGTTAGCACAATTACTTAAAGCAAAATCAATAATTCGATACTTTCCACCAAAAGGTACGGCTGGTTTAGCGATATTCTTCGTCAGGACTCCTAATCGAGTTCCTTGTCCACCAGCTAAAATCATTGCTATCATTTCATGTTTCATTTTACAGTTAGAATATTGTTGATCGTTGGCGAGACGGTTTAACTATGTTAACCAATATTCTATCTCCTTTCCTATTTCTTTACGCCTGAAATACGTTTGGGACGGATGTAAAGGACTGAAGTAGCAGGAATAATCGTCTTAATCGAAAACGGTTGGTCATTTGTGTCGATTGCTTCGGTTTTTAAATCTGCTATCGGGTCAACCCACGCACCACCGAATTCTTTCATTTCTGAATTTAATAAAACTTCATAAGTACCCTCGAATGGAACGCCAATGCGAACATCTTCTCTTTGTACAGGAACGAAGTTACAAATAATTATTAAAAAATCATTTGTTTTTTTACTATGTCTAATAAAGGTTAAAACACCTTCGTCATAATTATCTGCATCTAATACCGTCAACCCATCTACGGAATGATCCAATTCATGCAGTGATTTTTCTTTAAGACCTAAATGGTTTAAAGTACTCATGTAGTGTTGATATTCACTATTGTATTCTCTTTCCAAATCAATCCATTCTAATTCGTTATAGTATCGCCACTCTAAATATTGACCAATTTCATTCCCCATGAAATGCAGTACTTTACCAGGTTGAGCCATCATATAACCATGAATTAGTCTCAATGTTGCGAATTGATTGTAGCGGTCTCCTTGAATTTTACCTAACATAGAATTCTTACCATGTACGACTTCATCATGTGAGTATGGTAGGATATAGTTTTCATTTAACTGATACATGAAAACAAAGGTAATCAATGTTAAATTTTTTGGCCGATAGAGTGGATCCATCTCAAAGAATTTCAACGTATCATTCATCCAACCCATGTTCCATTTGAAGTCAAAACCAAGGCCACCTTCCTCGACACTCTTTGTGATGCCGTTCCAATTAGTACTTTCCTCAGCCATCATGATTGCTTGGGGCCATTCTTCATGAACAACGGTGTTTAATTTCTGTAAGAAATCAACACCTTCAAGCTTAATGTTCGTTCCTTCTTCATTTGGAGTCCACGGCCCTTCATCAAAATCTAAGTAAAGCATATTAGATACGGCATCCACTCGAATGCCATCTATGTGAAACTCTTTTAACCAGAATAATGCGTTGGACATTAAGAAGCTTTGAACTTGAGTTCTCCCTAAGTCAAAATTAAGTGTTCCCCAGCCAACATTATTCGCTTTATTCAAATCTTGGTATTCAAACGTTGGTGTACCATCAAAATATGCTAACCCATTTGAATTTCGTGAATAATGTCCTGGAACCCAATCTATAAGAACGCCGATGCCGTTTTGATGAGCGTAATCGACGAATTCTTTTAATTCATCAATCGTTCCATATCGTCCACACACTGCATAAAATCCAGTGATTTGATAACCCCAAGAGGCGTCTAAGGGGTGATCCATTAATGGCATAAACTCGATATGCGTGTAACCCATCTTCTTCACATAAGGTACTAATGTTTCAGCAAGTTCTTGGAAACTATAACTTCTTCCATCTGTATGTTGACGCCAAGAACTAAAATGCACCTCATAAATTTGTAAAGGTTCTTCTAGTATGTTCTTCTCACGCTGTTTTTTAATCCAACTTGAGTCATTCCACTCATAGTCGGGTAAATCCCAAACAATTGACGCATCTTTCGGTGCCGTCTCGTGTCGGTAGGCAAAGGGATCCATCTTATATTCAATATGTCCGACACCGTTATCAATACCATATTTATAATGTTGCCCCTTTAAATCTTCATTAAAGTATATTGACCAAATGCCGCCATCAATATATTCTAATTCCTTCAAATTCCAATTTGTAAAGTCACCTTGAATAAATACTTGTTTCGCGTATGGTGCCCAAACATTAAATCGGTAACCAATCTTATTGCCGTCTTCAACCCGCTGACTTCCTAAAAATTTATAGGCTTGTCTATGGGTTCCTTGATTGAAAAAATAAATATCCTTTTCAAAATTCGAAGCTTTGGCAAGTTCACTATTCATTTAATCCCCTCCTTATTAGCATCTAGTACTATAGTTTTATTATAACATGAAAGCGCTTTTTTCTGTATCATTCTGTTAACTCCCGTAACAATATTTTGTAATAAAATATATTTAACAATGTTCATATTTTCATTATAACCTATATCTCATTTTTATTTAATCAAAAAATGAAAATTTACATTTTCTTAACAATTAAATTCGTTTATGGCACAAAAAAACCACGAAGAATTAATTCTTCGTGGTTTTATTCGAACGGCGAAATTAATATAATTAATCGAAGTCTCTGTTCACAGCAGAGAGCTTGCTATACTCGTCTTCCCGACGTTGATGTTAGTCAGTAGTATATCACCTTGCAATCTACCTGATCGCTTTTCGACTCATCGCATAATACTATTATATAGCATTATCATTTTTTAGCAATTACTTTTTTAACGAATTTAATTAGATTATGATTAAATCAATTTCTTTTTTTTATTTGTACTCATTAATTTAATTTTATCTTGAGTTTTATTTAATTTATATAGTTAAAGTTTTCATAAAAGATTTTAATTCAGCGATGAAATCTGTTTCATAAATACTTTTTTAATTAATTAATTTTCCCTTTATGAAGATAGGAAACTATATCTACCATTCTTTGGCGGTGATGTGCCAGGTTTATTAGATTAAGATTAAAATAAGTGTTGATTTTTAATTTTAATTATTATACACTTACTTTATCAACAAAAAGGAGGCAAAGTATTATGCAAAAATCTAACCCAAATATTCAATCTAACATTCAGCGATGCTTTGCTATCCAAAATATAGCTTTATTATTAGACATGCCTTAGGATTTTAATCATTAATGATTAGAGTCCTATTCTTCGTGAATACGGGCTCATGTCACATGACGAGCCTGAATAACTCAGGCTCGTTTTTTTTGTTGACTATTACTAAATAAATGAGGTGGTAAACGTGGATAGCTTATCAGACTTATCAGATTTATCGGACTTATATATGACTTTAAAATACACAATTTACCAAATTAAACTAGGAGGAACTTAAATGTTCAATTCAATTAGAAAAAAACTTACAAAAATTATTGCTACTGCTACCATTGCTACTAGTGCATTCACACCTACCTTTACAGCTTTTGCCCAGGACGAAGATCCAATTAATCTAGGTGTTATTTATGAATTATCCGGTGCCGTAGCAGCATACGGAATTACACAATCCAACGCGATTAAGATGGCGGTTGAAGAAATTAATGAAGATGGCGGAGTGATGGGTCGTCCTTTTAATATCGTTGAGTACGACACTAAATCAGATGATACAGAAGCTGCCATGATTGCGACTCGTTTAGCAACCCAAGATGATGTTGTTGCAATGATTGGTCCTGCGACAACAAGTCAAATGCAAGCAGCAATCCCAGCAGCAAATGAATATCAAATCCCATTAATTTCTCCATCAGTGACTAATAATGATATTACCTTTGATGACGATGGAAATGTTCAGCCCTTCGTATACCGTTCATCATGGCCAAATTCATTCCAGGGTTCTGGGATTGCTAAATTTGGATACGAAAATATGGAAGCAGAAAAGATGGTCGTTCTATATGATAACTCAAGTGATTATGGTTCTGGGCTATATGATAATTTTGTTGAAGGTTATGAAGGAGAGATTGTCCATACTGAAACTTTCACACCGGAGATGAATGACTTTAGTGCGATTATCTCAAACATTGCTGCTCAAGATTTTGATGCAATTACTATACTAGCCTTTTATCAAACTGCTGGTCCAATTGTTAAACAAGCTCGCGAGTTTGGTATCGATGCTCCAATATTAGGTTCTAATGGATTCGGTAATGATATTATTTATGAATTGGCTGGCGCTGAGAATATGAATAACGTCTACTACGCTTCACTTTACCCTATTCAAGATGAATACGAATTTGTTGAAAAATACCGTGATCAATTTGACTCAGATCCAGATATGTTTGCTGCTCTAGCTTACGACACAATTTATATGCTTAAGAGTGCCATTGAACAAGCAGGTAGTGATGACCCAGTTGCAGTCAATGAAGCGCTTGAAAATCTTGAAGAATTC
This sequence comes from Ruoffia tabacinasalis, assembly GCF_005864045.1. Lineage (GTDB taxonomy): Bacteria > Bacillota > Bacilli > Lactobacillales > Aerococcaceae > Ruoffia > Ruoffia tabacinasalis. Next base: position 310 of record NZ_VBSP01000007.1, on the reverse strand, counting down.
TCTGGAATTACCGGCGACTTTATCTTTGATGAAAACCATAACCCGACAAAAAATGTTGTAAATATGATTGAAATTCAAAATGCTGAAGAAACTGCAGTTCATGAAGTGGTCTTTGACTAAAAATAGAAGTACCCAAAAAACCGGGTTCTACAATAAATAGGGTTGATGACAAAAATTAAAATGTCATCAACCCTATCTTTGTGTCTTCTAAAAGACGCAGATATTCGTTATATTAAAAGTACCACCAAATAACATAAGGAGAATATCTACGCATGAACCATTTTATCCAAAAAACCTTTCAATTAAAAGA
>NZ_VBSP01000006.1 GCF_005864045.1 Ruoffia tabacinasalis | reverse complement strand
GTTGACCCCATTTCTACTCAAAAGTTGAGTAGAAATGGGGTCATTTAATTATTACTGGTAAACTATTCCGCAGACATTGGTAAATCTTCCCGCAAAGAGTGGTAAAAAGAACCGCACTACTGGTAAAGAACGTCCGCAATACTCAATACAGAAGTTAATAAGTGGTAAACAGGTTGGCAATGACTGGTACATTTCATGGCAAAGGGTGGTACAAAACTTGGCAACGCTGGTACATTTCGCTGGCGGTAGTCAATGTACTTCTTGTTTACCTCTCACATGCGCTCTGCGCATACCAAATACACCTTTCATGCGACCAAAAACGGTCTCTATGTCAATCTTACGTTGTGCATAGATTTCTTTTCCAGGTGTGCTCTCCAAATTCTCTTTAGCTTTGTGTTTGAAATACTCCCAATTATTATTGACCGCCGTCTGGCGCTGTCTACCTTTCGGTGTTTTCGCTAGTTTATTTAAACGGTCATCCATTTGCTCGGAATCAGCTTTATATATTTTAAACTGCCTTTGAAAACCATTTTTATCATTTCGAGTACTATAATGTGAAAAATTAAAATGAACACCATCTAAATCAGTATAGGAATCTTCAACCTCGTTATAGGACCAGTTCTGACGATGCTTTGGATTATTTTTGTGCTTTTTACTTTGTTCTTTATGATACATTCCATACGGAATCAATGGTACTTTCTCAAAATCATCGGTAATAGCCATATAATTTTCTTCACTACCATAACCAGCATCAGCAACAATATATTGGAACATATCAAGTGTTTGAATCGAGTCTAGAAACGGAATAAGTGTACGCGTATCTGTTGGGTTCGGAAAAATATCAAAGTCAATGACATATTGATTACTAGAAGCTACCTGAAGATTGTAACCAGGTTTCAATTCACGATTTTTCATTGGATCTTCTTTCATTCACATGAAGGTAGCGTCTGTATCTGTTTTAGAAAAACTATTTCTTCCATCAAATAGTTCATTCGCTTCTTCATATTTCTGTTTTCGTGGTAGGAAATCATTCTCCATTTATTTCGATGCTTTTTTAGCGTGCGACGACGTCGCTTGTGTTCAGAACCACCTTTAGGTATGGTTGTCTCATTTTTGATTTTTACTTCAACCTCATCAAGAGCTTCATCTAGACTATCAATGATCTTCTCGATTCCGATCGACATGGTTAATTCTTCTTCCGTTATAGCAATATCTACATTCGTTTGAATAAGTTCTTCATACAAACTAGACACTTTTTCAATTAGACCAGCTTCATAACGTTCAATCGCTTTTCGCCAAGTAAAACTATAGATGTTCGCATCTGCTTGAATTTTTGTACCATCAATAAATAAAGAATCCTTGTAGATTAAATCATTCTCACTTAAAAGTGTTGTGAATAGGACAAATGAATACTTAATCAGATTTGATGCATGTTCACTTGATCGAAAGTTATTAATAGTTTTATAGCAAATAGAGGTATCCCCAGTTAGCCATTTCATAGGAATTGATTCTTCGTTCATCTGTTCAATTTTTCGACCAGAAAATGTTGAGCGGCTATATGCAAATAAACACATTTTTAATAGCATTGCGGGGTGAAAAGCTGGACGTCCCGTATGTGACGTCTCATCTAAAAGAACTTCCGTAGGAATTGAATCGACAAATCGGCTAATCAATCGAGCTTCATGATCATTTGGAATCGTAAAATCTAATTGTAGTGTTAATGCAGTCTCCATTGTGGTATAATTTTGGTACATAACGAGCCCCTCCTTAGTTGTTGGTCGTACTTCAATTATAAGGTTCAGGGCTCGTTTTGTCTTTAAAAAAATACTAAAACCACCCATTTATTTTTCACAATAAATGGGTGGTTTTTTATACTGAGACTGAGTTTTTTCCCAGCTCCTCGTTATTTTATTTGATTTTTTTGGCTAGCTCAAGAGCTTTACTTGTATTTTTAAAATGCAATTTAGCTGTTTTATCTAAGACACTTTTACCATGTTTTTTAATGAGTTGAGCAGCAAGTACATCACTGGCTTTGCCTGCACCAGACGGCAATACTTTATTAAATGGTTTTCCGAGTGTTTCAAGGGATTCTAAGAAAGCAGCTCTGGCTATAATTGACGCACTTGCGACTGCTAAATGATGACTTTCTCCTTTTTTGACAAAGTAGACATCATCTTTAATTGGATGTTGTTCTTTTTGTAAGTACTTAAAGTAGTTATTTGCGGGCGTAAATTGATCAATTAATACACCACGCATCTCCTCTTTTTGCTCTGGATTCAATTTATTTAATAATTTTCCGATAGTGAAATTATGTAACGACACTTTAATACTCACTGCATTATACCCTTTTTCAATACCTTGATTATATTTTTCAGGCGTACAGACTGTTAGGTGATAGGGTACGGACATTTTTAGCTCTTCTGCAATTTTTACAATTTCCTTATCATTCAGGAGTTTTGAATCTTTTACGCCTAATAATTTAACCAAATCAAATTGACTTGGTGATAAATAAACACTACAGACAGTCAAAGAGCCAAAGTAGCTACCATTACCAACTTCATCACTCCCGATTATTGGCCAATTAGCAAAGCCTTCTGGAAGACCTGAAGCTGATGGACTTGTATTGCTTTTGGTTTTTGAGCTCGTTGAGGATGTTGCTGAATGATTATTTTGCCATTTAGCTAACTCAACGTGGCTATCATTTCCTTGAAAGAGTACTTTTCCACTTGTATAACCAGTAATCGTTGTCGATCCTACTTTGGCACGAAATTCACTGTAAGGAACTGGATCAACTAAATTATTCTTGTAATGTTCGTGCATTTTGTTAAAGGTTGCTTTATTTACTTTTATACTTTCTGAGGCCATTCACTTCATCCTTTTCGATTGTTCTGTGATATATTATAATGAACATTAGGCAAATTGTGAAATAGATTTGAGTAATGTAAGACTATTTAAGATAAAAATGAATTTATAACAAAAATTTGGTAAAATAAGATAAGCAGTTGAAAAGGATGAGTAATGATGGAACGGAATTTACGATTTAAAGCAAAAATTGCAGGAAAAGAATACACGATTGTGGGTCAAAAATCGGCTCTACATTTAAATTCAGTGGTTGATATTGTAAATAATCAACTACAACAATTAACTGAAATGACACCGGAGTTAAATAATGAAGATCGAAGTATCTTAATGTCGGTAAATGCTATATCGGATCAGCTTATGAAAGAACAACAAATTCTTGAGCTAGAGGAAGAGATTGAACAATTAAAGACACAAATAGAATCTAAGCAATCAACACGTCCGAATTATTCGAGAAGAGATCAAAGTAATTCGCATCAAGTACCATATGAGCGTGAGTGATTAGTCAGATAGGAGAGATGCTATGTTAACAATTATTATTCTTATTGCCTTACTTATTAGTTTCTATACAGGCTATCGTCGAGGTTTAGTATTACAACTGATTCGTTTAGTTGGGTATATTATTACCTTTGTACTTGCGACACGTTATTTTCAACCATTATCTGAGATTGTCGAAATGCTCATACCATTTCCCTCAGTTCAACCGGATACAGATTTAGCTTTCTATGATGAAGCAACGAGCTTTTTTATTGATGAAGCTTTCTATCGAGTGATAACTTTTATCCTCATCGGTTTAATTGGTTGGGTTATTACTAACTTTTTATCTTTATTATTCACTCGTGTCATGTATTATGATTTACTCAACCATTTAAATGCTATTGGTGGTGGCGTAGTGAACGTTTTAATTACCTATGTTATTGTCTTTTTCTTTTTATTCGTTCTATCACTGATTCCGATTGAATTTATACAACAACAGTTTGTTGATAATCCGATAGCTTATCAAATAGTGTCGAATACGCCATTTTTCTCAAACTTTGCTGCAGAAACTTGGTTCAATTTCAATCCATTTTCTTAAGAAATAGCGGTGTTCCTATGAATGGCATAGGGACACTTTTTTTGTTATAATATATAGTTGATAGTAAGAGATAGAAAGGAATGATGTTTTCTGTGAGTAATGAGAAGATTTTTGACACATTAGAATTCGACAAAGTACGTCAACGTATCAAACAATATACTCAAACAGAACTTGCTCAGAGTAAGATAGCTAATATGAAACCATCGAATAATTACGAAACGATTCAAAAGTGGCAAGATGAAACTGAGCAGTCACTGAATCTATTGTTGCAGGATCGTCTTATTCCGGTACCCCGGTTACGATCATTGGATCAACCTTTAAAGAGATTAGAATTAGGTGCCAGTCTCAATGGTAGAGAACTCGCAGAAGTTGGTAAGTTGTTAACGTCAACGAAGCAAGTCATTCAATTCTTTGAAATTTTAGCTGATGATGAGAAATATTTCCCGGCATTACAAGCCTGGGTAGATCGTTGTATTCATCTGCCAGAAGTTGAGAAGCTAATTCATAATGCCATTGATGAAGATGGAAGTGTCTTATCTTCGGCATCGAGTCAATTAGCATCTATAAGAAGAAATCAATCCAATACAGAACAACAAGTGCGAAATCAATTGAATCAAATTTTAAAGAGTCGTGCGAATCAATTAACGGATACTTTAATTACAATTCGTAACGGGCGCTATGTTGTTCCGGTGAAAGCAGAATATCGTAATCAAATGGGCGGAACAGTCCACGATCAGAGTAGCTCTGGGCAGACTTTATATATGGAACCACAAAGCGTGGTAAATTTAAATAACCGTTTAGCGGAATTAAAAGTTGCTGAGCGAAAAGAAATCGAACGGATTCTGGATGAAATATCACAGAGCTTAATGCCATATACAAATGAAATTCGAACAAATCAAGAGATGTTAGCTCAATTAGACTTTATTCAAGCTAGAGCAGGGTATAGCCGTGAAATTGACGCGACTAAGCCAATCTTATCAAAAGATTTAATCGTTGCCTTATGGCAAGCGAGACACCCGCTCATTGCATCCGAAGATATCGTTGCGAACGATATTTTACTTGGAGAAGAATATAAGGCTTTAATTATTACCGGACCGAATACGGGTGGTAAGACTATCTTGCTTAAGACGTTAGGCCTATTGCATTTGATGGGACAATCAGGCTTACATATTCCAGCTGAAGCTGGCAGTCAAATAGGTGTGTTTGATAATGTTTATGCCGATATCGGTGACGAGCAATCGATTGAACAAAGTTTAAGTACGTTCTCGAGTCATATGACAAACAATGTGAGAATTATTAACGATGCGACGCATGAATCTTTAGTTTTATTTGATGAGTTAGGTTCAGGGACGGATCCGCAAGAAGGTGCTGCATTAGCGATGGCGATTCTTGAACATTTTAGAAAAATGGGTACAACCATTATGGCAACGACTCACTATCCTGAATTGAAATTATATGCCAATGATGCTAAGGACACAATTAACGCGAGTATGGAATTTAATTCGGACACATTATCACCGACATATCGCTTATTAATAGGTGTCCCGGGTAGATCTAACGCACTCGAAATTTCTAAACGTTTGGGACTGCCAGATACGATTCTTCAAACTGCTCAAGAAGGTGTATCTAGAGATGATCAATCCATTAACGAGATGGTGGCTAATCTTGAATTTGAACGCCGTTCAGCTGAACAAGATCATATGAAAGCAGAGAAGTTCCTGGATGATGCAGAACAATTACATAAAGATTTACGACACGAATACAATCGCTGGTTAGAGCAAAAGAGTAAGATCGTTGAAAAGGCGAAGCGAGATGCTAATGAACTCGTGCGCGAGAAACAGGATGAAGCAGAAAAACTATTAAGTGAAATAAGAGAATTACAACTCGAACAAGGACAAAGTAATACGATTAAAGAACATGTACTTATTGATAAGCGATCATCCTTTGATGACTTGAAATTGCCAGAAGAACTTAAGAAGAATAAAGTGCTTAAACGTGCGAAAGAGAAGAAGAAACTTAAACCTGGTGATGACGTAGAAGTTCTTTCATATGGCCAAAGAGGCTCTATTGTTGAACAATCTGGAAAAGATGAATACGTTGTTCAAATGGGAATATTAAAGATGAAAATTGCCGAGAAAGATTTAGAACCACTTAAGAAAGTTGAAAAACCAACGAAAGTAAACGTCCAAAGAAATGTTGGATCAAAAGTAAAAACGACACTCGACTTACGTGGCCAACGTTATGATGCGGGCTTATCCAAATTAGAAGAGTATTTGGACTCTGCCTTATTATCAAATCATCCAATGGTAACAATTATTCATGGTAAAGGGACAGGTGCTTTAAGAAACGGTGTTCAAAAAGCACTTAAAGAGCATCCGCAAGTCGATCGCTTTGAATACTCACCACCCAATGCAGGTGGCGATGGGTCAACGATTGTTTATTTCAAATAATAAATTTAGTCATTACAATAAGTATTTGAGCAATTCGATAGTCTTCAATACTATGAGATGTTATAATAGTTTTATGAAAAGGGAGGAATGTAATCATGACACAAGCAATATCAGATGATCAATTTAATGCAAAAACAGACGAAGGGATTACCTTAACGGATTTTTGGGCACCTTGGTGTGGACCTTGCCGTATGCAATCACCTATCGTGGATGAATTAGCTGAAGAAATGGATGACGTTGAATTCTACAAAATGAACGTAGACGACGAACCTAAAACAGCTCAATCATTTGGAATTATGTCAATTCCAACACTTTTAATCAAAAAAGATGGCGAAGTTGTTGAGAAATTAGTAGGATATCACGACAAAGCACGTCTAACTGAGATTTTAAATCAGTACATATAAATAGATAGATTAGATTCTAGCACTCATCTTACTTTTAAGGTGAGTGCTTTTTTTGATTTTTGGGAAAAATTAGATATACTGATAGTATTTCTATAAGTCAAAAGGGACTTGAATTCCCTCTAGTTATATAAGGAAAACTAGACTATAATTGATGTGAGAGGTGTATGAAAAGATGTCAAAAAGAGTTTTAGTCGTAAATGATATTCCAGGAGCAGGTAAAGTGGCAGCAAATATAAACATTCCAATATTATCCGCAGGTGGATTGGAAGTATCCATTCTTCCAACAATGTTTGTATCAACCCAAACAGGGGAAAGTTATGCTAATATTATTCGTCATGAGATGAATGAAGATTTCAAACGAACGGTTGAAGTTTGGAAGGCAAATGACATCCATTTTGATGTCATGATGACTGGGTATTTTTCAACGACAGAGCAAGTTGAATTATTTACCCAGTATTATCGTGAGGAGAAACGGTTGAATCCAGAACTTATCTTGTTAATGGATCCGATTATGGCCGATCACGGGAAATATTATCCAGGATTTGACCACAAAATCGCAGAAAAATTCTCAGCATTAATGAAAGAAGCGGATATTGTTTTTCCAAATATTACAGAAGCTTGCTTTATTACGAATACACCTTATTCAGAATCGATGACGGTTGAAGAGTTAGACGTAGTGAGTCGCAAATTAATTGAGTCTGGTGCGAAATATGTAGCTATTACTGGCGTTCGTTTACCTGATAAAATGCCAGATCAAATAGGCTTTTATGTTAGAGGACACAATGATTACCAAAAGTTGCTGATGCATAGATATTATCCGCAACATTTCTTTGGTACTGGAGATATCGTCGTGAGTTCGACAACGGTTTGGTATAGTAGAGGGCTATCCATTGAAGAGTCTCTAGAGAAGACAGGAAATATTATCGAGCAATCATTAGACAATACGTTAGCCTTGAATCGTGATATCAAATGGGGAATTTATTTCGAGCCAACTTTAAAGGAATTCTTCCCTCAATAAAATATAGAAAGGAATTTTTTAATGAAAGATGTAACCGATACATTTAACAACAGGAAGTGGAAAGATTCTTTCCAAAACAGGATGTCCAAGAATAAATTAAGTGGAGGGAAAGTACGTTATTTATATATTGTACTAGCGATTTTAATAGCTCTTTACTACTATATTATGCTTCCGCCATTACATTATGCTTCACTTGATTTTTGGATTTTCTTATTCCTTATTGCAGCTGGTGTTTTAATTATTGAATTGTTAGCAGATAGTGTAAAAACATTTTCCAAACTTAAAAACGGCGAAACTGGCTTTAGTATGCCAAAATTCTCTCTGAAATATAAATTATTAGTGTACCCATGGCCAATCTTATTAGTTATTGGTGTGGTTACTTACTTAGTCTTATCACCTGTATTCTTTTCGGATGGGTATTCAAATATGATTACAGTGGATCAAGCTTCTTTCGAAGAAGATTTTCCTGAGACAAATATCAATCAAATTCCATTAGTTGACCGTGATACGGCTGAACGATTGGGGAATAGACAATTAGGTAATATATCAGAACTTGTTTCTCAATTTGAGGTGGCTGAAGATTACACCCAAATTACTATAGATTCAGCACCTTACCGTGTATCACCACTAGAATATGCTGGTTTCTTCCGTTGGTTAAATAATTTTCAAACAGGGATTCCTCATTATATCCAAGTTGATAATGTCACAGGGGACGTCCAATTACAAACTCCACCTGAACCTATTCGCTATAGTCATTCAGAAATTTTAAACCGAGATGTGATGCGTAAGTTACGATTTTCAAATCCATTTGTATTATTTGAAGCGCCAACGTTTGAAATTGATGATGAGGGAAATCCTTTTTATATCGCTTCAACATATACGCGTAATTTCTTTATAAGAGAGCCAGAAGTAAATGGTGTCATTGTGTTGAATGCGACGACTGGTGAAACAAATACGTATTCTTTAGAAGAAATACCAAGTTGGGTCGATCGAGTGTATGGTGCAGATTTAATTATGCATCAATTGACGATGCAAGGTCACTACCGTAACGGATTCTTTAACTCACTCTTTGCTCAAGAAGGAGTGACAGAACCAACAGCTGGATATACATATTTACCAATCGAAGATGATTTATATCTGTATACAGGTATTACATCCGTAGCGGCGGATGAGTCGAATATTGGTTTTGTGTTAGTAAACTTAAGAACAAAAGAAGCCCAAATGTATCCTCTAAGTGCAGCTGAAGAATTCTCAGCAATGCGTTCAGCGGAAGGTAGTGTTCAAGAAACAAGTTATACAGCGACATTCCCATTACTCATAAACATTAATGGGAATCCGATGTATATCCTCACGCTGAAAGATAATTCCGGCTTAATTAAAGAATATGCTTTAGTTGATGTTCAAAACTATCAAAGTGTTTATGTCGAATCAAGTGTGTCTCAATTAATGCAAGCTTACGCAGTTGATAATCCATTAGACATTGAAGAAATCGAAACTGAAGATGACTTGAATGAATTTACAGGAGAAGTGGATGCTGTTCAAGCGGTTGTTGTCGAAGGAAATACGGTTTATTACTTTACATTTGATGGAACAGTTTATAAAGCTGATATCTCATTAAATGATCACTTACCGTTTCTAGAAGCAGGAACAGAAGTTGACTTTACAGCTACAGAGTCTGGAGAAGTCAGAGAAATTGAATGGTAAACATTATTATAAATTAAACACAGGACCTACATATTTGAAAATATGTGGGTCTTTTTACTTAATTATGAAAAGGAATATAATTTGGAATATGAATATGAGTTCGATATACTTAAACCATTAAAGGAGGTTATTATGTTAACAGTAAGCAATTTAGTGAAAAGCTTTGGCGATTTACGAGCAGTCGATGGCGTATCATTTGAGATTGAGGATGGAATAATTCTAGGAATGATTGGCCAAAATGGATCTGGTAAAACGACAATCTTTCGAATGATTTTAGATTTTTTAACTCCAGAAGAAGACGGTAAGGTTAACTGGAACGGCGAAAAATTGGGCAATAATTTGTATGATAATATCGGTTATTTACCAGAAGAACGTGGATTATATGAAACAATGACCATCGAACAACAAATCACCTATTTCGCCCAATTGCGTGGAATGCAAAGAGATGATATTGATAATAAAATCGATGAATGGATGAAAAAGTTTGACGTTAAAGGGACACGAACAGATAAGATTAAAACTTTATCTAAAGGGAATCAGCAAAAGGTCCAGCTCATTGCGACGTTAATTCATGAGCCTAAATTAGTTATCTTAGATGAGCCCTTTAGTGGACTCGATCCGGTGAATGCTGAGTTATTAGAACAAGGCATTTTAGACTTGAAAGAAAAGGGTAGTGCAATCATCTTCTCAAGTCATAATATGAATAATGTCGAAGAGATTTGTGATAAATTAGTCATGATTCATCACGGAAAACAATTATTGTATGGTGAAATTAATGAAGTGAGAGAAAGCTTTGGAAGAACATTTATCTATATAGAAACACCTGATTGGACACTTGAAGAACTCAAAGAATTAGAAGGGGTCATCGATGTGAAGGAAACGAGAAAAAATCAATATACATTGAAACTCGAGGATGCATCTTATGGTGAACCTTTATTTAAAACAATTTCTAAAGGTGAATACTTACCGAAGTTTAGTCAACAGCCACCGACATTAGAGGAAATATTTAAGATGAAAGCAGGTGAAGCCATTCATGAATAGATTAGGAGTTATAATTAAAGAAGTCTATCGAAAAAATGTCCTATCTTGGTCATTTTTTTGGATGATTGTCTCACCAATTATAATGGTAGGTGTTGTTTTAGCTATTGGTTATTTCGTCGGCAGCAGTCAGTTAGATTCATCTGTGGGTAATATTGCGGTGATTGATGCGAATGCTGAAGTACAAGAGATTATTGAAGAAGTTAATACTGGAAATCAAATACAATATGATTTTGATCGTAGTCAAGCAGATGAAGCTTTACAGACCGATGACATAGACGGTTATTTAATATTTGGAGATGATGTTTCTAATCCAATGTATTACCGCAAAACTACAAGCAAAGATATTTCATTAGCACCTTTTGAAGAAGCCTTAAGTCAATATAATTTCGTCAATTCAGCGGAAGAAATGGGCTTGACCGGTGAACAATTAACTCAAATTCAAGATACAGCCGTATCGATTAATAGTATTAATGTGAGTAGGAATGAGGCCGGTGAAGTCGTTGAACAATCTGCTCAAGATCCTGTGATGTTTGTAAGGATTGGGATTGCTTATGCTGTTTCAATTATTGTATTCATATTTATTATGAATTATGTGAGTATTATTTCTCAAGAAATCGCGGTTGAAAAAGGGTCTAGAATTATGGAAATTATACTTTCCAGTGTATCACCTACCGCTCACTTCCTAGGGAAATTGATCGGGATATTATTAGTGATACTGACTCAAGTCGTTATTTATATTGGTTTGTATTTCTTAATTTCTTTTGTTTTACGTCAATTGAATCTACTGGATTCTTTTGAGGGATTAAATATTGGTGAACTGTTACAAGGTAGTAGTAATGTTGTTATCTTAGGTATCGTCTATGCCATCAGCGGTATATTAATTTATACTGTTCTTGCCGGATTCTTAGGTTCACTAGTATCTAAGACTGAAGATGTTAATAAGATGATTACACCGATTATATTCTTAGCTCTAGGTGGTTTCTATGTTGGGATGTTTGCACTGAATTCAACGAATAATTCCTTAGTTCGAATTACATCGCAAATCCCATTATTTACACCATTTATCATGCCGTTTAGAGTCGCTGCAGAGACTGTAAGTTCAACTGAAATCACTATTTCAATTGTGGTTTCCGTCTTATTTATGGCCTTTGTACTTTGGTTCTCACTTCTGTTCTATAAGAGCAATGTTCTAATCTATAGTGATAAAGGGATGGTGAATGCCTTCAAGCGTTCATTTGCCTTATGGAAAAGTGAAAGAGCAAGTAAATAGAATGTGTTTAAAGAAACAATCCAGTCACACGGGTTGTTTTTTTGTGAAATTTTAGGCACATTTTTTAGCATTATTTTGTAATCAGCGTTATACTATAAGTTAATAATTATTTGTTTACTTTCGGAGCGATTTATTCACTCCACTTAATATCGATGCGATATTATTAATACGGTACTATTAGAAAAGAGATGAAAGTATGAAAGAATTACCCATTGGCTTTATTGATTCAGGGTTTGGTGGTTTAACGGTTGTAAAGCAGAGTTTAAAACAACTACCTAATGAATCAATCATCTATCTAGGTGACAGTGCACGTACACCTTATGGGCCGAGATCATTACAAGAAGTTAAACGATATATATGGCAGATGACGAATTACTTACGCGAAAAGGGCATCAAAATGCTTGTCATTGCTTGTAATACAGGGACAGCAGCTGCGTTAGAAGAGATTCGAGCAACATTAGCTATTCCAGTTGTTGGTGTGATTCATTCTGGTTGTCGTACAGCTATTAAGAATACGACCGGCGGACACGTCGGTGTTATCGGAACCCAAGGAACAATTAATAGTAATATGTATGAAGAGGTGATGCTTGAAAAAGCTGACACACTCAATATTACGAGTATCGCTTGTCCTGAATTTGTTGAACTCGTTGAGTCTCAAAATATTGAAACGGACGAAGCTCTTGATATTATAAATCATCGATTAGAACCCTTAAAAGAGGCGAAAGTAGATAGCCTTGTTCTAGGATGTACACATTATCCCTTACTGATTGACAAGATTCAAAAGGTCATGGGACCAGAGGTTACTTTGATTGATTCTGGGGTTGAAACGATTAATGAAGTGAGTACCTTACTCGATTACTTTAGTTTAAGTCGTACCGCAGAAGAAGCAGCACTCACACCAGCAACGCAAGCAATTTATACGACAGGCAATGCTTCGGAATTTGAAACATTCGCCCGTCAATGGTTAAAGCAACCCGAACTCAAAGTTCAAGAATGTGATATAAAAGGAGAGATTATCGTTGATCGTCATGATAGCTAGTCATAATCAAGGGAAAATAAAAGAATTTAAAGAGATGTTCAAAAACACTGATATCGAAGTAAAATCATTATTAGATTACCCTGACGTTGAAGAAGTTGAAGAAACTGGAACAACATTTGAAGAAAATGCGCGTTTGAAAGCTGAAACAATTGCCAATGAATTACAGGTCATTGCTTTAGCCGATGACTCAGGCTTGGTTGTTCCATCATTAAACGGCAAACCGGGGGTATATAGTGCAAGATACAGCGGGGAACCGAAAGATGATCAACGAAATAATCAGAAATTATTAACCGAGATGGCAAGTTTTGAAGGGGAAGACCGCCAGGCATACTTTCAATCGGTATTAGTATTAGCTTATCCAAATAATGAAAGTCTAGTGGTTGAAGGTAGAGCCAAGGGTTATATACTCAAAGAATTGAGTGGAGACGATGGATTTGGCTATGACCCATTATTTTATTATCCTGAGAAAGACCAGACATTTGCTGAGATGCCCCTGGCTGAAAAGAATAAAATAAGTCACAGAGCAAAGGCAATGCAAGAATTAAATAAAAAAATAGATACATGGATGAAGGAGCTGGATATTTATGAAAATGATGATATTAAGTGACAATCACGGACGTTGGAAAAAAGTATATGACATTGTTAAAGAAGTCAGACCAACAGTGGATTATATCTTCCATCTAGGTGATTCAGAATTTGAACAAGATGATTCAATTTGGGAATTAATCGATGGAGCGGTAGAAGGGAACATGGATGGTACTCATTATTATCCTATGGAACAAATTATCGATACACCTGAAGGTAAAGTATACTTAGTTCACGGACATGTTCAAAGTGTTAATCGGACAAACAGCGCGGTCATTGAATTAGCTAAAGAACGCGGAGCGAACTTTGTGTTTCATGGTCACACGCATCAATTAAAGAGTGAATTGATTGATGATGAATTACTATTAGTTAATCCAGGTAGTTTAAATAATTCAAGAGGGATTCATCCATATAAAACATATGCGATTGTTAATGTAACTAAAGATGAATATGAAGTGACGTTCTATGATGAGGATATGAAACTACTAGAAGAGTTAACACACACCTATCCAAGATAAAAAAATGCGATGAGTTTTTAAGCTCATCGCATTTTTTTATTATGTTTCGTCGTAAACAGAACTTGGAATTTTGAAATCTTGTTCTTGTAGAGCAAATAAATATTCACGATAGAAAATACTTGTATGCATATAATCTTCTCCCGTTGCTACAGTAAAAGCAATACGGTAATTGAATGTTTGATCAACTCCTCGAACAAAACCAACAATGGAAGGTTCATCGCGCATGACTTCATTGTATTTTTCATAAATCATTTGAGTTATATCTTCCATTTCTGCTTCAAAAGTTTTAAATTCAGTTTCGTCTGCTACAGGGATTTCAATCGTAACTTGACGCGTACTACGGCTTTTATTGTTAACCGTTGTAATTAAACTATTGGGAATATAAAACTTATCCCCACTAGCAGCCTGAATGGTTGTTGTACGTATACCAACATCCTCAATTGTACCAGTAATTTCTTCCGCTGGAATTTGCACAAAATCTCCCACTTCAAAGTGATTCTCAAAGATAATGAAGAAACCATTAATCATATCATTGATCAGATCTTGGGCACCAAGACCAATCGCAACCCCGGCAATCCCAGCACCAGCTAATAACGTTCCAACTGGAAAACCTAAAGCTGTGAGTAGATAATATATAAATAGGAAGTATAAAATATACATTGAAAAGTTACGAAGTAAAGTATTAATTGTCTTAATTCGTTGTGGTGATTGCTTTCCTCTAAAACTGATACGACCTGCAGGGTTCGCATCAAAGAATGATTCGACAAGGTATTTCACGATTAAAAAAATAATCGTAATGATTATTAAACGTAATAATATTGTTCCAAAATAAATAATATTCTCAGATGTTTCTTCTGGCATAAAATTCCTTAGAATTGCTTCTAAGTTTAATTGTCCGATTGCCAAATTATCACACTCCTTTACTAAAATATAACAGAATTAGAATGATTTAAATAGTTTTTTGCATGATTAGAAAGACGCTTCAAAAATATTTTGTAAAAAAACTCACTTTATAAGTATCCAATTATTTGTACAATATCCTTAAAAATGATATATTTATCCTATAAGAACAGGGAAGGAGTGAGTTAGAAGTATGACAATAGGAGAATTAGCTGGAATTATTGCAGCGCTTGCATTTGTGGTATTAGTTGTATTTATTTGTTTAAATTTATCAAAATTATCACAAATTTTAAAAGATGTAAACGAAACGGTGGCAAAACTAAATACTACTATTGATGTCGTGACAAAAGACGTAGATAATCTATCGATCGAAGTTGAGGGGTTATTGAACAAAGCGAATACGTTAGTTGACGATGTAAATGGTAAATTAAGTAAAACAGATCCATTATTTGTTGCTATCGGAGATTTAGGTACTTCGGTATCTGATTTAAATGATTCAACTAAAAATATGACTTCAAATTTATTGAAAGGTGTAGGAAAGAAACGCCAATCACCGATTAAAAAATTTGTAAATTCAGCTAAGAGAGTAGCACGCAAACGACCATCAGCTGGAGAAGCGGCGCCGTCACCAAGAACAGAAACGTCGAATCAACCGGTGACTAAACCAAAACCACCTGTACCAACGGTAGATTCATTAGAGAAAGAATTATATGAATCAGAATTATTTGATATTAAACATAAACCAGCTTCAAAGACAGCTGGAGAAATAACAATAAAAAACTAAAAGAATGATAATAGAAAGGATGATTTGAATGAGTAAAAATGGAGGATTTTTCTTAGGAGCATTATTTGGCGCTTCAGTAGCAGGGATTGCTGCTTTATTATACGCACCAAAATCAGGGAAAGAATTACGTCGTGATATTGCCGTTGAAGTTGACCAGTTTTTAGATAGCGCTGGTGAATATACTGACTATGCAGTAGAACGCGGTGTTGAATTATATGATGCTGCCTATGAAACAACTGAAGATATTAAAGTAAATCTAAAAGATTCAGCGGATCAATTTAAATCTCAATTTGATGATATTCGTCAAGAAGCAACAACAGAATGGGATCGTGTAAAAAGCGATATGAAAGATTCAAAAGATGAATTAAGTAAAGATGCACAAAAATTAAAAGAAGATGCAGAAGACTTAGGAGATACTATCACTGTTGAAGCAAAAGATTTAGCAGATGATGTTAGTGACTCAACACAACACGTAAAAGCTTCAACTGAAGACGCAGTTGATACCGTGAAAAATGAAGTAAATAAATAATAAATTAGCAATGTGAATGATACATTAATTTAATGTATTATTCACATTTTTTATTGACATTTTCATGAAAATATAGGAACATGGAGTCTTGGGTATATTTATATCATTTTCATAAAAACATTGCTGAAATCGTCATTCACTGGAAATAAAACGCTTGCAATAAAAAATGAATTGTGATAAATTTACAACAAGTAGATACTTATTTGAAAGAAGGTTAGCCCTATGGAAAAACAAACAATTACAATATATGATGTCGCTCGTGAAGCAGGGGTTTCTATGGCAACGGTATCTCGTGTTGTCAATGGTAATCCGAATGTTAAACCTAGTACACGCAAAAAGGTTTCAGAGGTTATTGAAAGATTAGATTATCGACCAAATGCCGTAGCTCGTGGTTTAGCAAGTAAAAAAACGACGACAGTTGGAGTTATTTTACCGAGTGTAACGAATTTATTCTTCTCATCTTTAGCTCGAGGAATAGACGATATTGCGTCAATGTACAAATATAACATTATCTTAGCAAACTCTGATGAGAGTCAAGAGAAGGAAGTACAAGTATTTAATACATTACTTGCCAATCAAGTAGATGGAATTATCTTTATGGGACAAAATGTTTCAGAGTCTATTCGTAAAGAAATCGAACGTACATCAACACCGGTTGTTTTTGCTGGTACTTTAGTTGACAACCCAGAATATTACAGTGTGAATATTGATCACACGGTTGCTACAAAAGAAATCACAGCAGAATTATTAGACCATGGACGTCGTGTTGTTTTAGTGACAGATGAGCCAGAATTATTAACGTCTCAACACCGTTTAGAAGGATTTAAAGCTGCATATGAAGAAAAAGGTGTAGAGTTTGATGAAGACTTAGTTATCCAACAAGCACTACGATATACGGATGCTGATAAAGTATTAGAAGAATTACAAACCCTTAAGGCAGATAGTGTTATCGTTAAAGAAGATACATTTGCTGCCGCATTAATGAACGCTGCTTTAGACGCTGGCTTTAAAGTACCAGAAGACTTAGAAGTGATTACTAGTGATAACTCAATCGTTACTGAAATTGTACGACCAAAATTAACAAGTATCCAACAACCATTATATGATATTGGTGCAGTTGCGATGCGTCTGTTAACTAAAATTATGAGTAATGAAGAAGTTGAAGAGAAACAAGTAATTTTACCGTATAAGATTAAACACCGTGGTTCAACATTGCACAAAGATGAAAATTAAATAGTAATGAAAAAAATCCCGCTAAATTGTTTAATTAACAGTTAAGTGGGATTAATTCATTTGCTTGTATATTATATAAGGTGAATCAAATAAAATTGACTATGACAGCCTTTTTGTCTTCATAATAGATATATGGTTAAATAATTAAAAGCATCTCTTAAATAGGGCGTAATTGCGTTAAAACGGAATAAAATATATTTCAAATATAATAATAAAAAGACACTGAGAAAACTACTAATAAAGTAGCGCTCAGTGCCTTTTTCTGTTTTTTAACCTTCCGGTGTCGATTCTGCCGGTTGTTCCTCATCACTTGAGTCATTATTTTCATCTGGATTCTCTATTGTTTCATCTTCATTAGATTCATCCTGATTACTTTCGTCGCCCTCGTTACTTTCATCACTTTCTTGGGATGATTGTTGCTGCTGCTGTTGCTGTCTTCTTTGTTGTTCTTGAGTTGAACGAACATTATTCCAGAATCGAGCAAGATCTTCTTCAGTAGCTCCTAACATAAAGTCAAAAGTTAACTCAGGTGCAGGGTTAGAAACCTTGAATAGCTCTGTCTTCGTTGGTCCAGTTAACTGATAAGTATTGCCATTGTAAGTAAATCTACCTGGAAGTGTACCCGTTTGTTCTAGAACAGTTTGTTCTCGGACAGAATCAGGTTGGACGAAAGTTTCTTCCGTACCGAAAATTTCTGGGCGAAGTTCATATAAATCATTCACAATACGAGACCAATAGATCTGACTACGAACACTTTCACGGTCAAAACCATCATTCACATCAATCGTATAATCAGCATATCTTGAATCATAACCAATCCAAGAACCAATTGTAATCGATGGGGTAGAAGCAATAAACCATATATCTTTAGAGTTTTCACTAATACCTGATTTTGCAATCCAATCTCCTGGGACATTCATGTATTCATTCGCAGTACGACCTGTACCTTCGGTCATAGTGTCTCGTAACATGTCAACCATGATATAGTTTGTATCTTCCGAGAATACACGTGTCGGAGCTTCGTTTTGGTTGAATACAACATTACCAAAAGCATCCTCGATACGTTCAATATAGTGACCATCCACATATTCTCCACCGTTAGCAAACGTTGAGAAAGCACGTGTTTCTTCTAGAACAGTAGGACCAGTAGTCACACCACCTAGTGAGAAAGCTAAGTTATTTGTATCTTCTTCGGTATATGAGTCAATAGTATTGAAGCCCATACGCTCTAGATAATCAATCACAGGAATACCTTGAGAACGTAATTCGTCATAAATACGAACCGCAGGTATATTATCTGATCTTAATAGGGCAGTTCGAGCGGTCATTAATGTATCACTCACAACACTACCATAGTTCGTTGGTGCCCAAGTTGAACCATCTTCATAAGTTTCTACAAAAGCTGTATCCGGAATAACTGTAGAAGGGTTAATGATATTGTTCTCCACTGCAGGTCCATAAACGGCCATCGGTTTAATGGTTGAACCTGGTGAGCGACGCATTTGAAATGCGTGGTCAATTTGGTTATTCTCAAAATCAGTTCCCGCTACGAATCCAAGGACCGCACCTGTATTGTTATCAATTGCAACTAAACCAGTTTGAACTTCTTCCACATAGTATGTTTCCACACCAGTCTCAGGGTCAGTGTAGACACCATCATAAACCGCACCAAGCTGATCCTCATAGGCTCTAGCTGACTCTTGGAGTTGGTCATAAATTTCTTTATCGATTGTAGAATATACGCGGTAACCCCCAGTACGTAACTGTTCTTCAGCCGCAAAGTAATATTCATTGTACCATTCGTCATCACTATAGACTTGCTTCCATGAGTATCCATCGTCTTGAATGTTTAATAACATAAGTTCCTCAATGGCACCATTCATAACCGCTTGATATAAGTATGATTGACGAATTTCTTCACGCGGCTCGGCTGGCAAGAAGTCTTGAGTAATATCATAAGCAATAGCTGTTTCATATTCGTCTTTAGTAATTTTTTCAGCACGATACATACGATATAAAACTTCATTCATTCGTTCGATACCAAATTGAAGGGAAGCCTCGTCACGGATTTCACCATTTTGATCGTAAGGAGTATAAGTATACGGGTCTTGAGGAAGACCGACTAAGAATGCGGCTTGATTTAAAGAAACATCCTCTGGTGCTACTCCAAAAATACCCTCAGCTGCTTTAACAATACCAGCCACATTATCTCCGTTATTATTTCTACCGAAAGGAGATACGTTTAAGTAGGCTGTTAATATTTCTTCTTTAGAAAAATAGTTTTCTAATCTTAAAGCTAAAAGAATTTCATTCGCTTTTCTAAAGAAAGTCACATCATTTGTTAGCATTTGTTGCTTAACTAATTGCTGTGTTAGCGTTGAACCACCTGTACCCGAACCCGTTAAGAAAGTTTGGAGAACAGCACGAAGCAATGCTTTTGGAACAATTCCCGGATGTTCTGAAAAATATTCATCCTCAGTTGCAATAAAACCGTCGACAATATAATTAGAAATATCGTTCAGATTCGCAACAGAACGAACAATATCTGTTCGGACATTGGCAATTGGGTTTCCGTCAGCATAGTACAATGTACTTTGTTGTTCTAGACGATTAATCTGTTCTGCCATCTCACGTTCAGTAGGAGGGGGCGTATTTGCTACAAGATTCGCAAAGAATCCGATACCAGTACCACCAACAAGTGCTCCCGCTAAGACGATAATAATAATTAAAGACATAATTAATCGTTTGATAACATTAAAAGTTACGTTTATTCCAAAAAATGTTTTGTCTTTTAATGAAAAGTTTTTTAGTGAATATTTATCTTTTTTACTTTGACGTTTTTCTCTTTTAGGATCAACTGCTTCTTCACCAGTTTCAACCTCAGAGTCCGTACTTGCAACAACTCCGCCAGCTAATGTCGCAGCTCCTGCGGGATTTTCAATGCTTTGTCCTAGAGGAGCGGCTGATGCAGTTTCACCCTCAGGATTGAACACATGAATTGAATCCATTGAATCAGCCCAGTGTGCATCCGGCTTACTTTCAGATTGCACTTCATCATCTGTTATAGCTTGCTTTTCATCATCGTCAATGTCATTTGTTTGGATTTGAGACTCAGAGTCAGGCACATTCGCTTCACCCTCAAGTGGAGTAGGATCAATCACTTGAGGTGTAGGCATTACTGGAACAATTGGTTTGTTATCAGTATCCTTAGAATCGTCATGATTGTCGTTTGTTGAAGCTGACGGTGACTTAGTTGTTTGATACGAATCTTCAATTTCTTTGTCCGAACTCATACTTTCAAGTTGTGTGATTCTTTCTTTACGACGTCGTTCTCGTTCAGCTAATAATCGATCAGGACTTGGGAGATCAGAAGCCGCATTGTGTGTTGAGTTATTATTCAACGGCTCCTCTTTATTATCTTCTGTATCAGATAATGAAAAGACTGGCTTATAGGCACTTTTATCAGAATAAAGCTGATCATTGAGTTCTGATTCTCTGCGTTCTCTTACAATATTTCGTTTGATTGCATCATCTCTTAACGGAATGTTGCTTGTGTTAAGAGAGGCTCTTTTGGCTCGTTCATTTAAATCTCGGCTTTTCGCTGATTTAATATCTGAATAAGTAGAAGAGGGCGCTTCATTTGTTTCGCTAAATAACTTTTGAACCCGTTTAATTGACCGGTTTATCATTAAACTTGATTTATTCGGATCGAATTTATTATCGGGTGATGTATTTTCTTTATTAAAGTCCGAGTTAGAAGAGCTTTCCTTCCGAATATCAGAATAGCGTTCTTGTTGTTCCTCTTGAAAATCATCATAAAAGTTATCCCACTTATTAGAAGAGGGATGGTTATTTGATTCATTAGTATCTTCAGACGGAACTTTACGATTTGAGTGGCTATCTTCAATAGGCTCGTCAAATGAAATATCAAAAAACTTACTATCATTAGAATTATTTTTTGAATGTTTATCAGTCATTGATTCACCATCTTCCTGTTAAAATTTATTATTAAGCCGTTTCGGTATTCTCTAAAGATTCCCCAATGGCTTCTAAGCGATTTTGCCATTCAGAAGTTGTAAGATGATGCTCGCTTACAAAACGATTGCGCGGATGACGACGGCATTCTGGTGAACATCCACGGACATATTTTGCTTCATTTTCTTCTGAACTTAATATTTGTTTATTACAATCTGGGTTTGCACAGTTTACATAACTTTCACAAGGCGTTCCGTCATAGTAATCTTTACCAACAATAGTCGGTGATACGCGGTTAATTGGTACTGAGATACGCTCATCAAAGACGTACATTTGACCTTCCCATAAATCCCCTTGAGTTTCTGGGTCTTTACTGTATGTATCAATTCCACCTTCTAATTGGCCAACTTCTGTTGTGATACCTTCGCGAAGCATCCAACCAGAGAACTTCTCACAACGTACGCCTCCTGTACAATAAACAACGACTTTTTTGTCCATGAATTTCTCTTTATTGTTTATTACCCATTCAGGTAATTCACGGAAGTTACGAATTTCAGGGCGAAGCGCACCTTTAAAGTGACCTAAGTCATATTCATAATCATTACGTGTATCTAATACAATGGTATCTTCGTCTTCTAGCGCTTCACGGAATTCTTTTGGTTTTAAATGTTTACCTGTTGTTGTTAGTGGATCGATGTCATCCTCTAAGTTTAACGAAACGATTTCTTCACGTACACGCACAAACATTTTACTATGAGCATAGTCATCAGCAGGATCTTCTTTGAACCATACGTCCTCAAATCCTGGAAGAGAATGTAAAAATTCTTTATATTTCTCTGTTTGTTCGATTGTACCAGAAACAGTTCCATTAATACCTTCAGTTCCAACTAAAATACGTCCTTTTAGGCCAGTTTTTTTACAAAAGGCTAGATGCTCTTCTCTAAACTGCTCAGGATCATCAATAGTCTCGTATTTATAGTATAATAACACCTTAAATTCTTTCTTCATTATTTTTCCTCCTTGTAGTTGCATACTACAGTTTTCTGAATATATATTATACTATTAAATCAAGAATGGTAACAGGTTTTAGCTAAAATTCATATAAATGTAATAGAAAAATCATATTATAGATGTGAATTATTATCTAAATTGGTATAATATTATTTAGATAATAATAAATATATCACAAAGATGGTGAATTTTATGCTGAAAAACGTATTGTTAATAACAAACCCAGTTGCAGGAAAAGGGTATGGAGAAAAGTATGCTCAAAAATTAAAGAATGTTCTTGAAGATTATCATCAATCTAAAGTTGAGATAAAAATTACTGAAGAAGAATTCGATGCAACAAAATGGAGTAAAAATGCAACAAAAGATGGATTTGACACAGTCATTTGCTTAGGTGGCGATGGTACAGTGTCAGAAACGGTAAATGGAATTATTGAAGCTCAAGATAAGCCGGTATTTGGCTTTGTTCCAATGGGGACGGTTAATGATTTAGGCCGTGCATTGGGATATAAAATGAACGCAAAAAAAGCGATTGAAGATTTTCAAACTGTTTCGATCGATAAATTAGATGTTGGAAAAGTAAATGATCGTATATTTATTAATGTAATTGCATTAGGACCGATTGCAGAAGAAGTAATGACGACAGCTTCAGATGATAAGAATCGCTTCGGCGCTCTTGCTTATGTAAGGGACGGTATGAAAGCATTCTTTACCGATAAAGGTTATGAAGTTCGAGTGACAGCTTCAGATGGTACGGCCACAGATATTAAAACAAATTTATTATTTGTTGGTCTAACAAACAGCATTGGTGGCGTTGAATTTATGGTTCCAGGAGCCAATTACAATGACGGTAAAGGTTACTTATCCGCAATAAAAGGACATACGCCAATAAGTACGATTCGAGCAGGACTCGAGGTTGGGTTATCTAATTTAGATGCAGATAATATCTTCAGATTATCCGACCATAAATTTAAAATTGAGTCAATCAATAATGAATCGATTACTACTAACGTCGACGGGGATAATGGACCAGAATTGCCATTAGAGATTGAAATTTTGGGTCAAGCGATTGACGTTTTAATTACTGGTGAAACCTAAAAAGCATATTGTGAGCAATATATTTGAAAATACGTTATAATTGTATTAGTGAGCGTTAAGGTCAACGAGGAAAGAGGGAATTAACGTGAGTGCAGAAAACGTAACAGCAAGTGAACGTAAGATTATTGAGCGTGAACTAAGAAGAGGTACGAGTAAATCCCGTATTGCAGCGATTTTAGACGTTGATTACGATAAAGGACTTATCAAGATTGAAAGTGTAAAGGATAAAATTCGTCCTGAAGTTGGTAATCAGATCGAGTTTAAATTCAGAGATAGTAAGATGACCGGAATAATTATCAAACTATTAACTAATAGTGCCGTTGTTGAGATATATTGGAGTAAATCTGATATTACGATGCGTGATATTTGCGAAGACCGTACAATTGTAAACTTCAAAGATATTGAATCGTTTGTATCGCTTCCAGAGCAAGTAGAAGACGAAGATATTATGTTCGAATATGAAGAAGTAAAGACAACAAATTAATAAAGGCAGGCCTTGAATATCGTCAGGCATGTCTTTAATTTATTTCTTTAAGATTTAGATAGAGTATAAGTAAAGAGGCCTTCCATTTATTGTGGAGGGCCTCTTTATTTACGCGTGGAATAATTGTGCTAATTCGTCTTGAGCAAGTTGGTAATACTCCTTTTCCTGTTTTGTAAGAATATCAATCATCTCATTTTCTAAGCCGAATTGTAATAATGTATAGTTTAACCATTTTTGTGGATCTGAAATAGCCTCATCATAAAAAGGATAAAAAACCATCGCATGCAAATTGAACAATTCTAGAATTTGTTTAGCAAAGTGAGGATCAGTTTGTGAGAAATAATCTTCGATGATCCGTATACCTGTTTGATAAAAGTCCGTACTAGTATAAGGCTTTAACTGTTTCGTTTGGATATGCTTCTCTACATTTAGCCACGTATAGTCAATATCTAAAAACTCACCATTAATAATTATATAATGTAAGATGTCATTTTTAATAAAATTCAAAAGATTGTCATCATTTAGAAGTACTTTCAAAAGTGGTAAATTCTTGTCTAAATCAGTTTGATAAACGAGTTTTAATTTAGATAAGACTTCAAAATGGGACTTCTCTAGTAACTGTTTCGCATATGCCTCAATTCTTTCTTTAGTTGTTAAAGCATTTATTTCTTGCTTTACATTTAATAAATCCGAAATGGTTGTAATGGCTTTATTTAATTCAGTCGTCGCAGTTGAACTTTGAATTGAATCTCTCAATTGATATAATTTATTTAAACTTTCGCTCGTTGGGCTCATAATCGGTAGGGATTGGGCATACAAACTTGTTAGCTCTGAGGATTGTGAGATAAAATCCAATGTAAATTGGTCTTGTTCCCATAATCTAGTTAGCTGTTCTTGCTTGTTAAAAGCAATATATAATTTAACTAATTCAGTAAAAACGAGTGGGTTAGATTCAAGATTATAACTATTTTCTAAGTATTGAATCGCTTTATTGAATTGGTTGTTTTCTAGAGCGTTGCTTGCTTTTCTATAATAATTTTCAGCATTATTAGGCATTGGTGTGATATCAGTCATAGTCAGTTCCTTTCATAAAAGAATAAGAGGTCAAAAATGATAAAAATAAGTACAGATGCTGCTTTTAATCCTAAAATTCAAGAGTCCGGCATCGGAATCCAAATCAATCATGGTAAACAACAAGAATTAATTAAAATACATATATCTGAAGTCGTAGATAACCATGTGGCTGAGTTTTTAGCATTAATCGGTGCTTTAAACTTTGTTAAAACACATCTTGATATCAATCAGATTATCATGTATCAGTCAGATAGTAAAATTGTCATCCAATCCATAGACAAAAAATTTGCTAAGAATAAAGAATATAAAAAGTTACTCGATTATATATTAAAAACATTGAATGATTCGCCTACATTTTTCGCTAATTGGATTCCTGAAGCTCAAAATCGTGGCGCAGATTCCTTAGCTAGGCAAGCATTGAGAAAAGAAGGAAAGATAGCAAAAGATATAAAATATTCCGAATTAGAATTAGAGCAATTATAAAAAAAGCTTGTTGATTTGGCAAGACGCCAGTCAACAAGCTTTTTTGAGTATCTACAAGGGTATGAGTTATTTCGTCCCCCAGTACTGGTAATAAGTTACCTTCAATGGGCCATTATATAATTTGCGTTTTTTAGTAGCTTTCTTACCATAAAACTCTTCGAATTTATCATCACTTGTGATAATGTATTTACTCCAAGTAGGCATCGTTTCATATAATTCACCCATTTGGCGATAAATGTTTTGGACATCTTCTTCTGATAACATACGGTCCCCATATGGAGGGTTAGAAATTAAGATTCCATAATCAGTTGTAGGGCGGTAATCAGATAATTGCATTTGCTTGAATTCGATGGAGTCACCGACTCCTGCTTCACGTGCATTGTCTTTAGCAATTTCAATCATCCGTCCATCAACATCCGTACCATAGATTTGTAAGTCCTTATCGTAATCCGCTGCTTCTTTAGCTTCTTGACGCGTTTTATCCCAGATATCTGTATGTTCATTCAATAAATTCCACTTTTCACAAGCAAATTCACGTTTTAAACCTGGGGCAATATTATGACCCATTAAAGCCGCTTCAATAAGAATCGTTCCTGAACCACAAGTTGGATCATATAAAGGACGATCATCATGCCAAGTTGTTAACATAACTAACGCCGCTGCCATATTTTCCTTCATTGGAGCCGTACCCTTATGTTCACGGTATCCACGTTTAAATAAACTTGACCCACTTGTATCTAAAGTTAACATGACGTGATCTTTTCTAATGGCTACTTCAATCGGGTAAAGGGCACCAGTTTCTGGTAAGTCAGTACGGCGGTGATAGAAGTCCATCAGTCGCTTACTAATGGCTTTTTTTACAATACGTTGCACATTAGGAACACTGTGTAATGTTGATTTGATTGATTTTCCACTTACTGGAAATTCTGCATCCATCGGAAGAATATCTTCCCAAGGTAAGTCATACGTTTGATTGAATAAATCGTCAAAAGTTTTTGTATCAAATTCTCCAAAGATTATCTTTACGCGATCTGCAGTACGTAACCAAAGGTTAGCGTAAGCAATATCTTTTGCAGTTCCGTCAAAACGAACCAGTCCATTTTCAGTTTGAGTTTCGTAACCGAATGATTTTAATTCTCGAGCAACAAGGGCTTCAATTCCAGCCGCTGCCGTTGCTAATAACGAATAAGTTTTCATAATTTTCACTCCAATATTTATTACGCTTTAAGTTTACATAAAAAAAGACTCTGATTCCAGAGTCAATTAAATAATCCTATGAGTAAGTAAATTTCTATAAGCCATGTCCTGTCATTATCTCTAGCATAGGAACTAGGGATAATGGATAATCATCTATCTACGATAAAAATATCGTTCTCTTCTTTTGTTCATTTACTACTCGAAGAAATGCCCCTACCAATGTTTGGGTTGCTCGCTCGAGGGGTTTACCGCGTTCCAATCTTATAGTTTCCTATAAGCGTCGTCTCTGTGGCACTTTACAAATTACTAAATCATAGCCGAAGCCTTAGATAGTTCTTTCGCCGTTAACCTAATAGGGTACCTTAACTTATTTTTTCGTTAAGCACGAACACTACAAGCATCTCAGCTTGTGCGAGCATGGACTTTCCTCAGTTAATTCAATAACCGCGATTATCCGAAATTTACTCAGTCATTTATTAATATTTTGTTGCTTTAGAGTAATCGATCGTATTGTCAGTGTTGTCAATTTTCGAACCGAAAACATGCTTCTCTAAATTAGATAAGCGTTTTAAGATATCAAAGTTTGTCACGCCACTCCCTGGAGAGTTTGGTGTACTTTTCTTAGCTAAAGCAAGTTGTTTAGTTAATTCATCAACTTTACTGATGAGACGTTCGTTTTCATTTTTTAAATAAACTACGTCTTTTTGGAAAGAATCATAATCTCTGATGATACTATCTAAATATTCATCAACTTCAGCAGTATTGTATCCACGAACAGATTTATTAAACTCTTTTTGCAAAATATCTTTTGCTGTTAAGTTTTTTTCTGCCATTATATTCACCTCGTATATTATATATTTTTATTAGAATGGCACTTTAGATTAATCACATTATAAGTTTACTATGACTTTGAATAAATATCAAAGCAAAACTCTAAAGTAGCGATTTTGTTTAATTTTAAAGACTAAATTTCATTTATTATGCCATGAAATTAGACAAATTGTTAATCCATTATAATGTGTTAAGTCTTGAATAACAAGGGTAAAATGATATTTTCACAAAATATATCTACATAGCGAGAAAAAACAAATAATTTTAATGTCATATTATAAGCTTGGTGGTTGTTAATTAAATTGAATTATCTTAGAAAATCAGTCATAATATGTAATGACTAAATAGGTGGTGTATGAATGAATAGAGCAAATATATTAAATGTGTTTGAACAACTTATTGAGGAGTCTTATTTTCATTGTGAATGGGCTATTGAATGGCAAGAGCGAGAGAATGAGATTGAGTTAATATTCCAAATGAATTTAGAAAATCCGAATAATCTTTCTTTTATAGATAATTATGACAACATCAGCCATCAAACTGAACTCGTATATAATGTAAAAATTATGATTTACAAGGATGGTTATAAACGCTTCAGTGATAAGGATTATATTGTGTCAATACCAGTGAATAGTGAGCGTGGAATTGATTACGGAAAATGTTTAGCAATTGTTAAATACTTAAAAAATCTAACGTCTTCTGTTGATGTCAAGTGGCTTGATTTTCTTTCAGAAACGGATGTGGAAGAATTTTCATTGAAATGGAAATGGAGTGACTTTGAAGCGATCCAAAACCGTTTAATTGAAAGCAATCGCTATAGTGAAACGCCCATTTATTTTCCAAATCACGAAGATATTAATTAAGGAGTGATGAATATGGATAAAGTATGGAAAGAAATAAAAGTAACGTTAGATTCCTTGCAAACAGTGGATATAGATTTAGTTAATTACTATTTAAATGAAGCGGGTGCAGTAGGTAATGAAATTAAATATGCACAAGGGTATTTAGAAAATCATCCGAATTTGTTTGGTGAAATTCCAGAAGAACTACCTGAAGATTACTTAAATCATCCCGTCGAGGTGATTGGCTATTATGAATCTGAGATTGATTTAGAAAAACTTGAAGAACAATTAAAAACTGTCGGAAAGGTTGATTTTAAGGTTGAAGTGGCTGATTTAGAAACTGAAAATTGGCATGATAATTGGATGCAATATTATAAACCTGAACGAATTTCTCGCTTTTTATCTATTGTACCTGAATGGCAAGATAACTATGAAGCTGCACCGTTTGAACAAGTCATTTTTATGGATCCAGGCGTTGCTTTTGGAACTGGGAATCACCCGACAACTCGCTTAAGTGCTCAGGCACTTGAAATGGTTATGCAAGGTGGAGAAACCGTTCTTGATGTTGGAACTGGGACAGGAATCTTAAGTTTTATTGCTTCTGTTTTTGGAGCTAAAGAAGTGTTAGGGATGGATTATGATCCTCAAGCAGTCAATGCTGCCATCAATAACTTAAATGCTCAAAAGAATCATGAAATGATTAGTCATCTAATCGACGCGCAAAAAATTCGCTTTATTGAAAATGATTTACTAAAAGGAATTGACCAAACAGCGGATGTCATTGTTGCGAATATTTTACCGCATATTCTAGTAAATTTATTCTCTGATGCTCATAAGTTATTGAATGACAATGGGTATCTGATTTTAGGCGGTATTTTAAATGAGAAAGCGTCGTTTATAGAAGAAGCAATTGAAACTCACAACTTTGAAATTTATCAAAAAACTCAGATGAGAGAATGGGTAAATTATATTGTTGTTAAGGGAGATATGGACTAATGCAACGGTATTTTTCAAAACAAACCCTAGAAGTTAATCAACAGATTCAACTAGAAAAAGTTGATAATCATCACATTGTTCGAGTGATGCGAGGAAAGATTGATGACGAAGTTATAATCGTAGATTCAACAAATATCGCTTATAAAGCAAAGATAGAGACAATTGAAGATAACGTAGCAAACTTACGAATTATAAATGCTTTAGAAGACCAACAAACTGAATTACCCATTCAAGTAACTATTGCTTGTGGTTTATCAAAGAATGACAAGATTGATTTAATTGTTCAAAAGGCAACCGAATGCGGGATGAATGAATTTATCCCTTTGGCATTGGACAGAGATGTTGTAAAGTGGAAAGGTAATAAAATTAGTAACCGAATCGAACGACTGGAACGCATTAGTAAAGAAGCAGCAGAACAATGCCACCGTAATGTGATCCCAGAGATAAGTCATTTATCAACCATTGATACTTTGCAAAAAGAAGCCGATAATTATAAGCATAAATTAATTGCTTATGAAGAGACTGCTAAGAAAGGACAACACGGCCAACTTAAAGAAACCTTGAAAGAAGTTCAAGCAGGGGATAATTTAATCATCGTCTTTGGTTCAGAGGGCGGTTTAACAGAGTTAGAAGTAGCCAAATTGAAAGAAGTAGGGTATATTGAATGTAGTTTAGGTCCACGGATTTTAAGAGCCGAAACGGCACCTATATACGCTTTAAGCGCAATGAGTTATCATTTAGAAGTATAGAAAGAGGAGATAGAATGGAATTAGAAAAATATATTGACCACACATTATTAAAAGCAGATGCAACTGAGGAACAAATTGAAAAATTATGCCAAGAAGCAGCAGAATATAATTTTAAATCAGTTTGTATTAACCCAGCATTTGTTGCAAAATCCAAAGAATTATTAAAAGACTCAGATAGCTTAGTTTGTACGGTTATTGGTTTCCCTTTAGGCGCAAATGCGACGGAAGTAAAAGTTTTTGAAGCACAACAAGCTGTCAAAGATGGCGCAGATGAGATTGATATGGTCATCAATATTTCTCGTGCTAAAGATGGAGACTGGGCTTATGTTCTAGAAGAAATCAAAGCAGTTGTTGGAGCGGTTGATGAGTCAATTACAACCAAAGTAATTATTGAAACGTCTTTATTGACAGATGACGAGAAACGTAAAGCATCAGAAGTCGTTAAAGAATCTGGAGCAGACTTTGTTAAGACTTCAACTGGATTCTCTACTGGAGGAGCGACGCTAGCTGATGTTAAATTAATGCGTGAAGCCATAGGTCCAGATTTAGGTGTTAAAGCAAGTGGTGGCGTAAGTAATTATGATGAAGCCATCGCTATGATTGAAGCTGGAGCAACGCGTATTGGAGCTTCAAAAGGAATCGCAATTGTATCAGGAACACTATCGACATCTAATGATAACTATTAAGCTAATTTAAAACACAAATAAAGGCTGTGCTAAACAAAGGCACAGTCTTTTGTTATAATGAAATACAAAGAAAAAAACACAATATTGTTAAATGAGTATAATTAGGTTATAATTGCGCTTATATTTTAAGAAGTGAGGTGAATAAATTTGCAAGGACAAGATTTTTCAACACAAGAGGTAATTGATTTATGTGCAAAGTACATGAATGACAGTAGTTTGGAGTTTATTCAGCGTGCGCTTGATTATGCAACGGAAGCTCATAAAGACCAATTTCGCTTATCCGGTGAACCTTATATTATTCACCCCATTCAAGTAGCAGGTATTTTGGCAGAGTTACAATTAGATCCTTCAACAATCGCTACAGGTTTTTTACATGATGTCGTTGAAGATACGGATCGAACATTGGATGATATCCGGAATGAATTTAGTGAAGTCGTTGCATTTTTAGTTGACGGAGTTACTAAACTAGGTAAATTGAAATTCCAAAGTAAACAAGAGGCTTTGGCCGAAAACCATCGAAAAATGTTACTCGCAATGAGTAAAGATTTACGAGTAATTATCGTAAAATTAGCCGATAGATTACATAATATGCGAACGATGAAATTTCAGCGTAAAGAAAAGCAGATTGAGAAATCACAAGAAGCGATTGATATTTATGCACCGTTAGCTGATCGCTTAGGGATTAGCTCCATTAAGTGGGAACTTGAAGACATTGCATTGCGTTATGTTAATTCAGAATACTACTATTCAATTGTGAATCAGATGGACACGAAGCGTACGGAACGCGAGAACTTTATTCAAGAAACAATTGATGAGATTAAAGTTGCGGTTGAAGAGTTAGGGATTGAAGCAGATATTTCAGGAAGACCGAAACATATTTATTCTATTTATCGTAAGATGGTGGACCAAAGAAAAGAATTTGATGATATTTATGACTTATTAGCTATTCGAGTCATTGTTGATTCAATTAAAGATTGTTACGCTGTATTGGGAGCTGTGCATACGCAGTGGAAGCCAATGCCTGGCAGATTTAAAGATTATATTGCCATGCCAAAAGCGAATATGTATCAATCGATTCATACGACCGTTATAGGAGCGAGTGGCAAACCCGTTGAAATTCAGATTAGAACTAAACAAATGCATATGGTTGCTGAATATGGGGTGGCAGCTCATTGGGCTTATAAAGAAGGTAAGACAAGTAAGGTTGATGAAGAAGATAGTATCAATAAACAGATGACATGGTTCCGTGATTTAGTTGAATTACAAGATGATGCTAAAGATGCCAGTGAATTTATGGATTTTGTTAAAGAAGATTTATTTAAAGATCAAGTCTATGTATTTACACCAAACGGAGAAGTGATGGAACTTCCAACAGGCTCTGGTCCGATTGACTTTGCTTATCACATTCACTCCGAAATAGGGAACAAAACAATTGGTGCTAAAGTTAACGGACGAATTGTCGCCTTAGATTATAAACTGAAGAATGGTGACATTGTTAACATATTGACTAATTCAAATTCGAACGGACCCAGTCGTGATTGGTTGAAGTTTACTAATACGAGTAAAGCCCGTAACCGAATCAAACGCTTCTTTAAACTCCAAGACCTTGAAGCGAATAGTGAACTTGGCGAAAGTATCTTAGAAAAAGAACTGAAAGAAACAGGCCACTCACTAAAAGTATTAAATAATAAAAAAGTCGAAGCCAGTTTATTAGAGCGCTTTAACTACAATACTTTAACGGATTTATTTGCTTCTATTGGATTAGGTGAGGTAAGTGTGTCAACGATAATTAACTTCTTAGATTTAAAACAAGAAAAAGCTGAAGAAGAAGTGCTTGATAATGACACAACTATTTCAAAAGAGGCTTCAAATCGTCAACGCCAAAGAACGGTCCATGAAAGTGGTGTTGTGGTTGAAGGTGCCGATAATTTAATGATTCGCTTAAGTAAATGTTGTAATCCAGTTCCTGGTGATGAAATTATTGGTTATATTACACGTGGACGAGGGATTTCAGTTCACCGTAAAGATTGCCCTAATTTGTTAGCAGAAACGGAATTAAACGATCGATTAATTGATGTTAAATGGGATCAAGAATTCCAACCAACCGAAGAATATATCACAGAATTATTCATTATTGGTTTTGATCGAGCAGGCCTAATTAATGATGTTCTGCATGTTGTCAGCCATACAGTGAAAAGTTTACTAAGTGTTAACGGGAAACGAGATAAAAATAGTACCGCTACAGTATCACTTAAAGTGGCTGTTTCGAATACGATGCAGTTAGATGATTTAATTAATAAATTGAAAAATATACCAGATGTTTATGAAGTAAAACGTGTGACGGGATAATATTCTTTATTCAATGGTTATTGAAAGTTCAAAAGAAAGGTTGTTATGATGCGAGTTTTAATTCAAAGAAGTTTAGAGAGTCATGTTAAAGTCGACGGCGAAATTATCGGACAAATAGACCGAGGCTACGTATTATTAGTTGGCGTGACGCATGAGGATACTCAAGAAGATGTTGTTTACTTAGCTAGAAAAGTAGCCAATATGCGACTTTTTGAAGATGGGGACAGTAAAGTTAACCTTTCTTTATCAGATGTTGGTGGAGATATTCTATCGATTAGCCAATTTACCTTATATGGCAATACAAAAAAAGGGAACCGGCCAAGTTTTACCAATGCAGCGAAGCCTGATATGGCAAACGCATTGTATGAAGGTTTTAACCAAGCCTTGCGAGAGTACGGCTACAAAGTTGAAGTCGGAAAGTTTGGTGCTGATATGAAAGTATCGATTATAAACGATGGTCCGGTAACAATTCTCTTAGATTCAAAGAATAGAAGTTTATAAATCAATAAAAATGACGCTATCACGTTGAATGTGATAGCGTCATTTTTATATTTATTTTACTGATTATAGTAATTTTCTAAACCAGCGACAATTAAGTCAGTAATACGATCATGATATTCTTGAGAACGTATATAATCAATATCAGTACTATTACTCATATATCCGAGCTCTAATAGAACACTTGGTCGATTATTTTCTCGCAATACATGATAATTACCAAAGACAACATTATTGTTTGGTAATTCAAACTGAGCCAGTTGTTGATTAATACTGTCAGCTAAATCAAAGTCATCTTCATGGAAATAATAAGTCGTGGTCCCGTGCCAATCAGGCACAGGTGACGAATCATAGTGAAGTGATAAGAATGCATCGACATTGGCTTCGTTACTTAGGATTGTTCGCTCATCTAAGTCAACGAATTCATCAGTTGAACGAGTTTGAAGAACAGTCGCACCAGCAGCTTCCAATTTCTCCTGTAAGATTTCTGCTGTCCGTAAAGTAACATCTTTTTCATATGTAATATTATCTAAGCTAATCGCTCCAGAATCTTCGCCACCATGACCTGCGTCAATCATTATGGTTGCGTCGGCTAAGGAACCAGGATTGGTTGTGCCGACATGATTTAACGAGTAGCTTCCAAGGGCAGCGATACGAGATTCAATGTATCCTCTAATACCAGTTTCATCTTCAACCAAATAGAACTCAGTTTCATCTGTACCAGTAGTAATATCAATGAGTTCAAAGCGTTGATTGATAGATGGTGTATAGATGATGTCCGAATATAAATCCGGTGCTGATAAGAAGGCTTGGTTTTCTTGTCGTACGATTACTAATCTTTCAGCTTCTTCTAATTCTTCTTGCGTCATTTCATCTGGCAAAGATTCTTCTGTTGATTCAGGGTCAGGTACTGATTCAGGAATCGCATCTTGATGGATTAACTCTACAGAACTCGTTGGAATATAGCCATATTGGTTCTCATAGACAACTTGCACCCAGCCATTACTTTCGAAATTAACAATTAAATAAGTGCCCGCATCAATGTCAGCTAACTGCTGTGAGTCAGTAGTTTGCTCAGAATATATCGGTGATGCAACAAGTAAATGAGCGGCAAGATTTTGATCAGTTACCAAATTATCACTTTCAAGTAACCACTTTGGAATCCAACCTTCAGATGTTCCTTTATAACGCACTCGTAACCAACCATTTCGCTCGGATATAACATTTACATTTGCGTTTATATCGATGGAATCAATGGCTTGGCTATTTGTTGCTGGTTGACTTCTTAAAACGACAGACTCTTTTTCTATCGTCATTAATTCACTCGTTGTTAAGCTTAAGATAGCTATTGAACTCAGTAAAATTAAAACGAATGTAATAAAAGGTGGAAAATACTTTTTAGTATAAAGTCGCTTTAAGAATATATTGAAGGTATTGATAAAATCCCCCCACTCCTACAAAAATTTTAAAGATATTAATTTTATTATATAAATTGTGTAACATAAATTCAAATACGATTAACCTTTGTCACTCAATAGTAATATGTTTGTTATAAATCCGTTAAGACAACTTGGATTTTCAATAGAAAGAGTAGACAAGCCGATTAATATGTCATTAGTTTGGCTTAAATCATTTGCTGATTACCTCATATATTTTATCATAGTAGAAGAAACATTGCTTGGAAACGATTTAATTTGAATCCTTTAAGAAATTAGTTGATTAAATTTTAATTAGACTCTATAATAAAGGGGTATTTTAATAAAATCGTTGAAGTAGCCAAGTAAATGCCTCAATAACAGAGACTTCTCATTCCGCTGAAAGTAGAAGATGAGCCATTGAAGACACTATGGAGATGAACAATGCAAAGTTGTTCCGCTAACTACGTTACAGTTCTAAGGTAATAATATATATTGTTACAAATTTAGGTGGTACCGCGTTGAAGACGTCCTATAGCAACTTGCTGTAGGGCTTTTTTATATTTATGGAGGTAAATTATGTTAAAAAAACCAAAAGGAACAGAAGATATTCTGCCAGTTAATATTGATAAATGGCATTATGTTGAAGATACTGCTCGTGCAGTATTAGATTCATATAACTTTAAAGAAATTAGAACACCTTTATTCGAATCGATTGATTTATTTAAACGATCTGTAGGGAATACGACAGATATAGTTTCTAAAGAAATGTATGATTTTATGGATAAAGGGGACCGTCACCTGGCTTTACGTCCAGAAGGAACGGCGCCAATTGCCCGTGCTTATATCGAGCATAAATTGCATGGACCTGAACATCCACAGCCGTTAAAAGTTTATTATATGGAGCCTATGTTCCGTTATGAAAGACCACAAGCTGGAAGACAGCGTCAATTCCATCAATTAGGAATCGAAGTGTTTGGTAGTACAAATCCTGCGACTGATGTGGAAGGTATTGCATTAGCGATGGATTTATTTGATGAATTAGGTTTATCGAATTTATCACTACACATTAACTCTTTAGGAAAACCTGAAGAACGTGAGAATTATCGTAATGCTTTAATCGAATACTTTACACCCCTTAAAGATCAATTAAGTGAAGATTCGCAAAGACGTCTGGCTGATAACCCAATGCGTATTATCGATTCAAAAGATAAGAGAGACAAAGCTTTAGCTGAGTCTGCGCCAGTTATTCTAGATTTTCTAGGCGAAGAAAGTCAGAAACACTTTGATGAAGTTCAAGCATTACTAAATGCGCTGAATATTCCATTCACTGTGACACCAACTATTGTTCGTGGCCTAGATTATTATCAAGATACAATCTTTGAAATCCTGGCTACTGACGATTCTATTGGGGCACAGTCCACTGTATGTGGTGGTGGACGCTATGATGGCTTAGTCGAACAATTAGGCGGACCAAAGACACCTGGTTTTGGTTTCGGTATTGGTTTAGAAAGATTAATGCTTCTATTAGAGAATCAAGACGTTGACATTCCTGAATCTGAAGGCCTAGATATCTTTGTGATGAGCTTAGGTGAAGAGGCAAATATGATGGCATTACAAGTTGTTCAAGCAGCTAGAAAAGATGGTTTAGTTGCTGATCGTGACTACTTAAATCGAAGCATGAAATCACAATTTAAGACAGCTGATAAATTAAATACAACGCTTGTGATTACGATTGGAGAACAAGAGATTGAAACAGGAAAAGTCCAAGTAAAACATCAAGGAACTGGGAAACAAACCGAAGTTGCTTTTGATGATTTAATGACAGACTTTATGGGCGAGTATCGCAAATTAACTGTTGATACATCAGCCATTGACAAATATTTTGGAGGTAAATACTAATGAAAAAGAGAACGACTTATGCAGGTTTAATTAATGAATCATTTGTAGATAAAGAGGTAACATTAAAAGGGTGGGTACAAAAGCGCCGTGACTTAGGTGGCGTTATCTTTATTGACTTACGTGATAGAGAAGGCTTCTGTCAAGTAGTCTTCAACGCTCAATATATTCCAGAACAAATGGATGAAGCAGATCACTTAAGAAGTGAATACGTTGTTGAAGTCACAGGGACTTTAAAACGTCGTGCAGATGAGCAAGTAAACCCTAAAATTCCAACAGGTGAATTTGAATTATTAGCCACTGAATTAACAGTTCTTGCTAAAAGTAAAACACCACCAATTTATGTTGAAGATAGCATTGAAACTGATGAAGAAGTACGTTTACGTAATCGTTTCATCGATTTACGTCGTCCGAAGATGTTCAACAACATTCGTTTACGTCACCAAGTGACTCAAACAATTCGTCAATTCTTAAATAATTTGGACTTTATCGATGTTGAAACACCTTACTTAACTAAGTCAACACCTGAAGGGGCACGTGACTATTTAGTTCCAACACGAAATAACGCAGGTCATTTCTTTGCATTACCGCAATCACCACAATTATTCAAACAATTATTAATGGGTGCGGGAATGGACCGTTATTACCAAATCGTACGTTGTTTCCGTGATGAAGATTTACGTGGAGACCGTCAACCAGAATTTACACAAGTTGATATTGAAACAAGTTTCTTAACTCAAGCAGAAATTCAAGAATTTACTGAAGATATGTTAAAAGCAGTAGCGAAAGCAGCTAGAGGCATTGAAATCACTGAAGATTTCCCAGTAATGACTTATCAAGAAGCGATGGATCAATACGGTTCAGATAAACCTGACATTCGTTTCGAAATGAAATTAGTGGATCTTTCAGACTTCGCTAAAACAACTGACTTTGGAGTGTTCAAAGGTGCAGTTGATAACGGTGGTCAAGTAAAAGCAATCAACTTAAAAGGTCATGCAGACGATTATACGCGTAAAACTGCAGACGAAATATATAACGTAGTTAAACCATATGGAGCGAAAGGTCTAGCATGGACAAAAGTTTCAGAAGATGGCTTTAACGGTCCAATTGCAAAATTCTTCTCATCAGAAGAAGACTACAACTACTTAACCAATGCGTTAGACGCTAAAGTAGGAGATATCATCTTCTTTATGGCTGACTCTACAAAAGTCGTAGCAGACTCATTAGGCGCACTTAGACTTCACTTAGGATCTAAGCACGAATTATATGACCTATCTGAATTAGCTTTCCTTTGGGTAGTAGATTGGCCATTACTTGAGTATGATGAAGACAACAAACGTTACGTTGCAATGCACCACCCATTCACATCACCACAAAACTCAGATATTTCTGAATTATCTAATAAACCTCAAGACGCATTAGCAAATGCGTATGATATTGTTTTAAATGGTTATGAAA
The DNA here is from genome assembly GCF_005864045.1 of Ruoffia tabacinasalis. Taxonomy (GTDB): domain Bacteria; phylum Bacillota; class Bacilli; order Lactobacillales; family Aerococcaceae; genus Ruoffia; species Ruoffia tabacinasalis. The sequence continues at coordinate 29,544 of NZ_VBSP01000006.1, read as the reverse complement.
TTGGTGGAGGAAGTATTCGTATCCATACTCGTGAAATGCAAGAACAAATGTTTGACCTATTAGGCTTCACTAAAGAAGAAGCATATAGTCAATTTGGTTTCTTATTAGACGCGTTAGAATACGGCTTCCCACCACACGGCGGAATTGCTTTAGGATTAGACCGTTTAGTTATGATTCTAGCTCAAGAGCCAAACATTCGTGAAGTGATTGCCTTCCCTAAAACTGGACGCGGTTTAGACTTAATGTCACAAGCTCCAAGTAGAGTAAGTAATGATCAATTACGTGAATTAAATATTTCAGTTAAAGAAAGCAAAAAGTAATTTTAAGGTAAAGCATACAAGGAGAGATATCATGTATATCGGATCACACGTTTCAATGAAGGGAAAAGAGATGCTTCTAGGTGCTGCTCAAGAAGCAGCATCTTACGGAAGTAATATCTTTATGATTTACACTGGCGCGCCCCAAAACACGCGTCGAAAAGAAGTCTCTGAGTTTAGAATTGAAGAAGCAAAGACGTTTATGAAAGAGAACGGTATTGAATTTTTCACAGTTCATGCTCCTTACATTGTTAATCTTGCTAACACAACGAAGGAAGGTTACCATGACTTTGCGATGCAATTTTTACGAGAAGAAATTGAACGCGTAGAAGCTATTGGTGCCACTCAAATTACGATGCATCCAGGTGCGCATGTGGGCGCGGGTGCTGAAGTTGGGATTAAGCAAATTATCAACGGTCTAAATGGCGTTTTAACTGCAGAACAATCACCACAGATTGCTTTAGAGACGATGGCAGGTAAGGGGACGGAAATTGGTAGAAACTTTGAGGAATTAGCTGCCATTATTGATGGGGTTACTTTCAACGAGAAGTTATCAATTACCTTAGATACGTGTCACGTTTATGATGCGGGTTATGATCTTGTTAATGATTTAGATGGTGTATTGAACGAATTTGATAAAGTCATTGGCTTAGATCGATTAAAAGTCTTACATATCAATGATTCTAAAAATCCATTTAAGAGTTATAAAGATAGACACGCTAATATTGGTGAAGGATCTATTGGCTTTGATACGCTGAATGCAATTGTTCATCATCCACAACTGAGCCATATCCCTAAGATTCTTGAAACACCTTGGGTGCCAATTCCTGAGAAAGAAAAGGTTAAAGTAGCTCCTTATAAAGAGGAGATTGCTATGTTTAAAGCAAACACTTATAATCCGAATTTAATCACAGATATTTTAAGATAAATAAAAACACTAACGCATATTAAGCTCTTAGAGAGCCGAATATGTGTTAGTGTTTATTTTGTTATTAGATTCTTTGTGGTAAATTCATGACTTCCATGACGATACTCGCTGATTCTTCAATACTACGATCAGAAACATTAATAATCGGACAACCTAACTCTTCATAAATTTTATGAGCGTATTCCAACTCTTCATTGACACGTGTTTTAGAAGCATATTTTGAACCCGTACCTATGCCGTATTCCTTCATACGCGATTCTCGATGTTTATTTATTACAGCAGAACTATTCGTTAAACCAATGACTTTCTTTGGATCGATTTCGTATAGAATCGGTGTGACTTCCTTTTCAGGAATTAAAGGTAAGTTTGCGACCTTATAGCCTAAAGTACCTAGATACATACTTAATGGTGTTTTACCAGTTCGAGAAATACCTAGAATAACAATCTCAGCTTCGCGTAAACCTTTAGGATCTTTACCATCATCGTAAGCTAGACAGAATTCCATGGCACGAATGCGATCGAAATAATCTTCTGATAATTCATATTGGGCACCACTGATAGCAGATGGTTCAGTTTCTAATCGACGAGCAATTTCTAAAGTGAAAGGTTGAATTAAGTTATAACAAATTAAACCAGTCTTAATGCAATATTTTTCAGCAAATTTAGCAAGTTCTGCATCGGCAATTGTCATAAACACTAAACCATCATGTTCATTTGCATCTTCAAGAATAGATTGAAGTGTTTCATGGTTTGAAATAAATGTATATTTATGTGATACTGTAGTGACATTAGGAAACTGTGCGAAAGAGGCTTTTGCCACCTTTTGAGCAGTTTCTCCAATTGAATCTGATAAAATATAATAATGTAGTACTTTATTATTATTCATGTTAAAATGACCCCCTATAAGTTCTTACATCATAGCATATTTATATAAGGAGACGTCAAGTAATGACTTATGAAGTTATAACAAAAAAAGAAGAAAATAAAATTAATGAAGCAATCTTAAAATTAAAAGAATTCGGCTTTAAAAACACTAAAAAAAGACAAGAAATATTAACGCTGTTTGCATGTAATGATCGTTACTTAAGTGCGCAAACAGTTCATGAGAAACTAACAGAAAATTATCCCACAATGAGTTACAACACTACGTATCGTAATGTATATGACTTTGTCGAAGCTGGTATTCTGGAAGCAACAGAATATAACCAAGAACAACATTTTCGTATGAATTGTTTAGACCACAATCACCATCACCATCATTTCATTTGTACAAATTGTGGGATGGCAATACCTTTAGAAACATGCCCGATGGATTTAACCAAAATGACGGATGCTTTAAATGATGTTCAAATTGACACACATCGATTTGAAATATTTGGTTTATGTTCAAAGTGTAAAGTATAAAACTTAAATTAAAAATTTTATCTAATAAACTTTTCGATAAATAGGATAAAAATCCTATATTTAATCGAATTTTTGAAAATAAATATACACTTTCTATGAAAAAACTTTCATTAAGACCTTGCAAAGACAAGGTTGTTTGATTATAATATTACAAGAACTTTATTATTTTGCATAAAAAATAGTAAGGTCAGAAAAGCTTGGGAGGAGGGGATTCATAATGTCTAAGACAGTAGTTCGTGATAACGAATCATTAGAAGACGCTCTTCGTCGCTTTAAGCGAGATGTTTCAAAAACAGGTACTTTAAGAGAAGCACGTAAACGTGAATTTTACGAAAAACCAAGTGTTAAACGTAAGAAAAAATCGGAAGCAGCTCGTAAAAGAAAATTCTAAATAACAGATAGGTGAGGCGAAATGTCACTAACTGAACGAATTAATCAAGACGTCAAGCAAGCGATGAAGGCTAGAGATAAAGAGACTTTAAAAGTATTACGTATGTTGAAGTCGGCATTACAAATGGAGCAATTAGAGCATTCTGAACCTTTAAATGAGGAGCAAGAAATTACGATAATTGCTCGCGAATTAAAACAGCGTAAAGATTCTTTAGCTGAATTTGAAAAAGCTGGACGACAAGATTTAGTAGATGAAGTAACCGATGAAATTGTAGTAGTCGAACGTTACTTACCTAAACAATTATCAGAAGAAGAAATTGAAGTTGAAGTTCGAAAAGTAATGGACGAACTGAATGCTACTTCTAAATCTGACTTTGGTAAAGTTATGGGGAAAGCTATGGCCAACCTAAAAGGAAAAGCTGATGGTAACCTTGTAAAAGAAGTTACAAAGAATCTATTAGGTTAATCTTTTTAAACACCCGAAAGGGTGTTTTTATTTTTATACAAAAAGCTGCGAGTAAGAGAAATCTCACTCGCAGCTTTATTTATCTAGTATAGAAAATTATTTAGTAATTTCATAAGAATGAACAAGTGTTGTTTCACGGTTGTCTAAATCTTCACCAACCACTTGATATAATTCATAAGTGACAGTATCCGAAGTTACGTCTACAACAGAGTAGTGTTGGAAGTTTGATTCACGTGCATTTGAATGACCTTCTGCATAGAATGAAGAAATGAAAGGTTGTTCTTCTGTTAATAACAACTCGCGGAAGCTATTAATATTTTCTTCAGTTAATTCATGACCGAATAAGTCTTCGTATGTTTCATGAATATCTTCTTTTTCTAAGATCCAATCAAAACTTTCAAGCTTATAAATCGTATTATAAGTCTTAGTTCCCGCTGTACTAGGAATGAAGAAGACCGTTCCTTCAGGATTATTGAACGTTGTCACATCTTCATTCGTTTCACCTGCAGTGGCTACTTCTGCGTTACCGAATGCTTCAGCATTATGAGTTAGTGCATGAGTCACGGTTAAGTTGTGATCGTGCCCATTGAAGACTAAGTCTACATCATACTCATCTAGTAAAGCCATTAAATCATCACGAATTAATTGTACACTTTCATCTTCTAATGAATGATAAGATGAAGAGAATAGAGGGCGGTGATAGCTGACAAATACCCAGTCAATGTCTCCGTTGTCCTTAGCTTCTTGAGCTTTTTGTAACTCTTCTTCAAACCACTCCATTTGGTTATCTAAGATTGCTGGTGCTTCATCTTCGTTTGATTCATTTGCTTGTTCAGTGTTTAAGTTAATGAATTGTACACCGTTATAACGTGTTGAATAAGCTGCACCAGAATCCATCCCTTCAACTGCATTGTCGGTATTAATATGATCTAAGAAGTTATCATTATCATGGTTACCGGTGATAAACATATGTGGCATTTCATTATTTAATGGTAATAATGCATCTAAAGTTAAGTCCCATTCTGTATCGTTCCAGTCATCATTAACCACATCACCTGTATGTAGAGCAAATTTTGCATCTTCTGCATTAGGGTTTTCTAACATTGATTGAATCGTAGAATTTGAATAATCTGCTTCTGAACGTTGGTTTTCTGATGAGAAAGCGTTTTGAGTGTCAGTATAGTGAATGAATGAGAAATCTTCATTTGATTCGCTTGCTGTTGTAAATGTCGCTTCTTCAGATAATTCACCGTCTTTATTTCCAACTGCGTAGTGATATACAGTATTTGGATTTAATTCAGTCGCAGTCGCTTTATAGGCTGTTTCAGTAAAGCTAGGATAAGGTAAACCTAAAGAATAATTGTCAAACCCTTTGTCTAGCCATAATAAGTTGTCATTTGAAAATACTTCATCAGTATAGTATCCAATAACTTGATCTGGATTTTCAGCTGCAATCCATGGGTCATCATCGTCTGTCATGGGCTCATCTTCTTCCTCATCCCACATAATAGCATAAACGTAATGCCCGTCTTCTGTCATTTGGTTATAGAAAGCATCATCAATTTCAATGATTTCAGGATCTACTTCAGCAGCGTCATCCATCGATTGCCCATCTTCCCAAATGTATAACTTAGCGTTCTCATCTGCATCCGTTGTGTGCCATTGGAAATGCATTAATGTCGAAGGATCATCTGTTAAGTTCGTTGTAATTCTGTTTGGTGTATTATTCACAGGCGCCTCAGGATTAGCTGGGTTTTCTTGAGTGATTTCTGCAGTTTCTCCACCAATCGTTACTGCTGTAATATTACCTTCATCGTCAAAGTCAATGCCGTCTTCTGCCGTAATTGCTTCTTCAGAATATGCCTCATCATTCGCACGTTCCTCATTAGCGATATGTGTATTTTCAGTGATTGAACCTGTGGTTGTTTCTTGTGCGTGAACATTAAATCCAACACTTGATAACATAGTCGTTGCCAGTAAAGCAGACAAGACCATTTTTTTCAAAGATTTCATTTACATTCTCCTTAAACAATATTTTTGTTATTTCCATCACTAACTATACGATAGAAGTGTAAATTCCCTGTAAATATTGTGTAAATTAGATGTAAAGATGAAAAAATGAAGTAACTTTGCTCTACCATGCAATGTTTAAAGGATTTTGTTATAATTAGGTACTAAAGTTCATTTTTTTATGTATTTATGGTAATCTTATTTTAATTAAAGACAATGATAAAAGGAGCGTATTATTTGAGCGGAGCAGATGCATTTTCACAACAAGTTATTGTATCAAACCAAGATTGGTTATTAGCGATACTAGGAACACATGATAAGTATGTTCGATTACTCGAAGAGAACTTTGATATTCAGGTAAGTAATCGTGGCGAAGTCATAACAATATCAGGAAAAGAAGATGATGTTGAGATGACACGAGCAATCATGTTGAATTTAGTTGAGCTTTTAGAAAGAGGGATTACCCCTCGAACGATGGATATCATTACTGCTGTTAAGATGGCAAAAAATGGAACCATTGAATATTTCATTAACCTATTTGAAGAAGTCATCGGTCGAGCATATGACGGAACAGCGATTCGTGCGAAAAATTTTGGACAATTACAATATGTCAAAGCAGTTGAAACTCACGATGTGGTGTTTGGAATCGGGCCAGCAGGTACAGGGAAAACTTTCTTAGCGGTAGTTTTAGCAGTTCAAGCTATGAGAGAAGGCCGTGTTAAGAAAATCATTTTAACTCGTCCTGCCGTAGAAGCCGGAGAGAGCCTTGGATTTTTACCAGGCGACTTGAAAGAAAAAGTAGATCCATATCTGAGACCTGTTTACGATGCACTTTATGCTATTTTTGGGATGGAACATACAAATCGTTTGATGGAAAGAGGTATTATTGAAATTGCGCCTTTAGCATATATGCGTGGTCGTACATTAGATGACGCTTTTGTTATCTTAGATGAAGCTCAAAATACAACCATTGCACAAATGAAGATGTTCTTAACACGACTTGGCTTTGGTTCTAAGATGATTATTAACGGAGACCAAACTCAAATTGACTTACCAAAAGGTGTTAAATCAGGCTTAATTGATGCTGAGAGAAAATTAAATAAAATAAATAAAATTAAATTTAATTACTTTGATGAATTTGATGTTGTACGTCATCCAGTTGTAGCGGATATTATTAGAGCTTATTCTGAAGATTAATTTTATATAGAGGGGGAGTAAAATGAACCAGCAATTACGGAAACTACAGACGGTTTTAGGCACATTATTCATCCCTCTAATTATTTTGCTTATGTCTGTGTTGATATTTTTCATAGGTTTTACTGATGTGCAACCTGAACAATATAACTTTCGGATCAACCAAGTAGCGGAGGAAACGGTTCAAGCACCTGTAACAATAGAAGATACTGAACAGACTGAGATAAATAGGGAACGTGCACGCTCAAGCGTGCCAGACGCATATGTATTTCAGCCTGCTATTCTTGAACAACAAGTGGAGCAGGCTGAAGAGTTTTTTAATTTAATTTATTCTATTAGAGAGAATGAATACTCAACCGTCGACATTAATGAGATGCTTGAAGATTCTGTATTAAGTAATCTGATGGATATCACTTCGATTGATAGTCAACGAACTGAGACACAATCCGTTCCGTTTGGACAATTAGAAGATACTGAACAGCATGTAGTTTATAATCAAGCGGTCTTAGCGAGTGAGGGTGATTCGGTCAGAGAATTAGATGAATCGCTATCAGTGGACTCAATTACTACGCTATTAACAGTGAATAATGAAGCATTGAATCAATTGCAACAGCAAATTAATGATTTACTTGCGAGTGTTTTAAGTAGTGAAATTGAATCGACTGATTTAAATCAAATTTTATCAGATGTGAATCAGTACATTAGTGAATTGGATATTGACTCTGAAAGTAAGGGAATTATCAGCGAATTAATGCAGGAATTGGTTGTACCAACAGTTGTCTTTAGTGAAAGCGAGACAGAAAAGCGTCGTGAAGAAGCTGAGAATGCTGTTCAACCGAGCTATATCTTACAGGGGCAAATTATCGTCCAAGAAGGACACATTATTAACCAAACAACCTATAGACAATTAGATTTATTAGGTTATTTAGATCAAGAGTCGAATAATGATTTATTAATTGCTTTTGCTGCAGTCATTATCATTCATGCAATCGCACTTGTTTACTATGTTGTTAAAGAGAAAGAAAAAGCGTTATTGGACATTGAATTAGGTACACAAATATTGGGCTATGGCTTACTCTTTACAGTAAGTTTCCTTGTCTTGAGAGTGTTGCATATATTGCAATTGAATGGGATTGATTATGCAATGTTATTTCTGCCAATCTATGTGATCCCAATGTTGTTAAGACCAAGAACTAATATAAGATTAACCTTATTCTTTATGGGCTTTTTCAATTTATTGGCGTTATTTATATCACATGATGGCGATAGTATGACTGTGACCTTTATGATTACGATCTTTTATTTCTTTAGTTCATTGATTTCATTAAGTTATCAATTATTAGTGAAGAATAAAAATTCATTAAGATACGGTTTCTTATATGCATTAGCTTTGCATGCCGTTTTTGCGATACCGATTGTGTTGATGACGAACGTTACATTAGTATCTGAAACTTTAGTCGTTATATTATCGTTTATTTTATTTAATTTACTGATTGCATTTGGCATTTATTTCTTTATTGAACCATATTGGCATAAACTGTTAAGCAGCAAAGCACCATTAACATTAAATCAACTAGCGAATTTAACTCATCCGCTACTGAAAAGTATTGTGGAGAAAGCTCCAGGTTCATATCATCATAGTATGATGGTAGCGAATATTGCAGCGAATGCTGCGGATGCTATCGGATCAGATTCATCGTTAGTGAGAATTGCATCGTATTATCATGATATTGGAAAGGTAAATCATCCATTGTTTTTTGTTGAGAATTTATCTGAAGGAATGGAGTCACCACATTCAATGGTGACGGCTGAAGAGAGTGCCGCCATTATTATTGGGCATGTCACTGAAGGTGAAAAGATTTTACGAGAATATGATATGCCAGAAAGTGTGATAGATATTTGTATGCAGCATCACGGAACTACTTTAGTAAGGTATTTTTATCATCAAGCGAAACAAGCTGACAATCATGTGGACGAGGAAAAGTTCCGTTATCCTGGACCTAAACCTCAAAGCAAAGAAGCGATGATTATTATGATTGCTGATTCAGTTGAAGCTGCCTCTAGAACAATTAAAGAACATACGCAAACGGCTTTTGAAAACTTAGTTGATAATATTATTAATGGAAAATTGGCTGAAGGGCAATTTGAAGAGTGCCATATGACAGTCGCAGAATTAGAAAAAGTTAAAAAATCAATTGTACATACAATAGCAAGTACATTTCATACTCGTGTTGAGTATCCAGATTAAATAACGGAGGACAACTTATGATTATAGATTTAATAGATGAAGATGGGTTACTAACTGAAGAACATACAGAAATGTTAAACCATATTATTACTCAAACAGCTCATAAACTTGGATTAGGTGAGGGAATCGAAGTCGATATTTCTATCGTTTCTAATGATATTATTCATGAATTGAATAAAGAATACCGTGGTATCGATCGACCAACAGATGTGTTAAGTTTTGCCTTAGAGGAAGACATAGAAGAGGCACCAAACTTCAACTTCGATTCATTCTCTAATATCGAAGGTGGCGGTGATGTGTCCAAACACTTAGGAGATATTATTATTTCTTTTGAAAAAACCGTTGAACAGGCTGAAGATTATGGACATTCAGTCGAAAGAGAATTAGCATTCTTAGCTGTCCATGGCTTCTTACATTTGAATGGATATGACCATCAAACCGAAGCTGACGAAAAAGAAATGTTCTCGTTACAAGAAGAGGTGCTAGAAGAAAATGGCTTTTCACGAGGGCAATAATAAATTTACGAAGTCTGTCTATCATGCAGTCCAAGGGATTATGGAGACAGTAAAAGTCGAAAGAAATATTAAAATCCATATGATTATTACAGCTCTAGTTATCATTGCAGGCTTTCTATTCAAGATTAATTTAGTTGAGTGGTTGAGTATCGTTATTTGCATTGGCTTAGTCATCGGTATGGAATTATTGAATACTTCCATCGAACATACAGTTGATTTAGCATGTCAAAAGGAGTACCATCAACTAGCGAAAAAAGCAAAAGATGCATCCGCTGGCGCAGTATTAGTAGTTGCTACCATGTCGGTTGTTATTGGAATGATTATATTTATACCAAAAATTTGGAAGTTAATATTTATTAATTAAGGAGTGTTTATGAAAAATAACAAATTTAAATCAGGTTTTATTACCATTATTGGTAGACCAAATGTAGGGAAATCAACTTTATTAAACCGTTTTGTCGGACAAAAAGTAGCAATTATGTCTGATAAAGCGCAAACAACACGTAATCGAATTCAAGGGGTTGTGACTGATGAAGAAAGCCAAATTGTCTTCATAGATACACCGGGAATTCATAAACCAAAACATGCGTTAGGTGACTTTATGTTGAATGCAGCATACAGCGCACTTAAAGGGGTAGACGGAATCTTAGTAGTTGTGAATGCCTCCGAAAAAATCGGACCTGGGGACCGCTTGGTGATTGAACGCGTGAAACAAGCGAACATTCCTGTGTTCTTAGTTATTAATAAGATTGATCTAGTAACACCAGACGAATTATTACCAATCATTGACTCGTACCGTCAAGAACATGATTTTGATGAAATCTTCCCAATCAGTGCCACAGAAGGTAATAATGTTGATGCGCTAGTTAAAGGAATTAAAGAAATTATTCCAGAAGGACCTCAATATTATCCAGCTGACCAAGTGATGGATCACCCAGAATACTTTATAGTCGCTGAATTTATTCGTGAGAAAATATTAGAATTAACGCGCGAAGAAATTCCGCATTCGGTTGCGGTTCAAGTTGAGAGTATGAGACGTAACGAAGATGATAAGATTGAGATTCAAGCAGCTATTATTGTAGAACGCAGTTCTCAAAAAGGAATTATTATCGGAGCCCAAGGATCAATGATTAAAAAAATTGGTCAACGCGCTCGTCGAGATATTGAAATTCTATTAGGAGATAAAGTTTATCTTGATTTATGGGTGAAAGTTCAAAAGAATTGGCGCGATCGTCGTACTCAATTGAATGACTTTGGTTATCAACCAGATAATTATTAAATGGCAGAGGTGATTAGTTGAATGAACGGTTTGAAGGGATTGTTTTGTTTCAAAGAAAGCATCGTGAACATGATGCGCTCGTAAAGATTTTTACAGAAGATTATGGAACAAAAATGTTCTTTGTAAGAGGCTTACAAAAACCTAATCATCGCTTAACTAGTCAACTGATACCACTCACAGTGAACCACTATATTGGTAACATAAATGAAGAAGGCTTATCTTTTCTAAAAGAAGCGAATACGATTGAAATTCATCGAAAAATTCAAACGGACTATATGAAACAAGCATATTCAAGTTATGTGACCCAATTAGTAGATGCAGCGATTAATGACAACACACCAGATCAAGCATTATATGAGATGCTAAAGAAAGCATTGGAACTAATGAATAGCGATGTCTCTTACGAAGCGATTACGATCAGCATGGAGATTAAGTTATTACGGTATTTTGGTTTTGACATACATTTTGATCGGTGTCGCATCTGTGGCACAACGGTACAGCCCTTTGATTTCAGTATCAAATTACAAGGGGTGTTATGTCAGAAACACTTTCATGAAGATCCATTTCGTATGCATATTGCGCCTAAGGCAATGTTTATTGCAAGTCGACTTGATTTAGCTAGTTTACATCAGATTAATAGTATTCAGGTTAGTCAGGAGACAATCCAAGAATTACGTCGATTAATGGATGAAATTTATAAAGAATTTGTCGGTATTAACTTGAAGAGCAAGAGTTATTTAAATATTTTGGACACTTTAAGTGCTTCCATGCAAGATATCATCAGAAAACGACACAAATCTGATTGAGAATTTGAGTGAATTGTAGTATGATGTTTTATGTATTAAGGTGAATAAATAAGATAGTAAAGCGAGTCTAGGAGAGTGAAAGCTAGACCAAATCGAAGGCAACCTTAAAAGTGTTTTTTAATTGAATCGTTTGACATAAGTGCAAGTTAACGCTTGAATTAGGGTGGAACCGCGAATTTACTTCGTCCCTATGATTTAGATTTTTATCTAATCATAGGGGCAGTTTTTTTATTTTACAGAAAAGAGGAATTATCAATGGCAAAGACAATTCAAGAAATGATATTAACATTACAACAATTTTGGGCAGAACAAGGGTGTTTAATTTTACAAAGTTATGACACTGAAAAAGGGGCAGGAACAATGAGCCCGTATACATTCTTGCGTGCGATCGGACCTGAGCCTTGGAATGCAGCGTATGTTGAACCATCAAGACGTCCAGCAGATGGTCGTTATGGTGAAAACCCAAACCGTTTATATCAACATCACCAATTTCAAGTTGTGATGAAACCATCTCCAACAAATATTCAAGAATTATACTTAGATAGTTTAGTTGCTTTAGGAATTGATCCACTTGCACATGACATTCGTTTTGTTGAAGATAACTGGGAAAACCCATCATTAGGCTGTGCAGGATTAGGTTGGGAAGTATGGATTGATGGAATGGAAATTACACAATTTACTTACTTCCAACAAGTAGGTGGCTTAAAAGTAGATCCAGTAACTAGTGAATTAACCTATGGTTTAGAGCGTTTAGCAATGTATATTCTAGATGTAGATAATGTTTATGATTTAGAATGGGCTCCGGGAGTGAAATACGGCGAAATATTTAAACAACCCGAACGTGAACATTCGACTTACTCATTCGATTTAAGTAATACAGAAATGCTTTTCACACAATTTAATGCCTTTGAAAAAGAAGCAATGAATTTAATTGATAATGGACTGTCACATCCAGCTTATGATTACATCTTAAAATGTTCGCACACATTCAATTTACTTGATGCACGTGGAGTGATCTCTCAGTCAGACCGTGCTGGGTACTTAGGTAGAATTAGAAAAATGGCTCGCTCTGTTGCACAAGCATTTGTCAATGAGCGTGAAGAGCTTGGCTTCCCATTATTAAACAAAGACAAAGCGTAAAGGAGCAATTGAAATGACAAAAGATTATTTATTAGAAGTTGGTATGGAAGAAATACCTGCTCGTTTTTTAACTGAATTAAGCGACCAATTAAAAGATAAAGTCGAGCAGTTTTTAGCTGATAACCGATTAACTTATGATGATGCAGTTGCTTATTCAACACCAAGACGCTTAGCTGTGATTGTTAAAGGAATTGCGGAACGTCAAGAAGACGTGTCTGAGAAAGTTAAAGGACCTGCATTACGCATTGCTCAAGACGACACAGGTGCATGGAGTAAGGCAGCACAAGGTTTTGTTCGCGGACAAAAATTAACTGTCGACGACATTTTTGTTGAACAAATTAAAGATGAAGACTATATCTTCGTTAATAAACATACAGAAGGCTTATCAGCTAAAGAGGTATTAGCGAATATGGCTGATGTATTAAACGCGATGACATTCCCAGTTAGTATGACTTGGAATTCATTCCATAAAAGCTTTATCCGTCCAATACACTGGATTGTGTCATTACTAGATGATGAAGTCGTACCATTTAGCTTTATTAATATCGAAGCAAGTAATACATCAATAGGTCACCGTTTCCTAGGTGGCAAGACAGAAATTACGTCTCCTGATACTTATGTAGAAAAACTAAGAGATGAATTTGTAATTGTTGATACAAATGAAAGAAAAGATATTATTATCAAACAAATTGAACAAATCGCTTCAGATAACAATTGGAATGTCCCAATGACAGAAGATTTATTAGATGAAGTAACGGCTTTAGTTGAGTGGCCAACAGCTTTCTTTGGACAATTTGAAGATGAATATTTAGAAATTCCACAAATTGTTTTAATCACTGCGATGAGAGACCATCAAAGATATTTCTACGCTTTAGATCAAGGAACTGATAAGCTGTTACCTTATTTCATCTCAGTTCGTAATGGTGACGCCAATCACATTGAAAATGTTATCAAAGGAAATAAAAAAGTGTTGAAAGCTCGTTTAGAAGATGCTTTATTCTTCTATCATGAAGATATGACACATGATTTAGCTTTCTTTACAGAGAAGTTAGAATCAGTTAAAGAACATTTCAAACTAGGTACATTAGCTGATAAACAAAAACGTGTGGAACTCATCATTCAAAAATTAGCTGAAACGATCAATGAACCTGAAGCGGGTGCCATTGCAAGTGAAGCAAGTAAAATTTACAAATTTGATTTAATGACCCAAGTAGTAAACGAATTTGATGAGTTACAAGGTCAGATGGGCGAAATTTACGCGAAGAAATTTGGTCTTTCAGATGAGATTGCTCATACAATTAGCCAACAATACATGCCAACAAGCAGTGGTGGAGAATTACCTGAAACTTTATCCGGAGCAATGCTTGCTTTTGCTGATAAATTTGATACACTATTAAACTACTTTAACATCGGATTAATCCCAACAGGATCAAACGATCCATATGCACTTCGCCGTCAAGCGATGGGAATGGTAGAAATTAGTGAGAAATATGATTGGAACTTTGACATGCATGAATTTGTTAAAGTTGTGATTAAAGATATGGATGTTACCGAGGAAGATTTAATTGACTCATTTATTGATTTTATTAAATTACGTATTCAACAATTTCTTGAGAAAGAAGCGATTGATTATGATATCATTCAAGCAGAGCTTAATGGACGTCATGCGAATGTGTATACAGGTGTTAATTTTGCTAGAGGCATTCAAAAACTTAAGAATGACTCTCCAGAAGAGTATCGTAATTTAGTTGAATCTTTAACACGTGTGGTGAATTTAGGCGTTAAAGAAAATTCAGATGGCTTATTCGAAGAAACGAAAGCTCAAACAGAATCAGAGCAAAAATTATTCGATATGTTAAAATCAGATTTCTCTACGAACCGAGAAAAAGAATTAGATATGTTCGTTAAATTGTCTGATCCAATTGCCGATTACTTCAACAACAATATGGTTAATGACGATAATGAAGCAATAAGAGAAAACAGACTGAAAACAATGAAATTTATTACGGATAAAGTATTGAAATTCATTGATCCAAGAGAGTTAAACAGTAAGTTTTAGAAAATTATACATAGAAAGAAAGGAGTGATGTCAAATGTCAACATTTTTAGATCATGCTAAAGTAGAAGTCAAAGCAGGCAAGGGTGGCGATGGAATGGTCGCTTTCCGTAGAGAGAAATACGTTCCAGATGGTGGACCAGCCGGCGGAGATGGAGGTCAAGGTGGAGATGTTATCTTCATCGTAGATGAAGGATTAAGAACCTTAATGGATTTCCGTTATAACCGTCATTTTAAAGCCAAAAATGGCGAAAATGGAATGAGTAAAAGTAAATACGGTGCCGGAGCAGAAGATTTAATTATTAAAGTTCCACCTGGAACGATTGTTCGTGAAGCTGCCACAGGTCAGTTCATGGCCGATTTAGTTGATAATGGTCAAAAATTCACTGTTGCTAAAGGAGGACGTGGGGGTCGTGGTAACATTCGTTTTGCAACGCATAAAAATCCAGCACCTTCGATTGCAGAAAATGGCGAACCCGGAGAAGAATTAGAATTAGAACTTGAACTAAAAGTTCTTGCAGATGTTGCCTTAATCGGGTACCCAAGTGTGGGTAAATCAACATTACTTTCGTTAATTAGTAATGCAAAACCAAAAATAGCTGACTATCAATTTACAACATTAGTTCCGAACTTAGGTGTTGTACAACTAGCAAACCAACAAGAGTTTGTTGTCGCAGATATGCCAGGTTTAATTGAAGGAGCTTCTGAAGGTGTTGGATTAGGAATTCAATTCTTACGCCACATTGAAAGAACAAAAATTATGTTACATGTCATCGATATGGGAGCAGTACATGGTCGCAATCCTTTTGTTGATTTCACTGACATTATGGATGAATTAGAAGCATACAACGAGAGATTATTACTGAGACCAATGTTGATTGTCGCTAACAAAATGGACGAAGCAATCTCTGAGGAAAATCTTGAAATTTTTGAAGAAAAATTAAATGCTTATTACGGCGAACGTGAATTAGAAGTTCCAGAAATTTTCCCGATTAGCTCATGGCAAAATAAAGGTGTAGATCAGCTAATCAAGAAAACAGCTTCACTTGTTCAAAACGAAGAATTTATTCCACTTGAAGAAGAAGTTGAAGTCGAAGAAGCTTATTATACTTTAGAGCAAGAAGAAGCGCCTTTCGAAGTCGAACAAGTCGAAGAAGGCTTCTACCGTATTACGGGTGCTCAAATCGAAAAATTATTTGCGATGACGAATATGGCACATGATGAAAGTATTGCTCGTTTCCAAAGACAAATGCGTGGTATGGGAATTGATCAAGCTCTTCGTGATATTGGAGCTCAAACAGGAGATATTGTTGAGTTATCAACATTCCAGTTTGAGTTTATGGATTAGGTGATAGCATGTCACAAGAAACTAAGTCCAAAAAAAGATTAGATATCTTTGATGGTCTTAAAGGGCTATCAATTATCACAATTATTGTGTATTATTTTTTCCAGCATATTTTACCCGGTGGATTTTTAGCGGTAAATATGTTCTTGTTAATCGCTGGTTTTTTTAACTTTAGACACTTTGTTAGTGCTAGTCAAAAAGGAATTAAAATAAATTACTTAACCTTTTATAAAAAAAGGTTAAGTCGATTGTTTTTCCCAATGTTAGCCATGATTATAACAGCAAGTTCTTTTATCTTGTTATTTTCAAGAGGGTCTTTATTTAACCTTAGAAATATGGCTTTATCAGGACTTGCTTTCTTTAACAACTATTATCAAATCTTGAATGAACAGTCTTATTTCGTTCAGGCTGCAAACCCAAGTGCCTTCACGCACTTATGGTATGTCGGAATTTTAGGGCAGTTAATATTGCTTACACCAGTACTAATATTGCTGTTTTATTCTTGGCATAAGAAACAAACAACAACAGTGAATATGTTACTCATCGTTACTGTTGTATCGGCATTTTTAATGGGGTATTTATATAAAGACGGTGAAGATCCTACACGTATTTATTATAGTGTGTTTACTCGTGCATTTTCATATACGGCGGGTGGGGTTATCGGTTTAATACTACCAATGAATCTTACTGCGAAGCCAATTAAGGGTAAAATTAATTGGATATTTAATGGTATCGGAACGTTAATTATGGTCTTGATGTTCTTTATGTGTAAATTTATGTACGGAACACAACCTTTTGCTTACCGCTTTGGGATGAGTTTATTCACACTTTTAAGTGCATTATTTATCCTAGTTTCAATTCACCCAAGCACGATTTGGAACAAGATTTTAAGTTTCCGCCTGTTTACCTTTATTGGTAAACGTAGTTATTCTTATTATTTATGGTTTTATCCTGTTTATTTAATTATACCTAATATGATGCAAAATTTAGGTTTACCATCGTGGGCAAACTATACGATTCAATTTTTAATTATCGCGCTACTTGCAGAAATTAGTTACAGATTATTTGAGCAAGTAAATATTAGTTTACCTCTAGGACAAGACTTTAATATTAAGAAAACACGTCACCAATTAAAATATTTAAGATCTCATAAAGGGACTCTTTTAAATGTTAAAGTGATTACAGGTACCTATATTGTGATTTTCGTTATTGGTACGATTGGAATTTTTGCTGCACCTGAGGAAAGAGCTCAAACGGCAGAAGAATTACAAACGATTATTGAAACGAACTCCCAAATAGCCGAAGATACCCAGACGGAAGATACTGAAAATGTGAAAGTAGTTAACAATATTGAAGGCTTAGGCCAACAAGAAATGCTTTATGCCAATGGCTTAGATATTACCTTTGTAGGGGACTCTACTTTATTAGCATCTACAAAACAAATTCAAAATGTCTTCCCGAAAGCGGTCATTAATGGTGAAGTCGGACGTCAACTGTATAATAGTGTGTCGGTAGTGAATAGTTTAGATCAAAGTGGACTATTGAAGCCAACCGTTGTTACAATGATGGGATCAAACGGAACCTTTACTGCAGGTCAAATTAATGACTATATTGAAGCGATTGGACCAGAACATGATGTTTTCTTTGTTACATCAGACACAAAACGTTCATGGGTAACTGACGCTAATCAACAGTTATTAGCAGCAGCTCAGCGATATGGTAATGTTCATATTATTGATTGGGCAAGTTATTCAAATGACCAAACTGGTTGGCAAAGAGAAGACGGTGCGCATCCAACTGAAGAAGGAGCACATGAATTATCAGTCTTTATTGCTAAAGAAATATATCGTCAAAGATAAATGTATTAGTTAATTGAGGAGTGTTGGTGGGGAGATTAACTCACTAACACTCTTTTTATGCTTAATAAGATAAATGTAAAGAAATTCTCAAAAAATTGTAGTAAAATATAATGTATTAATGAAAGGTAGTGACTATGGAAATATTATTTTTAGGAACTGGCGCTGGCGTTCCATCAAAAAGTCGTAACGTAAGTTCTTTAGTGTTAAAACTATTGAATGAATTGAATGAAACTTGGCTATTTGATTGTGGAGAAGGTACTCAACATCAAATATTAAAAACAACATTAAAACCAGGGAAGGTCAAAAATATATTTATTACTCATATGCATGGGGATCATATATTCGGCTTACCAGGATTTTTAAGTAGTCGTTCGTTTCAAGGTGGAGATAACCAACCTATTACTATCTACGGACCTCCTGGGATTGAACAATACATTAATGCTTCATTGAAGTATTCGAAATCAAATTTACTTTATAAAGTAAATATTGTTGAATTAGATCCAAAGGGTGGCGAGCTTCAATTAAATAAGGGCTGGAAAGTTAAATACTTACCACTACAACATAACGTTCTGTCGTTTGGTTATAGAATTGAAGAACCGAAATCCGATGGTGTGTTACTGGTTGAAAAACTTAAAGAATACAATATTCCGAACGGACCGATATTTGGAAAGTTAAAAAATGGAGAAACAGTTACTTTAGAAGATGGTACTGAACTTGATGGGAAAGATTTTGTCGGGGAAGCCCAACCAGGTAAAGTCATTGCAATTATAGGAGATACGAGACCCAATGCAAACATCGGGAAATTAGCCGAAGAAGCTGATGTCCTTGTTCATGAAGGGACACATGCAAAAGGTGAGAACAAGATGGCGAATCGTTATTTCCATTCTACAGTTGAACAAGCAGCACAAGTTGCTAAACAATCAAAGGTTAAGCAATTATATTTAAATCACATTAGCTCAAGATATTTAGGGGCAGATGTGAAACAATTAGAAAAAGATGCGCGCTCAATATTCAAACAAACGAAAGTTGCTTATGATTTAAATGAATTTGAAATATAATTGAAAGGATGAGATTATGTTTCTGAAAAACAAAGTCGTATTACTTACGGGCGCTTCAAGTGGTATCGGTAAAGCGATTGCCATTGAAGTAGCCAAAAAAGGCGGTAATCTTGTATTAGTATCTCGAAGAGAAGAAGTACTCAATGAATTGGCAGACAAACTGAAGCAAGAATACGAAATAGACACACTTGTGTTAGCGAAAGATTTATCTGAGGCTAAAGAAATTGAAGAAACCGTTGAAGAAACAATCAATGCCTTTGGTCATATAGATTATTTAATCAATTCAAGTGGTATGGGTATATTTAAAAAAGCAGTGGATTTCACTTCTAAAGAAATTGATCAGCTCTTTAAAATCAATACTTATGCGATGATTTATCTATCACAATTGGTCGCAAGGGAAATGATTATTAAAAATACAGCTGGACATATTTTATTCATCTCTTCCATAGCTGGTAAAATAGCCACACCAAGTTCAAGTGTTTATTCGGCATCGAAGTTTGCAGTGATAGGCTATGCGAATAGTTTAAGATTGGAATTAAAGCGGTTTGGTATTGATGTGACAACAATTAATCCTGGACCTGTCAAAACGGACTTTTTCAATCATGATTCAAATTCTAAAGAATATTATGACCGTATTAAAGCATTTGCATTAAATCCACAAAAGTTAGCTAAAGATGTGACTAAACATTTAAAACCATCACGTCGCAAAAGAGAGTTAAATCGTCCCCGTTATTATCATTTTATTGATATACTATATAAAGTGTTTCCAAGTATTGGAGATAAATTAGCAGGAGAAATGTTAAATTTCAAGGAGGATAATTAGATGAAAGAACAATGGAAAGTTATTGCGATTATTATGTTACTAATCTTAGTAGTCGTTTTTGCATTACAAAATACAAATGTTGTTGGAATTGATTTCTTTTTCACTCAATTTGAAGTATCACTTGTCTTAGTTGTATTATTCAGTATTTTGGTTGGAGTTATCATTGGAATGATTGCATCAATGTCTGCGATTCAATCAAACAGAAAGAAAAATAAAGAATTAGAAAAACAATTATCAAAAGAGAAACATAATCACTCAAATACTGCGATTGAAAAAGATGCAACAATTGCTGAATTACGCAGTAAGGTCGAAGAACAAGAGCGTGTTTCACGTAATACAATTTCTATAGAAACAGAAGAAAAACCAGAATTAAATGAAGATGTAGCAACTGATACAACAGAGGAAGTGTAATATTCGTGAAGTTCAATATGGCACAGTTTGATTGGCAAATCAGACCAGAGTTTAATAGAGACGCTTCTAAAAGTATTTTAGACAATAATGAATCTACATTTAGTTCAACTTTTTTACGCCTATGTTCAATTAGAGGCATCACAAGTTCTGAAGAGTTAATTGAGAAAACAAATCAAAAACCTCAACTTTATCATGATCCTTTTCTACTATTTGAGATGGACAAAACAATCGAACGCATTCAAAAAGCGATTGAAGAATTTGAACCAATCTTAATCTATGGAGATTATGATGCAGACGGTATTACTAGCACATTGGTAATGTATGAGACTTTAGAGACTATTGGAGCCAACGTCCATTACTATTTACCAAACCGCTTAACAGACGGTTATGGGCCAAATAAAGCATGTTGGAGTGAGTTGGTTAACGAATTAGATATCCGATTAATCATAACCGTCGATAACGGTGTTGCTGGCTTTGAAGCTGTGGATGCAATGAATGATATAGGTGTGGATTGTATTATTACCGATCACCATGAATTGCAAAGTGAATTACCGAATGCATTCTCAATTATTCATCCAAAACATCCTTCAGGTCAATATCCTTTCCCAGAATTAAGTGGGGCGGGAGTCGCTTTGAAAGTAGTTAGTGCATTATTAGGTGAAGTTCCGACAGAAGCTGTTGAATTGGCAGCAATCGGTACGGTTGCAGATATGGTGTCTTTAACGGATGAAAATCGAACGATTGTATTAAGTGGATTGACTCTAATTAAAGACTCGATGCGCGTTGGTTTACAATTATTATTACAAAATGAAAAAGTTAATTTAGATAACTTAACGAGTGAGACGATTGGCTTTATTATTGGTCCACGTTTAAATGCAGTTGGTCGATTAGGAGATCCGACGCCTGGCTTAGAGTTAATGAAAACATTAGATATTTCTGAAGCAGAAACTTTATTAGAAATAGTGAATGAAAAGAATCGTGAAAGAAAATCTATCACCGAAAACATTACTAGAGAAATTGAAAATCGAATGGGTCAATATGACTCGATTCCAAATATTATTATTGAAGCAGATAAAGATTGGCCTGCCGGAGTCTTGGGGATTGCTGCAAGTCGTTTGGTTAAAAAATACCAAAGACCAGCGATTGTCTTCCAATACATAGAAGAGAAAAAGCAATATAAAGGAAGTTCAAGAAGTGTCTCTAAGATAAATATCTTCGAAGAACTCGTTAAACAAAATGAGTACCTGACTCACTTCGGTGGACATAGTCAAGCAGCAGGGTTAACGATTGATGAAGAGAATTGGGAAGACTTTAAACAAAGCATTCACAAAAGTTTTGAACACTACACTGAATTACTAAACGAACCTGAGCCAATTGTCATTGATATGCCGTTAAGTGTGAATGAAATGACGATTGATTTTATTAATGAAGTGAACTTATTAGGGCCTTTCGGTACGGATAATCCAAAACCGCAGTTTATGGTTAAAGATGCTCATATTAACACAATTAGATTTATTGGAGCAGATAAAAACCATGTTAAACTTGCCCTAAGCCAAACGGATACCAAAGTCGAATTACAAGCCATTGGCTTTGGCAAAGCAGAGCAAGCTGAAAGCTTAGAGAACGGCAGTGTGGTATCTGTTGTTGGTGAGTTAGATATTAATGAATGGAACGGGAACCGTCTTCCACAGTTAATGGTGAAAGATATGGGAGTTAATGGCTCTCAGTGGTTAGATTACCGCTCAAGCAAGATTCACAAAGATTTGTTAAGTATAGATAAAGCTTTATATTTATTCGCCCATCAGCCGATTGCAGATTATATGTCCAAGCAATTGAACGGTGCAGCTGTTGTATTATATGAGAATGCATCAAAAGTTAATTTAGCCCAATATAATAACCTCATTGTAATGGAGCCGCCGATTCAATTACAACAATTGAATGAGATAGTGAATACACAAGCTTGGTCGAAAGTCTATCTAGGATCATTTGTTCAGGAATCGAAATATATGGCAGGTATCCCATCTCGAGAAGAGTTCGTTAATTTGTATAAATATATCTTTGTCAAGCAAGAATTTATGTACAAAACAGAAGTTGAAAACATAACAAAAGCATTAAATATACACCCAGTTAAATTAAAAGGAATGTTTTTGATGTTTTTAGAAGCAGAATTTGTTACAATTAAGAATGGTCGGTTAGAGTTTAATAAAGAAGCAACAAAAAATAAAATTGATTTACCTCATTTAAAGACATTTATTCAATATGAAAGTGAATATAAGTCAGAGGCTTTATTAAATTATCAGCCGTTAGACGCTATTAAAGATTATTTTGAAGGGAATTAAATAACTAAATGAACTTAAACGATTATATTGCTTCAATCGAAGATTATCCAAAGGAAGGTGTAACGTTTCGCGATATTACACCATTAATGGCAAATGGACCTGCTTTTGCGCAAGCAACACAAGAAATTGTGGACTATGCAAGAGAAGTAGGGGCTGAAGTTGCTGTTGGACCTGAAGCGCGTGGGTTTATCGTGGGATGTCCTGTTGCTTACGCAATGGAAATTGGCTTTGCGCCAGTTCGTAAAAAAGGGAAATTACCTCGTGAAATCATTGAAGTAGAATACGAACTTGAATATGGTACTGACGTATTAACGATGCATAAAGATGCAATTACACCTGGTCAAAAAGTTGTCATTATCGATGATTTATTAGCAACAGGTGGTACGGTTAAAGCTACAATCGACTTAGTTGAAAAACTAGGTGGAGAAGTTGTAGGAATTGCATTCTTAATTGAATTGAAAGAATTAAACGGTAGAGAAAAAATTGAAGGTTATAACTATAAAGCTTTAATGCAATACTAATATCTACTCTTTATTTTAAAATTCAAAAAAATCCGAACTCTACTATAGTGTTCGGATTTCGTTTTAATTAATATATTTTAAATCTAAAATTCACGGTATAAGCTAATAACTTTACCTAATATTTGGACTGAGTTTAAAATAATGTCATCCATAGCGTCATTTTCGGGACGTAAAATATAGTGATCAGACTGTTTGTAAAAAGTCTTACAAGTTGCTTCGTCATCATCAGTCAAAGCGACAACGATATCACCATTATTAGCAGAAGGTTGGCGACGAACTGTAATTAAATCACCATTGAAGATACCGGCATTGATCATACTTTCACCGTCAATTTGGAGCATGAATAAATCATTGCTATCAAAATGTTCTAAATTAGGTGGAATTGGATAGTAATCAACAGCCTCTTCAATCGCTAAGATAGGCGCACCGGCAGCAACGCGACCAAGCAAGGGAATATCCTTTCTTGAAACACCCAATGCTTCGAGCGCAATTGGTGTAAGCTCTAACGCACGTGTTTTACTTGCGTCACGGACTAAGTAACCTTTGCCTTCTAATCGAGAAAGATGACCATGAACAGTGGATGTCGAAGCTAAACCAACTTCTGCTCCAATTTCTCTGACAGTCGGAGGGTATCCATTAGAGTCAATTGCTTTATGTATACAATCAAGTATATTTAATTGTTTTACTGATATTGATTTCATAATTTCAACTCTTTCGTTTTTATTGTTTTTAGTATAGCATTTATAATACCGCTTAGCAAACAAATGTTCGTAGTAAAGGAGTGATTACATGTTAAGTAAAGATAAGATCAAACGCATCAACGAACTGTCTAAAAAGAACAAAGCAGGGACAATCACTGAAGAAGAAGCGATTGAAAGAAAAAAACTGCACAAAGAATATATTCAAAGTATGAGAGATAGCATTGGTGCTCAAATTGAGGGAATTAAAGTCGTTGATCCTGAAGGGGAGGACTTAACTCCAAATAAAGTTAAAGAGATACAAAAAGAACGCGGCTTACATAATAGAAACAACAAATAATTTTCTCTAGTCAACACTATGATTATTTAGTATTATTGTATTACATGATGTTTAGAAGAGAGGTGTAGTTAAATGGCAACTTGGATATGGTTAGTTATCGTATTTATTGCATTAATTATTGGTTTTGTCGCTGGTTTCTTCCTATCAAGAAAGTATATGATGGATTACTTTAAGGAAAATCCACCGATTGACGAGAGAATGATTTCTCAAATGATGGCTCAAATGGGTCAAAAACCATCTAAAAAGAAAGTTCAACAAATTATGAACTCAATGAAACAGCGTTAATATAGCGTTTGTAAAAAAGTATAAAAAGGGTTGATGGCATTTATATGTCATCAACCCTTTTATTTAAGGAAAAAATTATAAATTCAGAATACTAAAGAGTATTAATGGATAAATTTTTTGTTGTTTTCATGCCAATTCTCTGGAAATCCCATCTTATTAGAATGACATTAATAGAAATAGAATTTAGTTTTTATCCAAAGACTTAATTTGTTTTAGAAAAGAATTGTGTAAAAAAGCATATTCATTTCGACTAACAAAACATTGCAATATGCTAAAAACGTTATATACATCATTTCTGCAGTGAAGATAACATTTATTGAATTCGATTTTCATGAACAAATGATAGGCAATTCTTTGCTATTTGATTTAACAAGGATATAGGCAAGCAATAAAATAATGTGTTAATTTGTCCGAAATCAATAAAGTTTAAGATAATCCATATTGGGACTTCATTATAATTTTTTACATAATGTTTTATAGCATTATCTTTTTTATATCTGGTTTTCGTTTTTATTAAATTACAAAGATTTGAAATTAACCAATCTAGTTTTGAATATCTATTTTTTTATAACTACTTATTTTTACATAGGCGTATTTTTATATTAGGATAATTACCTGCAAAACGATGCTCAGTTATATATTTAATATGATCTTCTGCATGATCTAATGATTTCATCAGAGCATGCTTTATTACTGTATCAGATCTGTGAAGATGTGTTATTTCATCGCAAGTAGCCTTGTTTTTATAAATATGAGTCTCATTGTCCATAAATAATTTACTTTAACCATTAATTATATTTAAATAGTTGGTAGTCAGTAAGAATTGTTTTGCTCTTTTATAATCAGTAATTCTTCAATTCCTATTATGGACAATTATGATTTGTTCATCCAATATTTTAAATTGGTTAATAAAAAACCTCCATTCCTAAGAATGAAGGTTTCCACATTGGACCCCGTAGAGTTATCAACACTATCTCTTTCTCCATTCTATTTTTTTGAATTTTGTCAATTTCCTATGAAATAAATATGTAACATCTGATATCAATTAATTACTTTTTATAACCAATTCTAATTAAATATGCATGACAATTTTAAAAGTGTTATAATACTAGGGCTGTTCTCAATAGATAAGAAGCAAAAGATTTGCTTCAGTAAATAGGCTATGGTATGTTTTATCCTACTAATAGCGGTTGTATCAAGGTTTTTTATTTAAAAGTTAAGTTTTTGAGATGAAATTGATAGCTTTATTTTGAGAGGCAAAGGGTATGACATGTCTCTCTTTTTTAAATTTTAGGATGGGGTGAATTGTATGGATATGTTTGGAAAACTGGGTTGGTTTTTTAAACAAGAAAGAAAAGCGTATATTTTTGGAATATCAATGTTAATTCTATTGAGTGTGATGACTGCGCTTGTGCCAATGATTATTGGTATCATCATAGATAATATGACTGCAGGTACAATTACAGGAAGTCAATTGGTTATGTGGAGTGTCATTCTGGTTGTTATTGCTATAGTTCAATATGCGATGCGTTACGTATGGCGTACGAAGATTTTTGGAACATCAGCAAAACTGGAAAAGATACTTAGAGCAAGATTGTTCACTCATTTTACCCAAATGGATTCGATATTCTTTCAAAAATATCGTACTGGAGATTTGATGGCGAGAACGACAAATGACTTGAACTCGATACGTATGGTTGCTGGGGGAGGAATTTTAACCTTAGTTGACTCTTTATCTCAAGGATTATTGACATTATTCATGATGTTTTTCTTTGTAGACTGGCGATTAACACTAGTGTCGATTATCCCTATACCTTTGTTAACGATTTTAATTCGTTTTGTCGGTCGTAAGCTTCACTATCACTCACGAAAATCTCAAGCAGCTTTTTCTTCGATGAACGATAAAGTTCAAGAGAGTGTTACTGGTATGAAAGTAATTAAAACGTTTGGTGAAGAAGAGTTAGATATTGAAGACTTTAAGAAAATGACGACAAACGTAGTTGATCGGAATCAAAAAGTTTATTTATTTGATGCTGCGTTTAGACCTGCAAGTCAACTAATTATGGGTGCAGCTACGATTTTAGGTGTATTCTTTGGTGGTTTTCTAGTTTCACAAGGAGAAATTACTATTGGTTTATTAGTTGCTTTCATCAGTTATGTGACTCGTTTACAGTGGCCGATGATTGCGATCGGACGTTTGTTTAATATTTTAGAACGTGGTTCAGCAAGTTATGACCGTATTTTAGAAATTTTAAATGAAAAAAGTACGATTATTGAAGAACCGGATGCATTGAGTCAATCTATCTCAGGTGATATTCATATTGAAATAGATGAATTTGCTTATCCAGATGATGATGACGAGGCTTCCTTACGTGATATTGATATTCATATTAAACAAGGGAATACACTTGGAATCGTTGGTCGTACTGGATCTGGTAAGACGTCATTATTTAAGTTATTGTTACGTGATTATGACCAATTTAAAGGAGATATTACCTTCAATGGAATTTCGATTAAAGATTATCAATTAGATAGTTTATTAGCGAATATCGGTTACGTTCCTCAAGATAATTTCTTATTCTCAACGACTGTTCGTGATAATATCCGTTTTGCGAATATGGATACTACTAATGAAGAAGTTGAAGAAATTGCTAAAGTGACAAGTGTTCATGAGGACATATTAGGCTTTAGTGAAGGCTATGATACATTAGTAGGTGAACGTGGAGTGGCTTTATCTGGAGGACAAAAACAACGTATTTCTATGGCGAGAGCGATGTTAATTAATCCAGAGTTATTGATATTGGATGATTCACTTTCTGCCGTAGACGCTAAAACTGAAGAAGCCATTCTAAATTCAATTAAAGAAACACGTGAAGACAAATCAACAATAATTTCTGCCCATCGTCTAAGTAGTGTGATGCATGCGGATGAGATTGTTGTGCTGGATGAAGGTCAAATTGTTGAGCGTGGAACACACGAGGAATTAATTAACAATAATGGTTGGTACCAAGAAATGTATGAACACCAACAATTAGAATTAAGTTCTGAAATGGAAGAGGTGTAATAATGGCAAGTAAAGTTCAACATGAATCAGCTTGGGCAAGAAAAATGTCCATGAGAGAGCAATTTACCGTAACGAAACGAATTTTTGCTTTCGCAAAACCATATTGGAAGACGTTCTTAGTTGCTATCTTATTTACATCAGTCACAGTAGCTGTTTCTGTTATTATGCCAAGAGTAATTCAAACATTTATTGATGATCATTTGACACATCTAGACGTTACTGTACAAATAGCGACCACTTTTGCTTTAACTTATGGTTTCTTACTTCTATTACAAGGTGTATCGAATTATTTATCGACGTATTTATTCAATATGGCTGCTGAAAAGACAGTTGAAAACGTCCGAGATACAATATTTACTAAAATTAATACGTTAGGAATGCGATACTTTGACCAAACTCCCGGTGGATCGATAGTTTCTCGCGTAACAAATGATACTGAAACATTGAAAAACTTTTGGAATACATTTTATGCTTTGTTTGAAGGGATTGTAACAGTTATCTCAGTCTTCATCGGGATGTATTTAATGAATCCAAGTATGGCAATGTTATTCTTAATCTTTGTCCCAATTATGATTGGAATTATTTGGTATTATCAAAGTTACAGTTCACAAGTATATCGCTCAATGCGTGAGAATTTAAGTCGATTAAATACTAAAATTAACGAGTCTATTCTTGGAATGAATGTTATTCAACATTTCCGTCAAGAGAAACGAATTATTAATGAATTTGATGACCAAAATGAAAAACATTTTGGTGCGCGCTATGAAATGGTAAAAATGAATGCACTCCTATTAATGAGTGTTATTAGTTTACTAGAAGGATTATCCTTAGCTTTAGTAATCTACTTCTTAGGTAGACAATACTTAAATGGTATATTAGAAGTAGGTGTGATTTATGCATTTGTTCAATATAGTTCACAATTCTTTAGACCAATGGGAATGATGATGGATAGTTTAAGTTTACTTCAAGATGGGGTAGTATCAAGTTCACGTATTTTACGAGTACTGGATCATGAGGAATATGTGCCTGAGCAAATTGTTCACGAGGACGCTGAAATCAAAGATGCAAAAATCGAATTTAAAAATTTAACATTCTCTTATGATGGAAATCAAAATGTATTAAACAACATTAGTTTCACTGTTAATCCAGGAGAAACGGTTGCGATTGTTGGGCATACCGGAAGTGGTAAGAGTTCGATTATTAATGTCTTAATGCGATTTTATGAGTTTCAATCAGGAGATGTTTTAATAGACGGACATAGTATTCGTGAGTTTTCTTATGAAGAATTAAGAAAAGATATCGGGCTAGTTCTTCAAGATTCTTTCTTATTCTATGGGGATGTGAATCGAAATATCCGTTTGTTAGACCATTCAATATCAGATCGAACGATTCGTGAAGCGGCACACTTTGTAAATGCTGATTTATTTATTGAAAAACATTCAGATGGCTATGAGCACCGAGTTATTGAACGAGGAGCTAGTTATTCAAGTGGTGAAAAACAATTAATCTCATTCGCCAGAACAATGGCGCGTGATCCGAAGATTTTAATTCTTGATGAAGCTACGGCTAATATTGATACGGAAACAGAAGAGTATATTCAAGCAAGTTTGGCTAAGATGCGTCAGAACCGAACAACCATTGCGATTGCTCACCGTTTAAGTACGATTAGAGATGCCAATCAGATTATCGTTCTTGATAAAGGAAACATTATCGAACAAGGAAATCACGATGAATTGATTGAGAAAAAAGGGACATACTATCAAATGTATCGTCTGCAAACTAAAAACTAAAAAAATAAGACATCTAGCTGCCTTCAAATTGGGGTTCTTGAATTTTTGGTGTTGGTGAGAGAAATCTCACTGACACCTTTTTTTGTATGTACACAAAAAGCCAGTGAATTCCTATATAATAAAGTTACCATACATTACTAAAAGGAGAATTCACTTGGCTCATATGAATTATATCGCAGACTTACTAAATATTAAAGATAAACATGTTCAACTTCAAGATGACATCATGGAGGAAATGCACAAGGGGGTGCGGTGTAA